>JAKPJZ010000064.1 GCA_029553955.1 Chloroflexota bacterium
GCGGGCTCACGCTTTGCTTCTGCCACCATGGCAGCACAGAAGCGGCCTGTAGCCCCCTGGCCTGCGCCGCCGAGATGTCCAGGATGCTCTCGGCGGTGGCATTCAGATCGGCCACGCAGCCGTCATCATCCAGCACCACCATACCTTCGCCCATCTGGTCGATGACCGCGGCTCGTGCGACGGCGGCCGGGTCGAACACCCGGAAGTGGAATAGCGCGATGGCGTACAGCGTCGCGGCGACGAGCGCAGCGAGGATGGTGAGGTCGAGCGGGGCCAGCGGGTTGGCCCCGGCAAAGTCGATCGCATACGCGACCCGGATTACGGCCTGCCCGCACAAGGCCAGCGCCACCGGCCGCCGGTGCCTTGGCGAGCGGCTGAAGAGCCAGACCAGGATCACAATGGTCGCGGTAGCCGGCAGGTAGCCATAGGCCACCATTGGCGTGATCAGGGCGCCATACAGCGGCCGCACGTGCCCCACGTAGACAAAGCCCTGCCATACCAGGTGATGCAGGTCGTTGGTCAGCATCAGTCCATCGGCCAGCAGGACGGGGAGACAGAGCAGCGCCAGTGTGCACCGGCTCAGCCAGCGGCCCAGCCCGGCGAACTGCAGCGCAAAGCAGAGCATAGCGATCGTCGAGGGGAGCTGCCACAGCGCCGCGAACCTGACCCAAAAGACCGCGGTAGCGACGTCGGCTGCCGCGACTTCCAGCGTGGCGGCCGCGGCCCACAGCGCCAGGCACAGCGCGGCCAGGGCAAAGGGCAGTGCGCCGGGCACGTGGCGGTTGCGCCAGCCCACCCAACTCAGGAAGAGCAGGAAGACGGCGGCGAAGGCCAACGGCCAGATATTGGGGGCATAGACGAAGCGCCAGCTCACCGTGCAGCCACCTTGATCGCGAGGCCTTGCGCTCACCGCCCCCCCGAGTCGTGGGCCAGTGCGCAAGCGGCGTCCACCAGCGCGCCTCTGCATCCACATCGGCGCAGAGTGCGCAGATTGCGGCTATGTGCTAGCTTAACAGAGAATGCGCACTTTGCCAAATCGTTCGCCAGCGGGCGCAGGGCTTTTCCAAAGTCGCTTCATGTCACCCTGAGCGGCTTTTGCGAGTCCGGCAAGGTGGCGATCGTCTGGTCCGCGAAGGGTCCCACCTGCGCAGGGAGGACCCTTCGCGGTCGAGGCGACGGCCACTTTGGTAGACTCGCAGAACCCGCTCAGGGTGACAGGGACAGGACTTTGTCAATGCCCTGCTCAACGAGCCCGCCCCTTTGACGTCGCCTGGATGTCGATGTATCATGGCCCGAGCGCTCTTTTGCTCCGGAACAGCTCCATGCGGCCCGCTCTGCCTGTTCGCCCGGACTTGCGGCATCGACGAGAGCATATGCGCCAGGAGTCCATCCTCTGCACGTCCGGTGCCTGGCGCTGTGCGATACTCTATCTGGGGAGATAGCCCATCATGTTCAAGCCACGCTCCTTTGCCCAATGCTGCTCGCTGCTCGGCCTGCTCCTGGTCGTGGCGCTGGTTGCAGCATGCGACGCCCCCGTCGCCCCGGCCGAGCCGACCCACGTCGCAGCCCCAGCGCCCACGCAGACGCCGCTACCCATGCCGCCGCAGCTCCCGGTGGAGGGCGAGCTCACGCCCGCCGCCGAGGCTGCCCAGGCCCTCGAGCCCGCCATCTTCAAGGCGCTGGGGGTCGAGGTCACAGGCGCCGAGGTGCCCTTTATGGACCCCTTGACCGACAAAACCGGCACCTGCTACGAGCTCGTCGCTACAGGCACCGGCGAGCTCTTCGAGAGCATGGACGTGGTGATGGATGCGCTCGACCTCGTCCTGACCTCGCATGGCTGGACGGAGGACGCCATGTATGTCGCCGACGGCCCGACCGGCACGGCGCGCGGCTATCGCCAGGGCGATGTGCTCGCCATCGCCGCGGTCGGCTGGCGGCCGTCGCCTGACGCCAACTGTCCCGAGGACGAGCCGATCTTTGAGTGCGAGCTCACGCCCGAGCAGCAGCTCTACACCATCTCCATCCAGGCAGTGCAGGGCCTCTAGTCCGGGCGTTACGCTTCGCGCACGACCGGAGCCGAGCCTTTTTGGGGGCATGTTTTGTGGGTTGGCTGAGCCGTGGCCGCCCTCGGGCGGCCACGGCTCAGCCAACCCACAAAACATGCCCCCATGGTAGTACCAAGGAAGGAGTTCAGCATGAAGTACGAGATCCACGGCACGGTGTTCCAATCGGTCGATGTGCATTTGCGGCAGGGCGAGTCGGTGTACACGCAGCGGGGCGGCATGGCCTGGCAGACCGGCGAGATCGAGATGTCGACCGGCACCAAGGGCGGCCTGATGGCCGGGCTGGGGCGCATGCTGGCGGGCGAGTCGCTCTTCTTGACCACGTACACCTGCGCGCGCGGCCAGGGCACGGTCGTCTTTACGCCCAGCGCCCCCGGCAAGGCGGTGGCCATGAGCCTCACCGCCGGGCAGAGCCTCATCTGCCAGAAGGGCGCCTTTCTGGCCGCCGAGAGCACGGTCAAGCTGGAGACCGCCTTCCAGAAGCGGCTGGGCGCGGGGCTGTTTGGTGGCGAGGGGTTCATCCTGCAAAAGGTGAGCGGGCCGGGCACCATCTGGCTCGAGATCCCCGGCGAGGTGCGCGAGTACAGCCTGGCCCCGGGTGAGACGCTGAAGGTGGACCCCGGCTACGTGGCCTTTTTCGAGCCCACGGTGAGCTATGACATTGTCATGGTCAAGGGGGTGAGGAACCTGCTCTTCGGCGGCGAGGGCCTCTTCCTGGCCGCGCTGCGCGGGCCTGGCCGGGTGTGGCTGCAGACGATGCCGCTCACCGCCCTGGCGGCGAGCCTGATGCCGCTCTTGCCGTTCAAGAAAGGCTGAGGTTGGGGGGGGTTGTGGAGGGTGACGGCGCCCTGCCCAGCCCGCGGGCTGGGCAGGGCGCCGTCACCCTCCACAACCCCCCCCAGAGAAAGAGCTCTATGAGCCCTCGACCGATCCCTCAGCAAGCCCCTCGGACGTCTCCCCTGTGGCTGGCTGTGCGACCGTCCCCTGCAAGAGCGCCTCGGCGCCCTCGCGGTAGCTCTGGGCGAACACTGCGCCAGCGACGAGCAGCAGGTAAAAGCTCGCCGGTGCGGCGAGGAAGGGCGCCAGGCACGCCAGCACCACGCTGTAGCCGAGCACGACCACGCCAGAGTAGAGGATGGTCAACAGGCCAATCACGACCACCCAGGCGATGAAGAAGCCCATCTTGTTGGCGCGCAGGATGCGCCACCACTCGCCCACGCGCAAGGCGGCGCCGACCCGCCCCCTGGCCGCCTGATGGGCAACGGCCACAGGCAGGGGGATGGCGCCCGCGGCGAAGAGGAGTGTGGCCACGGCTATGGAGATGAAGAGGATGGCCATTGCGGCCAGGAGGAACGCCGTAAAGCCCAAGATCACACCCGGGCTGTCACCACTGCCGCTCGCGACGAAGGGCATGGCCAAGCTGGCGCCAAAGTAGAGGGCCATGCCGCCCAGGAACACGAGCAGGCCGGGCAGGAGGCAGACCAGGCCGGCGAGGGTGGCGCCCAGGCCGTCGCTGCCCAGGCGACCCCAGTCATCCCAGGCGGGCATGGCGGGCGCCTCGCCCCGGACGATGCGGCGCATGACCGCCACAACATAGCCGAAGACAAAGACCAGGGGCAGGATGGGGATAAACATCCCGGCGAAGATCAGCCCCGAGCCCGTCAGGAAGCGGGCCTTCCAGGCCTCCCCCTCCAAGGGGAAGCGGAACGCATCCTGCAGGGTGGCGGCAAGCGGTGTCTGCGGCATGTAGGACCTCCTGTTCTCGCGCGCGGCGTGACGGCAATCGCTGCCTCTATTGTACACCAAGTGCGCGCTCTCTGCAAGCTACCCCCATCCCCTACCCCGCGCCTGGCAGCCTGTCGGAGAGCAGACCCATCCGCTTCAGCATCCTGGCAGTGGCCGGGTGCCAGCTTCGCCCTCGCCCGGCTCTGGCCCAGGGTGGGGTTGGGGTAGGTTGGCTCTGGTGGCTGCCCCTGGTGCGCCCGCGGGCGCACCAGGGGCAGCCACCAGAGCCAACCTACCCCAACCCCACCTTAAGGGTTCCGTACCGGAGTAGTGCGGAGCGTGAGAGCCGGTCGTGGTGCGACGGGATCAAACGCTCGCTCATGCATCCTGGACCGCCTGCACGTCAGCCTCTTGACAAATCATGTAAACCACGCTATACTGGGTAGGTAACACGTGTTACTGACGCGTGTTACCCCGGCGGCGTGGGAGCCGCCTCTGCTGGCTCTCATCTCTGAAAGGACCAAGGCATGGCCCGCGGCCGCAACCCGACCTCGCATGATGTGGCGCGCCTGGCAGGGGTCTCGCGCACCACGGTTTCGCTCGTCTTGAACAACGTGCCCGACACGCACATCACCGCCGAGACGCGGCAGCGCGTGCTCGAGGCGGCGCGTGAGCTCAACTATTACCCCGACGTCACCGCGCGGCGCCTGGCCAGCGGGCGCACCCACACCATCGCCCTGGTGTGGCACCGCGGGCCCGACCGCGCCTACCGCGACGCCTTCCTGCCCGGCCTGCTGCAGGGCATTGCCAGCGCCGCGCGGCACTATGGCGACCATGTTCTCTTCCGGCCTATCGAGCCCGACGAGCCTGACGACGGCTATGTGGAGCTGGCGCGCGGCCGGCATGCCGACGGGCTGATCCTCTCGGGCCCGCGCAGCGATGACGATCATCTGCTGCAACTGCACGCCGAGGGCTACCCCCTGGTGCTGCACGGCCAACTGCCCGGCGCCGGCATCCCCTCGGTTGACGTGGATAACGTGCGCGGCGCGCTGGCTGCGGTCGAGCATCTGCTGGCCCTCGGCCACCGGCGCATCGCCACCATCAGCAACGCCCCCCTGGCCTACACGGCGAGCGCGCAGCGCCTGCAGGGCTACCGCCAGGCGCTGCAGGCCGCCGGCCTGCCCTACGACGAGGGGCTGGTGGCGCTCGGCAACTTTGACGAAGAGAGCGGGCGCGCGGCCATGCAGCGCTTGCTGGCGCGCCCCGAGCGGCCCACGGCGCTCTTTGCCGCCAGCGACACCGTGGCCATGGGGGCGCTCAGGGCCATCCGCGAGGCGGGCCTGCGCGTGCCTGGCGATATCGCCGTGGCCAGCTTTGACGATATCGCCGCGGCCCGCTTTATCACGCCGGCGCTGACCACCGTGCACGTGCCCACCTTCGGCCTGGGCTGGAGCGCGGCGGAGTTGCTCCTGCAGATCATCGCCCAGGAGGCGCCTGCGCAGACCCAGGTGTTGCTCGATACCGAGCTGATCGTCCGGGAGTCGTGCGGCGCGGCCCCGTGAGCGCCGGTGCTCACCACAGCGCAATCATGGAGTTGCAGTTCCGACCGTGCATGAGGGCGGGGAATCACCGCAGAGGCGCAGAGAACGCAGAGGCTGTAGGGGCGTGGTCACCTCGCCCAACCTCTGCGTCCTCGGCGTCTCTGCGGTGGGGGCTTGGGCCTGCCCAGAGAGGAGGTGATGCCGAGAAACGGAGAGGCGGTGCATGAGGGTCCCTGTTTTCGACGGCGAAGACGGTGATTATTCATCGCAGGCTCACTCGAGCCTTACAAGCACACTCATCAAGGAGGTCTCGTCATGGCCAGTCGCAAAGTGACGCGACGCACCTTCGTCAAGTTCAGCCTGGGATTGCTGGCTGTGCCGGTGCTGCAAGCGTGCACCCCAGCAGCCCCCACCGCAGCGCCGCAGCCGACCACCAAGCCGGCGACCCAGCCGACCGCTGCCAAGCTCGGCGGCTCGGTCAGCGTTTTGGGCACATGGGGCGGCAGCGAGCTCGAGAGCTTTATGGCCATGGTCAAGCCCTTTGAGGACGCGACCGGCGTCAGGGTCGAGTTCGAGGGCACCCGTGACCTGAACGCCGTCCTGACGACGCGCGTCGAGGGCGGCAATCCGCCCGATGTGGCCGGGCTGCCCGGGCCGGGGCAGATGGCTCAGTTCGCCCGCGCCGGCAAGCTTGTCGACCTCGCGGGCGTCCTCGACCAGGCGGCGATGCGCGAGCAGTATGCCGAGGACTGGCTCAAGCTGGGCCAGGTCGACGGTAAGCAGGTGGGCATCTTTATCAAGTCGGCCCTGAAGGGGCTCATCTGGTACAACGTCAAGGCCTTCAAGGCGGCCGGCTACACCGTCCCCAAGACCTGGGACGAGCTGCTGGCCCTCTGCAAAAAGATCGCCGACACTGGTGTGGCGCCGTGGAGCATCGGCCTGGAGAGCGGCGCGGCCAGCGGTTGGCCCGCCACCGACTGGCTGGAGGATATCGTCCTGCGCCAGGCCGGGCCCGACGTCTACGATCAATGGTACCAGGGCAAGATCCGCTGGTCCTCGCCCGAGATCAAAAAGGCCTGGGAGACCTGGGGTCTGATCGTCGCCGACCCCAGGATGGTGTTCGGCGGCAAGGACGCGATGCTGGCCACCAACTTTGGCGATGCGGCCAACCCGCTCTTCACCACGCCGCCCACCGCCTACCTGCACCACCAGGCCAGCTTTATCACCGATTTCATCGTCCAGGCCAACCCGGCCCTAAAGCCGGTGGAGGACTTTGACTTCTTCCCCTTCCCCGACATCGATCCCAAGTACGCCGGCGCCGTGGAAGGTGGAGGCGACCTCTTTGGCATGTTCAAAGATACGCCGCAGGCCCGCGCGCTGATGGCCTATCTCACCACGCCCGAGGCGCAGGCCATCTGGGTCAAGCGCGGCGGGGCGCTCTCGCCGAACCGGAAGATGGGCGCCGACGTCTACCCCGACACGCTGACCAAGGGCATGGGCGACGCCCTGACGGGCGCCAAGATCGTGCGCTTTGACGCCTCGGACCTCATGCCTGAGGCCATGAACAACGCCTTCTGGAAGGCGACGCTGGACTATGTGGGCAACCCGGCCAGCCTGGATAGCATCCTGGCCGACCTCGACAAGGTCCAGGCCGACGCCTACAAGTGAGGGTAGTGCTGCAACCGTACTGGCCTAGGAAGGCGCGCGATCCGGGGACAACGCTTCGCGCATAACCGGAACGGAACCTATTGGGGGTCTGTTTGGCGGGTTGGTCGGAGCCGTGGCCGCCCGCGGGCGGCCACGGCTCCGACCAACCCGCCAAACAGACCCCTTCCGGGCCAGGGCCGGGCGCCCGAGGGCATGTGCCCGCGTAGGTTTGCCCGCGCCCAAGGGGCGGATGCGGAGCGTGTCAGCCGGCAGCTAACCGGATGGCCACTTGCTGTAAGGAGGGCCGCGCATGCAACGCCTGTTGCTGGCGATCGTCGTGCTCGTCGGCGTGCCCGCCGTGCTCGGCGGCTACATCGTGCTCACGGAAAGGCTCCTGGGGCTGGCCTCGGACAAGGCGCGCGACCGCATCCGCCCCTGGCTCTGGCTGGGGCCGGCTGCGGCGCTCCTCGTCGTCTTTCTCGTCTACCCGGCGCTGCGCACCATGGTTCTCAGCCTCTTCGACGCCACGTCCACCACCTTTGTCGGTCTGGGCAACTATGTCTACATCTTTACCGACAAGATCATGCTCATGGCCCTGCGCAACAACGTCATCTGGCTGGTGTTCTTTACGCCGGTGACGGTGGGCCTGGGCCTGCTGATCGCCGTGCTGGCCGACCGCGTGCGCTACGAGGCCGCGTTCAAGGCGCTCATCTTCCTGCCCATGGCCATCTCCGCCGTCGCGGCCGGCGTCATCTGGCGCTTCATGTACGCCTACCGCCCGCCGGGCACGGCTCAGACCGGCACGCTCAACGCCCTCTTCACCGCCATCATACCGGGCTTCCAGCCGCAGACCTGGCTGACCAACCCACCCTTGAACAACCTGGCGATCATCGTCATCGCGGTGTGGATTTGGACCGGCTTCAACATGGTCCTCCTCTCGGCAGGGCTGAAGGGCATCCCCAAGGATCTCCTGGAGGCCGCCCGCGTCGACGGCGCCAACGAGTGGCAGGTCTTCCGCCACATCACCCTGCCCATGCTCTCTTCGACCATTGGCGTGGTCACCACGAGCATGCTCATCTTTGCGCTCAAGTCCTTCGACCTCGTCTACCTGGTGACCAACGGCAACTTTGACACCGAGATCATCGCCAACCGCATGTACAAAGAGATGTTCAACTTTCACAGCTACGGGCGGGCCTCGGCCATCGCCGTCGTGCTGCTCGTGGCCATCGTCCCCATCATGGTGCTGAACATCCGCCGCTTCCGCCAGCAGGAGGAGATGCGCTGATGGCGAGCATGACAAAAGCCCAACCGCGCCCGCCGGCCAGCAGGGCGGGGCGCATTGTCGCCGCCCTGCAACGCGGGCCGCTGCACCTGATCATCATCGCCATTGCGCTCATCTGGATGCTGCCCACCGTGGGGCTCCTGGTCAGCTCCTTCCGCCCGCCGCACTTGGTCTCGACCACCGGCTGGTGGACGGCGTTCAAGCTGCCCTTCACCTTCACCCTCGAGAACTATTACCGCGTGCTGACGACGAACAACATGGGCACGAGCTTTGTCAACAGCCTGTTCGTGAGCATCCCGGCCACCGTCATCCCCATCATGATCGCCGCCTTTGCCGCCTATGCCTTCGCCTGGATGCCCTTCAAGGGCCGCGATGTGCTCTTCCTGGTCGTGGTGGGGCTGCAAGTGGTGCCGCTGCAAATGACGCTGATCCCCATCCTGCGCCTGTTCACCGACCTCAAGCTGACCGGCACCTTCCGGGCCATCTGGTTGGCTCACTCCGGCTACGGGCTGCCCCTGGCGATCTATCTGCTGCGCAATTTCTTCGGCAGCCTGCCCCGCGAGATGCTCGAGGCCTCGTACATCGACGGCGCCTCGCCGGTCACCACCTTCTTCAGGCTGGTGCTGCCCACCTCGGTGCCGGCGCTGGCGTCGCTGGCCATCTTCCAGTTCCTGTGGGTGTGGAATGACCTGCTCATCGCCTTGATCTACCTCGGTGGCCAGCGCAGCGTGGCGCCGATGACGGTCACCGTGGCCAACTTGGTCAATTCCTACGGGCAGGATTGGCAGTTGTTGACCGCTGCAGCGTTCATCTCTATGCTCTTGCCGATGGTCGTTTTCTTTAGCCTGCAGCAGTACTTTGTGCGCGGCATCCTGGCCGGGTCGGTGAAGGGGTAGGGGCGCGAAAGGGCACGAAAGGACGCGAAAGGCGCGAAAAGGGGGGTGCCTAGGCGGGTTTTGGTGTGCTGGTAGGCGCAGCAGGCCACCCCGCGGGGTGGCCTGCTGCGCCTACCAGCACACCAAAACCCGCTTCTGGGTCAGCGCCGGGTGGTGGCAGAGCGGCTTGCCCGGCGGTAGCCCAGGCCTGTCACAATGGATCTGCTCGTTGTCGACGCGCGGCCCATCCCCTGTGGAGCCGCATTGAGGAGGAATGATCGTGCTACAACAGGTGGACATCGCAACCAAGCGCCTGGCCGACTATGCGTCCATCGCGGGCGAGGAGGCGGTCGCAGAGATCCGCGAGCTGGCCGCGCCGCTGCGCGGGGCTCGGGTGCTGCACATCAACGCCACGGCCTACGGCGGCGGCGTGGCCGAGATCCTGCAGACGCTGGTGCCGCTGATGCGCGACGTGGGGCTCGACGCCCAGTGGCAGGTCATCGCCGGGGCCGACGAGTTCTTTACCGTCACCAAGGCCTGCCACAATGGCCTGCAGGGCATGCCAGGCCCCCTGACGCCCGAGATGCAGGCTATCTGGCGGCGCTACAACGAGCTGAACGCCGCCCGGCTCGAGGGCGAGTATGACTATATCGTGGTGCACGACCCGCAGCCCGCGGGCCTGCTGCGCTACCATGGCGCCCAGGGCGGCCGCCACTGGATGTGGCGCTGCCATATCGACACCTCGCATCCCAACCCGGCCTACTGGGGCTTTTTCGCGCCCTACATCTCCGAGTACGAGGTGGGCATCTTTACCTCGCAGCAGTACGTGGGGCCGGGGGCGTGTTTCAAGCACCTGGCGATTATCCCGCCCACCATCGACCCGCTCTCGCCCAAGAACGTGCTCCTGCCGCCCGAGCAGGCGCGGCAGGTGGTGGCTCGCTTTGGCGTGGACGTGGGCCGCCCGCTCATCACCCAGGTCAGCCGTTTCGACCCCTGGAAGGACCCGCTGGGCGTGATCGACGCCTACCGCATCGTCAAGGCGCGGGTGCCGGGGGTGCAGCTCGCCCTGGTCGGCTCGATGGCGGCCGACGACCCCGAGGGCTGGTACTACCTCGACAAGACCAGTCGCCACGCCGGCGAGGACCCCGACATCCATATCCTGCACAATTTTCACGGCGTGGGCGACGTGGAGGTGGGCGCCTTCCAGGCCGTGTCGGACGTGGTGGTGCAGAAATCGACCCGCGAGGGCTTTGGCCTGGTGGTCACCGAGGCGCTGTGGAAGGGCAAGCCGGTCATCGGCGGCAACGTCGGCGGCATCCCGCTGCAGGTCGTCGACGGCGAGACCGGCTACCTGGTCGACAACGTCGAGCAGTGCGCCGCGCGCATGCTGCACCTGCTGGAGCATCCCGGCGAGGCCGCGCGCCTGGGCCGCGCTGCCCGCGAGCACGTGCGCCGCCACTTTCTTTCCACGCGCCACCTGGCAGACTATCTGCGGCTGTTCCAAGAGCTCGAGGCGTAGGTCAGATTCTCATCGATTGAGGCAAGATTTCACCGCAGAGGCGCAGAGGACGCAGAGATTCCGCAGGTTCTCTCTGCGTCCTCTGCGCCTCTGCGGTAGATATCCTCGTCGGTTTGAAGCAGAGCTTTGCTAGCGCTGCGGCTCGACGATGACCTTCAGTGACTCCTGCGCTTCGGCGACGATGCGGAAGCCCAGGCCGGTCTCGGCCAAGCTCAGGCGATGGGTGACCATCTCGCGCACCGGCACGCGGCGGGCGCGGATGAGCTCGATGGCCACCTCGGCATCGTAGGGGCTGTTGCCGTACGAGGGCAGCAGCGTAATGCCGTTGCGCCAGATGTCGTTCACCGGCAGGGGCAGGTCCACCCCTGGCTTGGTGGGCGCAAAGAACTGCACCGTGCCGCCGCGGTCCACGCTCGCCAGTGCCTGGGTGAACGCGGGCAGCGCGCCGGTGCAGACGATGGCCAGGTCGACCGGGCGGCCGCCGTTGGCCTGGCGCACACGCGCCGGCACGTCCTCCGTGGCGCGGATGACCGCCTCGGCGCCAAAGCGTTCGGCCGCCTGCAGGCGATAGTCGTTGACGTCGGTGGCGATGATGCGCCCGGCCCCGCAGGCGCGCGCCAGGGCGATGTGCAGGATGCCCGACATGCCTGCGCCGAGGACGAGCACCGACAGGCCCGGCTGCAGACGCGCCAGGCGCTGGGCGCGCACCACGCAGGCCAGCGGCTCGATGAACACGCCATCCTCGAACGAGACCTCGTCGGGCAGCCCAAAGACCCCCCGGTCCACGTTGAGCCGCGGCGCGCGCAGGTACTCGCTAAAGCCGCCGGGGTCATAGTTGGTGGTATGCAGCGTCTCGCAGGCGGTGTGGTTGCCGCTGAGGCAGTAGCGACAGGTGTTGCAGGGGATGTGGTGCGAGACAAAGACACGCTGGCCCACCGTGTAGCGCGTCACCCCCTCGCCCACCTCGGCGATGGTGCCGGCGATCTCGTGGCCCAGCACCAGCGGCGCCTTCTTGATGCGGTACCACTCCATGACGTCGCTGCCGCAGATGCCGCTGGCGATGACCTTGACCAGCAACTCGCCGGGGCCGATCGCCGGCCGCGGCAGCTCCTGCAGGCGGACGTCTCGGTTGTTGTAGTACATGGCGACACGCATGGATCCGCTCCTTGGCAAAACCATCACCTGAGGTCTGGCTCTCAGCCGGGCCTGGCGCTCCGCCGTCGCCCGGCGCTGGGCCAGAGGGGATTGGAGAGGGTTGGGCTGGCGCGAAGCCTTCAGCCGGTCAGGCCTTCGTGGAGGCCTGGAAGAGCTCGAGGGCCTGCTTGGGCGTGGCCTGCTCGTGGATGACCGCCTGCAGCGCCCGGGCCATGGCCACCGGCTGCGGGCTCTGCCACACGTTGCGGCCGAGGTTGATGCCGATGGCGCCGCGCTGCAGGCCGTCGTACACGAACTCAAAGACCTCGAGCTCCGTCTCGCACTTGGGGCCGCCGGCCATCACCACCGGCACCGGGCAGCCGCCGACGACCTTGTCGAAATCGGGGCACCAGTAGGTCTTGACCACGCGCGCGCCCAGCTCGGCGGCGATGCGGCAGGCCAGGCCCAGGTAGCGGGCGTCGCGCTTCTCCATCTCGCGGCCCACCGCCGTCACCGCCATCACCGGGATGCCATAATCCTCGCACTCGTTCACCAGGTGGGCCAGGTTCATCAGCGTCTCGTGCTCATAATAGGAGCCCACGAAGACCGAGAGGCCCACGGCGGCGGCGTTCAGGCGCACAATCTCGCTGATGGAGGTGGTCACCGCCTCGTGGGCCAGGTCGTTGCCGGCCATGCTCGTGCCGCCCGAGACGCGCAGGATGACGGGTTTGGCGCCCACGGCGTCGATGCAGGCGCGCAGCACGCCGCGGGTGACAAAGAGGGCGTCGCAGTAGGGCAAAAGCGGCCGCACCGTGTCGCCCGGCTGCTCCAGGCAGTGCGTCGGCCCCTGAAAGTAGCCGTGATCGATCGGCATGAAGAAGCAGCGCCCATCGGGCTGGATGAGCTGCGCCAGGCGGTTCTTCATTCCCCAGTCCATCGCATCTTCCTCCCACCACTTGTGAAGCGAACGACGTGCAGGCGCGCCAGGCGCGCCTTCTCCCTGCAGTATACAACGGGATATGGATTCTGTCAGAGGTGTATCTCTGACCCTCACGTCGCCGCAACAGGAAAGGGGGAGGTGCCTACCGCAGACGGCGGGGTAGGCACCTCCCCCTTTCGATAGGGGATCGCCGCCAGCAGTCCTATTCGTTGGGCAGCGCTCCTGTGTCGACCAACTGGAAGTAGAACACGTGCTCGCTGCAGGGGTAGATCGTGGCGCCGGCACCGGCCGAGTCCTCCGCATCGTCGCCATCCGGCTCGATCCGCACCAGCTTGTACCGCCAGCGCTGTGGATCCTTGCCTGGCGGGGTCGCCGGCGCCACCGACACGCTCCAGCCCGAATCCGGCGGGTAGAACGTCCACAGCACCGCTGCCTCGCCAAACGCATCGCGTGCCGTGTAGAGCGTCTCTTGCTTGGTGCCGCCGACGTAGGCGTTCACCGCAATGCCGTCCCAGCCGCCGTAGATCACCACGGCCACATCAGCACGTACGCAGATGGGAGGCTCCTCCGAAGCGCTGGGGATGCCGAAGATGCCGAACTCGCCCAGGGCAAAGTCGACGCTGCTGCTCACTGTGATGGTGGCCAGCGGGGCGCCCGTGCTGTAGAAGCCAAAGTAGGCGGCTCCCGCGCTGCCATGCACAGCGATGGGCCCGGATGTCGTGCCGTCCTGTGCGGTCGCCGTGATGTGGTGCTCATCAAACGGGTTCGGCTCGACGTAAAAGTAGAAGGCGTGGGTGGCGGGGGGCAACGACATCGTCACCTCGGTGGCTTCGCCCCAGTACACATCCCCTTTGTACCCGTGGCTCCATGTCGCCCAGCCAGACCCAATGCGCTGGTGCCGCACAGTGCAACTGAAGGATAGGTCGCCCGTCGGCCCCGGAACGGTGGTCACGCTGTCATGTAGGGGCCGCCCATCTGCTGGGAAGGGGATCATGTCATAGGGACCGAGTGTCGGCGGCGGCGCACCGGTGCCTGGCGAGCCGTCGAAGACGATGCCGCTGCTGGCCTGCGCGCGCTGCAACGGGGCGGCGCCCAGCACCAGGCCAATGGCGCAGGCCAGCGCGAGAACGAGTCTGCTGGCTCTGGCCAGCGTGCGAACGAGGCGTGAGGATGACATGGTGTCCTCCTTTCACCACGGCGTGGATCATGCTAATACTACACAAGGTGCTAATTCCATGCATATTATACCACGGTTTGCTTGAAGTGTCTATACTCTTGGCGGTGCCAATGGCATCTGATTTGTCATGTACTCGGCCTGGCGCCACGCCAAGGTCCTTTCGGCCGTGCCGTTGGCCTCGGGTCGGACGTTTGCCGGCCGTTCTTCGGCGGTGCGCCTCGATGCGCCGGGTGAGGAGGTCCGGAGGGGCCTATTGACATACCGTACGAGGGTATGCTATAATGTGCTCGAGGTGTGACAGTTCCCACAATCCGCAAGTTGAGCCCTGGCCTCGCCCGGTCGCCCGCTTGCCGGAACCCGGAGGAGATGGAAGATGGCTATTCCTCGCCAAGCGCTCCGAGAGCTCGAGTCGCTCTGCCCCGGCCGCGTCACGGCCGACCCCATAGAGCGCCGCCTCTACAGCCACGACGTGGGCGTGATGCCCCGGCTCGTGCGCCCGCTCGTCGGCCCAGCGCTGGCCGACGTGGTGGTGCAGCCGCGCAGCGAGGAGGAGGTCATCGCGCTGGTGCGCTGGGCCGCCGCGCACCACGTGCCCCTGACCCCGCGCGCCAAGGCCACCTCGGGCTATGGCGGCGCCATCCCCGTGAGGGGCGGCATTGTGGCCGACCTCAGCCGCCTGCACGGCGTGCTGCAGCTCGACCGCGAGGCCGAGACCGTGACCGTGCGCCCCAGCACCGTGTGGCAGGACCTGGAGCAGGAGCTCGCCAAGGACGGCCTGGCGCTGCGCCTGTACCCTTCGAGCGCCCCCTCGTCGACCGTCGCCGGCTGGCTGGCGCAGGGCGGCGTGGGCTATGGCTCGTTCGAGCACGGTGTTTTCCGCGAGAACGTCGTCAGCGCGCGCCTGCTCTTGCCCTCAGGCGAGGTGCGCACCATCAGCGGCGATGAGCTCGACCTGGTGAGCGAGGCCGAGGGCATCACCGGCCTGATCCTCACTGTGACCCTGCGCCTGCGCCGGTTGAGCGAGCCTGTGGTGTGGGGTGCCCAGTTCCAGAGTGCCGCCGACCTGGCCGCCGCGCTGCAGGAGGTGGTGGCCCAAAAGCTGCCCCTTTGGTCGGTGAGCTTTACGAACCCGCGCATGGTGGCGCTCAAGAACCAGTTGCCCCCCAAGACGGAACACGGCCACCCCGCTGCCGAGCCGCGCCCGCGCCTGCCCGAGGCCCACCTCGTGCTCTTTGTGGCGCCCGCCGAGCGCCGGGCTGAGGTGGAGACTGGGCTGCGCGCGCTGATCGCCGCGCACAAGGGCAGCCCGCTCGCCGACGAGCTGGCGCAGCACAAGTGGCAGGCGCGCTTTGCCATCATGCACGTCAAGCGCCTGGGGCCGAGCCTGGTGCCGGCCGAAGTGACGCTGCCGCTGGATGGCCTGGCCGCCACGCTCGAAGGGATCGAGCGCACCATCCGCCAGCCCTTTGTCGCTGAGGGCATGCTGGCCCGCGCGGCCGGCGGCTACGAGGCGACGCTGCTGGGCTTTATCCCGCACGACGAGCGCAAGCTCGCCTACAACCTGGCCTTCGGTCTTTCGCTCTCGGTGCTCAAGATCGCCAAGGCGCATGGCGGCCGCGCCTACTCGACCGGCCTCTACTTCAAGGGTGAGGCCACACGTGTGCTCGGCGCCGAGCGGCTGGCGCGGCTGGCCGCCTTCAAGGCCGAGGCCGACCCGCAGGGGGTCATGAACCCGGGCAAGGTGCTGGGCACGAGCGCCCTGGCCGCGTTCATGGGCCTGGCGCAGACGTTCGAGCCTGTTGTGCGCACCCTGGCCAACCCGGCCGGCGCGCCCAGCGGCGAGCGCACCCAGGGCAGCCCGAAACGCGGCGTGCCCGGCGAGGTGGCCTGGTATGCCTACGCCTGCGCCCAGTGCGGCGCCTGTGTCGACGAGTGCGATCAGTACTATGGCCGCGTGTGGGAAAGCAACTCGCCGCGCGGCAAGTGGTTCTTCCTGCGCGAGTACATGGAGGGCCGCGCCAAGATGACCCAGGAGTGGGTCGACCGCTTCCTGGCCTGCACCACCTGCGAGATCTGCAACGTCAAGTGCCCGCTGGAGCTGCCCATCGAGAACGCCTGGGCGCAGATGCGCGGCGAACTGATCCACAAGCAGGGCAAGATGACCTTCCCGCCCTTCGAGGTCATGCGCGCCGCCCTCGAGAGCGAGCACAACATCTGGGCCTCCTACGCCAGGGATCGCGACGCCTGGGTGCCCGCCGACCTCAGGGGCAAGATCAAGGAGCGGGCCGAGGTCGCCTACTTTGCCGGCTGCACGGCGTCGTTCATCGAGCAGGATGTGGCGCAGGGCACCCTGCGCCTGCTCGATGCTGCCGGAGTCGAGTTCACCACCATGGGCGGCGACGAGGCCTGCTGCGCCATCCCCATGCTGATGGCCGGCAAGTGGGACACCTGGGCCGAGATTGTGCGCCACAACATCGAGGGCATGCATGCCCGCGGCGTGCGCACCGTGGTGACCTCCTGCCCCGGCTGTTGGATCAGTTGGGCCGTGCACTACAAGAGTTGGGCCGAGCGCTTGGGCCTCAGGTACGACTTTGAGGTGCGCCACTACACCGAGGTGGTCGCCGAGCGCATCCGGGCCGGGCAGTTCCGCTTCCCCAACGCCGTGCCCATGAAGGTCACCTGGCACGACTCCTGTCACATGGGCCGCGCCGGCGGCATCTACGAGCCGCCGCGCGAGGTGCTGCGCGCCATCCCAGGCATAGAGCTGGTCGAGATGGAGCACAACCGCGAGGGTGCGCATTGCTGCGGCTCGGTGCTGACCCTGGTAGAGAACCCGGCCACGGGCCAGGTCATCGGCGACGTGCGCGTCAAGGAAGCGGAGGCCACGGGCGCCGAGGCTATCGTCTCCTCGTGCCCCTGCTGCGAGGTGCAGTTGCGCACCACCATCCAGAAGAGCGGGCGCAGCCTGCCGGTCATCGACCTCGGGAACATCGTCTCGCAGGCCCTGGGGGTCAGGCTGGCCGACCCCACACCCTATGCCATGGAGATGTGGGGGGTGTTCGAGGCCATGATCTGGCTGCTCAAGCCGGAAAAGATGGCCGACCTCTTTGAGGAGCTCTTCCCACCGATGTTTGCCGCCATGCCGGGGGCGCTGCGCGGCATGATGAAGGTGGCCAAGCGGGTGCCGGGGATGCTGGCGCTGATGAAGCCGCTGATGCCCATGATGCTGCCCATGCTCGTGCCCATGCTCATGCCCAAGGTCATGCCCGATATGCTGGCCGCGGTCGGCCGGCGCGTGCCCATGCCGCCGCATATGCAGGAGCAGATGCCCGACCTGCTGCCTGCGGCCATGGAGAGCCTCATGCCCAACATGCTGCCGCTCATCGCGCCCTACGTTGTGCCCAAGATGATCAGCTACATCCGCGAAAAGCTGTAAGAATCCGCGCCTGGACTCCCCAACTTGTTGGGGCGTATGCCCGCCCGGAGGTGCCCGAACAAGTTCGGGGGTCCGAGCGCGCCGACCTGGACTCCCCAACTTGGGGCGTATGCCCGCCCGGAGGTGCCCGAACAAGTTCGGGGGTCCGAGCGTGCCGACCTGGACTCCCCAACTTGGGGCGTATGCCCGCCCGGAGGTGCCCGAACAAGTTCGGGGGTCCGAGCGCGCCGACCTGGACTCCCCAACTTGTTGGGGCGTATGCCCACCCGGAGGTGCCCGAACAAGTTCGGGGGTCCGAGCGTGCCGACCTGGACTCCCCAACTTGGGGCGTATGCCCCTGCGCGGCGCGCCCGAACAAGTTCGGGGGTCCGAGCGCGCCGACCTGGACTCCCCAACTTGTTGGGGCGTATGCCCGCCCGGAGGTGCCCGAACAAGTTCGGGGGTCCGAGGCGCTCCTTCCGCCATTGACATACCATACGGCAGTATGCTACAATCCCTGCGATGGGTGGTGCAATCGGGAAGGGGTGCTTGATGCCGCGCCTGGCCATCTTTTGGGTGCTCATCGTCGCTGCTACCGCCGCCTTCGTCGCGGGCTGCGCGCTGAACGCGTCGATCTGGCTGCAGGGCTCGGTAGGCGGCCGTGCCGCGCCGGGCCTGCGCGCTGCGCTCGCGGCTGGTTGGCGGGGCCTGCGCCGTGTCGGCCCGGGGCGGCTGCTGCGCGCGCTGTTGCGCGACGGCCTCTGGCACCGCCGGCTGCGGGCCACCGACCGCGGGCGTTGGCTGGCCCACGCCCTCCTTTTGGGTGGCTTTTTGGCCATGTTCGCCCTCAGCACGCTTACCGGCTTGTGCCAGGAGGTGCTCATCCTCCTCTTCAAGGTGCGACACCCCCTGGTCGAAGCGATCGTCAACAAAGACACGCCCGTGATGGCCCTGGCCAACGAGGCGCTGGGCGTGGCCATGCTCGCCGGCCTGGCGCTGATGATCGTGCGCCGTTACGTGCGCCGGCCCGCGCAACTGCGCACCGCGGCCCCCGACACGGCGCTCATCGTGCTGCTGGCCGTGACCCTGCTCTCTGGCTACCCCACCGAGGTCCTGCGCATCCTGGCCGAACGCGTGCCGGCGAGCCTGGCCTGGTATAGCTTTGTGGCCTATCCGCTCTCGCTGCCGGCGCAGGGGCTCGACTGGCCATGGCCGGCGCTGCACGATTGGGCCTTTCTCTTCCATTCCTCATTCGCTGCCGCGTTCCTGGCCTACGCGCCGTTCAGCAAGTTCTTCCACGTTCTGGTCAGCCCCATCGTGGCCGCCGCCAACAGCGCGGCCCGGGAGGTCGAGCTCGCATGACCGCACCCCTCAAGCTCAGCGGCTACAGCGTTTGGCAGCTCATGGAGCTCGACGCCTGCACGCGGTGCGGCGAGTGCGTGGCCTGGTGCCCCACTTTTGCCGAGAACAGTCACGAGCTGACCCATCCCCTGGGCAAGATCGCCCGGCTCACGTCGTGGCTGCGGCGCCGGCATGGCCTGCGCGCCCGGCTCTGCGGTCCGCGGCCCATCGCCGATGGCGAGCTGGCCGAGTTCGCCGCGGGCGTCTACAGTTGCACCCTGTGCGCCCGCTGCCGCGAGGTCTGCCCGGTGCACATCGACACGCGGCCGCTGTGGATGGCCATGCGCGAGCAACTGGCCGCAGCGGGCCACTATCCGCCGGCGCTGGCCACGCTGCGCCAGAACGTGACAGCGCGCTACAACACCGCGGGCGAAGACAACGCCAACCGCCTCTCGTGGAGCCAGAACCTGCCCTCGGGGAGCGCGGGGCTGGCGGGTCGCCGTGCCGAGGTGGTCTACTTTGTGGGCTGCGTCTCGGCCTTTTACCCGCTGGCCTACCCCATCCCGCAGAGCCTGGTGCAGGTTCTGCACAAGGCCGGGGTCGACTTGACCACGCTCGGCGGCGAGGAGTGGTGCTGTGGCTTTCCGCTCATGGTCGCCGGCCTGGGCGCCGAGGCCACAGCGCTGGCGCGGCACAACGTTGCCGCCGTGCGCGCCACGGGCGCCAAGACGCTCGTCGCCACCTGCCCCTCGTGCTACCACACCTGGCAGCACGACTACCCGCGCCTCCTCGGCGAGCCGCTGGGCTTTGCGGTGCGCCACGCGACAGAGTTGCTGGCCGGCCTGGTCGACAGTGGCCAGCTCAAGCTCGGCCCCTACGGTGTAGGGGCGGTTCGCGAACCGCCCTTACTGACCTACCACGACCCCTGCGACCTGGGGCGCACCAGCGGCATCTACGAGGCGCCGCGCCGCGTGCTGCAGGCCATCCCCGGCGTGCGCTTCACTGAGATGCGGGACAACCGCGCTCTGGCGCTCTGCTGCGGGGGTGGCGGCGACGTGGAGATGGGCGACGCCGAGCTCACCGCCGCTGTAGCGCGCCGCCGCTTGGCCCAGGCGCAGGAGACCGGCGCCGAGGTCATCGTCTCGGCCTGCCAGCAGTGCAAGCGCACCCTCACCGCCACCGCCCGCCGCGAAAAAGCGCGCCTGCGGGTGTTGGATGTGACGGAGGTGGTGTGGGGGGCGATGCAAGGGGTATAGGGGTTTGGGCGGGTCTGCCCTGGCCCGGCCCGCGGGCCGGGCCAGGGCAGACCCGCCCAAACCCCCTCTTGAGGTTAGCGCCGGGCCAGATGCGAAGCGACAAGGCCGGCCGAAGCCCGGCAGGCGCACGAGGAGGAAGGGTTTGAAGATCGGTGTCATGATCCTTGAGGGGCCCTACCAACACCAGGCCGCCGACTCGGCCTACCAGTTCATCCAGGCGGCGCGGGCGCGGGGGCACGAGATTGTGGGCGTGTTCCTGTACAGCGATGGGGTGAACAGCGCCAGCCGCTTTGTGAACCCGCCGGGCGAGCGCAACGTGGCGGCGCGCTTTGAGGCGCTGGCGGCGGAGGGCGTGGCGGTGGTGGCCTGCACGGCGTGCGCCAAGTTCCGCGGGCTGACGCCACAGACCAAGAGCGAGCACGTGCGCCTGGCGGGGCTGGGGTCGCTGGCCGAGCTGGTGCAGAACGCCGACCGCTTTATCACCTTTGGCGGATAGAGCGGCGGGGAACTGGCGAAGGCTCCACTTCGCGGCACGAGGCCGCGGCTATGGTGCGACCGCCGTTCTGCTATCTGTCATCCGTTATTTGCTGGAGTGCGCCATGAAGAAAGTGTTGCTCTTGATGCGTCGCGCGCCGTACGGCACCGTCTACACGGCCGAGGGCCTGCGTTCGGTGATGGGGCTCGGCGTGTTCGAGATGGACGTGGCCCTCGTCTGTGTGGGCGATGGGGTGTACGCGCTGCTCGCCGGGCAGGACCCGGCCGCGCTCGACATGAAGCCGCTCGGCGCGAGTTTTGCCGGCCTGGGCGAGTTCGGCGTGCAGCGCTTTTACGTGCACGCGCCGTCGCTGGCCGAGCGCGGCCTGGCGGCAGATGACCTCGTGGTGCCCGCCGCAGCGGTCGACGACGCCGGCCTGCAGCGGCTGCTGGCCGAGCAGGACGCCGTGCTGCCATTCTAGGGAAGAGGCGAGGCTGAACCACGAAGGACACAAAGGAAGCCAAGAGCTCCCCTTTGTGTCCTTCGTGGTGAGATTACCCCGGAGGAGACGCAGATGCTGTACATGGTCAACAAGGCGCCGCTTTCCTCGGATGCGCTGCGCACCTGCCTGGCGGTGGCGGCGCCGGGTGAGCCGGTGCTGCTCTACGAGGACGGCGTGTACGCGGCGGCAGCGGGCGCGGCGACGGCCCCCTGGGTGCAGCAGGCGCTGGCCGAGCGGCCGATCTATGCCCTGCGGGCCGACCTCGAGGCGCGCGGCATCGTTCGGCGGCTGGACGGCATCCAGGTGATCGACTACAATGGCTTTGTGTCTCTGGTCGAGGCGCACAACGTCGTTCCCTGGCTGTGAAAGGAGGCGGACTCATGAAGATCGGCCCCTACGAGTTCCCCGACGGCCTGTACTACGACCGAGAGCACAACTGGGCACGCGTGGAGGGCGAGACGTTGACCCAGGGCATCTCCGATTTTGGCCAGGCGATTGCCGGCGAGATCATCTACGCCGAGGCGCCGCGCGTGGGCCGCGAGGTGAAGCAGGGCGAGGCCTTTATGTCGCTGGAGTCGGGCAAATGGGTCGGGCGCATCAGGGCTGTCGCCGGCGGCACGATCAGCGCGGCCAATGAAGATCTCGAGTTCGACAGCGCCCTCGTCAACACAGACCCCTACGGAGCGGGCTGGCTCGCCAAGATCGCCGTGGCCGATGCCGGCGAGCTCACGCCGCTCATGCGCGCCGGCGACGCCGCTTTTGCCGAGTTTATCGCCGCCGAGCGTGCCAAGTACGGCAAATAGGGAGGGAGCATGAAGGGCGACGTGGTCCTGGATGCGCGCGGGCAGCTCTGCCCGATGCCGATCGTGAACATGGCCAGAAAGATCAAAGAGGTGCAGCCGGGCCAGGTGCTGGAAATCCTGGCCGACGACGAGGGCGCCCACAGCGACGTGCCGGCCTGGTGCGCCAAGACCGGCCACGAGTTCCTGGGTGAGGAGGGCGCCGAGGACCACACGCGCTACTTTGTGCGCAAGGTGGCTTAGCCCAGATTCCGCACCTAGCGGCCTGTCGGAGAGGAAGGCCTCAGCCAGCCAACCGGGTTTCACGCTATGCACACGCCCGGCCCTGCCCAGGAAGGGGTTTTCGGGGGTTGATTGGCCCTGCTGGCCGCCCCCGGCGCGCCCGCGGGCGCGCCGGGGGCGGCCAGCAGGGCCAATCAACCCCCGAAAACCCCTCCCTGGGCCGGGCCGGGCGTGTGCATAGCGTGAA
>JAKPJZ010000018.1 GCA_029553955.1 Chloroflexota bacterium
CTAGAACATCGGTCAAGTATTCCTGCGAAGGCCCCCAGACGGCCGAATCATCGCCCTCCGACGCCCACGAAGCCGCCTGCGGCGGCCAAGGGGGGCTAGGCTACGTCGTCTATACGAATACTTGACCGATGTTCTGGGCTACGCCCATCGAAACCAGTGCGACAGACTACCAGGCCTGTTCTCCATACCAAACAGAGGCGGCTCCCACGCCGCCAGGCTCGGTCGGTGGCAGCGGGCAGTCTTGCACGGCCACGGCCGACGGCATGCGAGCCGTCTCTGCTTGGTGCGTGATCTGAGCCAAGACGGAGCACGGCATCGGGCCTGCACCGGCGACGTGTGGCCGGCCCGCCAAGAGCGACTGGTATGCTGTTTGCTGCGCCCGTCGAGCACAACGCTCGATGGCATCCAGCGCAGCCATGTGGGCCAGGAGGGCGCCATGGGAGACGACAGGGATATCGAGCCCATAGCCGGTCCCGAGAGCCGCGCCAGGACGCACCTGGCCAACGAGCGAACATTCCTGGCCTGGTTCCGTGCTGCGGTGGCGTTGGTCGCGCTGGGGCTCGCCGCCGCACAGTTCCTGAGCCGCGGCGTCGTGCCGGGGGTGCCGCTGACGCGCTTCATCGACATTGCCTTCGTGGCCGGCGGCGTCTTTGCCGTGCTCGCGGGCGCGCGCCGTTATTACCGAGCGGCCCGACAGATCGAAGAGGCGCGCTTCCAGCCGGCCACCTACTCGATCGCCATCATGACGGTGCTGCTGGTCCTCATCGCCGCGCTGGCCATCGCCTTTATCGTGCTGCTGCGGCGTTGAGAGTTGTCGTCGCCGGCGCTCACGCTGCGCCCAAGGTCGCATGACCCTATGCAGAATGCCAAGCTCCAGCCCCATTGTGTGCCCTACCAGGGTGCATAGCCCAGCGCGCCTTTGTCCAGAGCGTGAGAACAGCTATAATCTAGCGCACGTGCAAGGGCCAGCGCCGACGTCCAAGGAACATCGCCAGCATAGCGTAGTCCGGAAGGGATCAACCTTCTGGAGAACCGGAGGATGAGACCATGACCATCTCTAGCGCACAAGAAACGCCGCCCGCCATGAAGCAGAGTCGCGCCAAGATCTGGATACGTACCGTCATTCTGGCTGTGTTCGGCACGCTCTTCACCCTGGCCCTCTACCAAGACATGGCATCGGGCGTGTTTCGCTGGCCATGGGCCTTGATGGCCTTTTTGCCCTGCTGGGTCATTGGCTTCTGGATGAGGCGCTGGGTACCGATGCAGGTCCATCCGGCGGCGCAATGCATCACCATGTCTTTTGATCGCATCTACTTTGCCCTTATCTTGTTCTTGGTCATCGCCAAGGCCATCACAGGGCGGGTGGAAGGCATGACGATCTGGGCCGATGTGATCATGTGCGTGATCCTGGGGTTGATGGTCGGTCGCTTGAGCGGCATCTGCCTTCGCGTGCGCGATCTCAAGATGCGGCACAACTTGTATGGCCAGGTACGGGAGACAAAGGGGCAACATGCCTGAAACGATGCACATGTGAGTATCCGGCCATCACGGCCCGCAGAGGAATCTCACCTCCTGGCTACATGATATGCCTGGCGCACCATCAGAGAGGGTCGCAACCATTCTGGTTGCGACCCTCTTCACAGGCAGAAGCGACGGGGGTCGGCCTTGCGGATCGGATCACGGGCCTGGCTGGCCGATCTGTACCCCTTCGCCGCACGAGGGCGGTCCTGCATCAAGCAGGATGCGCGCATCCAAAACGCTATGCCCGTTTTCGTAGACGCGGATCGGATTCAGGTCGATTTCCCTGATCTGCGGATAGCGCGCAGCCAACTGTGACACCTGCACCAACAACTCCACCAGGCCCGCGATGTCTTTCTGTCTCTCGCCGCGCATGCCCTGCAACACGCGATAGCCCTTGGTCTCCCTGATCATGTCGAGCGCGACCTCTCTATCGAACGGCGCGACGCGGAAACTCACATCCCTGAACAGCTCCACAAATACGCCGCCCATGCCAAACATGATCGTGGGACCGAACTGCGCATCGCGCACCATCCCGATGATCGATTCGGGGCCCGGTTGGGCCAGCGGCACGACCAGCACGCCGTGAATGCTCGCAGCGGCCGCCGCGCGCTTGACGTCACCCAGCAATTGGTCGTACCCCTGACCCACCGCCTCGCTGCCCTGAAGACCGATCCTGACGCCACCGACATCGCTCTTGTGAATGACGTGTGGCGAAACGATCTTGAGCACGACGGGGCCGTTCATCTCCATCGCGGCGCGTTGCGCCTCTTCCCGGGTCCGCGCCACAACGTGCGGCATGACGGCGATGCCATGATCGCCGAGGAAAGCGAGCGCCTCGGGTTCCAAAAGATGGCGGCCTTCCGAGACAGCGCGATCGAGAACTGGGTGATGAGCCGCAGGCGCGTCGGCGAGTGGATAGCTCACGTTGAACGTGGCCTGGGTCATCATCGCCAACGCGCGCACGGCGCAATCGGGCGCCTCGAACGTTGGGATGCCGTTCTCTTCGAGATAGCGGCGCGTCTCGATCACGGTATCATTGACCGTGAAACAGGCCGCGACCGGCTTGCCGAACTCCTTGACGACCGGCACGACGGCCTGCGCGACATCCATCGCGGGCAGGAACGTGGGCGGAATGCAGTTCAACACAACCATGTCCACATTCGCATCCGCCAGGACGAGGCGCATCGCGTCGCCAAACTCTTTCGCCATCGCGGCGGCCGAGGTGTCTACGTACCCGTCCGGTTTGCAGACCGCTGCCATCGGCGGCAACAGCGCGGTCAGTTTTTCGCACGTCTCCCGGCTCATCGGCGCCAGCGCCAACACGCCGCCGGCTGCCACCTCGTCCATACTGATGACGCCCATGCCGCCGGCTTCGGTGAGGATACACACCCGGTTGCCACGGGGTTTGGGCAACATCGAAATCGCCTTGGCGCCGGCGATCAAGTCGTGCACCGTGTTCGCGCGCACCACGCCGCACTGCTTGAACGCGCCGCTGTACACCCCATCCGCACCGGCGAGTGCGCCGGTGTGCGAGAGCGTCGCCTTGGAGCCGATCTCGGTGCGCCCCACTTTGAGCACGAGCACCGGCTTCTTCTTGGCGACCCGGCCCGCGACGCGCATGAACTCTCGACCATCCTTGACCCCTTCGAGGTAGACGAGAATCACCTCGATCCTGGGATCATCGCCGTACTCCTCGATCAATTCCACGTTCGACACATCGCACATGTTGCCGACGTGACCAAAGCGCGCAAAGCCCAGCGGCCTGGGTTGGCTGAGGGCCAGCGTCACCAGCGAGCCGCCGAGCGCGCCGCTCTGTGTTACGTAACCGAGATCGCCGGGGACGAGGCTGACCCCCGGGTGGAAGCCGGTGACGAGTCTCAGGTCCGGGCTCATAATCCCAATGCAGTTCGGCCCAAACACCCGGATGCCGGCGCGACGGGCAATCTCGGCGAGCTGCCGTTGCGTCTCGACGTTTTCGGGGATCGCAGTCTCGGCGAACCCGCTGGAGAGCACCACCGCGCCTTTGACATCGCCGCGTCGCTCGGCTTCCTCCATCACGGTGATGACCACCTTGCCCGGCAGGCTGATCACGATGAGGTCGAGCGGTTCCTTGATCTGGGAGATAGAGCTGTAGCACGGCAAACCCAGGATTTCCTTTTCGCTGCGATTGACCGGATAGATCCTGCCCAGGTATCCGGCGGCAAGCAGCGTTCGCACAACCTGGTGCCCCGCTTTGAACGGATCCTTTGATGCGCCGGCGACGGCGACCGAGCGCGCTTCGAAAACCTGACGCAGCGATGCGGTCATTGGGGTTCCGTTCCAGTAAAGACCGGCGGGCGCTTGTCGATGAACGCCTGCATGCCTTCAACGCGATCCGGCGTCGCCATCACTTCCGACGAGCGATCCAGCTCGAACGCCAATCCCTCGTCGAGCGGCAATCGCTGCGTCGCGAGGATGGCCGCTTTGGATTTGGCGACTGCGACCGGCGCCCGCGAGGCAATGCGATCTGCCAGGCGGCGCGCGGTCGCCATCAACTGCGGCGGCGCAACGACGCGATTCACCAGCCCCACACGCGCGGCTTCCTCTGCGCCGATCAGATCGCCGGTGAGGACGAGCTCCGACGCCACGCCGCGCCCCGCCAGCCGTGTCGCGCGCTGCGTGCCGCCCAGACCGGGCATAATGCCCAGACCGACCTCAGGGAAGCCCAGGCGCGCGGTGGATGAGGCGATGCGTATGTCGCATGCGAGCGCCAGCTCTAACCCGCCGCCGAGCGCAAAGCCGTTGATCGCCGCGATGACGGGTTGAGGCAGAGTCTCGATGTCGCGCAGAACGCCCAGTCCGAGCTCGGTGAATTCGCGGATTGCGGCAGGTCTGGCCGCGAGCGCCTGCATCTCCTTGATATCCGCGCCGGCGATGAACGCATCACCCTCACCCGACAGGATGACGGCGCGCACCGCGCGATTGGCGCGCACCTGCGCCAGCGCATCCTTCAGCTCGTGCAACACCTTGCTGCCGAGCGCGTTCAGCGCTTCAGGCCGGCTCATCGTGATATGCGCGATCGCGCCGTCAATCGCCAGGCGCACATGGCGCAGAGTCCAGGGTTGGCCGCTCGCCACTTGCTGTCTGAGCAGGTCGGGGATAAAGCCGGGATGGGCATCCTCGATAGGGCCCATCAATGCCAGAGCGCGCTCCAACCCCATATCGTTCATGATGGCGAACGGCCCCTTGGCCCAGCGCAGGCCGATCGTCGCGCCGCGATCCACGTCCTCGACCGTCGCGACGCCCTCTTCGGCGACACGCGCGGCGACCCCGCACACCACGGCCAGCAGACGATCGGCAACGGCCTGCTTGCGCGCCGGATCCACTTCGCCCGACAAGTCCCACAATTGGCCCGACTCGTACAACTGGCGCAGATGCCTCGCCGGCCGGTAAAAGTCGCCAATCGATTCGGTGAGCGAAACCGCGGCGTGATACGCCAGGGGCACGCCCGACACATTGATGAGTTTGTATGGTCCCATGCCGAGCCCGAACGCTTCGCACACCGCCACGTCAATCGTCGGGATGTTGGCCACGCCTTCATCCAGCAGACGAATGGCTTCGTTGTACCAGGCAATGAAGAAGCGATTGACGGCAAACCCCGGGGAATCACGAACGAGGATCGGCAGTTTGCCGCTCAAGCGGCCAAAGCTCAGCAGCATCTCAAAGGCTTCGGGCGCGGTGTCATTCGTGCGAATGACTTCCAGTAGCTTGTTGATGACCGGCGGATAGAAATAGTGCAGCCCGCCCACCAGGTGCGGGCGCTTTGTCGCCGCCGCGATCTCTGCGACGCGGAACGACGACGTGTTGGTCGCGAAAACCGTGCTGGGCTTGCAGATGCGATCGAGCTCGGCAAACACTGCCTTCTTGGCGTCGCGATTCTCGACGATGGCCTCGATGACGAGATCGCAGTCCGCCAAGTCGGCCATATCGGTCGTGCCCCTGATACACGCCCACACCTCATCGCGGCGTGCGGGCGTCGTTTTGCCCTTGTCCACACCTTTGGCGAGAAAGCTGCGGATGCGTTCCAGCCCCTTGTCCAGCAATTCCTGGGTCGGCTCGCGCACGATCGTCGTGAAGCCACCTTCCGCCACCGTCTGCGCGATGCCCGACCCCATCAACCCGCAACCGACGACGCCAACCGTCTTGATGTCCATGGTGTCTTCCTTTCTAGTTGCTGTTTTCGATCAAGAGCGCGATGCCCATGCCGCCGCCGATGCACGCGCTGGCAATGCCGTACCGCAGATTGCGCCGGCGCAATTCGTACGCCAGCGTACCGGTCAGGCGCGCGCCGGTCATGCCCACCGGATGCCCCAGCGCCACCGCGCCGCCGTTGACGTTGACGCGCTCGTACAGCGGCGTACCCATGTACATTCCCAGTTCCTTGAGGCAACCCAGGATCTGCCCGGCGAACGCTTCGTTGATCTCAAACAGATCAATGTCCTGCAATTGCAGGCCGGCTTTCTTGAGCAGCTTTTGAATCGCGCTCACCGGTCCCAGCCCCATGATGCGGGGATCCAGGGCGGTCACCGCATAGTTGACGACGTACGCCAGCGGTCTGAGGCCCAGCTCTTGGCCCTTGCCTTCCGACATGACGACCAGCGCCGCTGCGCCATCGTTGACGCCCGACGAATTGCCGGCTGTCAACGTGCCGTCCTTCTTGAAGGCGGGCCGAAGCCTGGCGAGCGCTTCCAGGCTGGTGTCTTGGCGCGGGTGCTCGTCGACCTGAACCGTGACCGCAGGGCCTTTCCTTTGCGTGATCTCCACCGGCACGATTTCTTCCGCCAATCGGCCGCTCCTGATCGCGGCGGTGGCTTTGCGATGGCTCTCCAACGAAAAGAGGTCCTGGTCTTGGCGCGAGATCTGGCAGCGTTCGGCGACGTTCTCGCCGGTCAAGCCCATGTTCAGGCCGGGGTACATCGAGGGCGGCTGAGCCGTTTCGGAATGGCGCTGATTCGCACAGAGCAGTTCGGAATTGAGGTTCCTGAACCCCTGGTATCGCACCGACAGCGGCAGATAGTACGGCACGCGCGAGAGATTCTCGGTGCCGCCGGCGATCACGATCTCGGCATTCTCCGTCTGGATTTCGTGCATCGCCGACACGATGGCCTGGATGCCCGACCCGCACATGCGGCAGACGGTAAAGCCAGGCGTCGTCTCGCTCAGGCCGGCGAGCAACAGGCACACGCGCCCGATATTGGCCGCCTCGCCCGAAGGGAGGGCATGCCCCATGATGACTTCGTCCACCTGGTCGTTGCCCAAGCCAGAGCGTCTCATGGCGCCTTGGATGGCGATGGCGCCGAGGGCTTCGACCGGCACTTCTTTCAGCGAGCCGAGAAACGTGCCAATCGCAGTTCTGGCATAGCTGGTGATGATTGTCCTTTTCATATCACTCCTCGTCATGGCCGGCCGCCACGCTCACTTGTGCAGGCTCTCGAGAACAATCTCGGCAGCGATCCTGGCTCCGATGCCCGGCAAGAGGCCGCACTTTTGGAAGCCCTGCGCCGCCGCAAACGCCTCCATGTTCCCCGGGCCGGCTCCAGGGTCCATGTACCGCCCAAAGACCACGTCCTCGTGAATCGTGGGGCATACGACAGCGCCAACCTGTTCCTCAAAGCGGGCCATGAAGCGGCGGGCGGCCATCATCGTGGCGCCCACCGCTTCCTGATCGAGCACGTCCTCGCTGCCAAAGAAGAGCCCCAGGGCGATCAAACCTCCGGTCACACCCCCACACATCCAGCCGGTCCCGCCAAAGCCCGGAAAGGGAGACAGGGCCTGCACGATCTCCATCGTGCCCAGGCCAAACTCCTCCATCACGGCCAGCGCCGTGCTTCTGGCGCAGTTGCGGGCGACGAGGTTGTACTCCTCGGCCCGTCGCTGAACCCGATCCAGGATCTGCTGTGCGTGTGCCGCGGCTTCTCCCCGGTCGAGTGCCTTCCTGGGGAGCCCCTCCGCGACCAGCTTGTTGACCCTGGCTTCGATAGCCGCGATGTCCCAATCCCTCTCTGCCAGTTCCTGCACCCTTGCCTGTAGCGCTCCATAGTCTGGCATTGTCCTGCTCCTTGCGAGTATCCCATGCCGCCGCGGGGCATGTGCAAGCACAGAACCTTGGCCTGTCATTGCGAGTAACCCAGGGTCTCCGAACCCTGTGCTCAGCACAGAACCTTGGCCTGTCATTGCGAGGAGGCGGCCGCAGCCGCCGACGAAGCAATCTCCAATGCACGGCGCAGAGTTGCATCGCTCCGCTCACAACCAAGGGATTGCTTCGCTGCGCTCGCAATGACAGGACCAAGTTTCTGAGGCGGCCGCAGCCGCCGACGAAGCAATCTCCAATGCACGACGCGGAGTTGCATCGCTCCGCTCGCAACCAAGGGATTGCTTCGTCGGCGGTCCGTGCCCCGCACGGACCGCCTCCTCGCAATGACAAATGGGAAGTCTCTCAACAGTATCCCAGAACTCCCGGCAGCCTGTGCCAGGCGGATGACGTCGCACTGTAGCTCTCCGACAGGCTACTAGCAGCAATACCTCTCGAACAAGGCAGCAGCCGTAGTAACGGCTTTAGTCGTCGTCAGAACGGCGGCCAGGCCGGCATTGCAGCGCTATCCGACGGGTCCGACGCGTCGGATGACAACAGCCGGTGTCGCAGGCATGCACGATTGGCCGCTTGAGACGGGACGACTGGAGTCGTTACTACGGTGTGTCCGTTTTGAAAGGCATTGCTGCTAGCCCCCAGAGACAGGCGGCAGGATCAGAACCTCATCCCCCTCCTCGAGCGCCGTCTCGATGCCTGCGAGAAACTGGATCGTCTGGCCATTGATCATGATGCGCACGTATGGCAGCACGGCGCCGCTCTCCGGGTCGAAAAGATGGGCGGAGAGCCTGTCTCCCCATCGTTCTTTCACGTAGGTCAGGAAATCCTCCACGGTCGATCCGTGGGGAAGGTCGATCTCCGTCGTTCCCTGGCCGATGGCCTGCTTGAGCCCCAGAATAGTGTGCAGCTTGACCTTCATAGCCGAGAAACCTACAACCCCAGCGCATCCGCAGCATAGGCCAGCCCCAGCTCGATCAGCTTGGCCCGAGTAGGGGTACCTGTGCTCACATCCCAGCCGCGCAGCGAGTAGTACTCGTCGAGCATCGTGTCCAGGTCTTGCCTGCTGATCACGTGTCCCTTGGATGCGCCGGCCTTCAGGGGTTCCGTCATCAGCCTTTCGGGCAAGGTATCGTCGGCCCGGGTAAAGCCCTCCCGGACGTTGAAGGCCCTGGCAAGGTTGTTGACCCGTTCACCCACTCTCATGACCTCTTCAGGGGTAAAGACCAACCCCGTCACCCCCTCCATAAGCGCCGCCGTGTTCTCGCAGGCTGTCGCCGGGACGGCCATGTCGAGCAGGAAGGCGCACATCGGGGCGCAGTCGAGGGTCGCCGTACGGACGTCCTGGTTCCATATCGTGAGCTTGCCCTTGCCTTCGGCGGCAAAGCGGTCCACTCCCCAGGGAATGGGGACGCCAAAGACCTCCTGGAAAGCATAGCCCCGGCAGTGATCGGCGCCCGTATACGAGGTCGCATAGCCAAGGCCGTGGGCTTTGAGCGCCCGTACGTCGTAGCCGGGCAGCTCGAGCCCCTTGACCTGCATGGCGTACTTGTCCGTCCCCTGGCCGATCTTCTTGGCTGCGGCGAGGCTGCCGTCGGCCAGGAGGTCGCCCAGGCCGTCACGGAAGGCCATCTTGCGCAGGAGCTGCATCAGGGCTTGGTCGTTGCCGAAACGCAGATCGATGCCGTCCGTCTCCTCGAGCGTGAGGATGCCTCTCTCGAAAAGCTCCATGGCGAAGGAAACAGTGACGCCTGCGGAGATGCTGTCGAGGCCCAGCTCGTCGGCGAGCCGGTCGGCCGCGATGATGGGATCAACTGTGCCGATGCCGACTCCGCTGCCAAAGGCGTACACCGTTTCGAAATCCGGGCCCTCGGTGAGGATGCCGGCGTAGGGGCCCGCCCCGGCGACCCTGAGCTGGCCGCAGCCGACGGGGCAGTCGTGACAGTGCTCCCTGCCGATCTTGCGGGCCGCCTGCGCGTCTCTGCCGATCCCTTCGATAGGAACGAACTCGCCCGTTGCCGTCCAGTTCTTGGCCGGAAGGACGCCCAAGGCGCCGGTGAGATCGGCGACCATGGGCGTGCCGTGCTGAGAGAACTCGGGATAGAGGACCGGGCTCGCCTTGAAGGCCCTGAGCAATGCGGCACGGGCTGCCCGGTACTTGTCTTCGGAGGCGATGGCCACGCGCCCGCTCCCCCGGATCGCAATCGCCTTCAGGCCCTTGGCTCCCATAACGGCGCCGAGCCCCTTGCGCCCGACGGCCCGGCGCTCGTTGACGATGCACGCGATCCTGCTCAAGTGCTCCCCTGCCGGGCCGATGCAGCAGACCCTCACGTTCTGGTCGCGCAGCTCGTTCTTGATGATCTGCTGGCAATCGAAGGTGAGAGTCCCCCAGCAGTGGCTGGCGTCGCGGAACGACACGTCGCTTCCCATAATGGCGACGTAGGTCGGTTTGTCGGCCTTGCCTTCGATGATGATGGCGTCCCACCCGGCGAACTTGATCTCTGTCGGGAACTCGCCTCCCGACAGAGCCATGCCCACGGCGCCGGTCAGGGGAGACCTGGCCGTCACCGCCATTCTGCTGGCACAGGGGACGCCGGCCGCCGTGAAAGGTCCCGGCGCAAAGACGAGTATGTTGTCGGGTCCGAGGGGATCTGTGCCCGGCCTCACCTCATCGAAGATGTGCTTGATGCCCAAGCCTGCGCCGCCGATAAAGGCCCGCGCCATCTCTTCGGGCAGCGGTTCTTCTCGCGCTGTCCTGTTGCTGAGATCGATGCGGAGTATCTTGCCTGTGTACCCTCCGGAATACATCTCTCCCCTCCTGTGACTCCTTGTCGCAGCCTGTCGGAGTGCAACGCCCTGGGCCGGCAACCGGCTTACGCGCCCCGCATGAGGCCGGTATCGGCCTTTTTTGCTGGATCAGGGCCGGGCGCTCGAGGGCCTGTGTCTGTGCCAGCTTGTCTGCGCCCAGGGGATAGCAGCGGCGCTAAGAGCCCAGCTGGAACCAGGACACCGCGGGCGGCGAATTGGTTCTCCGACAGGCTGCTAGATAACGCCGGCCTCCCGCAGCGCCTCGAGCCGGCGAGGTCCAAGGCTCATGTATTTGAGATAAATGTGTTCATTGTCATAGCCCACCGGCCGGCAGACCCACTTGGTCCGTATGGGTGTCTCGGTCATCTTGTACTGCGCCTGGGCCACGACGAGCTCGCCGTACACAGGGTCGTGGAACGGGGCAAAGACTCCCCGATCCAGCCAGTTGGCATCGTGCATGGCCTCCTCAGGAGAACACACGGGCGCCACCACCGGGGTAATGGGGGCCAGGCGGCCATTCCTGGCATAGTCTACCGACATGGCCACCAGCTCCTCATTGGTGTATTTGCGCGTTTCGGCAAAGACCAACGGCGCCCACTTGAGTTGCTCCTCGCGTTCCGAGAACACCGCCAGGTCCTGCCAGCTCGCAGCGCCCCACTCCTCCCATTTCCCCACCATGTCGGCGAAGGCCTGCCACATCTCCAGCCGCAAGCCGCCCAGAAAGACGGCGCCATCCTTCGTCGGCGCAAAGCAGTACAGCCAGCCGGCCGTGTTGAGGTTGCCGAAACGCTCACTGATGACCCCCGCCCCCTGATACCAGGTCGCGGCCCAGTCCTCGGTAGAGGCATAGGCTTCAGCCGAGGCGACATCGAGCGCCTGTCCCTCGCCGGTCAGGGCCCGCCAGTGCAGAGCGGCCAGAATGCCCACAGCCATGAACGTCCCCGCCTGGACCCAGCCTATCCAGGGGCCGGCCTTGGTGGGAATGGCCCAGGGGCAGTCGTCGTACGACATGCCTTCCGGCATCATCTCCCCGGTATCGTACTGCGCGCCCGATCTGGCCTGGATGATGTTGTCATAGTCGGGCATGCGGCTGCGGCTCATGGGCCCGAACTGCCCAAACGCCGTGATCGAGGCCAAGATCAGCCTGGGGTTGATCTCGCAGAGGTGCTCGTAGCCAAGGCCCCAATCGTGCATGACCCCCGGCCGATAGGTCTCGATGAGCACGTCAGCCTGGCTCACCAGGCCCTTGAGGATCTCCCTGCCTTCCGGCTTCTCCAGGTTCAGCGTGATGTGAAACTTGTTCCTGCCCTCAGTCAAATAGTTCAAGCCTTCGCCGTGGTGCAGCACCCCGTAGGGGGTGCAGGTCCTGAGGAAATCGCCCCCTGGGGGTTCCACTCTCAGGACCTCAGCGCCGAACTCGGCCAGCATAGAGCTGCAATAGCATCCGGCATAGCTCTTGTAGCTCAGGTCCAGCACGGTAACGTCATCCAGGGCCTCGGCCTTGAGCCGCGCAGCCTTGGGGTCGTTTCTCTCCCTTGCCCAATGCTCCCAGGCTGGTTCACCCATCTCTGCCATCCCAGTCGCCTTTCCCTGACGCAGCCAAGAGAGACCGGGTTCAGTCTCTCGCCATGATGCGCCCGGCCTTGCCGTCCCAATCAGCAGGTGGCCGGCGCCCCAACACGTCGGCCCATTTGCCCAGGGCCCCGCACTCGTACAATCCCTCGATCTCGTCTTCGGTCTTGCCCAGAACATTGGTCATGACATATTCGTTATCAAAGCCCACGGGCCTGACCGTCCAGCGTACCCTCGGCGGAGTCTTGGACATCATCACGGGGAACTCGTAATCCAGGAACTCGCCGACGACAGGGTCATCGACCTCCGTCAGAAAGCCGCGCTCTCGGAAATGCTGATCCTCCACCACATCCCTGACGCTGTAGACACGAGACGCGGCAAAGCCGTGCTTCTCGGCCAGGGCCTCGACCTCGGCAGGCATCTTGGTTCTCACCCAGCGGGCAATGATCCGAAGAAGCTCGGTCGCGTTCTCCTCCTGCAGTCGGGTCACGTGGTCCTTGAACCTGGCGTCTTCAGCCAGCTCGGGCCTGCCCATCGCGACGCAGAGGCCCCTGAACTCCTCTGGGCTTGGTGCGGCCAGCGCCAGGAAGGTGTCGTCAGCGCAGCGAAAGGTGTCGGCCGGGCATAGCGACACATCCCTGTTTCCCGCCGGCATGGCCGGCTCGCCGGTGATGTGCAGGTAAGGCCAGATCCACGACATCGCCCGCATGATACTCTCGCTCTGCGAGAGCTCGATGAACTGCCCCTTCCCGGTCCTCTGCCGATAGTGAAGGGCCGCCAGAACCGCCACTTCGCCCATCAGGGCGCCATAGCTGTCGCAGACGTACAGCCGGCTCTTGAGGGGCCGCTGCCCGGGAAAGCTCGACATCCAGGCATAGCCCGACATGGCCTGCGCCGCGCCGTCGTTGCTCGGCCTGTTCTCCCTGGCATACTGGCCCCACTGGCCGAACCCGGTCTTGGAGATGTAGATGATGCTCGGGTTGACTTCCTTGATCTGCCGGTAGCCGACACTCCAGCGTTCCATCACCCCCGGCCTCTGGTTCTCTTCGATAACGTCGGCCTTGGCGGCGAGCTCGCGAAACACCTGCTGCCCTTCCGGCTTGTGCAGGTCCAGGCCCAGCCAATACTTGTTGGGATTGGGCCGGATGAACGAGGTGCTCTGCTCTCGGAAAAAGTAGCCAAAGGGCGACAGACTGCGCAGCGTGTCGCCCAGGGGCGGCATTTCACACTTGATGACCTCGGCGCCCAATCTCGACAACATGCCCGGTCCGGAAGGACCCATCAGGAGCGTACACACCTCGAGCACCCGAATGCCCTTCAACGGCAACGGTTTGGACTTTTTCTTCTCCCTATAGTCCTTCCAGGTGCTTTCTGCCATCGATGTCCTGACCTCCCTTGTGGTTGATACTCCCAAGAGCCTATCCGAAAAGTCGCAGCATAGCCCCCTTGGCCGCCACAGGCGGCTTGTGCCCGTTTTGCCGCGCCACGGCGCCAGATGCGCCTGCGGCGACGCCCACGAAGCCGCCTACGGCGGCCAAGGGGGCTATGCTGCGACTTTTCGGATAGGCTCTAGAGGTGGCCTCACACCGGCTGGGCGTCGAGCGGGTAAAAGGCCATCGACAACTTGTGGATAAAGGCGCCGGCCGGCGTGTTGGCGATGGCGCCATCATCGCCAATGGCAAAGAACTTGCCCGTGCTCCTCATCTGGTCCCAGTTGTAGAAAAAGACGGTAGAGACGGGCAGGCCATACTCGCGAAAGGCAAAGATGTACTGGTTGTCGTCGAACTTGAAGACGGTCGCCAGGTCCACATCCGCCTGGCCGCGCAGCGGGCCGATGATGCCGTGCCAGGCATAGCGCTCCGAGCTCAGGTAGATGTGCTCGACCCATTGCTCGGGGCCATAGTCATAGAGCCCCCGCAAGCCGATCAGGTCGCGCGTTGGCGCCGGCTTGCGGCCTGCCGGCGGGATGGCAGGGTCGCCGAGCACACCGGGTGAGAACTCGTGGACTGCCCGGGGCTCCTTGCCGACATCGCCTTCGCGCATCATCGTGCGCACCCCGAGCACTCGGCGCGTCTGCACGTTGACGATCAAGGTCTGCGACTCGCGGGGCCGGTGGGCAAACGTCATGTCGATGAAATAGGTCTGCGGCGCTACTTCCACCACCTCGCACCAGTCCGCGCCGCGTTCGCCGTCTCTGCGCCAGGCGACCTTGTTGCGCTCGACGAATTCGAGCTCGAAGGACGCCCCCGAATCGAGCGCGATCGTGAGCGTTTGCCCCACCAGTGCCTCTGTTTGGGGGAGGCGATTGACCGCGACCTTGGCTTCATAGTCCTCATACTTGTAATCCGTCTGGCCTTCTTGCTGTGGCATTGCGCTCCCTCCAGGAGTCCTCTCAGACGCCCCACTTGACGCCGGCATTGGTCAGCGCAGCCCCCGAGACATCGACGATCGCCGCACCTCCATCGATGAGCAACACAGCCCCGGTCATAAACGCGGAATCGTCGCTGGCGAGGTAGCTGCAGATGCCGGTGATCTCACTGGGGCTGGCCGTGCGCCGCAGCGGAACCATCGCAGAGATGCCGGCAAACACGCCGTCGAGGTCCGTCCCGAGTGTCTGGGCGAGGGGGCCGAGCGATGCTTCCAACATCTCCGTCCTGGTGCCGCCCGGGCAGACCGCATTGCAGCGGATCTTGGCCGGGCCGAAATCGAGCGCCACCTGCTTGGTGAGCATGATGAGGCCCGCCTTCGACGAGCAGTAGGCGGGCATACCAGGCAGGCAGCGCAGGCCCGCCAGCGAAGCAATGTTGATGATCGAGCCGCCACCGCCCGCGATCATGTGCGGTATGGCGGCCTTCATGAGGAAGAGAGGGCCGGTGAGGTTGGTTTCGAGGACGCGGCGCCAGAGCTCCGGGTCGATGTCAACCACGGTTGTACCGCCGGGATCGATGGCGGCATTGTTCACCAGCACGTCGAGCTTGCCGCCGAGCCCGAGCGCCGTCTCGACCATGCGCCTGGCGTCTTCGAGCCTGGTCACGTCTCCGGCACAGGTGACCACTCTCCCCGCCGGCAGCGCTTGGGCCACCTTGTCGAGCATGGCCTGGCGGCGGCCGGTGATGCAGATCCGTGCTCCCTCTGCAACAAAGCGCTCGGCAATCGCGGCGCCGATGCCGGTGCCCGCCCCGGTAATGAGGGCGACCTTGCCATCCAGTTTCACGTCCGTCTCCAATCCTGGCTACAGCCCCAGATAGGCCTGCCTCACGTAATCGCTGTGCAGGAGCTCGTCGCACGCCCCGGCCAGGCACACCCGGCCGTTTTCCAGCACGTAGGCTCGGTCGGCGATTTCCAGGCTGTGCCGGACGTTCTGCTCGATCAGCAGGATAGTAATCCCCTGGCTGCGCAGGTCGCGAATGATGCGAAAGAGCTCTGCCACGACCCGCGGCGCCAGGCCGTATGAGGGCTCATCGAACAGGCACAGCCGCGGCCTCGACATCAGGCCTCGCCCCATGGCCAGCATCTGGCGCTCGCCTCCGCTCAGGGTCCTGGCCAACTGCCCGTCTCTCTCTTTCAGCAAGGGAAAGAGCTGATAGACCTGCTCGAAGGTCTTGTGCTTCTCTTTCCAGGCGTTGGGAGGGTAGGCGCCCATCTCCAGGTTCTCGTGCACCGTCATGTCGGGGAAGACCCTGCCGCCCTCTGGGATATGAGAGATGCCCAGCTCCACAATGGCGTGAGGCGGCAGGCCGTCGATTCTGCGGCCAAGGAACTCGATACTGCCCGATACCGGAGGCAGCAGGCCGGTGATGGTCTTGAGCAGCGTGGTCTTGCCGGCGCCATTGGAGCCAACCAGGGCGACGATTTCTGCCTCACGGACCTCGATCGACACATCCCACAGCACCTGAACCTTGCCGTAGCGGCTTGCTATGTCGCGCACTTGCAGCATGGGCTACTCTCCCAGGTATACCTCAACCACCGCTTTGCTGGTGGCGATTTCCCGCGGCGTTCCCTCCGCGATCTTTTTCCCGTGATCGAGGACGATGATCCGGTCGCACACGCTCATGATGGCCTTCATGACGTGCTCGATCATAAAGATGGCGATCCCGCGAGCCCGAATCCGGGTGACGAGTTCCATGGCCTGGCCGACCTCGGTAGGGTTGAGGCCCGCCATCAGCTCGTCGAGCAGCAAAAGCTGCGGCTTGGTGGCCAGGGCCCTGGCGATTTCGAGCCGCTTTTGGTTGGCCAGCGTCAAGTCCTTCGCCGCGCTCGCCCCCACGGCCGGCAAGCCCACAAAGTCGAGCAGCTCTGCCGCTTCTCGGGCAGCATCCGCCGGCGATACGCGGCCCGGCGCCCCGAACAGCAGGCCCAACAACACATTCTCCAGCGCCGGCATATCGGCAAAGACCTTGACGGACTGGAACGTCCTCGCGATGCCCATCCTGCAGATCTTGTGCGGCCTAAAGCCGGTCACGTTCTCGCCCTTGAAGCGTATGGTTCCCGGCCTGGGGACGAGGGCGCCCGACACGAGGTTGAACAGCGTAGTCTTGCCGGCGCCATTGGGGCCAATCAGGCCAACAGCTTCACCCTCGCCCACATGGAAATCGACGCCCGCCACCGCGGCCAATCCGCCAAAGTGCCTGGTCACGCCTTGGCCTTCAAGTATTGGCATGTTGCCCTCTCAAAGCTCTCTGGTGCCATTTTTGTACCAGCCCCACCAGACCATCGGGAAGGAACAGGATAGCCACCAGCAGGATGGTGCCGATGAGGAGCATGTAGTGGTAGGGAAACCTGGTGATCAGGATCTCTCTCAAGTAGGAAAAGACGGCGGCGCCCAGGATGGGGCCATAGATCTGTCCGATACCTCCAAAGATGGCCATCAACACGGGCATGAAGGAGTTGAGCGCATCAAAGGCGATGTAGGGGTCGATGTAGGTCAAGCGGATGGCCCAGATGGCGCCGGCGGCTCCGATAAAGATCGCGCTGACGGCAAAGATGACGACTTTGAGCAGGGTGACATTGATGCCGGTGTGAGCTGCGGCCTCTTCGTCTTGGCCGATGCTCTGCAGGGCCAGGCCATACTTGGAGCGCCTGATCACATAGGTGGTGAGCAGCAAGGCCGCCAGGATGGCGAGCAAGATGTAGTAGATGGTGATGTTGTCTATGCGGATGACCAGGAACCGGCCACGCACGCCCGAAAACTTGACCTCATACCACAGGACAAAGTTCTTCATGAGCTCGACGAGCCCAAAGGTAAAGAAGGCAAAGTAGATGCCCTTCAGCCTCAGAGTCAGCGCCCCGACGAGCAGGGCGAGGCATGCGCTGATCAGACCGCCGACGCAGACAAGGACAGGCAGGGGCAGCGCCTTGCCCAGCATGGCCGAGGTGTATATGCCGACCCCAAAGAACGCCGCCGGCGCCAGCGAGATGTAGCCGGTGGGGCCAGAGAACAGCGCCCAGCTCATCGTCAGGACGACGTACATCAGGATGGTGTATACGAGCACGATCGTGTAGCCTGGGCGGAGGTAGGGCAGCACAGCCAACAGCAGGAGGATGACGAGAGACAATCCCGGTAGCCACACCTTTCTTGGATCGATTCTCACAGCCATCATCTCCCTACTTTCCCATAATGCCTTTGGGCCTCAGCAGCAGCAGCAGCACAAAGATGAGATAGTAGGCAACCAACGATAGGCTCGGGTCCACAGTGGTTACCACGCTGCCGACAAGGCCCAGCAGAAAGCCCCCGACGAAACTGCCGGGGATGCTGCCCAAACCACCCAAGACGACCACGATCAAGGCGATGATGGTATACTCCTGGCCCATGACGACACGGACAGGGTAGCACATGCTGATCAGCATGCCGGCCACAGCGGCCAGGGCAGCGCCAAAGCCGAAACACAGGGCGAGCACCAGGTTGATGTTCACCCCCATGAGGCCCGCAGTCGAGGCATCTTGGGCTGCCGCCCTGATGGCCTTGCCCATGCGCGTGCGGGCCACGAAGAGGTAGAACCCCAGACCAATGGCCAGGGCGAACCCGAGGGTCACAAGACGATTGGCGCCAAACACGGCGCCCGCCAGATCGACCGGGGTATGCAGATAGGAGTATCCCCTGATCTCGGGCCCCCAGCCGATGGAAGCGATGTTCTGGATGATGAACATCAGCGAGAAGGAGGCGAGCATCGACCTGCTCTCAAAGATGCCCGGTGAAGCCGACGTGGCCGAGAGGCGCTTGAACAGAGTCCTGTGGAGGAGATACCCTATGACGAAGGCCAGCGGGCCACACACCGCCAGGCCCAGCAGGGGGTTGACACCGAACACTGTGCGCAGCGTCCAGGTGATCATGCCCCCGAGCATGATGAACTCGCCATGAGAGAAATTCGCCACCCGGGCGACACCGTACTGCATGCTGAGCCCCATGGCGATCAGCGCATAGAGGCCACCCAGCAGCAGACCAGCGATCACCACGTTCAAGATTGTGACCATCGAAGCTACTGATACCTCCTCGCTGCAGCGACAAGAGCAACGCAGGCTGCCCCAAGGGTGCAGCGCGGTTCCTCTGGGGAGAACGACCGCTCTGGGGCGTCGCTGTTAGCCCCTTCGGGCAGCCTGCTCAATTACCCGCCGTCCTCTGCGCCGGCGATCAGCCTGTTGGCCAGGCCGGCTTGGGATACACCAGCTCTGCGGTGGCCTTGTCGGTAGGCCCGACGACCTGATACACGCCGTTGACCCACTGGCCAATCTCGCCCATATGAGCTTCCTTGGCCAGGAGCCCGTTCGTGAACCAGGTCGGCCCCAGAACAGTCTGCAGCGGCTTGTCGGCTGACGCTGAGGCGATGACGTCCCTGACCTTCTCCTGGTTCAGCGTCCCCGCCGTCTCGATCGCGGTCTTCCAGATATCGAGCGAGGCCCAGTAGAACGGATGCCCCCACCAGTCCTGGATGTCTTCGGGCTTGCCCTTGTAGAGGATGTCGGCCATTTCGTCGAGCGCCGGAGAGGACCCCCGGGCAAAACAGCTAAAGCCCATGACCCCCTCTACCATGGGGCCGAACGCGGTGTGGTAGAAGCCAAAGTTGATGCCGGGGCCGCCGACCCATGCCTTGGGGTTATAGCCGAGCTCGATCGACGTCCCCGTCGCCGGCATGAGCTGGTCGGGATAGGCGAAGCAGCAAAAGATGTCGGCCTCAGACGCCTGGGCGGCCTTGATGACGGGCGAGAGGTCCTTGATGTCGGGCGGCAGGCTCTTGGAGCCGACGATCTCGATCCCCTTCTTGGGGAACTCGATGCCCGCCACGCCGGAGTACTCGATGCCGTGCAGGTCGGCGATGTAGGTGACGTAGGCCGTCTTCGCGCCCTTGGCCGAAAGGATGTCGGCCAGAACGGGCAGTTGGTACCAGTCGGAGAAACTGAGCGTGACGAACACGTAGGGGAGGCTGGGCAGCATGTCCTTGATCTGCGTGGCGCCGCCCTCGGCCGTGATCAACAGATACCCGTACTTGTTGGCGATGGGGGCCTGGGCAAAAATAAAGCCGGTGCCGGAGGCGGGCCACAAAAAGTCGACCTTGTCCTCCAGGATCAGCTTCTCCGTCAGCCGCGCCGTCGTGCCATAGTCGCTGGTATCGTCGTAGATGATCATCTCGATGGGCAGCTTTTTGCCGTATTCTGCCACATAGACCCCGCCCGCCTCATTGATCCTCGGGATCCAGGTCTCGTAGATGGGCCTGAACGCCGCATCTCCGACAGTCGAGTTCCAGCCAGAGAGCGGTCTGGCCATGCCGACGACGATCTTGTCTTTCGTCGCCTTTGCGGGCGGCACCACGGTGGGCGCTCCGATGGGCGCCGTGGTGGGCGCCGGCGCGGGCGGGGTGGCACAGGCTGCAGCCGCCAGGCCAACGCCGGCTACGGCTGCGCCTCGAAGGAATTGGCGACGGGTCAAACGTTTGCTGTGCATTGCCTTTCCTCCCGTTGTGGGTATTCTGGGCATCTTGCGGCGTCATGGCACGACTGAATACCGTCTCAGCCGACGTACGCTCCGATGAGACTGACCGCACGTTCTTGCCCGGGTACACCTCCTCTCCTTACGCATGAGCCTCGAACCCTGCCACACGCAGCCCTCGACCTGTTGGGGTGCTACAGCCGCAGCACCGGTTTGATCACCCGTCCTGCCTGCATATCCTCCACCGCTTGGTTGATGCCCTCGAAGGGATAGAGGGTGATCAGGCGGTCAAAGGGGAACCGCCCCTGGCGATACAGCTCGATCAGCCTCGGGATAAACAGATCGGGAACAGCATCGCCTCCGAGAATCCCCCTGACCGTCCGGCCGTTCATGATCAGGTCCATGTCGAGAGCGACCTCCGTACCGGGCGGCACAACGCCAACGAGCCCACACACGCCGAGGCGGGGCAGGACGTCGACGGCCTGGCGCAGCACCCTGGGGCTGCCGACGCATTCCAGGCTGAATTCCACTCCTCCGCCTGTCAGGCGGCGGATCGTCTCCACCGGGTCCACCTCAGCAGCGTTGACGGTGTGGGTGGCGCCCAGCTCCTTGGCCACCTGCAGGCGGCCTGCATTGACGTCGACGGCGATGATAATGGCACAGCCACATACGGCCGCGGCGAGCACGGCGCTCAACCCCACCGCTCCGGCGCCGAACACGGCGATGGCCGCTCCGGGCCGGGGCCGGAGCGCATTCATCACCGCCCCGGCGCCCGTCATCACGCCGCACCCCATAGGCCCCAGGATCTCGAGGGGGACGTCGTCTCGCACCTTCACCACGTTGCGCTCGTTGGCCAACGCATAATCGGCAAAAGAGGACTGGTTGAAGAAGGAGCCATGGACGGCCTGATCGCCCTGGCGCAAGGTGATGCTCCCGTCGGGTCGGGCGCCATGGAAATTGTGCCGGAAAAAGTTGAGGCAGTAGAGCTCCTTGCCCGACTTGCACGGCGCGCACGCCCCGCAGTAATCCCAGGCTAGTACCACGTGGTCGCCGGGCTTTACCCTGGTCACCCGCCGCCCCGCCTTGGCGACGATGCCGGCCCCTTCGTGCCCAAAGACGCTCGGCGGCGGGGGGATGGGCAGGTGCCCGTCTCGCCCCGCGAGGTCGGTGTGGCAGATGCCCACGCCGACGATGCGCACCACGACCTCATCATCGTTGGGGTCACACAGCTCGAGGCGCTCGATGGTGAACCCCCCCGACATCTCGGAGACAACTGCGGCCTTGATCTCCATGCTCTCTCCTTGAGGCGTGACCGTATGGGGGTTTTGGCGGGTTGGCCCTGCCGGTTGCCCCCTGGCGTGCCAGGGGGCAACCGGCAGGGCCAACCCGCCAAAACCCCCTCCTGGCGTTGAGCGGGGTGGCGGCAACGCACCCGGTGCTTACGCGTAGGCGCCGAATTCCTTGGCCGTCTCGACCATCGCCCTGACGTTCTCGGGTTTGGCCTCGTCAAAGAACGAGCCGTTGGACAGGATAAAGCCACCGTCCTTGCCCACCGTCTCTATGAGTCTCTTGGCAAAGCCTCTGACGTCTTGGGGAGTGCCCACGTTCAGCAGGGCAGAAGGCACGTTGCCGAGGAGGCAGGCGTTCCGGCCCAGGGTTTCCTTGACCCTGGCCATGTCCGTCAGGTCGATCATCCAGACCGTCTTGCCTCTCGGCAGGTCCTGCACGACCTCCAGGCGAGTGCTGTAGCCCCCCTCAGCCGCCGGCAACGGAATGCAGCCGCCTTCGATCAGGCCCAGGAGGACCTGCTTGAGGGTGGGCCAGTAGAACTTTTTGAACTGCTCGTCGGAGATAAAGCCATCGGCGCCCTTGTGCAGAGGAACGAACACCAGCGGGTTTCCGGTCACCTGCACCGACGACACCCCGAGCTTGATCATCAGCGGCACCAGGGCCTCCATGGCTTCCAACAGCTTGTCGGGCTGGCGGTACATGTCCAGCATGATCCCCTTGGTGCCGCGCAGGGTGTCGCCAATGACGTCAAACGGCGCCTTGCTGAACCCGGCGATGAGCGTGGGGAACCCCAGCGTGGCCAGCTCCCCGTTGACGCCACCGATCGCCCCTGCCCATTTGAGCGCCTCGGCCCCGGCCTCAAAGAGGGCTTGGAACGTCGCCTGCACGGGGGGCAACCCAAAGGGGATAAAGTTGAAGGCCACGCCATAGATCTCCTGAATGCCGGGCAGGAAGGGGAGCATCGGGAGGCCACCCAACGCGCCGAACACACGCGGCAGGTAGACGTGGCTAAAAAAGCCCGACGGGTCCTGGATCAGGGCGTCGTACTCGTCGGCCTTCATGTATTCGCCTTCATTGCACTGGAAGCAGTGCTCAGGCGCGACCCCGTGCCCCGGCCAGGAGTACAGCTTGTAGTCGAGGGTCTCGAACAGCTTGCCCGGCCCCACCTGTGCCGCGCCCCAATGAACGTCGGGCTCAAAGTCGAGGACGAACTGCTTAAAGGCGGCCGCGGCTTTGCCATAGTCATACATGGCCTCTTGCACGGTCATCCCCGCGTTGATCCAGGGGAACATGCTGGGGAACACGGTGACCGGCACCCTGTCCGGCAGTCTTCTCATCTCGATGGCGTCTTTGATGCGGAGGATCCGTTCCCTGTACGCCTTTTTGGCTTCCGGGCTTTGGAACTGAAGGTCATTCCCCGCGGGGTCTTTGGGCGAGAGCTGCCCTTGCCACAGGGCCTCCCGCTTTTCGTCCGGCGACAACTTGTTTTCCATCGCTGCTACCTCCGTATTCTCTGCCCAGAGTCCTTACTTGGTGCCGATCCATTGCCGCGCCAGGGTCACCGCCGACATCGCATCCCGGCCGTAGGCATCGGCGCCGGCATACTGTCGAATCTCCTCGGTGACCTGGCCGCCGCCGATCATGATCTTGACGCCATCGCGCAGGCCGGCTGCCTCGATCGCCTCGATGGTCTCTTTCATGGTATCAAAGGCCAAGGTCAGGAAGCCGCTCAGGCCAATGACCTGTGGCTGGAAGCTCCTGATGGCCTCCACGAACTTGGGCGACGAGACGTCGACGCCCAGGTCGAGGACGTCAAAGCCGCTGACGTCGAGCATGAACGTGACAATATTCTTGCCGATGTCGTGAATGTCTCCCTTGACGGTGCCGATCAGCACCTTGCCGTGACGCTTGACCTCCGGCACCCTGGCCAGCTCGGGTTTGAGCAGACCCGTGATCTGGGTCAACATCTCCCCGGCCAGCATCAGCTCGGGCAGGAAGTAGGCGCCCTCCTGGTAGCGTTGGCCCACGATGGCCATGGCCTCCCTGGCTGCATCCAGGATGGCCACAGGCTCCACACCGCTTGCCACCATCTCCCTGACCAGTGTGAGGGCTTCTTCCTCCCTCATGTCAGCGATGGCCCTAACTAGCTGGTCTGACATTGCACCCTCCTCTCAAAGATGCGATTCGAGGCCTCGCGCCCCAAGCCCTTGTGCAGGTCGCCCCCGACCACAGCGGGCTCCTCTGCCTCAACCCGATACGACGAAACAGCCGTCCTGGCCGCCAGAACGGCGCCTCATAGGCGCGTCGGGCGGCCAGCACCATGCTGACGCACGGCCAGGTCCTATCCAGTGCCCACCTCACCCTTGGCCTTCGGCATTGCGGAAATCGAGGTAACAGATGGTCTCGCCAGGGCGGGCGACGACGAAATCGCCATCCCATGGGCCGTGCACCATGCGCCTGACGAGCGCGTCAGAGCCAGGGATCTCTTCGTAGCGCAGCCCGAAACGCTCCGCCGTACGCCGGCTATAGTCTCGGTAGCGCTCCAGCTCGTACTGGCCGGTGTTGATGAGGGCCAACCGGGTATAGTTCTTGAGGATACGGCCCATCAGGCGCCGGGCCCTCTCTTCACCATACTGCGCCACCAGGCTGTCGTACTCGCCAAAGGGAGTGTCACCCGCCTCGATCCAGCCCTTGGTCAAATAGTACGTGCCCGGCGCCGAGCGCGCCTGCGCTTGATAGGCAGCAGCGGACCCCAAAAAGATGGCGATGCAGTCGTCCACTTTGGGCACCACCAGCGTACAGCCGTTGGCTCGCAGCCCGACCACGGCCTGCGAGCAGAGCCCATACCCCAGGATGATGGTGTCGGCCGCCTCAGCGGCTACGTCAATGGCCTCCTGAAGGCTGCTTCGCAGCGCTTCGGGGTTGACGTGCAGCCCAAAATCAAGGACCTTGGGCGTGGCTTCGGGAGGGAGGTGAGGCAGCATTTCCTCGATCACTGTCGCACAGGCAATGACCGTGGGTCGTATGCTGGTTCGGATCTGGCGTGCCTGCTCACGTCGTTGGGCCATGGCTCCTGGATCCTGGTACCTACGCGGTAGGCGTGCCGCGCGCTGTTGGATGGGCTAACGGGGCGCTCCTGGGGCGTCGCCTGGTCGCCCGGGCCAGGTTCGCCGGAGTCGAGACGCCTTGCGGTGAGGAAACCACGTAAGTGCTACAGAGTCAATTATACACTTATATAGGGAAGTTGTCAAGGTGTTGAATGCGGAGAATCAGCTTGACTCTTGAGGCGGGATGCTGTACATTTGTATATAGAAGTCAGCCCGTCATTATGGGAAATGTCTTTGGATCAGGAAGCTGTGACCAACATAGACCGCAGCTCACACGAACCGGCCTACGCCCAGTTGGTACGTATCCTGCTGGGGCAGATAGCGAGCGGCGTCTTTCGTCCTGGCGGCCGCCTCCCTTCCGAGGCCCAGCTCTGCGAGCGCTATGGCGTCAGCCCCATGACCGTGCGTCGGGTGATCAACATCCTCGCCGACCAGGGCGTGGTGATCGCCGAGCAGGGCCGGGGCACCTTTGTCAAGCCTCTCGATCTGGGCACCGCCACCTTCGATCTCAATAATCTGCAACGGCTCTTTCGCGAAGGCCAGACCACGGTCCAGCTTCTGGAGGCGCGCATCACCTCGGCCACCGAGCGCACGGCCGGCAAGCTGGCCATCGGCGTCGGCGATCGGACCGTCTTCATCCGGCGGCTGATCTTCGAGAGCGAGGAGCCGATCCTGTTGCACCGCCAGCACGTCATCTATGATCCCAGGCGTCCCCTCATCGAAGCCGAGATGGAGGTCACGGCCTTGCGCGGGCTCCTGAGCGGTGGCGGCGGATCAGATCTCAAGTGGGGCAACCTCACAGTGGATGCCACGACGCTGACCGAGGAGGAAGCTGCCCTGCTCCACGCGGCAGCCGGGGCCCCTGCCTTTCGCCTGGAACACATCTTTTATGACTTTGACGATCAGCCCGCGAGCTGGGGGTGGTTCATCTGCTCGAGCGACCGCCTGCGCTTTACCGCCACCATCGGCGTCCGCGACTAGGAGGCAGGCCATCGATGCTCAGTACAGACACGAGTGCAACGCTGATCGGCGCCATTAGCGACCTCCAGGAGGATACCGTCCTGGCCCTCATCGGTCAGCGCCTGGCAGCGGGCGAGGACCCGCTGCTCATTATCGAAGCCTGCCAGGAGGGGATGCGGCAGGTGGGCCTGCGCTACGAGCGGCACGAGTACTACCTGGCCGGCCTGATCATGGCCGGCGAGATTCTGAGCCAGGTGATGGAGTTGCTGCGGCCTGTGGTTGAGCGCCGGGTCTCCGATCGCGCCTCCGGCTGCATCCTCTTGGGCACGGTCAGGGGCGACATTCACGACCTGGGCAAGAACATTGTCACCATGCTGCTGAGTTGCCATCACTTTGCCGTCCACGACCTGGGCGTCGACGTGTCACCCAGCACCTTTGTCGAGCAAGCCGCCGAGCTGCAACCGCACGTTGTGGGCCTCTCTGGGCTGTTGACCAGCGCCTACGACGCCATGCGCGAGACGGTCACGCTGCTGCGGGCCCAGGGCTACCAGAGGCCCATCATCATCGGCGGCGGCCAGATCAGTGAAGAAGTCTGCAGGTACGTGGGCGCCGACTATTGGGCGACCGACGGGGTCGCGGGCACAGCGTTGTGCAAACGGCTGATGGCAAGCGCCCAGTAGCGCCGTTGTCGTCGCCGGCTTCGCGCTACCCCCGCTCCACGATCTCCACATAGTCCTCGGCCACGGCATCGGCCAACGAGACGCCCAGGAAGGCCAGCAGGTCGCCGGCGACCTCCGCTTTGTGCTCGGCGTCGCGGCGGCTCCAGGTGCGGCTCTTGACCTCCACAAAGTAGCCCAGGTCGGGCTGCTGCACACGGTCGAGGTTGATGTAGAACTCCATGCCGTGGAAGAGGCAGCGCCAGCGCAGGCGGTCCTTCTGGATCGAGACCTCGCGGCTGGGGCGAAAGTACTCGCGGTAGAAGCGCAGGCTCTGCGAGGCGGGGGCCAGGAAGCGGCTGCGCGAGAGCAGCACATCGCTGGTGGCGGGCCGCTCTCGCGCCGGCCCCACCAGGGTCAGCCGGCAGCGCACGTGGCTGGCCTGGCCCTCCTCGTCGATGAAGACATCCTCTCGGTAGCGCAGTTGGCCCTCGGCGGGGTCGGCGAAGGTAAAGTAGGTGTCGTACTCGTGGTAGTGACGCCGGTGCAGGATCTCGATGCCGGGGCGCTCCAGCGCCGCCAGCACCGGCGCGGGGTCGGCCAGGCGCACCTTGGCCTGCACCTCAAAACTCTCGCCCTCCTCGGCGCCACCGATGGCCACCAGCTTGCTCAGCACCGATTGCTCGCGCTCGATGAGAAAGTGATCGATGCGTCGGGCATACTCCTGCGCCCGCGCCAGCAGGCCGGCCTCGTCGAGTGTGGTCAACTGCCGCTCGCGCAACAGCCAGCGGCCGTTGACCATCACATCGCTGACGTCGCTCGCATGCCCAGCGTACACCAACTGGGCATAGATAGCGCCCGGATCGCGGCGGTAACGCGGCATGGTATGCGCCGCCGAGATATCTACCAGGATCAGATCGGCGCGCTTGCCCGGCTCGAGTGTGCCGCAGAGCCGCTCCAGGCGCAGCGCCTGCGCACCCAGCCGCGTGGCCATGGCCAACACCTGGGGCGCGGGCAGGGCCGTGGGGTCATTGCCGGCGCTTTTGGCCACGAACGCCGCCAGGCGCATCTCCTCGAACATGTCGAGATCGTTGTTCGAGGCCGCGCCGTCGGTGCCGATGCCGACGGCCAGGCCGCGCTCCAGCATGGCCCTGGTCGGGGCGATGCCCGAGGCCAGCTTGAGGTTGGATGACGGGCAGTGGGCCACCCCGGCCTGCACCTGCCGCAGCATGCCGATCTCGGCGTCGTCGACGTGCACGCAGTGGGCGGCCAGCACCTGCGCCTCGAGCAGCCCTTGCTCGCGCACGTAGGCGACCACCGCCTGGCCGTGCTCGGCCCGGCTTGCCTCCACCTCCGGCGCAGTCTCGGCCAGGTGGGTCAGCAGCGGCACGCCGAACTCGACGGCAAGGGCGGTGCAGGCATGCAGGACCTCGGGGGGGCAGGTGTAGGGCGCGTGTGGCGCCACCGCCGGCACCACCAGTGCATCGCCCTGCCAGGCTGCGATGAACGTGCGCGCGGCCTCCAGCGACTCTTCGAACGACGCGGCATCGGGGGTGGGGAATTTCAACACCGTCTGCCCGCAGACGGCGCGCAGGCCCGCATCACGCACCGCTGTGGCCACGGCATCCTCAAAGTAGTACATGTCGGCGAAGCAGGTCACGCCGGAGCGGATCATCTCGGCGCAGGCCACGAGCGTGCCCAGGCGCACGAACTCGGGGGAGACGAACTCGCGCTCCACGGGCATCATGTAGCCCAAGAGCCACACATCCAGCCGCAGGTCGTCGACCAGACCGCGCAACAGCGCCATCGGCGCGTGGGTATGCGCGTTGACCAGCCCCGGCATGAGCACCTTGCCGCCGCAATCCAGCACCTCGGCATCGGGGCAGCCCCGCTGCATCACGTCGGCCGGGCCGACGGCGGCGATGTGGTCGTCCTCCACCAGCACGGCGCCCGGCTCGTACTGCGTCAGGGCGGCGTCCATGGTGAGCACGATGGCGTTCGTAAGCAAGAGGTGGGTGGGTGGCATTGGCGTATCCTTTCCGAGCCCTCGCAGCAATCGCCAGGCCACTGATAGAGCCGATCCCTGCCAATCGCTGGGCACTGGACGCAATTGTACTCCAGAATCGCACGGCGGGCCACCGTGGCACACATGAGGCCGGAATCAAAGACGGGCCGCAGCCATCCGGCTACGACCCGTTTTAACTGGCGGAAGCGACGGGGATCGGTTCTGCGGATCGAAATACTGACCTGACCCACCCCCTCCTGCGTGCTGATCCCACCCGGAAGATCCAGTCATAGAGGGAGCGGCCGTGGGTTCGGGGGCGATGGTGCCTGTGCCATCCGGAGCGCACCGGCACCGATCCTCCGCGTCGAGGGAGCGTGGGCTCTGGCTCGCGCCCATCTGCTGGATCTGCCCATTGCGCAGGACGCAGGCGTAGACGTCGCGGAACACCGCTGGCCCGAAGCGGCAGGCGCCGGGCCAAAAGGGTCCATCGCCGCAGCGCGCTTCGGCGTCGTGGAAAACCACCATCCAGCCACATGCAGAGGGCCACACCTCGACGCGCGAGCGCTCGATGGCGGCGGCGCCGACGACGCGGCTCATGTGCTCGCGCGCCAGCCGCTCCGCCCACTGCTCGTCGCTCTGGCCCAGCAAGGCTCGATCCGGCTGCCTGGCGGCTGCGAGCAGCAGGAGTGCCACAAGGCTCACGAGCCCCAGGGCGAACCAATACCGTCTACACATCTCATTGCTCCTTCCGGCAGCCCCGCCGGATACCCTCGACGTGCTGCCCTCTCCTTTCAGGCAACCTCAAGCGACCACCTCATGGCGGGCACTCCTTTCGGAGGCAAGACGCTGGCGTGACAGAGCTGTATCTACCATATACAACGGACCAGGGCTGCCAATAGTAACGGCTTGCGCAGAGATCCATTCCTCTTCAATCTGCCTGCCCGCTCCAGCGCCCGCAGTATCCTGGGGTCGGACCTCGGGTCCGGCCGCTCGCCGATAAAGCCGGCCTCGATGCGTACATAGTCGAGCTGTGCGCCAGGCATCACACCCGGCAGCAGCATGATGGCCACGCCGTCGAAGCTCAGCGAAGAGAGAGGGCTCCAGAACGCGCCACTGTAGATGGGCTCACTGTCGACACAGACGACGAAGGGTATGCCCGCGCCGCTCGCCGGTACCTCGATCTGGCCGAGCCTCTCTATCGCCGACGGAGTCAGCGTTACCTCGTGCGTCTCTCTCGCATAAGCGACAATATCCTCGATCGAGAGGATCGGCTCGTCCTGCAGCTTGAGGGTGCTCAGATCAGCCTGGGCCACCTCCGCCGGCGACAGCTTCTCGGCCAGCAAGTAGATGGCGAAACCCTCGCTGGCCGGGGTAGCGGGTCCGGCGCAGGCCGCCAACAGGGTGGCCATCAGAACAAGTGTAGAAAGCCTCTTCATCGCGTCCCTCTTTCGTCACCTGCGGCATTGCCCTCCAGTGCAGGCACCATTCGCCGCCTGCACACGCGAGCTCCATCACAATCCCATCCGCTCCCTCAACTGGCAGAATTCGGCGCGGTGTAGCCGCAGCAAGCACTGCTCGCCCCGCACCCAGATCTCGCAGGCGGCCAGCATTCAAGGCGCGGCATCGGCGGGCACGTAGGCCACCGCCCTGATCACCTGGCTCCATCTGGCGATCTCCACTTCGCCCGCAAAGACGTAGTAGGGTCGGAGCTGATCCTGCACCTCTGCCGACCCATAGCAGCACTCGCGATAGCCCAGCGTGACGTCAGTGATCGTAAAACGCTCGTAGGTGGGTCCTGTCGTCGGCCCCTCACAGTCAAAGTAGGCCGGCCCATACGTCTGCAGCTCCTGCCAGGCCTGCTGCACCGGCTTGAGCGGCACCGGCGCGCCTTTCACCACCTCGTGGCGCAGGTACCCCAGCGACTCCACCTCGCCCAGCGAGTTCAGGCGCACCTGCAGGCCACCGCTCATGCTCCACTGGCTGCCGACCGGCACCCCGTCGAGGCGGCGGCGGAAGCGCACCTCCCAGCCGAGCCCATCCACTCCCGGCCATGCCTGTGCGTCGCTGGTACAGTCGGCGGACAGGAGGTCCCGCGCCCAGAGCCAGGCGCGCACCGCCGCCACGGCCTCATCCGCCGTCTGCGGGGCGCCGGCAGGCTGCGCGGGCGGATGCGAACAGGTGTAGGCGATGCTGCCGTACACGTCGAGCAACCCGTTGCCCTCCGGTCCGACCCACGACCAGGCCGGCTGGGCGGCGCTGCTGCTCTCGCTACTGGGATCACCCGTGAACCCAAGGCCGCGGGCCACCTGGCGCGCCCGCGCCTCATCCGGCACCGCGCCCGGCACCACCTGGTACACCGGCGCCTCTGCCGGCAGGTCCGCGGGCAGGGCGTTGGCCAACACGTAGCTGCCGATGCGCGAGCGGGCATAGGGCGTGGCGTCGTCCGGTTTGGTGCAGCAGGCGATCTCCTGGCGCACCGACTCGTAGAGCGCGGCGTCAACGTACGGCCTGGCTGTCTCCAGGAGGTAGTATTCCAGTTGGTGGTCCAGATCCTGCACGATTTCGGGCTCTGGCTGATCCTGTCCTTTGGCCCCAATCCTGCCCCGCGCCTCGATCCGGCCGCCACACACGTGCAGGCTCTCCGGTCCCCCGCTCAGGTACCTGGCATCGCCGATCCAGGTGACGGCAAAACCGCCGTAGCCGGACCCACACGGGCAGCGCGGCGGCTCGCCAGCCGGGGCGTAGCCGCCGGAGAACATGGCCGCGAAGACCCGGTCGGTCTGCTCCGGCGATAGCTCCCAGGCCGGGTTGGCGCTGCCGCCGGAGAGGTCGAGCTCCACGCGTGCCCGGGTGCGCTCGATCCCTGTCGCAGGCGAGGGCGAAGCGATCGCAGTTGGCGTCGCAGCGGTTTGGCGGCTGCACGCAGGCAGCAGAGCGATGGCGCCGGCAAGGGCCAGAAACAGGCCCGTCGCGGTCCGGCTCCGGCAGCGACTACTGGTGCACAACGGCCTCATGGCTGCGTCCTCCTTTCATCAGTGCAGGGCGGACCCGGCGTGTCGGGCACGATGGTCGCCGGCCAAGCCGGCAGAGCACACCCTGCCAAGACGCCGCCACAGGCGTGGCATGCGATCAGACAACGCGCCGCCAACGTCAGGCGCATAGGCCTCACTGCCGTCTCCTTTGCACTGTCTGCCAATTCAGCACCGGCCTACCACTGCTCCTGCCAGGTGCGGCCGCCGTCGGTCGTCCTGAGCAGCCGCCCCTCGCAGACCGCCCAGCCGGTCTGCCCGCTCACAAAGTCGAGCACGGTGGCGCCCTTGAAGGAGCCATCGTCCGGGACCGGGTTCCAGGTGTGCCCCCCATCCTGAGTGGCGTAGAGTCTGGCCCCGTCACTGGCCCAGCCACGATCGGCGTCGAGCCAGCTCCATACGAGGCTGCTGCCCATGATCGACGGCAAGGCCGCACCCGGCGCCCAGTTGGCCCCGCCGTCGCGCGTGCTGTAGAAGACGGTATCGAGCCCCTTGGCGTGGAACTGCACCGGCAGCACGCCCACCTCCGCGCCGAAGAAGATGGGCGGCTGGGTGAGCGCCGCGCCGCCGGCCGGCGAGCAGCACTCGGGGGCAGGAGGGACCTGCGGCTGCCAGGTCGCACCGCCGTCGCTCGAAGCGTAGAGCCAGATGCCGTCGTCGCGCGCATTGCCGGTAAGCCAGCCGTGCTGCGCGTCGACGAAGCGCAGGCCGAACTTGGATCCCATGACGGGCAGCCCAGAAGCGAGCACGGGTCCCGCCTCGCGGTCCACGGGCTGGTAGCCTGCGGCCACGAGCGCCCAGGTGGCGCCGCCATCGTCCGTGCGGTAGAGCACGACGTCCTGCATGCCCACGGCCCCTCCGGCCAGCAGCGAGGCCAGAAGCCAGCCGTGCTGCGCATCGGCGAAGGTGAGGGCGAGCACCTGGGGATACCAGGTGACGGCGCGCCCCTCGGCGCCATTGGTGTCGATGGTGGCGATCTGCCAGGCCTGGCCGCCGTCGCCGGTGCGGAAGAGGATGATCTTGCCCTGGCGTTGGGGCACGGCGAGCCAGGCCGCCCGGTCGCCCCAGAAGGCGGCGTTAATGGGCGTACCGCTCAGGCTCTCGATGGCTGCACCGGCCGCGCCGGGAGGGGTCACATCCTGCCAATGGGCGCCGCCATCCGTTGTGCGCTGGATCGATCCGACGCCGGTTGCCCAGCCGCGCTTGGCATCGGCCATCTGCAGGCCAGTCAGCTCGCGGCCCGGCGGGTCGGGCGCGATGCTGCGCGCCGCCCGGCCCTCGCCAGTGGGGTCATTGTACCCCAGGGTGACGTCGTCGAGCCAGCTCGGGCGGAAGGCCTTGGCCACTGAGGCCGCGATAGGGCGACTGGCCTGCGCCGCGAGGTCGCGCACGAACAGCGTGACCTGGCGCCGGCTCTCCCAGAACGTCTCGCCGGGGTCGACGGCCAGCGTGATCGGGACGTTGGAGTAGGCGAGCAGGCCGGTGTTGGGGTTCAGCGCATAGTCGCCCATGGGCAGCGTGGCCACGTCGTAGGCCGCCACCTGCCACGAGGCGACGCCGATGCGCGCGAACTCGTACTCGAACGGCCCGCGCATGACCTGAGCCCAGAAGACCCGCCCATCGTCGGCCCAACTGTAGGGCGAGACGGAGGCCGAGTGCAGCGCCGCGGGTGCCTGGCCGCTGAGCTGCTCGACGGCGAACTGCTGCGTGGGCTCGCCCGAGGGGTCCACGAAGACGAGGGTGTTCGTGACCTTGGACGACTTGTCGGGGGCGGCGATGGCGAGCGCACGCTCGCCCGACGCGACGCGAAAGTCGAGCCCCTGGGCTGCATAGAGCCTGGTGCCCTGCCCCTGAGCGTCGTAGCGCCAGAGCTCATCCGTCCAATCCTCATCGGGGTAGCCATCGTAGCCAACGCGGCGGATGATGTACAGGTGGCCATCGTGGTACTCAGCCGCGTGATAGTGCAGCAGGTAGGCGTCGGGCACGGTGATGCTGAGCTGAAGCGCGCCCGTCTGTTGCTCCCACACAGAGACCTCGCACAGCCTGGGATCGCGCGCGCTGATCGCCATGCGCATCTCATAGCCGCCCCACGCCCGGGCCTGCAGGGGCGGGGCCGGTGTAGGCTTGGCCGGCGGAGGGGTGGCGGATGCTGTCGCCTGAGGGGTGTCCGTCGGGGGCATGCGAGCCGGCGCGAGAGTGGCGCGGGGCGTCGTCGTGGCGCCTGCAGGTAGGGGCGTCGCCGGCGAAGCGCCGGGCGCAGCCCGCAGCGCCATACAGCCGGCCGGCAAGGTGACGAGGAGCAGCGCCAGGATCAAGAGCTTCTTCATCATGCCTCAACTCCTTTCTGCCGCCCAGAGGCTTTCCATCCACCCTCAATGGAGCTGCTGCCAGCTCCGCCCGCCGTCCTCAGTGTAGTAGAGCGCTGTGCCGCTGCGCAGCCAGCCGTGCTGGGCGTCGGCGAGCTGGAGCGAGTCGAGCCAGGGCGCCCGCCAGTCGCAGGGCATGGGGCCGAGGCGGCACTCGCTCCAGGTCGCGCCGCCGTCGGCGGTAGCCAGGAGGACACGGGGCGGGTCGGCGTCGCCCGGGCAGGGGCCGCCGGTGGAGAGCCAGGCCGCGCCTCCGGGGAGCAGGGCGAACTGCTGCACCGGGCGCCCGAGCGGGACCTCCGTCCAGGTGTGTCCTCCGTCGGCCGTGGCGAAGAGACGATCGCCGCGGATCTCCCAACCAAGCTCCTTCGTCACAAAGGCCAGGCTGCGCGTGTGGGCCGCCACGCCATCCACCGGTGTGAGGGTCGCCCCGCCGTCGTCGGTGCGCAGGAGGTAGCCCGCCTCGGTGACGACGTAGCCGGTCTCCTGGTCCACGAAGGAAGCGGCGACATAGCCATCGCTGGCGGGGTCAGCAGCGCCGGCCAGCGCCCAGGTGGCGCCGCCATCGCTGGTGCGGTAGAGTGATGCAGCCGGGGTACCACCATAAGCGATCGTCGTCCAGCCGTGCTCGCGGTCCACAAAGCTGAGCGCGGTGACCTGCAGTGCCAGGCCGCAGTCGCCGCGCAGTTCCCCCACGCGCGCCCAACTGCGGCCGGCGTCGCGGGTGACCAGGATGGCGCCGTTGTCGCCCACACCGATGCCGCTGCCGTCGGCGAAGAAGCGCATAGGGCCGCTGGGCCAGGGCGCAGGCGCTGGCACACCGTACACCTGGCGCCAGGTCGCGCCGCCGTCGTCAGTGCGCAGGAGGGCGTTGCGGCCGTCGTTGTGCCGCTCGGCGATCAGGAACCCCTGCTGCGGCGAGAGCAACTGCGGAGCGCGCGCCGTCTCGCTCTCCTCGACCAGGCCCAGGTTGCGCCAGGTGCGGCCGCCGTCGTCGGTGGCGCTCAGCACGCCCCAGCCGGCCAGCCAGCCGTGCGTGGCATCGATGAAGACCAGGTCAGGCACGCCATAGCGCCAGTAGGGAGGGTCGTCGGTCAGCAGCTCCCAACTTTGGCCGCCGTCGCCGGTGCGGTAGAGGTGGCGCCAGGTGTAGTGATCGCCGCCGCTCGAGGTGCAAAAGGCCCAGGCAGTCCGGCCGTCGAGGGCGAAATAGGCGCCGGCAAAGGGGGCCTGGCCACCGCAGAAGGGGTAGCCGCGCTCGCCTTGCCCAGCCGCGACGAGCTCCGGCGGAGGCAGGCGGGGCGCAGCGTCTGCAGGCTTGCTTGCGGCGCGCTGCCAGCTCCGGCCGCCATCGGCCGTCACCAGGTAGCCTGCCTCAGTCTCGACCCAACCGACCTGAGTGGAGGCGAAGGCCATGGCCTTCACCCGGCCCAGCGCCTCCGCCTGTGGCTGCCAGGTCGCGCCGCCGTCCGATGTGGCCAGGATGGCGGCGCCCAGGGCCAGCCAACCGTGCGCGGCGTCGGCAAAGGTGTAGGCGCGGATCAAATTGGCGCCCTCGGGGTCCGGCAGGCGCTGCACAGTGGGCGAGATGACCTGCGCCACGGCCACGGTGGGCACCGGAGTCGGCGTAGGCTGGGGCGGGGCCGGCGAGAGGACGGGGACGGCCACAGCCCCCTGGCACTGCACCGCGCCGAGCCGCTGAGCCAGCCGCGCCGCATAGGCGAGCAGCGCACGCTCGCCATCGGGCAGGGCCAGGCGCACCTCCACCAGGCTGCGACAGACCTGGAAATAGAGCCGCACCGGCTGCCCGTCGCTCGCCGCCGGGAAGACGACCGCCTGCCGGCCAAGCCCCGGCACGGGCAGCCCCTGCGGGCCGGTGGCAGATCCCGCGGCGGCGGCGACGAGCTGGCGGTAGGCATCCTGGAGACGGGCCGTATCGTCGTAGGCGAATACCTGCACCTGCCCGCAGCTCGTCTGAGCCCCCTCCTGCTCAAAGGCGAGCCCCGCCGCGGCGTCGGGCGGCGTGTACTTGTCGCGCATGTACTCGGGGATGGCCGTGTCGAGCTGGCCCGCCTGCACGCCCTCCGGCAGGTCGCCGGTCTGGAAGAGCAGTTCGGCGGGCCAAGCGGCGGTTGGCGTCGCCGTGGCGGCGGGGAAGGGTTGGCCGGTCGCGCTGGGCACTGCGGTGGAAGCGGGGCTGTTGGCCGCGACAGGGGCACCCGTTTCCACACGAGTAGGCGGTATCGCCGAGGCGCTGCAGGCCACGAGCAGCGCCTCGGCTGTCGCCATCAGACACGGCCAGAACACCAACCATCGTTTCATGAGGCAATCTCCCCTTCGCTGCCAATGCGGGCAGCGCTTGCCAAGGCGTCGCCTTTGCGGCTCACGGGTCGATGGGCCTTTCCTCCAGGAATGCCGTCGGTCTTTTCGAGGATCGCCGGCACGGTCGGCGCCCCCTGGTAGCCCTTCATATCGGCCGCATGCGAGGCGCCCGCCTCGTCGCGCAACATCCACACGCTAAAGCCTGGCCCCACAGCCGTCGTGCTCCAATCGACATACGGGCCAATGATGCCAAAGGCCGGAGCGCTTCCCGGAAGGCGTACAGGGCGCTGCTGTAGCCCACGATGGCCAGGGGATAGCTTCTCTGCGGCGCCTCATTCAGCCACTGCCTATCTACAAGGTCGACTGCATCCTTGTCGATCCAGAGCGCCACCTTCAACCGGGCTAAGCGCTGGAAATCCGCCCAGGTGTGCACGACGGCAACCTCCGGATGCGCTTCGAGCTCCGCCGGGTCGAGCTGCCCTTGCCCCTGTACGAGGTAGACGGCCCGCAGAGGGGCAGCCCCGTGCGTGCACGCCACGAGCAAGACGGCCACGAACGCTATCAGGATAGCGCGCCCCTTCATGGGCTCTCCTCCAAGGCTGCTCACCTTGCCATCTGGGCGTCGACAAGCCCCCAATGGCGCCCGCCGTCCTGAGTCGCGACGAGCTGCGTCGTCCGCCCATCGGCCGCGCGCACGATGGCCCAGCCGGCCTGTGCGCTCACGAAATCCAGCTGCAGGACGTCGCCGCCGTGCTGCAGGAAAGCGTCCAGGCCGGGCGTGCCCGGCAGCGCATCCCAGGTCTGGCCGCCATCCCGCGTGTGATAGAGCGTGCCCTGGACCGGTGCAGCCGAGCCGGTGTTGTGCGGCTCGACGGCCCATATCCAGCCCTCACTCGCGCTGAAGAAGTCGGAAGCGCCCCCATTGCGGACGGGCGTCGTGGCCTGCCAGGAGCGCCCGCCATCGTGGCTGGCGTAGATGATGCACGCCGGCGCGGCTTGCCCGCTCTGCGGCTGGTACTGCGCGTGCAGCAGCGCATCCTGCTGCCCCGCAAAGAACGTGGGCAGGCCCACGCTCAGGCGGCCATCCTGGTAGCCGGGCGGCAGGGGCAGCTCCACCGCCTGCCAGCTCTGGCCGCCATCGCGCGTGACGCTGAGCGACAGCGGCTGCGTGTTCTCGGTGACGCCCGAGAGCCAGCTGGTCGTCGAGTCTGCGCAGCGGATGTGACCGCCGTAGGGCAGCGTGTCGTTCGTGCTCGCCACCTGGGTCCAGTGCGCGCCGCCGTCGCTGGTGCGGAAGAGTGCAGCAGGGGATGAGTTCATGCCGTGCAGGGGGATGACCACCAGCCAGCCCGAGGTAAGGTCGGCGGCAGCCAGGTCCAGCCCCATGACCGTGGAGGAGAAGGTCTGCGCGAAGGTATTGGTCTGCCAGGTCCGCCCGCCATCCGCCGTGCGACAGAGCGTGACCACCGGATTCCCTGCGCGCGAGGTGGCCGCCCAGGCCCGGTTGGCGTCCAGGAAGACCGGGGAGAAGACGCCGCTGCTGCTCGGAGGCGTCACGTCCGTCCAGTGCTGGCCACCGTCGGTTGTATGCAGCAGGGCCCAGTTGGCGAGCGCCCAGCCGTTCCGCTCGTCGACCATGTGCAGCGAGAGGAGCGGCGACATCCCTGCGCTCGCAGCAAGGGTAGGCGAGGGCAGGGCCTCCTCGCCGGCCCGGGCGGCCAGGATCCCCAGCACGCAGACCTGCTGTCCCTTGCCCACAAAGGCCATGCGCCCGCCGGCCAGGTCCACCGTGTAGAGCTCGCTGGCCGCGCCGCCGGGATGATAGAGGATGGCCAGGGCCAGGTCGGGCCGGCACCAGCGCAGGTCCATGAGCTGGCTCTCGGCCGGGAGGGCGCCGATCTGGCGCGCGCTGCCGGCGGCATCGACAGCCTGCAGGGTGAGCGCGGTCAGCCGCTGGCCGTCGATGTAGCGCCCCTGGGCGAAGAGCGCCTCGCGTCCATCGGGCGACCAGGCCACGGCATGGGCCAGCGCCCCGCCATCCGTGACCTCCACCAGCTTCTGGGCCTGGCCGCTGGCCACGTCCAGCGACCAGAGCTGATTGGCCATCACGTCCTCGAAGCCGCCATGCAGCGTGTAGCCTTCTGGCGTATAGCCCGGCTCGCGCGCCAGGTAGAGCAGGCGCGTGCCGTCGGGCGAGAGCTGCGGGCGGAAGATATAGGCACCATGAGGGACCAGCTGGTGGCGGCCCAGGTCGGCAAGCGAGGTTGAGGAGGCGCCATCAGGCAGGGTGAGCGCCCAGATGCCCGCATACCCGCCCTCGCTGAAGGGATAGAAGGTGTCGAGCACGAGCTCCCCGGTCGCGGCCCAGCCGAGGGGATGGCCGGGCAGCATGGCGAAAGGCTGCCCCTGCGGACGGGCCAGCTCATAGCGCCGGTTCGAGCCATCCTGCAGATCGACCACCACGAGCGCCCAGGCGTCGAGGCGGATCTCGACCGAGGCCAGGCGCGTGCCCGCGCGGTCAAAGGTCCAGAGCTCGGCCATGCAGCCCGCCTCGCCCAGGGGAATGGTGTAGCTGCGCTCATCCTCGAGGTTGTCGATGACGATGGCGCGTGCCGCCGCCCCGGGCGCGTCGAGATGTACCGCCCAGCGGCCGTCGCCTGAGACGAGCCAGCCCCGGTCGACCTGCACGTCCAGGCCCCTGGCCGAGCCAGCGGCGCCCAGCGCGTACAGGTCCAGGCTCTGCTCCTTCCCCAGCCCATAGAGGGCAATTGTGTCTGCCGGCAGTCGGACCGATCGCAGCGTGGCTGGCGGCGTCGGGCTAGGCGTGGGGCTTGGCGACGCCGTCGGCGGAACTGTGGCCGGCGTCATGCCCACCGGCATGGCGGTCATCGCCGGCCGCGCCGGCGTGGCGGTGGGCGTGGCCGCCGGTTGGCCGCCGCACCCAGCACAAACCAGCGCCGCGATCAGCAGTGCAAACGCTGCTGCGCCGATTATGCCATGCTTCCCAGCCACTGCAATCCTCCTTCGCCCAGGCGTCACGGGCGCTGCAGCCCAGTCCCCAGTCGCTCGACGTCCTCTACCATGTCACATAATAGGACAGGACAGCCATCCAATACCCTGTCTCCTCGGCCCCCGGCAGGTCGCGCACGAAAGAGATGACCTTGCCGTTCTGCGCCAGGTTGAGCCCCAGGCCGTTCTTGAACAACGTCTTGGGCTCGCCTCCGTCGGCGCTCACGATCTGGTACTCGGCCTGCAGCGTGGCGGCATTCCCGCCGGGGACGAACTGGTAGACGATAAAGCGCGTGCCCGGCAGCCAGGCCAGCCCGGCAAAGACGCCGCCCTCGCCCCGCGCCAGGATCTGCTGCGCCCCCGAGCCATCCGCATTCACCAGCCACAGCTCCGGGGTGCGCTCCCGCGATATGGTGGCATAGGCGAGCTGGCCGCCATCGCCCGACCAGGCAAAGGCTCCCCAGCGCCGCGGATCGATGGCATCGCTCACCAGAACCTTGCCCTGGCGCTCGAGGTCGACGATGGAGAGCGCCGTCCCTTCCAGCGCGGCCACGTGCCTGCCGTCGGGCGAGAAGGCGAGCTCGGTCCACTCCTGCGCGCCGGGGCTGCGGGCCTGGACCAGGGGCAGGGCGCTGCGCTCGCCACTGGCTACATCCAGCAGGTAGAAGCCATCCTCGGCCGCCACAACCAGCCGGCTGCCACGGGCATCGAAGACCAAGCGCGCGGGGTTGAGGGTTTCGCCGATGCGGCGCGTCTGGTCGGTGCCCTGGTCGAGCAGCCACACCTCGGCCGCCGGCCCCTGGCCCTGCCGCGTGAAGACGATCGCGCGGCCGGCCCAATCGGCCGTCAGCACGTCGTCGGCGAGCTTGCGCATGGAACCGCTGACGATGGAGCACAGCCACAGGCTGCCGTCGCGCACCGTGAGATAGTTGTCGTCGTTGGGGCCGAACCTGGGCGGGCAGCAGAGGTCCTGCACGCGCTGCAGGCGGCTGACGGTCACCGAGGCCACATCCGTGACCGCCGGCGGCTGCTCCGCGCCTGGGTCCGCGACCTCCACAGCATAGAGCTGGCCGCTCCGCAGGCCCCAGAACCAGAAGCGGCCTCCGCCGCACTGGGGCAAGGACGGGTCGGGCCCGCCACGGTTGGCCAGCGCGATGCAGTCGAAGACGGGGCCCATGCGCCGGCCGTCGTAGACGATAAAGTACTGGCCATCCTTGCGGGCGATGAAGAGCAGCTTGCCCGCCATCTCGTAGGGCCGGTAGGCCGCATCGAGGCCGTAGCGCGGGCAGACGTCCTGTCCGTCGTACAGGATCGTGGCCCGGCCATCGTGGACGGTCATCGAGGCACCGTTGTGGTTGACGGCGGCCATGTGCCCGTCGCGGTCAAATTCCAGCGCCGCCCTGCCGCCCACGTCGATCAGCGCTATCGCCGACGAGCTGAACTCGGGCTGCTCGCTGCGCAGGAACTTGACGGGGCGGCCGTTCTTGAGGTAGACGTATAGCCCAAAACCGGCATCGAGGACCTCGTAGCGATCCGCGGCGATGCTCAGCCGCAGCGTATCGCCGCTGCGCGTGCCGCGCCTGGCCTCCTCGGCCGCGGTCCGGCGCAGGAAGCGCGGCTCGAAGCAGGCTTCCTGCAGGTCAAAGTTGGGCACGCCGGCCTCGCATTCGCGCCAGGCCAGCCCCACCTCCTCCGGCGAGACCGTGGCGAGAGCAGGGGGTTCCGACCGGGGCGCACATGCCGCCAGCAAGATGGCCAGGATCGCCAAGGCAGCAAGCCTCTTCACCTCAACCTCCTCGCCTGCTATTCGCTCAGTCTATCCCCCGCATGCCGGCTTTGCCCGTTACCGTCATCGTCCTCCGTCAGGCCCATCTTCCACCGTCCACACTGCCGTCGTGCCGTTCGTCGCGAGCGAGGCGATCCTCCGCCCGTCAGGCGACCAACTGACATAGGACACGTCTGCCCCGTGGGCGACATGGCATAGCACCCGGTCGGTCGCCCAGTCGTGTACATCGATCCCGCCGCGGCCCGAGCGCACATCGCCGCCGGTCACGTAGTAGACGCCACCCGGAGCGTAGGCATAGATGTCCTGGCCCCTCCCTCGGCCCACGGTCTTTTCGCCGCTCCGCACGTTCCAGCGCGTGAGCCGGGTGTCGTACTGCGCCTCGGCGGCCAGCAGGACTCCGGCGGAAGCCCAAGTGCCCAACACGTACTCATCAAGGGAGATGATAACCTCGCCGCCCGTGCGGTCAAAGACCGGGATGCGCGTCGCGCCGGCCTTGCCGCGGGGCATATCCTCAAAGGCCACCAGGGCGCCGTTGGGGCTGAAGAGCGCCACAGGCATGCCGGGGTAGCTCGTGTGCACCGCCTGCGTGCGGAAGGCCTCTCGGAAAACGCCGTCCTCGCCCTGCTCCCAAAGGATGACCAGCCCCGGCGGGCCGCTATTGGGCCAGCCACTCGCGACCACCAGTGCGCTCGAGTCCGGGGACCAGACCACGCGGACGATGCTCTGTTCCTCGGGATACCCCGCGAGCTCGCTCAGCACCCGCCCCGTCGCCACTTCGGCTACGAACGCCCGATTGCCGGCACCGTAGGCGATCAGGCGGGCGTCAGGTGAGAAGGCCGCTCCCTGCAGGATAGGCGAGGCGTCGGGCAGTGTGCGCATGACTGCGCCTGTCGCCAAGTTGTAGATGACCTCCTCGTGCCGCTCTGTGTCGGTCATGGCGAGCAGCCTGCCGTCGGTGCTGAGCGCAGGCACTGACAACCCGGGGCCAAAGGTGGCCAGGGATAGGGCCGTGGTCGTATCCCACACCGCCAGCCCGCCGCGCCCGGCGGCCGCCAGCTTGCTGCCGTCGGCCGACCAGGCCAGCCACGGCTCCGGGGCCAGCGCGGGCAGGCGTGCGATGACGACCTCATCCGCCTCGCCCGCGCCGATCGGCCAGCGGGCGATCTCGCCCGTCGCGTACAGGCTGATTACACTGTCGCCGTCAAAGCCTACGGCCACTCGGTCCTCGCGCTCCGACTGGCCCTGGAGCTGGCCCAGCACCTGGCCGGTCGCCACATCCCAGATTACGACCGGCGTCCAGCCCACCGGGTGGCCGCCCTGGCCGCCTCGGCTCGCCAGCAGCCTGCCATCTGAGCTAAAGACGAGGAGGTTGCCGACATTCATGGGCAGTCCACGCACTCGGCCCTCAAGGCTGCGCATGGCCTGTCCGCTCTGCGCGTCGAGCAAGTCGAGCCTGCCGGTCGCAGCAACGATGGCCCGGCCGTCAGGCGACCACGCGAGCCAGTAGGGGGAGTAGCAGGCGTTGCCACTGCCCAGGCTGAACCGCTTCCTGCCCGTCTCGACGTCGATCACCACACTGCAGCTCCCAGCCAAGCCGGCCAGAGTGATGGCCGTGCCATCGGGCGACCAGGCGAGATGGGGGCCGACGGAGTCGCTGATCGCAGACAGGGACACCTCCTGCAAGGCCCCGCTCTGCTTGTCCAGCAGGTAGATGGGGTCGCCACGGCCCGGGCCAATGCCCTGGAAGGCGATGCGCTCCCCGCCCGGCGACCAGGCGATGTCGCCCCAGTAGACGTCGGGCGCGGCGCCCTCGAAGCGATGGGCACCACCAGTCGCTGCGTCGAACACTGTGACGCTGCCATCCTGCAGCAACGCAGCGACCGCGCGGCCCTGGGGCTGCACATCGACGGCGATCAGGCAGACGTTCGTGGGCTGCCACCAACGCTCCTCGCCCGTCTCGGCGCTCCAGAGCGACACGCCATTGCCCCAGCCGACCGCCAGCAGTTGGCCATCAGGCGTGAAGCAGGCGTCGACGATGCGCCCGCGGCCCAGCCAGACCGCCTCACTGAGGGAGAGCCGAGCTGTGCCAGGGGTGATCGTGGCAGTCGGCGGCGGCTGGCTCGTCGCACTGGGCGCCGTCGTCGGGCTCGGGCTGCGGGTCGCCGCCCAGGCGGCCGTGCCGCTATCGCTGGAGGGCGACGGCCCTGCAGCAGGGGTGCTGCACGCCGCGAGCAATGCGGCCATCGCGGCCAGGAGCAAGTTCCTGCAGATCGATTGTCTCATCTTCTTATCCCCTTTGAGATCGGCGCCACGGTGGGCGGCAGCGGCCCTGTGCGGACGGGCGGCGCAGGCACGCCGGCCAGCTCGCAGAGGGCGGCCAACGCCTCGTCGCCTCGCGTGGGCACGAGGAGGGTGTAGCGCTCGCGGCCGAGGTAGACGGACACGAGGCCCGGCTCGTGCTCTTGATCCAGCGGGATGAGGGCGGAGGTGTACACGCCATGCACCCCCGTCTGTACGCCCGGCTCGGAAAAGGTGACCTCGATGGCCACCTGCTCCTGCGTGCAGCGCGCCGCGGCTTCCCAGGGGAAGCCCAGGGCAGCAATCTCGTCGCGGGCCTGCGACACCAGGCGCGCCGCCTGCTCGCCGATGGCCCGAAAGCGCGGCGACTGCGGCTCGACAGCCGTAGCCCGGCCGTGGTCGTAGATGACGATGCGCGTGGGAGAGGGCGCGCCCCGGCCTGTGCATCCTGCCAGCGTTACAGCCAGCAGGGTGGATACCCGGGCAACAAGGATCGGGATGTCACGATGACGCATCCGCATACGGGCTCCCTCCTGTGTGCGCTTGAGCCCTCACTGTGGAAAGATGTTCAGATCTCGAGCAGCCGCAGCAGCGTGCGCGCTGTGACGGCGCCGCTCACTACTCCCCGCAGGCCGCCGCCAAGCAGGATGGCCAGCATGGTAGTCATCCGACCCGGACTCAATGCCAGCATCAGCCAGCTCAGCGCGGTGGCGCCCACCGCCAATCCCAGGCCCAGCCCCACGACGTTCATCACAACCCAGCGGCCGCTTCCAGGCATTGCCTGTCTGATCACCAGCCACTGGCTCACGCCCAGCAGCCCGCCGATCGCGCTGCCAAAGAGGCCGCCCACGATCGCGCTGGCGACACCCCACGTCACGTACGCGTTGGCGGGGGATAACCCCATATGGCCCCACATGGGCATGTAGGTCACAACCAGGCCCCCTGGCAGCCAGACATAGGCAGCCCCGCAGGAGAGGAGGCCCAGCACAGCTGTCGTCGTGGCCACCCACCATAGGCCCGTCCAGAAGCGCAGGCGCAGTATGGGCAACTGCAATGTGCCGAGCGCCGCACCGCCCACCATGCCTCCCACCAAGGTGCTCACCTCGCCGCTGAGCCGCCCGTGCGCCGCCTCGGCCACCAGCCCCCCGAGCACCCAAGCCATCACCGCTGCCGCTAGCCACCTCCGTACAAGCGCTCTCCTCGCCAGGTGCTCCATGACGTGGTCCCTCCTTCACGAGAGCCACTGCAGCGTGGCCTCGACGACCGCCCAGGCGCCCACACGCCTCAGCCGGTACTCGTAGCAGCCGCCGTTCACCGCGTGCACGTGCCATTGAGCGGCCACCAATACCGTGCCGTCCGGCTGCGCCTGGATCGGCCCCAGCGTGACCAGGATGCCGTCATCGCGCGTGGCCATGCCCCAGCCGGGCTGATCCCTGCTCCAGTCGATCGCCTCCTCCGCGCTCGCCAGCTCCACGCGCGGCGCCAGATCCTGCAGCGCCTCGACGAGCCCGGCCGGCACGAGGCCGCCGTTGGCCGGAGGCTCCTCCGGCTTCACCCTCGCCACCAGGCGCGGCTCGACGAAGATCACCGGCCACGCGCTGCGGCTCTGTGCGACCAGATGGCGGACCACGGTGGCGTAGATGGCGACCTGGTCGCCCTGGCCAAGATGGGCTGTAGGCGGCACCAACGCCACGGCCAGCAGGGTGAGCGCCAGCGCAAGCGCGGCAACCAGCAGCCATCGCCAGGCCGGGCTTCTCATCTCCTCATCCCCTTTCTCCGGCGGCCGGCCCGACGTCTGTTGGAGCTGGCGAGAGCTGCGCCGACAGCAGCTCCTTCAGCGCAGGTGGCGCGGCAAAGAACCCCCGGAAGCCCTCCGGCACCGGCACGGCATAGTAGTAGAAACGATTCGACGCCAGATCGTAGCGAATGACGGCCAGCTCGCCAGGCTGCAGGCCACCGAGAGCACGCCACCGAGGAGGTATCGCCGTCACCGCTGCGGCTGCCCGTTCTTCGCCCCCCGCCTCGTAGAGGGTCAGCCGGTGGCTGGTAGCCAGGCCATCAATATCGGGCAGACGCGTCGCCTGCAGGAGCAGGGAGACCATCTCATCCACCACGCGCGGATCAGTGATGCGGGCCGGCTGAGAGAGGGGTGTGGGGCTGTCTTCTACCGCGCTGATCGTCGCCGTCCGGCGCAACAGCGCCAGAAAGGCGGCGGGGCCGGCAGAGGGCAGCCCCTCAGGCGCAAGGGCCGCCCTTGGCGCCAATTCGAGCCAGCGCAGCTCGGCGCTCTCCCCCTCGCCACGGATGACGAGGAAACGGTCGCCAGCGCGCGAGACGGAGAGGACATGCTGCGCCGGCCACGGGTCCGCCACCAGCCCCCTGGTTCCGCTCTCCAGGTCCAACTCGCAGAGAACGCCCGGCACGCTGCCCAGCCCCCGATCTGTAGGGGTGGCCAGGTAGACACGGCCCGGGGCGCCCCAGAGGAAGCCGCCGGCGTTGAGCCCCTCGACCTGGCGCAGCCCGGTGCCATCGCGGCGCACGAACCAGTACGACCACGCCTCGTTGGGCTTGTCCTCCACCACGAAGACGATCCACTCGCCATCCGGCGAGACCCTGATGTCGCCAAAGTAGATGGGCCCCGGGAAGGAGGCCAGGACGCGTGGGCGCCCGGCCTGCAGATCATAGAGGAGGAGGGAATCACCGCCCGCCGGGTCATCCCTAGGCCGCTCGCGCACGCCGTCGGTCTTGGCCACCACGAGGGCGTAGGCGCCCGTCGGGTCGTAGAGCGGCTGGTTGAGCGTATCCAGCGCGCCCGGGGCCAGGCCGAGCTGCGCCGCACTGGGCGCCTCCTTCCTGGGCAGCGGCGCGCCGCCCTTGGCATCCTGGCCATCGGTGCGGATCAGGAGCACCGGCGGCTCGGGGCCACGTGCAAACGTCTGGTTGGCCTCCAGGTAGCGACCATCGGACGACCAGCCGCGCAGCCAGAGCGCCACTCCGCGCACCCCTTCCGGCGCCTCCCGGCGGCAGAGGAGCTGCAGGCTGCCGCTAGTGACCTCGGCGCGCCACAGCTCGGTGGCCGCGTCCTGCCCCTCCTGGTCGCCGTATTTCGCAAAGGCCAGCGAGCGGCTGTCGGGCGACCAGCGCAGGCAGAGGTACTGGTAGCCCGGCGCGGGGGTCAGGTTGCGCTCCTGGCCGCTGGAGAGAGTGCGGACGACGACGCTCCGTGCCCCCTGCACATCGGGCAGGTAGGCCACCTGGCGGCCGTCGGGCGAGAGCGTCGCTTCACGGTTGGTGACAAGCAGGCCGCCGGTGCCCCAGAAAGGATACGGCGCGATCAGCTCGTCGCGCACGATCACCCGCCCCACGCCCTGCCGGGCAGCGGGCGCCGCGCTCCGCCCACAGCCTGTGAGCAGCATGACCGCGAGTGCCAGAAGCGCCGCCGCCAACCGGGCAGCCAGGGCCAGCCGCGTCAGCTTCATCGCCACCTCCTGCGTGTTGCTTGCGGATGGCTGCCAGCCTATTGGGATGCACCAGATGATTGTCTGCAAATTGAAGACGCTTGCAGTGTGCGCTTGGTTCCAGCGCAGAAGGTTCGGGGCTGGTGGGATGCCCCCAGCCTACACAGCCCCTGGCTGGCTATCACTGTTCGGGCGCCTGGGGCAAGCCGTCGAGCGGCAGCGTTTCCCACGCCGCGCCATCGTCGTGGCTGACCAGGAGAGCGTAGCGCGGGCAGGTGATCTCTTTCCAGAATGATGCTACGGCCAGGAGCGAGCGAGGCTCGCGAGCGTCCACAGCCAGAGGGCGAGTGCCCTCGACGCGCTGAGCTACCTCCGGCAACGAAGCGGTGACGGCCTCCCAGCGGATGGTACGGGAGTCAGCCGCATCGGCATTGGCTGAGCGCAGCAGTCTGACCTTGTCGGTGGGGCGCGAGGGATAGCAGCCCACGTAGAGCAGCCCGGCGTTCGGGTCGTAGGCGATGCCTCCCGGGTAGCAGCGGTCACCGTCTCCGCCTTGTTGGAAGGCCCCCAGGTCCAGCGGCTCCCAGTGCCCGTCGCGGCCGCCTCGGTAGAGCCGCGCCGCCGACCCCGAGTAGCGCGGGCTGACGACCGCCCAGAGCACGTTGGGGTTCTTTGGGTCGATCAGAATCTCCTCCGCCATGCCGCCCAGGCCGGTCCCTCCATCGGCCTTACCCCAGGTGCGCCCGGCGTCTTCACTCTTGGCAATGACGGCCTCCAACTCGCTTGAAAGATAGATGCCGGCCCAGAGCACATCAGAGTTGACGAAATCCACCGCCACGGCCAGGGCCTTGAGCGTGTTCACCAAGCCCCACGCTTCCTGGCCCTGCCGCCGGTAGATGCCCTGGGTGGTCGCGGCGTACATCGTCTTGGGATGCTGGTAGTCGATGGTCACAGAATTGATGTAGGCATCCGAGGGCAGCCCGCTACGAGCCTCCTCGCGCCAGGCATCGCCTCGGTCAGTACTGCGATAGAGGCGCCCACCGATCACGAGATAGTAGACGGGCAGCTCGTCGGGCGTGACGACCAGGCTGGTCACCGGGCTCACGGCGCCCTCTCCACAGGACGTCGCTGATGGGCGTGCGGCCATGGTTGGTGGCGGCGGTGTCGAGCCGGCCGCCGGTGGCGTCGGCAGTGGAGGGTTCGTGGGCCTCTGGTCGCTCGCGCTCGGCGTGGCCGCTGCCTGGACGGTCGTCGGTGGGATGGTTGCCGTGGCCAGAGTCAGGGCCAGCGCTGGTGTTTCGGTCAACGCGGTCGGCGAGGATTTGGGTGCCGCTGCCGTAGCCGAGGCATTGGGCTGTGGCGTCGCCATCGGCGCCGCCGCACAGCCCGCCTGCACGATCAGCAGCACCGCAGACACAAGCAGTCCAGTACAGCGCATTCTCATCATTGCTCTCCGAGAAGAATACTTGCACTCGACACGCCGGCGGCCCGCAGCCCAGCCATACAGGTGCGCGGGCCGCCGGAGCAGTGCCAGCTCTATGATGTGCAGTGCAGCGCCGCTGGGTCGTCGTACTTGGGTGGCTGCACCCTTGCTGGAACTTCATCCAGCATGGGGTTCGTCTGGCGATTTCAGCAGTTTGAACCCAGCAACTATGCAGAGAACAGCCAGTAACCCTAATCTGATCCAATCCATATAGAGCCAGAGCCATCCGCCACATACAAGCACAGGCGATGAGCCGTATTCATCTGCATACTCACTCATGTTCCAAAACAGCTTCAGAGAAACGACCAAGCCGGCAAGGTGAACACCCTCGCCAGCCTATGTCCGCACATAATGGCGGGCGTCAAGTGGTGACCAACCACCGCATCGTCGTACTGGCGGCTGGTGCCCACGAGCACACACAAATGCATGCCGCGGGCGCCCAGGAGGACGCCTCTCGTCAGAGCCTGGCGTAACGGGTACGGAGGCCCACGCCATCTCATGAGTAGGCAAAGCCGTGGCAGCCAGACCCGCAAAGCCACGCCCACGAGCCAACCGGCGCGCATATCATGCGGCTCGTGAGGGCTTCAGGCGGAGGAGAATGGAGCCCGTCAGGAATCCGATAATGGCGCCGCCAACGACGGCTACCATAATCCATTCCGTGATGCCTCCCAGGATGTCGCCTCGTAGCACACTGGCCCAGTTCCGCCAAAAGTACGGAGCATTGTGGTTGGAGATGTGCATTTCCGGCCTGGCCGGCAGGCCAATGAACGCAAGCTGAACGACATTGGTCAGGTAGTAGGCCACAATGGCGGCGCACCACGTGCAGAGGCTGGCGACGGCGGAGCGCAGCCTTGATCGCGAGAGACGTGCCTCATACAGGGCGATAGGGATGACTGGCACAAGCCAGATGCCCACGTTCAGCACCAGCCAGAGGAGAAACCGTCCTGCGGGAAACGAAGCAAACAGAACCTGCGGCCCAGCGAGTTTGTAAAGGAAGCCAAGGTAGAAAAAGTCAATGGCTCCGAACACAATCCCGATCACGAGATAGATGACCCATCGTCGTCTCAAGAAACTCCTCCTCCTAAAGGCTTGTAGTGGCAGCGAGCAACCCCACCAAGGTCCGCGACGCACCATCTCGCCCGTTGTCCACTACGGGTTGCTGTTGTGGGCGAGCCATAGGCGCAGCCCTATGGTGTGCAGTGCAGCGCCGCCGGGTCGTCGTACGTGGGTGGCTGCGGGCTCGGCAGGTAGGTGCGCGGGTCGGCGGCGTGGCTCCAGATCGTGGAGTAGGGCGACTGAATCTTGCCCTCATACACCAGCGCCAGGAAATGGTAGTGCTTTCCAGGCTGCACAGGGATGTTGTTGAACACCCAGCGCGGGAAGGTCTGCCCGTTGACGGTGTAGGTGACCTTTTGCGGCATGGCGCCATACTCGCCGCCGACTGTGACCTCACCCTCGTCTGTATAGACCTTGAGCGACAGCCCATCCGGCTCGAAATCCAGAGGTACCGAGAGGTGCGTCCCATGCGCCAAGATGTCCACGGCGATATTGACGAAGGTGGCCTGCTCCACCGGCGCGAGATGCCCTTGCTTGTCATGGGGCCACACGATCTGGATGTACGAGTCGTAATCGCCACTCGCGATTGCATCAGCATAGCCAGTGGGCACGACGGGCTCCGGCTTGTAGGTGCGCCCGTCGGCAGCGTGCACCCAGATGCCGGAACTCCCGCCGGGGACTAACCCCAGCGAGAAGCGGTACTGGCTCTTCGGGTTGGCGGCGAGATCGGCTGGGACGTTGTTGTACTCGACCGTGGGAAAGCGCACACCGCTCACTTCGCGCAGCGTGAACTGACCTGGAATCTCGACTTTCTGGGCTACCTCATTATCCTTGGCCATCCAGAGGTAGAACTCGCGCACCGTGCCGCCGGCACGGGCCAGCGGGTTCTCGTCACAACCGACTGCATTCTGCGGCCAGACGCTAATGTTGACCATCCGCGACTGCTCGACCGAGGTCGGGTTGCCGTGACCATCGTGAGGCCAGACGACACTGATCCTGGGCTGCCATAGGTGGACAGACTCCTCCGCCGTAGCGGCGCCCACCGGGGCAACGAGGGCTCCCAGCACCATTAACAGAATGGCCACCCTCCTTGCCTTCCTGAACATGATGCGCTCCTTTCCGTGCTCGGACCGGGTGATAGAGAGGACTGCCTGCCCGCTCATCTATATGACGCCTGGCAGGCTCTAAAAGTTACATACCCTCGGTTGGTAGGGATGTGTCGCTGCCGGCTCCTGCATCACTGGCCAGGCGCCTGAGGCAAGCCGCCGAGCGGCAACGTTTCCCACGTCGCGCCATCGTCGTGGCTGACCAGCAGGGCGTAGCGTGGGCAGGTGATCACATCCCAGAACGACGCCAGGGCCAGGAGCGAGCGCGGCTCGCGCGCGTCCACGGCCAGGAGGCGCGTGTACCCGACTTGCTGCGCCGCCTCCGGCAACGAGGAGGTGACCGCCTTGCAGCGGATGGCGCGGGAGTCGGTGGCATCCGCATTGGCCGAGCGCAGCAACATGGCCTTGCCTGTGGGGCGCGAGGGAGCGCAGCCCAGGTAGAGCAGGCCGGCGTTAGGGTCGTAGGCGATGCCGTATGGGTAGCAACAGCCTCCGCCTCCGCCCGGCTGGAAGGCCCCCAGGCCCAGCGGCTCCCAGTGCCCATCGCGCCCGCCCCGGTAGAGCCGCAATGGCGACCCGGAGTAGCGCGGGCTGACGAGCGCCCAGAGCACATTGGGGTTCTTGGGGTCGACCAGGATCTGCTCCACCACGCCGCCCAGGTCGATGCCAAAGTCGGCCTTGCCCCAGGTGCGGCCGCCGTCCTCGCTCTTGACGATGACCGCGTCCCTGTCGCTCTTCCAGAACACGCCGGCCCAGAGGACATCGGGGTTCTGCAGGTCCACCGCGAGGGTCCTGGCGTAGAGGGTGTCCACCAGCTCCCACGCCCCCTCGCCCTGCCGCCGGTAGATGCCCTCGTGGGACACGGCGTACATCGTCTCCGGGTGCCGGTAGTCGACCGTCACCTGGAGGAGATGGGCATCCACCGGCAACCCGGTGAGGTTTTCCGCGCTCCAGGTGCCGCCCCGGTCGGCGCTGCGGTAGAGGCGCCCATTGTGCACCAGGTAGTAGAGCGGCGGCTCGTCGGGCGTGACGACCAGGCTCTGGACGTAGAAGGCGGCCTCCGGCGGGCAGGGTGTGGGCAAGGGGGGCAGCAGCGCCACGGTCGGCGGAGGAGGCGTCGCATCCGCCGGCGCCGGTGGGCTCGTGGGCGCCGGCCGGGGCGCGGTGGCTGTGGCGGACGGCGAGACAGTCGCCGTGGCCGACACCGGGGTCGCCGTGGGCGTTGCGGCAGGCGCCGTCACCGTAACGAGGGGCGACGGCGCCATAGTCGATGTGTTAGCTTGTGGTGTGACGGTTGGCATCAGAATGCAGCCCAGCTGCATAGTCACCATCGTCACCGGCGCAAGCAGGGCCACGCGGCATGCTTTGAACACTGTCACTCTCCCCTTCATCACCGACGCATCACTGCTCGAAGGCGCCTGGCAGCCCGCGGAGCTGCAACGTTTCCCACATCGCGCCGTCGTCGTGGCTGACCACGACGCGGTAGCGTACCTTCCCCGACAGCCAGGACGTTGTCGCTACAAAGAGTGTCCCGGGCTCGCGGGCATCCACAGCCAAGGGTTGAGCGCTCGAAATGCCTGGCACAACTTCTGTGGACAGGGAGGTGACGGCCTCCCAGCGGACGGCGCTGGGGTCGGCGGCGTCGGCATTGGGCGAGCGGAGCAGCACGGTCTTGTCCGCGGTGATAGACCGGGTACAGCCCACGAAGAGCAGCCCCGCTCCAGGATCGTAGACCATGCCACCAGGGAAGCAGCCATCGCCGCTGCCGCACACCTGGGACAAATCGAGGTCCAGGCGCTCCCAGTGCCCATCGCGGCTGCCGCGATAGAGATGCGCCGGGGCGACGCCATAGGCCGGACCGACGAGGGCCCAGAGCACGTTGGGGTTGTCCGGGTTGGCCACGATACATTGCACTTTGCCAGGCGACATCCCCCAGTCGGCCTTGCTCCAGGTGCGGCCGGCGTCCTCGCTCTTGACGACGACAGCATCCATGTCGTTCGGCCAGGAGACCTTCGCCCAGAGGACGTCGGGCTCCGCGCCATCCACCGCCAGCGCCGTGGGCTGGAGGGCATTCACCAGCTCCCATGTGCCCTCACCCTGCCGGCGGTAGATGCCGTGGGCGGTCATGGCGTACAGCGTCTGCGGGTGCCAGCGGTCGACGGCCAGCGAGTAGACATAGACATCGGGCGGCTGCCCGTTGTGGCCCCCTGTGCTCCAGGTCTGGCCCTTGTCTGTGCTGCGGTAGATGTGCCCATCGGCCACGAGGTAGTAGACCGGCGGGTCGCTGGGCGTGACGACCAGGCTGGTGACCGGGCTGGATACATCCTGCGGGCACGGCGTGGGCGGCTCTGGCAGGGGCAGCGGGAACGCGGCCGCCGTCGGTCGAGGCGGCGTCGAGTCCGCCGGTGGCTGGGCCGGCGCTGGAGGACTCGTCGGCGTCCTAAGCGCGGTGGGCGTGGCCGATGCCTGGACGATCGTCGCAAGGGCAATCGCCGTGGCCGGGGCCGCCGTCACCGTCGCGACGGGCGTAATCGGCGTAGGGGCAGCAGGCGCCGCCGTCGGCGTACCGGCAGGCACGGTCGCCGAGGCCATGGCCATTGGCGCCGCAGCTGACAGGCTCGGCTGTGGCGTGACGGCCGGCGCCGGGCCGCACCCTGCCTGAATGGCTGCCAGCACCGCCAACACAAGCAAGGCAAGATGGCGTGGACCCAGCCCCATCACCTTTCCTGGTCGAGAAGGCAACCCCTTCATTCCAATCCTCATGCTTCACCTCCAGCCTGGCTTTGCCTGGAACGTCGATCAGATCACGCGCAGCACAAACAGGCCGCCCAGGCTCGTCGCCACGTACACCTTGCCATCTGCGATGGTCATCGCCTGCACGCTGCCTGTGCTGCGTCCATCCAAGCAGGCGAGCGGCTTGGGTTGCGCCGGGTCGGCCACGTCGAAGGCGTAGACGGCCTCCCAGGTCGCGACGCAGGCCAGGCCATCGCCCACGGCCACCAGCGAGGCGCCGCGCAGCGCGATCTGCCCCACGGCCAGCGGCTGCCCGGCAGCGTTCAGGCGCAGGATGGTCACGCCCTGGAACGTGGGCAGGTAGATCAGCCCGCCGGCCGCGGCGACGCTCAGGATGCCCCCTCCATCCGGCGCGTACAGCCCGACCTGGCGCGGCTGCGCCGGGTCGGCGATGTCGACGATGCGCAGGCCCTGCTGCTCGTCGGCGACGCAGACGTAGCGCCCGACGACGACCACGCCGCGGGCCAAGCCGGGCGACTCGAAGGCGCCGACCTCGACGGGGTGCGTCGGGTCGGCGACGTCGACGACGCGCAGGCCCTTCTCACCGTCGGCCAGGTAGGCAGTGTGCCCGGCGACGGCCACCGCCAGCGCGTTGCCCGGCGAGTCGTAATCGCCGACCTGGACGATGCGGGCCGGGTCGCTCACGTCGAACACGCGCAGGCCGGCGCGCGCAGCGGGGGCCCAGGAGCCGTCGGCGACCAGGGCGTAGCTCGTGCCCTGCAGCAGGGCCACATCGTAGAAAAAGCCCGGCGCGCCGCCCGAGCCGAGCAGTTGCGGCGCGGCCGGATCGGCCAGGTCCAGGATCTGCAGGCCGGCCATGTCGGCGGCGACGTAGAAGCGCGAGCCGGCGGGGGTCAGGCGGTAGACCTTGCCGTCCTGCGGCCAGCCCAGGGGCACGCGCAGCTCAAAGCGCCCCAGCTCGGCCGGGGCCTGCGGGTTGGCCAGGCCGACGACGTGCAGCGTGCCCAGAAGAGCGTCACTGGCCGGCGCAGCCCCCGCCGGCAGTCGCTCCAGGGTGAAGGCCAGGTCTCCCTCCACCGCCACGAGCGTGCCAGGGCTGGGCAGCGCGGCGCGCGCCACCTCGCGCGGCCGCGCCGGGTCCGTCAGGTCGAGGGTGACCAGGGTGCCGCCGCCGGCCGCGAGCAGGCGCGCGTCGCCGGCCGGCGACGCCTCCACCAGCCGGCCGAGCGTGTAGCTGCTCACTTGGGCGGGATGAGCGGGATCGACCAGGTCGATCCCGCGCAGCTCGTTGCCTTGGGCCACGATCCAGGCATAGCGGCCCTGTAGGGCGATAGGCACCAAGGGGTAGCTGCCGCTCGGCTGCTGGGCATACAGCGCCAGCTCGCGGGGATGGGCCGGGTCGGCCACGTCGACGATGCGCAGGTCGCGGTAGGGATACTGCACATAGTCGCCGCCGCTCAACAGGGCCAGGCCGCCCCGCACCACCAGCCGCTCCAGGCGCCCCGGCGTGTCGAAAAAGCCGGCCAGGGTGGGATGGGTGGGGTCGGCGACGTCGAGGATGTAGAGGCCGTCGTCGTTCGCCAGGTAGAGGTAGCGGCCGTCTATGGCCAGGCCGTGGCCGTAGCGGAAGGTATCGTAGTGGCCGACCTCGCGCGGCGCAGCCGGCCCGGCGAGGGCGACGATGTGCAGTTGGCCGGCCAGGTCGGCGGCGTAGGCATAGTCGCCCGACACAGCCAGGCTGGCGATAGGGGCCAGGCCGGTCACGACCTGGCCCAGCAGCCTGGGCTGCGTGGGCTGCGCGAGATCGAGCACCACGAGCCGCGGGCCGACGCTCAGGCAGGCGTAGCGGCCCTGCACCGCCACCGGCCCCAGCAGGCCGCCCGCCACGCCCAGCACCTCGAAGCGGCCGGGCAGATCGGGGCAGATAGTGGGGAGCCTGGGGGCGGCGACGGTGGGCGAGGGCGCTGCGGCCGCGCTCGGAGCGGCGGGCGGCAGCGGCGAGGCGGTCGCCATAGCTGTGGGCGCGGGCTGCGCGGTAGGCATGGCGGGCGCCGGCGCAGTGGCAGGTGCGCTCACCGTGGCGGTTGCCGATGGCCGGGGCAAGGCCACCTGCGTCGGGGGCGCGGGCGTATTCCGTGCACCGCTGCAGGCAAGTTGGCCGGCCAGTAGCAACGTAGCAACCACTGCTGCGGACCGGCGCTGCCATCTCAATGTTGCTCCATCGTGTCTCGGCATGTAAGTCTCCAGAATCAAGTCGGGACCGCGGGACTCTGCTCTCCTCAGTATGGCTCAAAGCTCTGCAACACTTGCTCGAACCAGGGAACGGCCGTGGCATCGCACTGGCCCGGGCCGGCGACCTGGAAAGTCAGCATGTAGAGCTGCTTGCCCGCGACCAGGTGCACTGCTTGGGAGCGCTGGGTGCGGCACGGTTCTTGTTTGGGGTCGCTGTAGCTGTACGCGACGCGCGCCGCCTGCGTCCCGTTGATGGTGAACTCCTGTATCTCGCTCATGTCGAAGAGGCCCGGATTCTGGCTGATAGTCGCCAGAAGGACGGCGGGCCGAGCGACGCGTCCATCGCTGCCGACGAGCGCTTCCCGCTTTCCCAACCGTACCGTGTAGGTCGTCTGGTTGTCGGTGAGGGTGAAGGTGGTCTGCCCGGACTGGTCGGTGGCGATGGTGGCGCCGGCAGGGTAGCGCAGACGGTAGCGTTGCGCCGCATCTTCGTAGGTCTGCCAACTGCTGACAGCGGGCCGCGGCGGCCTGGGGTTGGGCAGCAGCGTGCGGGCGTTGGCGGCATGCGTCCAGATGGTGCAGGACCAGGACGGGAGATCGGTCGCGAGGTCTTCGTACACATAAGGCGCGAAATGGTACGGCTGGCCCGGCTCCACAGGGACGTTGTTAAAGACCCAGCGCGGGAAGGCCTGGCCGTTGGCCGTGTAGGTGATCTTCTGTGGCAACAGGCCCGGTTGCAGCGTCAGCGGGCCGTTCCCTTGCGCGATCCGCAGCCCCAGGACATGCGGCTCATAGTCGAGCGGGACGGAGTTGAGCGTGCTGTGGGCGAAAAGGTCGACCGCGATGTTGACCAGCGGCGCCTCTGCCACGGGGCACAGCCGCCCTTGCACATCGTGCGGCCAGACGACCTGGATGCGCGCATCGACTTGAAGCGGACGCGGCTCGCTATAGCCCGTGGGCACGACCTGCTGCGGGAAGATCGTGCGCGGGTCGGCGGCGTGCACCCAGACGTTCGTGTCCTCGCCGAGCACGACAAACCGATAGGAGGCCGAGGGGTTGTCGGCCAGGTCAGCCGGGATGTTGTTGAACTCGAGCGACGGGAAGGTGACGCCGCCTGCCGGGCGCTCGATCACCTGTCCCTCCTGGTAGACTATCTGCGCCGGCTCATTGTCTTTCGCCACGAGCAACCTGAAGCCCGGGTTCTGGCAGCAGGCGACCTGGTTGCTGGGCCAGACGCTGACGTTAACCATGCGCGACTGCTCGACAGACGTCGGGTGGCCCTGGCCGTCATGCGGCCAGACGATGCTGATCCTGGGCTGCTGCCAGAGCTTGGCCGGCTCTTGAGCGGCAGCGGAGCCGGCCCCCACGGGCAGGGCCGCCCCCGCGAGCAGCACCACGGCGGCCAGCGCCGCCAGGGCGCGCAAGATCGAGCTCCAATGACGCTTCATCGTAGCACTCCCCTTCAGGGCTGGTTCTCAGGAGTCGGCGCCTCGGCCGTCGTGCCCACTTCGATCCTTTCTACCCGCTCGGCAGCGATGCGTAGGCCCGCCGTCTCGCGATAGAGGGTGCCCCAGATGCGCACACGGTAACCCTCGCACTCGGCCAGGCGCAGTGCCTCCAGAGCCTCCGCCTGCTGCGTATCGATGCCCAGCCGCGCCCCGTCGCTGCGCAGGAAGGAGCGCTCGGTGCCCGCCTCCCCACAGGAGATGACATAGCCCTCCCAGCCGGCCACCGGCTCCTCGCTGGGGCCGGGCCACGGCGTGGGCGAAGGCGGGGTGGAGAGTACCTCCAGACGCTCCACGACGATGCGCAGGCCGTTGGCGTCGACGGTCTCCATCTCCAGTTGCCCCCATACCCGTACCTGGGCTGAGGGCTGGCAGCGCAGGCGCTCGATCTCGACATTCACGGTCTCCGTGGCACCGGCGACGCCGCAACGCAGGCCGTCGTCGCGCTGGAAATAGTCGTCGAACTGGGCCATCGAGCAGTTCTTGACCAGCGTGCCCGTCCAGCCGTCGACCGGCCCGGCTTCCACGCTGGTGAGGAAGGCGAGCGTCGCCGCGAGCTCGCGGATGTGGCCCTGGTCTGCGCCCAGCTCGAAGTAGCCGTAGCCTTTCACAGGCACCGGGTAGCGGACGATCAGAACGACGCGGTTCTCCATGCCCACATCTTGGTCCGCCGAGGGCAGGATGAGGCGCGCCTCCTGCCCCTGGATCGTGAGCTTCTCGATCGTTGGGCTCGAGCCGTAGGGCTGGAGGTGGTGGCCAGCCTCCAGGGCTGTGACCTCGTCGATGCTGAGCGCTCCGGAGCGAGCGCCCAGGTCGAAGTAGCCATCGGGCCCGCCGTAGCGTGCGCCGTACCCTGCGATGGCGGTCCAGCCCGCGGGGATCTGCAGCGATACGCCGTAGGTCCAGTCGGTGAAAGCGCGATGATCTGCGTCGATTGCTGTCGGCGTCGCCGCACCTGGGGCGCCCAGCACCTCGCCCGGCTCTTTCGTGGCCCGCGGCGCCGCAGTGGGCGTGAGAGACGGGGGCAGTTCACGAACGGCCCCTACAGGTGTGCTGGCCTGTGGTGAAGGCGTGGACACCAACACCGGCGTAGGCGTGCAGGCCGCCAGGACCAGCACCAGCACGGCCAGGAATAGCCATCGTCGCATGCTTGGTCGCATCTCTTGCTCCTTGTCGCCTCCGCGGTCCTCCGCTCCTCTGCGCCGCTCTGATCACCGAGGCCGCAGGCGTGCCTCCTCTACTGCGGGCTGCAGCCCAGCGCCTGCGCCGTATCCCAGCTATTCTTCCCGTACACGGGCGGCCAGGGCTGCGGCTGGTAGGTGCGTGCGTCCACACGTATGAATGACGCACGAGGGGATGCAAAAGTCGCATAGTGGCCGGACGCACCCGTTCTGACGGCTAACATGGCGGCTGTAGCGGGTCGGTCGACTCGTCAGAATCTCTGCGGGCCACTAATAGGTGCGCCTGCCACTCCTGTCAGCTTGAGCCTATCCGCAAGCCAGCGGGCCGGGCCCCTACCTCAATTCCTCCAGCACCTCGCCTGTCTGGGCATCGATGGTGTAGGACCCCCTCAACGGCATGTCCGGCAGCTCGGGGTTCAGCGGGTCGCTCTGCAGCACCACCTCCCAGCGCAGCACCTGCCCCTGCGCGCGATCGTCGTGGCGCCAGCCCACGCTGAGCTGTGCCCAGCGTGTCCTCACGTTCTGGCCGAAGCGCTGCTCGGCGATGGCCAGGGCCTGTTCGCGGGTCACCTTCGGCTCCACGTCGAGGGTGATCGGCACGGGCAACCGTTGCGCGAACAGGTCAATGCAGCCGGTGGCCCCGTCTATCGACACCCGGGCCGCCTGCATGCCGTAGGCTTCCTGGGTGCCGAGGAGCTCCTGCCACAAGAACTCGCAGCGTGGCCCCACATCCTCATCCATCAGGCCGCTGCCTACGAGCGTGAGCCGCTCGAAACCCGGCACGCGCGCCGCGGCGAACTCGGTTGCTACCTGCTGCGCCTGGTCGCAATCCAGCGTCCCGCCCGGGCCGGCATAGCCGCGCGGCAGCATCGCGCTGAGCACGGCCCGCCGCTCGA
>JAKPJZ010000042.1 GCA_029553955.1 Chloroflexota bacterium
CGCCGCGGCCGCTCGAGCAGGTCCATGCGGGCCAGCCCGGGCCCCTGCTCCAGGCGCACGTCAAAACTGGTGGCCACGGCCTGAAAGGCATCGGCAAAGCCCTGCCTGAAAACGGCCACTTGCGCTATGGGTAGGCCGGCCACGAGTCGCGCGTTCGCTTCGTCAATGGCCCGTAGGACGTTCTTTATGTCCTCTCGCCAAAAACACTGAGTCCGCGGTTCCTCGCCCATGATTGCCCCCCCTGTGGTGGGGGGAAGGCCGGCGCCCTCACTGCCGGCCCATCCCCCTGCTTAGTTGTGTCTGCCGCCTCGAAAAACACCCTACAGTCACGGCAAACTGCACAGCATACCTTGCCTGCATTACCTGCATAGGTCGCACAAGTCATAGACGCTTCAGCGCCGGCGCAAACACCTCGAAGGCCATGCGCTCGCCCTTGACTAGCTGAAGTTGGGCCTTTGCGTGCGGCCGCCACGCTAGGCCGGCCGCCTCTAGCGCCCTACACCATTCTTTCCATGTGGACCGGCTCAGACGGCCGCCGCCACAGTCGGCAGGAAGTTCCAGCTTGCTCCAGGTTTCCGCCCATCGGAGGTCCCGCGTCTGGTAGATGGTCCGCAGGAAGAACAGCAGCCGGCGCGCCTGCATGCGCTCTCTCATCTCTTCCTTCGTGGGTAGCTCACTCCCCATGTTGAGCAGGGCCAGGCCGCGGCCGGCCACATTGACGGGTATAGGGGGGCGCTGCTCTGGCGCCTTGGGCGCCGCCGGCGGGGGTGGAGCATAGGCCCACACAAGGTCACGCGAGTCATGGATGAAGGCCCACGCCTTCCAGCACGCTACGAGCACACCCACGCTCACCGCCACGGTGGGAATCACCCACGCCGGCCAGTGTTGCCAGGCGCACACCCAGGCCAGGACCACAAACCCGCCGAAAAACAGACAGGCGCCCAACAGGCCAGCTTGCGCCGCAGGTATCCGTACTTGGTCCTGCATGGTTGGGATATATGCCCGGCCGCGCTCGCGTCCGAACATGGGTCAGGCCTCTGCC
>JAKPJZ010000062.1 GCA_029553955.1 Chloroflexota bacterium
CGGATGGCTGGACCCGGCATGCGCTGGAACAGGAAAGGTGCCGAGCGCGTGATCCCAGTCCGGGCAGCTATCCTCAGCAATCGCTTCGACGGTGTCTGGGAGACTGTCTACAACTTGCCCCAAAACTGAACTACACCCTAGGACACTGGCAACGGACAGGCTAGAAAGCCTGCTGCGCAGCGCGATACACCTCCACCGTGCGCCGGGCGGTCTCTTCCCACGAGAACCTGGCGGCCTGGGCGAGGCCCTGGGCGGCGAGGCGGTGGTGCAGGGCGCGGTCGGTAGCGACGCGGCGCAGCGCCTCGGCCCAGGCGCGCTCGTCGTACGGCGGCACGAGCAGCCCCGCGTCGCCGACGACTTCGGGCAGCGAGGTGGCAGCGGAGGCGATGACGGGGGTGCCGCAGGCCATGGCTTCGAGCGGCGGCAGTCCAAAGCCCTCAAAGTGGGCAGGGTGCGCGGCAATGTCGGCGGCCGAGTAGAGGGCGGGCAGGTCGTCGTCGGCGACAAAGCCGGTGAAGCGCAGGCGCTCGCCGAGGTTGAGCTGCGCGGCGGTGGCATAGACCTCGTCGTAGAGCCAGCCCTTGCCGCCGGCGATGACGAGCTGGTGGTGGAAGGCCGGGTCGCGGGCGAGGACAGAGAACGCGCGAAGCAATAGCGGTAGATTCTTGCGCGGCTCGATGGCGCCGACGTAGAGGATGTAGGGCCGCCGCAGCCCATAGCGCGCGCACACCGCGTCAAGCGCCGCGGGCTCGCGCACGGGGCGGAAGCGGGCGTCGGCCGCCTCGTAGACCACATGCACCTTGGCCGGGTCCACATGCAGCAACTGCACCACCTCGCGCCTGGTATACTCCGACACGGCGATGATGGCGCGCGTCCGCCGGGCAAAGAGCGGCATGGCCAGCGCCAGGAACCAGCGGTTGAGCGGCAGGTGCCACTCGGGGTGGGTGAGGTAGACCACGTCGTGGATGGTGAGCACGCTGGGGATGCGCGCCAGCGGCACCAGCAGGTGCTCGGTGCAGTGCACCAGGTCGGTATCGGGAAAATGGCGGTCGTAGCGCAGGCCCGCGAGCCCGGCGGCCAGCGCCGAGAGCCGCCAACGCCGCATACCCCAGCGCCACTCGGCGCGCAGCCGGCCCTGGGTGTAGGCCGGCAGGCGCTCGGGCGTGGGCGTGGCCGCGTAAAAGCTCACCTCCACGTCGCCCTGCTCCAAGAGGTGCCGCCCCAGCTTTTCGGCATAGCGGCCCAGCCCCGTGCGCACATTGGCCACCGGCGAATAGTCCAGGCACACGCGCAGTCTGTCGTCAACCATCAAGGGCTCCACTCACCACAAAGGACACAAAGGGGTACCGAGCCACGAATGACACGAATCATCACGAATTGCGTGCTGCCCATTCGTGTCCATTCGTGCCATTCGTGGCCCCGCCCTTTTTCGTGTCCTTTGTGGTTCAATTCGTCCGCCACGCAATCTCGGGCCGCCCCTTCTGCGCCCGGCGCCACGCCAAGCCGGCGGGGTAACCGAGCATCTTGGCCACGTCGCCGGTGAGGCGGATGATGGGCACCCAGGCGAGCGCGGCCAGGCGCTCACTGGGGCGCAGGCCGCCCCAGAGGCCGGCGAGGCGGCGGTAGGGCGTGGCGAACATGGCCACGGCGCCCAGCGGGTAGCCCAGCACCCACCAGGGGCCGGCCAACAGGCAGAGCGCGAGCAGGGCCGGCGCGGCCACCAGGTAGGTGCCATAGCGCACGGCGTGGCGGCGGCGCCAGAGGTCGGCCTTGCCGTCGCCGCGGGCGTAGCGGTAGTACTGGCGGAAAAAGGCGCGCAGGTTGGGCCGCGGCCGGAAGGCGACGACGGCCTGCGGCGCAAAGGCAAAGCGGCAGCCGGCGGCGCGCAGGCGCAGGTCAAAGACCAGGTCCTCGCAATAGTCGAGCCATTCCGGGTAGCCACCCACCGCCTGCCAGGCCGATTTCTGGAAGGCCACCGAGCGGCTGGAGGGCAGGAACGACTCGGGGCGCACGTCGCGCAGGGCGGGCAGGGTCGTCGCCGCCAGGGCCACTTCGAAGGGCGTGCGCGCGTCGGGCACGAAAAAGCCACTCACCACCTCGGGCGGGCAAGGTTGCTCAAGAGGCGCCACCAGCGCGGCCAGCCAGCCGGGGTCGAGGCGCACGCCGGCGTCGGCGCAGGCGATCACCGGCCCGCGCGCCGCAGCGATGGCGGCGTTGCGGCCCGCCGAGATATTGCACCCCGGCTGCGACAGCACGGTGAGCGGCAGCATGCCCGCCGCCTCGGCGCGCCTGAGCCGCGCGAGCGTGTCGTCCGTCGAGCCGCCGTCGACGATGACCACCTCGTCGGGCCGCCGTGTCTGCCGGGCCAGCGAGGCCAGCAGGTCGTCGATGGCCGCACCCTCGTTGTGGACGGTCGCAATGACCGACACGGTAGGGGCGGCTCCCGAACCGCCCCTACAGGCCTGCATCATTGTGCTGGGGGCAATTCGGGAATCGCCCCCACCGTCACAGGCTGAAGCGCTGGCCATCATAGCCCTCCACAAGGTGCTCGCCGGTGGCCCGGCGCAGCGCCGCAAAACCCACCCGGTGGCTGAAGTGGATCAGCACGGTGCGCTTGGCGCCGCAGCGGGCGCCCAGCGCGGCTGCCTCCTGCCACGTGATGTGCCCCGGCCCCACCCAGCCGTTGGCATCAAAGCTGGAGTCGATGAAAAAAAGATCGGCGCCCACCATCGCCTGGGGCAGCGGGGCCGTCGCCGGCGGCCCGCCCGGCAGCTCTTTCATGTCGGAGAGGTACACCAGGCTGCGCCCGCCCCGCTCCACACGGTAGCCGTAGGTCGTGATGGCATGGTGCACCACGGCGAAGGGCATCACCCAATAGCCCGCACACTCGCAGGGCACCCCAGGCTCGAGTGCGGTGAACGTGGCCAGGCTGTGTCGCAGCAGATAGTCGAATTCGACCTGGGCGCGCTCCACAAGGCTGGCCGGCCCAAAGACCTGCACCGGCCGCCCCTGCTGGCCGTGGCGCACGATGGTCTCCAGGCACTCGAGCCCCACGATGTGGTCGCGGTGCTGGTGGGTAACAAAGATGCCGTCGATGCGCTCGACCCCCTCGCGCAGCAACTGGTGATAGAGGTCCGGCCCGGCGTCGAGCAAGATCGAGGCCTCATCGTGCAGCCACAAGCTCATCGTTCCGCGGCGCTGGCGTGGGTCGGCACGCGCCGCCTCGCAGTTCGGGCAGTGACACCCCAATTGCGGCAGGCGGTAGGCCCCGCCCGACCCGAGCACGACAACCTCCAAGGCTGACCTCCTCCCAGTTCCTCCAGTTCCGTGATTATAGCGTCACCTGGCCGTCTCGGCAACCGGCCCTGTCCTGATGGGGTTTTGTGGTTGGTCTGCGCCGCCGGCCGCCCCCTGCGGGGGGCGGCCGGCGGCGCAGACCAACCACAAAACCCTACCTTACTTCCTTCATTTGCATTTCTTCAAGTTATGCGTATCTTTTGACCAGGCTGCCCGTCATGTGCACTGGGCTCGCCCGCGGTCCATTGGTATCTGTTCGCGCTGTCATTGCTTCGCTGCGCTGTTGAGAAACTTCCCGTTTGTCATTGCGAGGAGGCGGTTCGTGCGAGGCACGGACCGCCGACGAAGCAATCCCTTGGTTGCGAGCGCAGCGATGCAACTCCACGTCGCGATCTGGGGTGCTGGCGCACTTGGGGATTGCTTCGTCGGCTGCGGCCTCCTCGCAATGACAGTCGCAGTCTCTGTGCTTGCCCATGCCGCGCGGCGGCATGGGATACTCGCAATGACAGCGCGAATGCTGGCACCCACGGTTGGTTCCTGGAAAGGGGAGGGCGGTACGGATGCGCATCCTGGTGGTTGATGACGACCCGCCCAGCGTCAAGATGACGGCATTCCTGCTGCGCGAAGAGGGTTATGAGGTGATCACGGCCGACAACGGGCGCACGGCACTGGAGATCCTGCAGAGCGAGGCGCCCGACCTGGTGATTATGGACGTGATGATGCCGCACATCGACGGGCTGGAGGTGACGCGCCGCATCCGGCAGACGATGGATGTGCCCATCATCATCCTCTCGGCCAAGGGCGAGACGGCCGACAAGGTGAGCGGCCTCCAAGTCGGCGCCGACGACTATCTCTCCAAGCCTTTCGAACCCTCGGAACTCATCGCCCGCGTCAAGGCGGTGCTGCGGCGCAGCGAGGCCTTTGCCGGCAGCGATCTGCAGAGCACAGTGGCGGTGGGCGCTCTGCACCTCGACCCCATGGGCTACCGCGTCATCTGCGACGACGGCCGCGAGATCGAGCTGACCCCCATCGAGTTCCGCCTGCTGCACGTGCTCATGCGCAACGCCGGGCGCGTGCTGAACCACGACTATCTGCTCGCCAACGCCTGGGGTTACGATTACGAGGGCTATGCCAACCAGATCGCAGTCTACATCCGCCGCCTGCGCACCAAGATCGAGCGTGACCCCGCCAATCCCGAGTATATCCTCACCGTCCGCGGCATCGGCTACAAGTTCGAGAAACCATAGAGGGACCATGGCCATCCACATTCTGATCGTCGACGATCACGCCGTCGTGCGCCAGGGGCTGCGCATGTTCCTGGGCCTCGACCCCGAGCTCGCGGTGGTGGGCGAAGCCGCCGACGGCGCGCAGGCGCTGGACCTGGCGCGCCGCCTCGCCCCCGATGTGGTGCTCATGGACCTGCTGATGCCGGTCATGGACGGCATCGCGGCCACGCGCGCTATCCGTGCGGCCTGCCCCGACGCCGAAGTGATCGCCCTGACGAGCGTGCTCGACGACGGCAAGGCGCTCGAAGCCATCCGCGCCGGCGCCATCGGCTATCTGCTGAAAGACACGGAAGCCGACGCCCTCTGCAGCGCCATCAGGGCCGCCGCGGCCGGGCAGGTACAGCTCTCGCCCTCGGTGGCCGCGCGGCTGATGCGCGAGGCTCCCCCTCGGCCGGCTCGCGAGCCGCTCAGCGAGCGCGAGAACGAGGTGTTGCACCTGCTGGCGGCAGGCATGTCGAACAAGGAGATCGCCGCCGCCCTCGTCATCACCGAAAAGACGGTCAAAGCCCATGTGAGCCACATCCTGGCCAAGCTGGGCGTGGCCAGCCGCACCCAGGCCGCGCTGTACGCGGTGCAGCGCGGCCTCGTGCCTGGCGAGCCCGGCGAGGCCTGACGGTGGCCGCGCTAGGAGCGGCGCAGCGGCTGCGGGCCGCCTGGCGCGACCCCAACCTGCGGGCGCTCGCGGCGGCGTTCGCCGTGCTGGCGACACTGCTGGTCGCCTGGCAGGCGAGCACCCGGTGGAACCACTCCCGCCTGCTCGCCCAGCGGCGCGACCAGGAGACGGTGCGCGTGGGCCTCTACGCCAACGCCCTCTCGCTAGCCATCCAGCGCGAGGTCAGCCGCCTGAGCGAGCTGCACGCCTTTGTGCAGGCCAACCCGTCAGACCCCCTCTTTGCGCGCCACTTTAACGTCTACGCCGCTGCCCTCTATGACGGCAGCACGGGCATCCGCAGCCTGATGGTGGCCCCAGGTGGCGCAGTGACCTACGTATACCCCCTCGCCGGCAACCAGCCCGTTATCGGCTACCGCCCCAGCGACGACCCGCGCCCCGCGGTGCAGGCCGATGCGGGCCGGGCGCTCACCAGCACACAGCCGGTGATCAGCAAGCCCCTGCAGTTGCCGCGCGGCGCGGTGGGCCTGATGGCCTACCAGGCGGTGCAGAGCGACAGAGGCTACTGGGGCTTGGTCTCCATGGTGCTCGACGTCTCGGCGCTATACAGCGACGCCGGCCTGAGCGCCCCGTCCGGCGGCTTTGCCCTGCGCGATGCCGCCGGCCGCGTCTTCTACGGCCCAGCGGAAGTCTATGCGCGCGACCCCATCACCGCCACGGTGCAGCTCCCCGAGGGCGCCTGGGAGCTGGGCTACGTGCCACAGGGCGGCTGGCAGGTGCCCGTCGAGGAGCACCTGGCCTTCGACCTTGCGGGCCTGGCCATTGCGCTGCTCCTGGCCGGGCTGACCTACCTCGTCACCAACCGGCAGCAGCGGCTGGCCCTGGCCGTCGAGCGGCGCTCAGCCGAAATCGCCGTCGTCAACGCCCGCCTGCAGGCGGCCGCCCTGGAGGAGCGGCAGCGCCTGGCCCGCGAGCTGCACGACTCGGTCTCGCAGGCGCTCTACGGCATCGGCCTGGGCGCGCAGACAGCGCGCCGCCTCGTGGAGCGCGACCCGGCGCGCGCCGTCGAGCCTCTCGATTATGTCCTCTCACTGACCAAGGCCGCTATCGCCGAGATGCGCGCCCTGATCTTTGAGCTGCGGCCCGATTCGCTCGAGCGCGAGGGGCTGGCGGCGGCGCTGGCCAGGCAGGCCGAGGCGGTGGCCATGCGCCACAAGCTCGAGCTGCACAGCGCGTTCTGCGCCGAGCCGGCGCTCAGCCTCGAGGCCAAGGAGGCGCTCTACCGCATCGCCCAGGAGGCGCTGAGCAACATCGCCCGGCACGCGCGCGCCGGCCGTGTCGAGTTGACCCTGAGCGTGGGCGAGGGCAGCGTTACTCTGGCCATCAGCGACGACGGCGTGGGCTTTGATACGCAGAGGGAATACCCCGGCCACCTCGGCCTGCGCTCCATGGCCGAGCGCGCCCAGGGGGTGGGGGGCAGGCTGGAGGTCACCAGCGCGCCCGGCCAGGGCAGCTGGGTATTGGTGACCGTGCCTGTACAGATGCTCTGACAGACCACTCATGGGGCGAGCAGCCGGGTTCGTAGTCGGCGCTTGAGCGCCTTGACCCCAGCCTGGCGCCAACTGCGGATGCGGCGCCATTCGGCACGGGTCAAGGCGCTCAAGCGCCGACTACGAACCCGGGGCACTTGGCGAAAAGTGGCAAAGCAATACGAGAACATTGGTCAAGTAATCGTATGGGCGACGTCACATGCGAAAGAGGGAGGGCAACCATGAACCAGCGGGATACCAGCCTCGAGCGCAGACCAAGGCTAGCCTTCGCTGCAGCGCACGCCATGATGGCGCTCAATGCTGCCGGCGCGCTGTGCGGCGCCGTCTTTGTCGTCGCGGGGTCCGCTGGCGATGCCTGGAACGTCTACGGCGTGCTGCTGCTGCTCACACTGGTGGGCAACCTGTTCATGTCGCTGTGCACCGGGGTGCCTTTGCGGGCGGCGTACGCCTACCTCGTCTTCTCGCTAGCCGCCATGCTGGCGGTACCTCTGCTGAATGTGCGTGCGGCCTGGCTGGCGCCGCATGGGCGCAGCGTGGCCGCCACGGCCATCATGCTGGCCCTGTTTGGGTTAGGGTTGCTGCAGGCATCCGCCGGCACGAGGGCGCCCAAGCAGGTCCCACAGCCGGCAGGCGGGCACAGGGCAGGGCGCTGGATAGCGGTGGTCGCCCTCAGCCTGTTCCTGGCCCTGGGTGTGTTCCTCGCCTACATCCTGCTCGACCTGCCGTTCCGCGCCCCGTTCCTCGCGGCGCTGATCGAGGTCTTTGTCCCCGAGTTTGCGGTGTTCCTGGGCTTTGCCTTCCTGACCGCCGGCGCGCTCATTGGCCGCCTGTTGCCGGCCTGCGCCCGCCGCTGCCGCAGGGTCGCCCTGGCCGTCTCCCTCGCGCTTTTTGTCGTCTGCATGCTGCCCATGCTCTCGGTCCCCAGCATGGTCAGCAACGCAGACCGGACAATGGCGGCCACCTTCGGCGAGGCGTTCCGCAGCGACGCCGCGTTCGCCAGCCCCTTGTTCCGCCAGACCCGGTTCAGCATCCCAGAGTACTTTTACGGCACCCCGGCTGACGGCTACACGGCGCAGTACGATGTCGTCTACTACCGTGGCCGGCAGAGCGTGGACGAAGGGCTGGAGCTCAAGTTCGACGTCTACCGGCCCCAGCGCAGCCCCGGGCAGCTTCCCGGCCGGGGCTCGGTCCTGATTCGCATCCATGGAGGTGGCTGGTCTACCGGCGACAAGGGCGCCGCGAACTATGGCGAGATCAACAAGTACTTTGCGCGCCAGGGGTACGTCGTCTTTGATATCCAGTACGGGCTCAGCACCAAGACGCCGCTGGCCACCCCGACGTCCCGTTCGGGCGATTATACCATCGACGACATGGTGCGCCAGATTGGCGTCTTTACCACCTACCTGGCCGACCACGCCGCAGAGTATGGCGCCAACCCCGGCTCTGTGTTCATCTCGGGTGGGTCGGCCGGCGGGCACCTGACGCTGGCCGTCGGCCTGGGCCTGGCCAACGGCAACCACCCTGAGCTGCTCGACCCGCGCATCACGGTCAAGGGGCTGATCCCGTTCTACCCCGCCAACGAACTCGCAGCCGCCACCGGGATCGGTGGATCCACAGCATGGATCGATGCCAACCAGCAGATCGACGATCACGCGCCGCCGGCGCTCATCTACCAGGGCAGCGCCGACTCCATCACCCCGCCGGAAATCGCCCGGCGCGTTCAGCAGGCCTACCAGGCCCATGTCCGGCCCGCCATCGCCATCATCTACCTGCCGTTCGGCACGCATGGCAGCGACCTGTGGTTCTCTTCACACTACAACCAATCGTTCCTGTACTACATGGAGCGGTTCATGTATCAGCACAGATGATAGGGGGAATTCTCGGCGGGTTGGCTGCCCCATGGCCGCCCGCGGGCGGCCAACCCGCCGAGAATTCCCCCAGGCACGAGCCGGCGGAAGCGCAGCAGGCCTGCTGGCAGCCGCTCAACTCGCCTTCCGAAATGAAGCGGGCGAGAAAGAGCCCGGCCTACTTGAGCAGCGTCGCGCTGCCGGTGTACAGCGCATCGTCGGGCGCGAGCCGGGCCGCCTGGGCCACATCGGCGCGGGCCTGGGGGCTCGCCGGGTCGGCCAGGTACTCGCCCCAGCCGCGGACAAAGTAGGCCGCGGCCAGCTCAGGCTCGGCCTCGAGCGCATTCGTGGCGCTGTGCACCAGGTGCTGGCTCAGGCTATCGACGAACGGCTGCACCATGGGGTCCGTCACCAGGGGCGACTCGGCCGTAAAGATCTCCTCGGGCCGGTACTGGCGCATGATGTCGACCGCCGCCGCATAATCGCCGTAGAACACCTGCTGGATCAGCGGGTACTCGATATCGAGCGTGGCGACGAGGGCTTCGGCGTGCAGCTTGATGAGGGCACAGTCGTCGTTCAGCGTCGCGTTGCCGCCTCCGGCCACGTCTTTGGCCTGCTGGATGAGAGCATAGGCGTCTTTCCACAGCCCGGCCCGCGCCAGCGCCACCGCCCGGTTGGCCGGCGTGCTCACGCTCTCGGGCAGGCCGGCGAGCGCCTGCAGGCTGACCTCGGCCAGCTTGCCCCGCGCCGCATCCCAGCGCAACACCTGGTAGTGCACGTCGCGCGCCCCACAGGCGTAGCAGAACACGTACGGATCCGACTGGTCGAGCACCACCTCCATCTGGCCATCGCCGTCCAGGTCGCGCACGCGGCCCATGCCGGGGCTGGGGCTCTGCAGGCTCGCCTCCAGGCGCAGCGCCTGGCCGTCGAACGAGATCAACTGAAAGCTGCCGCCGTGGGCGCCCATGCCGCCCTGGACCTCGAACCACACCCGGCCTGGCTCGATGGCCACCTGTTGGCAGCGCTCGTCCTCCACATAGTCGGGGCCGCCGGCATCGCTGTTCAGGTCCATGCGCGCCAGCTCTTGCCAGGCGTCGCCGGCCAGAGCATAGATGCCCAGGAAGTGGCTGGGCAGCGGCTCGAGCTCGAAATTGCGCCGGCCGGTGCTGATGACCGCCCACAGCGGCGGCGCGCCCTGGGCCACCATGAGCGGCATGGCCCGCAGGCCCGTGTAGGCCTCCTTAGGCAGGCCGGCCTCCACCTGGGCGATAAGGTCTTCGGTGGGGACGGTCGCCGGCACCTGGTCGGGCGGCTGGACCTCGCCTGGCGCCGGCCCGACCACTGCAGCGGCGGTGGGCTCGGCCGGCGCCAGGGTGTTGGTGCGGGCCACGCTGGGGGCGGGCGCACAGGCAGCCAGCCCCGGCAGCAGCGCCAGCAAGAGCGCCAATACAATCAGTTGGATCATCCGTGAGTGTCTCATCGCCAATCCTTTCCATTGTCACCCCTTCGCTCCGTTCCGAGCAACAAGAAGGGGTCCGGGCAGCCTGTCGGAGAAGACCGCTCCCAGCCGGTGACCGGGCCATACGCTCCGCACGAGCCCGGTATGGGCCCCTTCTGGGGCCGGTTGGCCCAGCCGGCTGCTACCAGGATGCTGAGGGTTACGGGATGGTTCTCCGACAGCTTGCTGGCGGGTGTTCTCAGCGACTCCATTGTATCACGGTGCGTGAGTGCATGCATCGGCGCATGGACCAATCGAGGAATGAGACCAAAGTCGTATGCCGCGAGCCCTTTGCGCCTTTGCCCTTCACCGTGGTACAATCGTAGCCACTGAGTGTCATGGCGAGCACCCCAGGGTTCGCGGAACCCTGGGCCAGGCGGATAACGTCGCACTGTAGCCGCGGCATCGTGCCGCGCAGAAGAGTTCCGCGGCGACATGCCGCGCCTACGGTCCGGCGGCCTGCGTCCAGAGCAGCCGGGGAGGCCAAATGATGCGCAAGCTGGGCCTGGTCACAGCATTGGTCGCGGCCATGCTCTTGCTGCTCGTAACAGCGGCCTGCAGCAGCAAGAAGAGCTACCGCGCCGAGCGCTTTGACGTGGACATTGTCGTCCACGAGAACGGCTCGGCCACCATCACCGAGACGGTGACGTTCGCCTTCCAGGGCGGGCCGTTCACCTACGCCTATCGCGACATCCCGCTCGACAGGACCGACAGCATCAGCGGCTTTGCCCTGTCGGAGGGCGAGCGCGTCTACGCGCCGGGCTCGGGCGAGAACCAGTTCGAGGTGCGCCGCGATGGCGACAGCCAGCGCGTGACCTGGCGCTTTTCGCCCACCGAGAACGCGGCGCGCACCTTTGTGCTCACCTACCAAGTGGCCGGCCTCATCCGCCAGGAGGGCGCTCAGGATGCGTTGCGCTGGACCGCCCTGCCACCCAAGCACGACTATGGCATCACCCAGTCGCAGGTGCTGGTGCGCCTGCCCGAGAACGTCGGCCCGCTGGCGGGGGCGCAGGTGCTCGAGGGCCACGCACAGCCGGGCATCCTGGGCCGCCAGGTGACCTTCCAGGCCAACCAGGTGGAGCGCAACCAGGGGCTGGCCATCGGCATCTGGTTCCCCCATGGGCAGGTGCAGGGCGTGCCGCCGGCCTGGCAGCGCACGCAGCTCGAGCAGGCACGCTGGGCGCCCCTCTGGGGTGGGCTGGCCGGGCTCGTCGCCATCCTGGCGCTCGTGGGCTGCATCGTGGTCTGGCGCCGCTGGGGCCACGAGCCGGTGGCGGTGACGCAGAGCATCCTCATGGCGCCGCCCTCCGACCTGCCCGTGGGCCTGGCCGGCGCGTTGGTGCACAACGGCGCCCGCCTGCCCGATATGCTGGCCACGCTTCTTGACCTCGGCCGCCGGGGCGCACTCGCCGTCGAGGAGACCGAGCCCAGCGGTGCGCGGCAGCGCAAGCCCGGCTACGCCATCCGCCTGCTGGCCCTGCCGGCCGACCTGCGCCCCTTTGAGGTGTGGACGCTGTACGCGGCCGCGCTCAAGGCGGCGACCGGCCGCACGCAGCTCAGCAAGGCCGAGCGCGCCGCCGGCGCCACGGCCGACCGCACTGTGCTCGAGGGCCTGGCCGCCGCGGGCACGCGCATCCCCCTGGCGGAGGTCAGCGCCGGCCTGCGGAACAACTGCTCGGCGCTGCAGCGGGTGTACGACGGCGAGCTGTATGCGCTGGGCCTCTTTGACCACAAGCGCGACCGCCTGCGCCGCATCCCCATCATCGCCGGTGTGGCCCTGTTCGCGCTGGCCGTGGCCAGCATCGCAGCCTTTGCCTTTTGGGCGCGCTTCTTTGGGGCCTGGCCGGCGCTGCTGACCCTGGCCCTCCTCGGCTCGGGGCTGGCCATGCTCCTGGTGGGGCTGGCCTGCGCCCGGCGCAGCGCGGAGGGCGAGCAGGCCGCCACCGATTGGCACGCCTTCCGGCGCCACCTGCAGCAGCTCGCACGGGGCCGCGCCCATGCCGACCAGGTGGGCCTCTTTGAGCGCTATCTGCCCAACGCCGTCGCGTTCGGTCTCGAGCACCGCTGGGCCAGGCAGATGGCCGCCATCGGCGCGCCGCTCCCCGCCTGGTTCCGCAGCCTGGGCCAGGAGGCAAGTGCCCAATTCTCCTCCTTCATCGTCATGATAGCCGCCATTTCGGCGGCGAGCCACGGCGGCGCGGGCGGCGCCGGCGCGGCCGGGGCGGCGGGCGGCGGTGCAAGCGGTGCCGGCTGAGGCCATGGAGGGGCGCAGCATGCTGAGCACGGGGGTAGACATTATCGAGATCGAAAGGGTGGCCCGCGCGGTGGCGCGCTGGGGCGAGCGCTTCCTGAGCCACGTCTACACCCCCGACGAGGTTCTCTTCTGCCGCGGGCGCGCGCCCGAGTTGGCGGCACGCTTTGCCGCCAAGGAGGCCGTCTCGAAGGCGCTGGGCACCGGCCTCGCCGGCATCGCCTGGCGCGAGATCGAAGTCTATGCCGACGCGCGCGGCAAGCCCTACGTGCGGTTGCACGGCCGCGCTGCCGCACGCGCCGCGGCGCTGGGCCTCAGCGAGTTCGCCGTCAGTTTGTCGCACTCGCGCGAGTATGCCGTGGCCATGGTTGTCGCAAGCTGATTCCTCAGCCTGTCATTGCGAATACCGCAGGGCTCTCGGAACCCTGTGCCAGGCCGATGACGTCGCATTGTAGCCGCGGCATCGTGCCGCGTAGAAGGCTTTCGCGGCAACACGCCGCGGCTACGGTTCGGCGGCCTACGCCATGAAGAACTGATGCTCTAGTGGAGTGAGAATTGGAAATCCTGCTCGTGCTCATCGTGGCCGCCATCTTTGTGGGGCCGACGGCCTATCGCCTCTTCGAGCGCTTCAGGCACCCGCAGGCCGTCCGGGCGCCGCGGCCATCGTACCTGCGGCGCATGCTCACGATGCTGACCCCGGTCCTGATCATGGCCATGTTCCTGGCGCTGCTGACGGCGGGGATATGCTATCTGGGCGGGCGCTGAGCAGATGGACATCAGCAAGCTTGAACGCACGCTCTTGCAGCAGGTGCAGGCCAACCCCGAGGCCGAGGTGGGCCTGATTGTACGCGTCGCCGGCGACCTGGAGCTGCGGGCCGGCGAGCTCTCGCGGCAGGGGCTGACGGTCAGCCGGCGGCTGCGCCTGGTGGGCGCACTGGCGCTGCGCGCCACCGGCCGCCAGGCGCTGGCGTTGACCGACCGGCCCTGGGTGCTGCGCATCGAGCCGGACCGCGAGGTGCGCGCGCTGTAGGGGCGGTTCGTGAACCGTCCCAGGGAGACACAGCATGGATTCCGGGCGAAAACTGTGGCCGGGTATGGACCTGGGGGCGCTCTCGGCCGACGGCGGCGAGCTGGCGGTGATCGTCGGCTACCAACCCAGCGCCGATCGCGCCGCCCTGGCCCGCGACGCGGAGGGCATCAGCGTACAGCGCCACTACCGCATGCTGCCCTTTGTGGCCATGCGCATCTCGGCGGGCGGCCTGCGCCGGCTGGAGCAGGACCCAGCCGTCGAGCGTATCTGGCCCGACCTGCCGGTGCGCGCGCTGCTCGACAAGGCCGTGCCCTACGTCCACGCGCCGGCGGTCTGGGGGCTGGGCGCCACCGGCAAAGGAGTGCGCATCGCCATTGTCGACACCGGCATCGACCCCAACCATCCCGACCTGGGCGGCCGCGTGGCCGAGAGCGTCGATTTTACAGGTGAGGGCCCGCGCGACGGCCACGGCCACGGCACGCATGTGGCCGGCATCGCCGCGGGCAGCGGCGCGGCCAGTGGGGGGCAGTATCGCGGCGTGGCGCCCGAGGCCACTCTCTACGCCGGCAAGGTGCTGCGCGCCGATGGCGGCGGTGCGACCTCCACCGTCATCGCCGGGCTCGAGTGGGCGGCCGACCAGCAGGTGCAGGTGGTCAACCTCTCGCTCGGCTCGGCCGGCAGCTCCGACGGCACCGACGCGCTCTCGACCGCCTGCGACACGCTGATGGCGCATGGCATCGTCGTCTGCGTGGCCGCGGGAAACGAGGGCCCGGGCAACTATACCATCGGCTCGCCAGGCGCCGCGCTGCAGGTCATCACCGTCGGCGCCGCCACCCTCGACGGCCAGGTAGCCCCCTTCTCGTCGCGCGGACCCACGGCCGACGACCGCGTCAAGCCCGATATCGTCGTCCCAGGCGTCAACATCACCTCATGCCGCGCGGCCGGCACGGGCATGGGTGCGGTCGTCGGCGAGCAGTACACCATGGCCTCGGGCACGAGCATGGCCACGCCCGTGGCCAGTGGCCTCGTGGCCCTGCTGCTCGAGAGCGACCCCTCACTGCGGCCGCCCGAGGTCAAAGAGCGCCTCAAGCGCACCGCGCTCGACCTGCGCCTGGCCGCCTACGACCAGGGCGCCGGCCTGGCCGATGCCCTGCGCGCTTACAAAGACGAGCAAAGCGAGCAGCCCCCGGCCCAGCCGCCCACGCCGCCGCCGCAGCCGCCGCCCCAGGAGCTCGACGGCTGCCTGGCCCTGCCGGCGGCATTGCTGCGCGCCCTGCGCCGCAGAGAATAGGGAAGGGTTTTGTGAGCAGGGTGCGGCGCTGCCCGCCACCGGCGGGTGGCGAGCAGCGCCGCACCCTGCTCACAAAACCCTTCTTTCACTGGAGCGCCGCGGCGAGCGCCTGGCGCTGCGGCGCCCGGGCGAGCGCAATGACGCGATCGCCGGCCTGCAGCACGACATCGGGCCGCGGCACGAGCACAGTGGTGCCGCGCACAATGGCGACGATGGCGCTATTGGCCGGCAGCAGCAACTCATCCACCGTCCGGCCCAGCACGCGCGCCGTCGGCTGCAGAATGTCTTCCACCAGGGCCACTTCGCCGTCGGCCAGCCGCATCAGGGTGGCGATCTCCAGGGCGGCCAGTTCCTCGCGCAGCAGGTCGGCGATGACGTGCGATTGGCTCACCCAAAAGTCGACGCCCATCCCGGTCGTGAAGAGCCATTCATTCTTGGGGTTGTTGACGCGGGCTACCGTGCGCCGCACCCGGAACTCTTGCCGTGCCAGCAGGCAGACCACGAGGTTGTCTTCGTCGTCGCCGGTGGCGGCCACCACCACGTCGACGCTGCGGATCCCGGCCACCTCCAGCGCCGCGGGATCGTCGCCATCGCCGGCCACCACCGTGATGGCGGGCAGGGCGTCCTTCAGCCTGGCCGCAGCCTCGGGCCGCTTTTCGATGACGGTGACCGCCTGGCCTTCCTGGTACAGCTCCTCGGCCAGGAACGAGCCGGTCTTGCCGCCTCCGACGATCAGCACGTTCATTGCCTGCGCTCCTTGGTGCTGCTAAGGTATCGGTGCTAGGGCAGGCGCAGCATCTGCTGCAGGCGCCCCCTGGATGCCGTCTGGACCGAGATGTAGAGCGTGTCGCCGAGCTGCAGCCGTGTGCCCGGCGTGGGCAGCGTGGCCCGGCCGCCGCGCACCAGCCCGGCCACCATCATCTCCCCCGGGAAGCTCAGCTCGTCAACCGCATGCCCGCTGACATACTCGCTGACAACGTACTCGACCAGGGTCACCTCGCCATGGCCCATCGTCAGACTGGTGGCCAGCCCGGGGTGCAGCAGCATCTCGGCGATCGCGGTCGCCCCCCAATCGGTGGGCGAGATGGTGGGGATGCCCAGCCTGCGGTAGATCTCGGCCCGCCGGGGATCATAGATGCGGGTCACCACCATGGGCACGCGAAAGACATAGCGGGCGGTGCGCGCCGAGACGATATTGGTATTATCGCCGTTGGTGACGGAGGCAAAGCCATCGGCGCGCTCGATGCCGGCGCGGATGAGCACTGTGCGGTCGAACCCCACGCCCTCGATGGTCTCTCCCTTGAAGGTGGGGCTCAGGCGCAAAAAGGCCTCGGGGTCCCTGTCGATCACGGCGACATCGTGGCCGGCGAGCGACAGTTGGCTGCTCACACGCGCGCCCACCCGGCCGCAACCCACAATGACGAATCTCATCTCTCGCTCTCCTCGCAGAGTCGCCAGCAAAAAGCGGGCCAACGCAAAGCCCGTCTTTCGCACCCAGCAGAGGCGGCGTGAGAGCCGCCTCTGCTGGGTGTGGACTCTGGGTCAAGTCCGGCGGACCACCAGCTTGCGCAGCTCTTCCAGGCCAAGATACAGAAACGGAATGGGCAGCAGAAAGAGCCAGAAGCGCGCCGGCAGGCCCGTGGTGCTAAAGACGCGCTGCAGCGCCGGCGCATAGACCAGGGCCACGATGATCACCAGCTCGGCGATGACGCCCAGGTTGACGTTGCGGTTCGAGAACAGGCCAATGCTGAAGACCGGGTCGCGCTCGGTGCGCACGGCATAGACGTTGCCGACCTGAGCAAAGACGACGGCCGCCAGGGTGATCGTGGTCGCTGCCACGTAGAGCAGGCCCGACTCGGGGCCGGGCAGGGGCGCGATGCGGCAGCAAAAGCCATTGACCCAGTAAAAGCCAAAGAAGGCGACCATGCCGAACGCTGCTTCGAGCAGGCCAAGCCAGAGCCAGGCGCGCAGCAAGAGCGATCTGTCGATCAGATGCTCCTTCTGGTTGCGCGGCGGGCGCTGCATCGCGCCCGGCTCAGGCGCTTCGAGCCCCAGGCCCAGCGCAGGCAGCATGTCGGTGCCCAGGTCCACTGCCAACACCTGCAGCACGGTGAGGGCCAGCGGGATGCGCCCGGCGCTGAGCACAAAGAGGATAAAGGGCACGGCCTCGGCCACGTTGGAGGTAAAAATGTAGGTGATAAACTTGCGCACATCGGCATAGACGCCGCGGCCCTCCTCGACGGCGTTGACGATGGAGGCAAAGTTGTCGTCGGTGAGGATCATCACCGCCGCCTCCTTGGCCACGTCGGTGCCGGTGATGCCCATGGCAATGCCGATATCGGCGCGCTTGAGGGCCGGCGCGTCGTTCACCCCGTCGCCGGTCACGGCCACAATCTGCCCCAGGTCCTTCAGCGCCGACACCACCCGCAGCTTGTCCTCCGGCGCCACGCGGGCAAAGATCACCTCGCCGCCCGAGAGCGCCTGGCGCAGGTCGTCATCGCTGAGCTGGGCCAGGTCGCCGCCGGTGATCACGCGCACCTCCCGTTCGCGCACGATGCCCACACGCCGCGCGATCGCCTCCGCCGTCAGGCCATAGTCGCCGGTGATCATGACGATGCGAATGCCCGCCTCGTGGGCACGCTCCACCGCCTCGCCTACCTCGGGCCGCGGCGGGTCGAACATGGCCTCCAGGCCCAGAAAGACGAGCTCGCGCTCCACCGTCTCGGGCGTATACTCTGCAGGCTCTTGCTCGATCGGCCGGTAGGCCATGGCCAGCACCCGCAGCGCATTGCGCGCATACGCGTCGTTCTGGCCCATGATACGCTGCCGCCACTCATCGGTCAGCGGCTCCGGCTTGCCGTTCACCTGGATGCGGTCCGCGGCCTTGAGCACCTCGCTCGGCGCCCCCTTGACGTACGCCCACTGCGCCCGGCCCACCTGGTTGATGGTGCTCATGCGCTTGCGGCCCGATTCGAAGGGGATCTCGCGCAGGCGCGGCTGCGAGTTGCTGAGCTCCTGCAGCCGCAGGCCATGCTTCTCGGCGGTAACGATCAGGGCCGCCTCGGTGGGGTCGCCCAGCACCGTCCAGCGCGGCTGCTTCTCGTCGGGCGGCACCAGCCGCGCGTTGCAGCAGAGCGCGCCGGCCGTCAGCAGGAGGTTGAGGCCAGGGTCGGTGCCCGGGTCAATGGACTCACCATCGCGGCGGAACTCGCCCTGGGGCTCGTAGCCGGTGCCGACCACGTGCACCTCGCCAGAGGGCAGCCAGACCTCGCGCACGGTCATCTCATTCTGCGTCAGGGTGCCGGTCTTGTCGGTACAGATCACGGTGGTCGAGCCGAGGGTCTCGACCGCTGAGAGCTTTTTGATCAGCGCGTTGCGCCGCGCCATGCGCTGCACGCCGACAGCGAGCGAGAGGGTCACCAGGGGCAGCATGCCTTCGGGCACAAAGGCCACAACAATGCCGATGGCAAAGATGAACCCTTCGAGCAGCGGCGTGGTGGTGAACGCTGTGGCAGCGAGGAAGAAGACGACGCCGATGGTGACGGCGGCAAAGGTGATCACGCGGGTGGCGCGGCCGACCTCCACCTGCAGCGGGCTCTCTTCCGCCGCGACCGACTGGGTGAGCTGGGCGATGCGGCCGAACGCCGAACGGGCGCCGGTGGCAAAGACCACGGCGCGGCCCGTGCCGGTGGCCGCGGCGGTGCCTGCAAAGACAAAGTTGGGCTCGTCGGTGTAGGCGAGCCCTTCCTGGAGCGAGGGCTCGGCGGTGCGCCGCACCGGCACCGACTCGCCGGTGAGCGTCGAGTTGTTGGTGCGCAGCTCGAACTCTTGCACCACCCGCGCATCGGCCGAGATGCTGTCGCCCTCGGCCAAGACGAGCACATCGCCCGGCACCAGTTCCTCGGCCGGGATGCGGCTCTCCTGGCCATCACGCACGACGCGGGCAAAGCTGGGCAGGAGCTTGCGCAGCGCTTCGACGGCCTTTTCGGCCTTGAACTCTTGCCAAAAGCTGAACGCGGCGTTGATCAGGATGACGGCCAGAATGGCCCAGGCCAGTTGCGGCAACCCGGCGATAAAGGCGAGCGCCGCGGCCGCCCAAAGCAGCAAGGCCATGATGTTGACCAGGTTGCCCAGCAGCGAGTAGATCAGCGGGCGCTTCTTCGCCTCTTCGATCAGGTTGGGGCCATACTGTGCCAGGCGCGTCTGGGCCTCGGCTGCGGCAAGGCCGTTGGGTGAGCTGCCCAGAGCAGCATAGACCTCGTCGGGCGGCTGCGCCGCCAGGTCAAGCGCGCGCTCCTCGACGACCTCGGCGGTCACCTCAGGAGGCGGAAGAACGCCCATGATGCTCCTCGAGACCATCGTGGGGAATCGGGGAAACCGTGGCAGGAGCGAGCAAGATGCGGGCCAGGGGGCAGGTTCGTAAGGGGGGGGGCTGCCTGGCCTCACTGGCAGCCGGTGGCGCAGACGCCCCGTGCCTTCACGAGGCACGAGCCCGGTATGGGCCCTTTGGGGGGTTTTGGCGGGTTGGTTGGCCCCGCTGGCTGCCCCTGGCGCGCCCGCGGGCGCGCCAGGGGCAGCCAGCGGGGCCAACCAACCCGCCAAAACCCCTCCTGGCTCAGGGCCGGGCGCACGAGGGAATGTGCTTGCACAGGCTTATCTGCGCCCAAGGGGTGGCAGCAACGCACATGGCCCGGCTATCACCAGGATGCTGAGGGCGACAAGTCTCCTCTCCGACAGACTGCTAGAGCGGCGGCCTGGGGGGCGGCGGGGTGGTATTGAGCCGGGAATTCAGTTTGTCGGCTGTGGCCTTGGCGACCTCCACCTGCCGCTGCAGATACTCGAGTTGCGAACGCCAGAGCTCCAGGGCCGCTGCCTTGGCCGACGAGGACTCCTCCGCGAGCAGGGCGCGCAGGGCCTGCAAATCCTGCTCTATCGCCACTCTGGCGGCCTCCAGGTCCTCGACGCGCGCGGCCAGGGCCTCGTCGACCTTGGCCTGCTCGCTCCAGCGATAATCCCACTGGGCCAGGTAGCGCGTCCAGCGCTTCTCGTTCTCCCCCTGCCATTCGCGCAGCTCGCGGCGCTGCTTCTCCAGGCCCAGGTCCAGCACCTGGCGCGCCTCATCTTGCGCCATGCGCAGCTCCTTGGCCAGGTCCTGCAGGGTGGCCAGGGCCTTCTTGGTGCGCTCGTGCTGCTCGCCAAACACGCGCAACTGGTTGGCCTGGGCCTCCTGGTCGCGGTACACGCCCTCAGTGATGGTGTTCCACTCGCGGATTTGGCGCTCGAGCCGCTGCTCGCTGCGGCGCTGCGCCTCGAGGAGCTCGCTTTGGACGCGCGTCATGTCGGCGCGGAATTGTTGCAGATCGGCGGTGCGCTGTGCGCTGTTCTCGGCCCACTTTTCCAGGTACTGGAAACGTGCGGCATACGAATCGACCTGGGCGTGCAGGCCATCGACCGCCTGCTGCAGCCCATCGACGCGGCCGAGCTCGCGCCTGCGTTCGTCGTCGGTCAGGCGTTCCTGGTCCGCGCGCCGCATCATGTCTTTGTCGAGCGCATCCAGCCGCTGGCGCAGGCCGGTCAGGGCCTCGTTCTGCCGCTGCAGCTCGGTCGCCTGCGCCGTCACCTTGTCGCCCAGCGTCGAGAGGCGCTCTACGCGCTGGCCCAGGTCCAGTTGCGCCTTGAGCTCCGCCTCGCGCTCCACCTGGCGAGTCTGCAATGCCTGCTGATCGCTGCGGCGCAGCTCCTCGCGCACGCCCTGCAGGACCGATGCCAACTCATCCTTCATTTGCTGGACGACCTGGTCCACCTGGGCCATACGGACCACATCCGTCTGCAAGCGCGCGAACCGGCCGACGAGGTCCTCGTAGCGTTTGCGCTGGTCGGCCAGCTCGATGGCCTGTTTCTGCAACAGGTCACGCAGCTCGCCGAGCTGCGCTTTGGCCCTGCGATTCTCCTCGTCGAGCCAGGCGATCATCTGGGCAGCTTGGGCGGAGTCCATAGTCGGGCCTTTCTATCCTTCTGGGGCAGAGAGCCGACGCCATACCCCCTGAGGCACCACAAACGATGAAAACGCCCACGAAGCCGCCTGTGGCGGCCACGGGGGGCTAGGCTACGGCGTCCTTCCTGGGGCACAGTGCAGTGGAGAGAGGGACGAACGTGTGCAGGGATTATACTGGCAAAGCACGACTTTGACAAAGATCACACTCTAGTAGGCGATGCTGACTGGTGTGCCGATTTCGGCCCACTCGTAGAGCGTGGCGGCGTTGGGGGTATCGAGCACGATGCAGCCGAAGGAGACGGGGCGGCCAAGGTAGCCGGCCCAGAGGGTGCTGCCGTCGCTCAGGATCGGCAGGGCGTGGATACCGTTCTCCGAGGCCCCCGCCCAGTAGATGCCCATCCAGTAGGGCATGCTCAGGCCCCAGGCGTTCGACCAGGCATCGGGGATCTTGTCGAGGATCTCGAACTCGCCCGGGCGCGTGGGCATGCTGCGAATGCCCGTGGAGCAGGCCCAGTCAAAGACGATGGCGTCGTTCTCGTAGGCGCGCAGGCGCTGCTCAGAGATGTCGACTGCGATGCGCTTGCGCGGCTGTGGGGTGGGCGTGGGCGTGGGCGGGGTCAGAATGGCCACAATCTCGGCCAGCTTGCCCTGGGCCTCAGCGGAATCGGGTCTGATCGCCACGGCCTGGGCGTAGGCTGCACGGGCCGCCTCGAGGTTGTGCGCCTGCTCGAACGCCCGGGCCTGCTGCATGCGGGCCGTGAAGAGCAGGCTGGCGACGTCGCGGAAATCGGGGGCCGCAGCGTAGACCGGCTGCAGGAGCGCCGCCGCATCGTTCCAGCGCGCCTGCGCCGCCGCCGCGCGCCCGTTGCGGTAGCCCACCGCCAGCCGGCGGGCCGTCTGCAAGTCTATGTCGTTGGCGTAGAGGCGTATGGCCGCATCATAGTGAGCGATGGCCTCGTCGAGGCGATCCTGCTCCACGAGCTGCAGGCCCCAGCGCAGGTGGGCAACCGCGAGCTGCCGGCGCACGCCCTCATCCTCGGGCGCCAGCACGCGCATGCTCTCGAGGGCGGGGATGACCCCCTCCCAATCTTGCCGTGCAATGGCGGCGTTGGCCTCGTCGCGCAGGGTGCCCATGTCGAGACTGGGCGTGCCGATGAGCCACGACGTGGGCGGGGGGCCGAGCGGCGTCTCGGGCCGAGGCGCCCATGCAGTGTAGAGGGCCATACCAGCGGCAACGAGCACAGCCGAGAGCGCGAGCGCCACGACGGGCCAACGCGCCCGCCACGGCGACGGCGGCGGTGCGGCCCCCCGAGGCCGCGCCATGGCGCGCTGCGACGCCGGGCCGGTCTGGCGCAAGGCCATGTCGCGCTGCGACGCCGGGCCGGTCTGGCGCAAGGCCATGTCGCGCCCGCGCGGCGGTGCAGTGCCGGCCAGAGGCTGGCTGGCCGCGCCGCCCTCTGCCGCCAACCGCTCCTGCGCCCAGGCGATGGCCTGGCGCACCCTCTGGCTGTGCGGGTGGTAGGCGCGCGCCTGTTGCAAGTAGGCCAGGCTCTGGCGCGGCGTCGGCGCCAGGTAGGCCAGCCACAGCCAGGCGTGCTCGTTGGCCGGCTCGAGCGCCAGCGCCTCGCGCAACAGGCGCCGCGCCTCGCCGCGCTGCCCGTTGCGCGCCGCCGCCTCGCCCTGGCTCAACAGCTCCTTGAGCCGCCGCCGCGGCCCATCCTCTTCAGGGGTTCCGGCCGGCCGGTCCCCCGGCTCCGTTGGGTCAGGAGGTTTGGTTGCCATGGTTCATCTCGGCTGCCCGGCGCGTCACGCGTTCCGCTTCAGCTCGCTATACAGATCGTACACCTCGCGCGTCTTCCAGCCGGCAGCACCGGCCACCTCGCGGGCCGCCTCCTTGGCCGCCACGCCGCGCTCGAGCGCCAGGCGCAGCGCGGCGAGCACGCGCTCGCGCGGCCAAGGCTCGGGGGCGCCACGAGCGGCCCCGGCCACCACCAGCGTGAACTCGCCGCGCGTATCGCCCCCCGCAAGGCGCGCCCGCAGCTCGGAGAGCGTGGCCCGCATCGTCTCCTCGTGCAGCTTGGTCAGCTCGCGCGCCGCAGCGGCCTGGCGATCGCCCAGGATAGCCTCGGCATCAGCCAGGCTGTCGAGGATGCGATGCGGCGCCTCAAAGAAAACCAGCGTCCACGGCACCTCGGCCACCGACTGCAACAGCTCGCGGCGTTCCTTCTGCCGCCGGGGCAGGAACCCCAGGAACAGGAACTGGCCCGCGGGCAGGCCCGAGACGGCCAGCGCCGTGGTGATAGCCGACGCGCCCGGGATGGCGACGACGGGATAGCCAGCCTCGATGGCCCCACGGATCAAATCGTAGCCCGGGTCCGACAGGCCCGGCATGCCCGCTTCGGAGATGAGCGCCACATCGCCCTGCGCCAACTCCCGCAGCAGCTTGGGCGCCTTGACCGCCTCGTTGTGCTCAAAGTAGCTGGTGGTCGGCGTCGCGATCTCATAGCGCGCCAGCAGCTTGCGCGCCGTGCGCGTATCCTCGGCGGCAATCAGCCGCACCTCGCGCAACACGCGCAGCGCCCGCAGCGTGATATCCTCCAGGTTGCCGATAGGCGTGGCCACCACGTACAGCGTTCCCACTGTCGCTCCGTAAAGACAGGATTGTTGGCAACGATTATAGCGCAAGGCGCGGCGGGAGTCCAGGCGGCGCGCCTTACTCCGCCCTCACCCAATACACCACCACATCGCGCAGCTCGCTGCCGCCGTCGGGCGCATAGTAGGGCACGGCGCGCAGGGTGGCGGCGGGGCCGACGCGGGCGTAGGCGCGCACGGCAGCGAGCACCTGGTCCATGTCCGAACCATCATCGAGCAGGTAGGTGGGCGTGCCGGCTTGCCACAGCGCCTGCAGGAAGCGCTGCAGGTCGCCAGGCGCCCAGGCTGCGGCGAGAAAGGCCTCGTGCCCGCCATAGAGGTCGATGGCGCCGGTGTTCAGCGTCGCGCCAACGGCGGCGCCGGGCTCGAGCAGGCCCTGCAGCCGGGCAAACTCGGCGCGCTGCGTGGGCCACAGGTAGCCGAAATTGTTGAAATTGCGCCGCCAGGGCAGCGCCGCCGTATCGACGCTGCGCAGCCACAAGAGAGCCACGATCGCGAGCGCCGCGAATGCTGCCACGGGCCGGCGGCGTCGGGCGGCCCAGCCGAGGGCGCGCACGATGCCGTAGCCGGTCACCAGGGCCAGCGCCGGCAGGGCGGGCAGCAGGTCGCGCAGGCGCAGCGAGCTGTAGGGCGCCTGCACCGCCCAGAGCCCGGCGAGCCAGAGCGCCACCATCAGCGCCGCCCGGCGGTTGCGCCGCCAGAGCGCCACTGCGCCGGCGAGCAGGAACGGCGCGAGCCAGGCCAGCTCGCGTGCATCGAGCCAGCCGCGCACGAGCAGCGCGCTGCTGGCGGGGATGGCCCGCAGCGTGTAGAGGGCCAACTCCTTCGACTCGGGGCAGAGCGGCGAGCCAAAGAGCGCCGCGTGGTAGGCGAGGTCGGGCAGCGCGCCCAGGAGCGCGGCGCCGAGGTAGATAGTCCCGTCGCACAGGCGCCCCGCGGGCCAAGCCCCCCTGCCCGCCAACCCCGTGGGGCTTGCCCTCCCACCCGTCAACACAATGATAGCCAGCGCCGGCAGCGCCATGGCGAGCTGCGTATGGCGCGCCCAATAGGCCAACGCCAGCGCCAGACCCGCCGCCACCAGCCAGAGCCTGCGCCGGTGACCCCCTACCGTTCCCCCCGCGGGGGGGAATTGGGCCGGTTCGCCACGTTGTTGGCCACCCTCGGCTCTGTCTCCAGGTGCCGGCCGCTGGCGGCGTGATCCCATTCCCCCCCGCGGGGGGAACGGTAGGGGGTTCCCCACCCCGCGCCACACCAGCGCCAGCGTCAACGTCGAGAAGAGCTGCGCCGAGACGTCGGCCATGTGCACCAGCACCCAACGCAACTGCTCGAACGAGGTGGCGACGATCAGCCCGGCCAGGCTGCCCGCAAGCCAGCCGAGCGGCGCCGGGAGGTCATCGCAGACGAGCGCGCCCAGCCAGGCGGTGGCGGCGATGGAGGCCAGCGCCAGAAGTGGCGTGCCCAGGTACACGGCACGCTCGCCGGCCAGCCGCCCGGCCAGGCCCAGCAGCACCGAATGGCCAGCGGGCCACACCGTCGCCGCCCAGCCGCCGGCGTCGAGTGGCAGGCGGTAGCCCACGTGCAGCAGCGGCTCGGCGTCGATGCCCAACTGCCCGGCGAGGAGCGCCAGCGGAAAGCGATGCAGCAGCGTGCCGTGGCGCATCAGGTCGACAGCCATCTGCACATAGCCATAGGGGTCGGCGGCGGTGACGCCGCGGGCGTAGAGCCCCAGGTATGCCCATGCCGCCCAGGCGAGGGCCGCGCCGCCGATCGCAGCCGGCAGCGCCCAGGCCAGCCCACGCCGTTCGCCGGGCCAACAGGCGTAGACCTGGTAGGCGCCGGCATAGGCCGCGAGGACGGCGAGCAGCGCACCCAGGGGCAACGGCACCGGCGCCGCCAGCCAGCCCAGCCGCAGCGCCACCCGCTGGCCAAGTTCCATGCCCGCCAGCAGATACGCCGGCAGCAGCGCGTTGAGCCCCAGGGCCGGAAAGGCGGCACGCGGCTCGCCCGGGGCGCCCTCCGCCATGGCCGAGGGGCGCAGCAGGCGCAGCCCAGATGCCGCCGGGTTGCCGGATGCGGCGAACCCCGTCGCTGATGTCGCCCCGTCCCTGACCTCGGCGGCATGGAAGCCGCCTCTGCTGGGGGCGGAGAATAGGCGCAAGAGCTCGGGCGCTAGGAGCGCCAGGAACAGCGCCGGGCCGGCCCACAGCGGCCAGCGGGCCAGGTGCGCCGCTGCGGCCAGCGCCAGGGCGTGTAGGGCCGGCAGGGTGAGGATGGTGCGCAGCGCCGGCGCCATGGCAGCCGGGCGGAAGGCCCACAGGTCGCCCCAGCCGCGGCGCAGGGCCGGCCACGAGGGCGCCAGCAGCGTCGCTGCCAACGGCCACGACAGCGCCAGGGCCACGGCGAGCGCGCACCACAGCCGCGCCGACCAGACCGGCGCCGCGCTGAGGCGCAGGGCTACCGCGGCCAACCCGACGGCACAGGTGAGCGCCTCGGCAAGCCAGAGGGCGCCACCGCGCCACAGGCGCGCGCGCCAGGCCCAGGCGCTCGCGGCCACGCCACAGGTCAAGAGCGTGCCCAGCGCCAGGTGCAGCACCTGTGCTGACGGCGAGAGCACACCAGGGTTAGCCTCAGCCCAGTAGGCCAGAGAGAGCAGTTGGCGTAGTGCAGGCATCGTGACCTACCTCTCTGTGGTGAGTGCTATTGTAGGCGAACTGCACCGTCTCGCCAACATGCATGCGCGCCGGCACAAGAGGCGCACGTTGTTGACAGCACGCGCCGGGCTGTGCATAATCTGACAGAGAACGACAGCTCAGGCGGAGCGACGACGAGGGAGGCGGCAATGCAGCGAGCCTTTACCGCCTCGGCCGGCGAAGGGCGCTATTGGGTCGAAGGGACGGCCATCGCCACCGGTGCCGGGGTGACCATCCATCTCAGCGGCGGCGACCGGCCGCACGTAGGGGCCGTCGCCCTGGGCGTGCCGCGTCCCAGCCTGCGCGACCCGGCTCGCAGCAGCGCGACGGTTTCGGTGCTCACGCTCACCGGCCACCGCGACGATGAACTCGCCAGGCCGCTGGCACAGCTCGCCGCCGCCCGCCTGCGCCAGCCCGTGGTCGTGGTAGTGGGCGTGCACGTGGATGGCGCCACGCCGGAGGATATCGCGCGCCTGAGCGAGCACACATCTGCCGCCGCCGAGAGTCTACTGAAGCAACTGGCGCAGGGCTAAGCCTATTGCCTTTCGAATAGCGGACACACCGTAGTAACGACTCCAGTCGTCCCGTCTCAAGCGGCCAATCGTGCATGCCTGCGACACCGACTGTTGTCATCCGACGCGTCGGACCCGTCGGATAGCGCTGCAATGCCGGCTTGGCCGCCATTCTGACGACGACTAGAGTCGTTACTACGGCTGCT
>JAKPJZ010000067.1 GCA_029553955.1 Chloroflexota bacterium
GTTGGCGGCATAGCGGTACGTGATGAAGGCATCGTCGGGGAGGATGGTGCGGTGCGCCATCTGCAGGCGTGCGGGCAGGACGCACAGAAAGACGGCGACCGGGATGAGCCACGGTCGCCGCCTCACGTGCCTGAGTCTCGCTGTGGGTTCGGAGCCTGGCATGCCGGTGTGGCGCTACGGCGCAGTGCCTAACCAGTACGTATTGTAGCCGCTGGTGGTCGTACCGCAGGTCTCGGAGTTCACGGGCATGATCTTGGCGTGGCCGTCGCAGAAGGCGACGTTCGCCATATCATTGTGGGCGGGCCACAGGTGGCCGCGGCAGGCGCCCACGCTATACTCGCCGTTCACCATGCAGGTCAGACTCACGACGGCGGTATGCGACGAACTCTCGCCGGCGCCGTCAGCGATCATGAACTTCTCCGCCGGCCGCTGGATGGTGGCCATGCTGTAGCCCCAGTAGTCACTGCCGGCGCTGCTCGAGGTCGAGGACCGGTTGGGCGTGTTGTAGAACTTGGTGCTGGGGCAGATGTAGCACTGGGTGTTCTTCACATACGGCTGGATCACCGTGTACCACGGCAGACGCAGGATGTTGGTATTGCCGTTCAGGAAGCCGGGGAACCACTCGTCGTAGTCCTGAGCGTACTGCATGTACGCCAGCCCGAGCTGCTTGACGTTGGACAAGCAACTCGCAGCCCGCGCCTTCTCCCGGGCCTTGGCGAAGACGGGGAACAGGATCGCCGCCAGGATGGCAATGATGTGACTGCTGAAAAATCTCCTCGTCAGGACTCCTCAATCTCATTCCGCTCTGCTATAAGTAAGGGCAGCGAGGTGCGGGATGAAGAAGTCGCCCCGGCCGCTTCCCCAGGACAACCTGTTCGACAGCTACTACTACGGCACGCTGGTTCCCCCGGATCACGAACTGATGCAGATTGACCGGCGGGTGGACTTCGGCTTCATCGCGGCCGAGATGGCGGACTGCTATGCGCCGCGGGGGGGCGCGGGGCGGCCGCCGCTTTCCCCGGAGATGATGCTGCGGTTCTGCTTTCTGAAAGTCTACGCCGACTTGAGCGACGCCGAGCTGACGGCGCAGGCGCAGTACAATCTGCTGTACCGCCAGTTTCTGCACCTGGGCGGCAACGAGCTGCCGCCGGACAGCAGCTCGCTGACCTACTTCCGGCGGCGGCTGGGCGCGGAGCGGCTCAAGGCGTGCCTGGATCGGGTGGTGGCCGGAGCGCAGCAGTTGGGGCTGGTGAGTCACCAGCGGGCGCACGTGGACTCCACCGGGATCGTCGCTGACATCGCCATCCCGCGGCTGCGGGGGTTGGTTCTGGAGGCGACAGCGGAGGGCCTGGCGGGATTGGCGCAGTTGGGTCAGGGCGAGCGGGCCGCACCGCTGCAGGCGGAGTATGAGGCGCTGGCCGGCGACCGCCTCTACTGGGAGACCAAGGCCCGGCGCGACGCGCACGTGCTGGCCTGCTGGGCCCTGCTGCAGCGGCTGGCGGCGGTCTACGACGAGTTGATGGACCGGGAGGGTTGGACGGTGGCGGAAGAGGACGTACTGCTGGCGCAGGCGGCGCTACTGGAGAAGGTGCTGCAGCGCCGCGAGGGGCGTCAGGGCAGCGCCAAGCGTGATCTGCTGGTGAGCACGCAGGACCCCGACGCGCGCTACAGCAACCGTGAGCAGGGGAAGCAGCCTTACGCCGGTTACAAAGAGCATGTGATCGAGGATGACGCCAGCGGGATCATCACCGACGTGATCGTGACGCCGGCGAACGTGGATGACGGCACGCAGTTGCAGGAGTTGGTGGCGGGCCATGGGGCGGTGGCGGGGCAGAGGCCCGCGAGTGTGGCGGCCGACAGCAAGTACTTGACCGGCGACAACCTGGAGTACCTGGAGCAGGAGTGTATCGAGGGCTTCATCGCGGTGCCGGCGGCCAAGGGCGAGAAGCAGGGGAAGTTCACCACGGCGGACTTCGCCCACGACGCGGCGGGGGACTGTGTACTGTGCCCGGCGGGGCAGTTGGCTGCGGGCGGCAAGTGGGACGAGGCGCGGCAGGGGTGGACCTTCTACTTCCGCCAGGGCCAGTGTGCGGGCTGCCCGCTGCGAGAGCGCTGCACCACCCAAAAGCGCGGTCGCACGCTGTTCATCAGCCGCCATCGGGAGCGGCTGCTGCAGGCCCGGGCCCTCAAGGACGATCCGGCACATCGGGCGGCGCAGCGGCGGCGGCTCCGGCAGGAGCGGACTTTCAGCTTACAGAAGCGGCGGCACGGGCTGCGGCGGACGCGCTATCGGGGGCTTTGTCGAGTGCGGATGGGGGTGTACTTCAGCGTGCTGGTGGTGAACCTGCGGCGGATCGTGCAACAACTGGTGGCGGCGGAGGCGGCGGGGGGAGCGCCGCAACGGCTGTGTGCCCAGGCGGCATAGCCCCTGCGGAACGGAGCCGAAGCGCAAACCTAGACAAACCGCCCGCCCAAGGGGCGCCATGATGACCTGACACAGCTCGTAGAAGGGGACTGAGCGGCCAGAAGCAACTGCCAAGCAGTCACAGAGGCGACCTGACAACAGCACGAGGAGGATTCCTCAGCGGTCACATGATAGCGATCACGACCAGTAGTTCGATAAGCGTGAAGCCCTTGCGCATGTCGGTACCCTCCTTGCAGTCTGCCGACTGAATGTGCGCGCAATTCCCTGTGCGGCGCCCGCGCACCTGCAGACGCATCGCGTCCTGCGCAGATTTTGCCAGTTTTCGTCGAGTCCCGGAAAGGCGTGCCTACCGTGCCCATGAACGACCAGTACAACTTTACCGACATCGAGCCCAAGTGGCAGCAG
>JAKPJZ010000074.1 GCA_029553955.1 Chloroflexota bacterium
GCCCTTCATGACCTGCGGCCCGCGGACGACGAGCTCGCCGATCTCGCCCACCGGCATCTCCTGGGTGCCGGTCTCGACGTCCATGATGCGGGCGTCGGTGTCGGGCCAGGGCAGGCCGATGGTGCCGATGCGGTTCTCGCCGTAGATCGGGTTGGCATGGGTGACCGGCGAGCTCTCGCTCAGACCGTAGCCTTCAACGAGCTTGGCGCCGGTGATCTCCCCGAAGCGCTTCTGGACCTCCACCGGCAGCGCCGCACCGCCCGAGATGCAGGCGTTGATCGAGCGCAGGTCGTACTTGCCGACTTCGGGGTGGTTGTTGATGCCGACGTACATGGTCGGCACACCGGGGTAGGCCGTGGGCCGGAAGGCCTGAATGGTCTCGAGCACGTCCTTGATGTCGCGTGGGTTGGCGATCAGGAGCATGGTGGCGCCGCAAACGACGGCAAAGTTCATGGCGGTGGTCATGCCGTAGCTGTGGCTGACCGGCAATGCCGCCATCACCACTTCTTCGCCGTCCTTGGCGCTGAACCACGTCCTGGTCTGGATGGCGTTGACCATGATGTTGCGGTGCGTCAGCTCGGCCGCCTTGGGCACGCCGGTGGTGCCGCCGGTGTAGAGCAAGATGGCGGTGTCGTCGAGGTCGCTGTGGACCGGCTCGGGCTTGGCCGGGGCCTGGGCCAGCAGTTGCTGGAAACCGATGGCCAGCGGATCGCTCGCAAAGTTGGCGCGATGGCCTTCCTTCTTCTCCTTGGCGACGGTGAAGAGGAAGCGAAGCAGCGGTGGGAAGTACTCTTTGACGTTGGTGACGATGATGTGCTCGAGGGGCGCCCCGGGCTGGGCATCCTTCACGACCGAGTAGAAGCGGCTCATGACGATGATGACCCGCGCGCCCGAGTCCTTGAGCTGGTGCTCCAACTCGCGGGCCACATAGAGCGGATTGCAGGGGACAACGATGCCGCCGATGCGGAGGATGGCATAGAAGGCGATGACGTACTGCGGCGAGTTGGCGGTCATGATGGCGACGCGGTCGCCTTTTTGCACGCCCATGCGCTGCAGGCCGGCCGCGCAGCGGTCGACCAGCGCATCGAGCTGGGCGTAGGTGAGCTTGGCCTTGAAGAAGACGGTCGCCGCGCGATCGGGGAAGCGGCGCGCCATCTCGGCCAGGATCTCCGGCAGGGTTTTCTCGGGATAGGTGATGGAGGCGGGGACGCTGGGCTCATACTTACGAAGCCAGGGCTTTTCCATGGGACCCTCCTTCCCGGACCCAAAAGCGATGCGACACGGCGCCATGTGGCGACCGCAGAGCGTTCTCTTGCGCTATCACCTCCCTTCGTGGCGGCGCGCGAGCGCCAGGAGGGCCGCGCCCAGGGCCCCGACGAACTGGGCATCGGCCGCGACGTTGATCTGTACCTGGGCGGCACTGCCCAGGGCGGCGACAAAGCCGGCGTTGCGAGCGACCCCTCCGGTGCAGACGACGACAGGCCGGAGGCCCACGCGCCCCGCCAGGCCCAGCACCCGGCTGGCGATGGCGGCGTGGAGGCCGGCGACGATGCCGGCCCGCGGCACGCCACGGGCCAGATGCGAAATCACCTCCGTCTCGGCGAATACTGTACAGGTCGAGCTGATCGGCACCGGCTGCTCGGCCAGGGCGTGGAGTGCGGCCAGTTGGTCCACTGCCAGCCCGAGCGCCTGAGCCATGACCTCGAGAAAGCGCCCGGTGCCGGCGGCGCAGCGGTCGTTCATGGCGAAATCGCTGACCCGGCCCGCCTCGTCGAGTGCGATCACTTTGCTGTCTTGCCCGCCGATATCGATGACGGTGCGCGCGGCAGGCACCAGGTGGCGCGCGCCGCGGGCATGACAGGTAATCTCCGAGGCCTCGCTGTCGGCTTGAGCAAAGCGCACGCGGCCGTAGCCGGTCACCACGCTCGCACGCACGAGGCGCCGCTCGACGCCGGCCTCGGCGCAGGCTCCAGCGATCAGCTCGCCGGCGACAGACGGGCCGTCGTAGCCCGCAGGCGCGAGCGCACGGGCGATGATGGAGCCTGCCCCATCGATGAGCACCACCTTGACGGTGCGCGAGCCGATATCCAATCCCAGCCAGGTGCTCATGAGGCCCTGCCGTCGAGGGCTTCGAGAAAGGCCTGCACACGGGCGGCAATCGCCTCTTCGGCGTAGGCGCGCGGGTCGGCCATGTCGGCTTCGAAGAGCAGGCCGGGCACGCCGGTCGCATCGGTCACCAACCGCCGCGCTACGGGCTGCCCCAGCGAGAAGGGCTTGCAGCTCCGGTTCGCGTGCATCACAAAGCCATCGCAGGCGTACTCGCCGATCAACTGCGCCATGCGCTCGGCGCGGTGCGCCAGGCTGTGGTTGAGAAAGATGCCCAGGTAGGTGCGCGCCAGGGCCTCCAGCGGCTCGCCGGCCTCGACCTCCGTATCCCAGGCGCCGGTGTAGGTGTCGGCCACGAAGCAGGCGCCGCGCCGGGGGAACTGGGAGAAAAAGTGGTAGATGCGCGGCCAGATGGCGATGTTATCCCACAGCAGGCGGAAGCGCTCGCCGGCCACGGCGCTGACCCCCTGGCGCACGCGCTGCTCAGCTTCGCTGTGCAGCATGCGGTAGAAGGCGACCGCTTCGGGTGTGCCGCGCAGCGACACGATGGGGGCCATGGTCACAAAGAGATCGGGCACGCTCAGCGGCGAGGGGTGGGCGCGGCAGAGGCCGCGGATGTCGCGCCAGAGGGCTACGGTCTCGTTGCTCAGCGCCAGCACGTCTGCGAGCCGGGCGCGATCGAGCCGCCGCGCGGCGCGGCGCTCCAGCCAACGCACGAGGTCTTCGAGCTGGCCGGCGACATAGGCGAGGGCGTGCTCGTTGATGGTGTCGTCGGGCAGGAACGGGGTGTCGAGGATGAAGAGGGGCACGGCGAAGCGTTGGGCCAGGGCCTGGAACCACTTGACCACCGTGCCGCAGATGTTGTTGCAGGCTACGAGCAGGTCGGGCCGGCCCAGGCCGGCGAAGGGAGCATCGTCGCCGATGGCCGCGGCGCCGATGGAGATGCGGGCGTAGGCGCAGAGGTCGCGGCTGTAGCCCAGGCGCTCGGCGGCCTCGCAGAGGGGCACGGCGCCCTGCGACGCGCACACGGCCGCATAGTTCTCGGGGTAGACCGGCAGGACGTCCATCGCCCGCAAGAGCTCCACGGGCGCCCCGCTGGTGACCCAGGCGACCGGCAGGCCACCCTGCCTGCCCAGCGCCTGGCCGTAGTGCTCGATCATGAGCCGGGTGAGCTCGCCACCCGACTCGAGACGGGGGTAGTTGCGGGCCATACCTCACCCCTCACGTGCCCCCACGTGCTCGTACCGGCGCCTCACAGGCGCCCGATCGGTTCAACTTCTGCTGACACCCGACAGGTCCTCGGAGACCTGTCAGGTGTCAGCAGGCGCCGACAGCATCTCCAGAAAGGCCTGCAGCCTGGTGCGCAACTGTTCCGGGGCGTTGACGGCCTCCACTTCCAGGAACAGCCGCGCCGTGCCCGAGGCCGCGAGGGCCTGGCCGGCAGGCACAGCCTCAAAGCCATGGGGATCGCAGAACTTGACGAGGACCTGGATCACACCCTGGGCGCCGCGCCGGGCAGCCAGGTTGGCGAGCCGGGCGGCATAAGGGGCGCCGGGGGCGTGCTTGGCGGGGCAGGCCGGCCGCGCCAACAGGCGATCGGCGAGCGCTGCCCAGGGGTCGCCCGACTCGGCGGCGAGCGTAATGGCGTCGCGGGTGCCGTTGCACAGGTCGTCGCCCACCACCCGGCCGCCGAGCGCGTCGATGAGCTCGGGGATGAGGGGCTCGTCGAGGACGGAGCCGGCCAGGATGACCGCGGGGCCCTGCGCGGGGCGCGGCGGCCGGGCCTCCAACTCTGCGATGAGCGCCTCAGCCAGCGACAGGTAGTGCTCGGGAGGCATTTGCCAGGCGGCGGCGATGGCCGCCCAGGCTTCAGCCGCCGCGAGGCGATCGCGCAGGCTGTCGATGCGCTGCACGGCGCGCCGCAGGCGGTTGTAGAGGACGATGCTGCGGGCCAGGGCCTCGGCGGCGACAGGCCGGCCCAGGTGTTCGAGGCGGCCGGCCAGGCTGAGCAACTCTTGGCGCAGGTATGCGGGCGCGCGCGGTCCCTCCAGGCTCAGCGGCTCGACGAACGTAAGCAACGGCGGGGCGGGCCGCAGCGCCCGCCAGATGCCGGCGAGTTCTTGCATGCTGTCGCACGTGTGGGGCAAGATGACGGCGGCCAGCGCGTCGAGCCGGCCGGTGAGCGCCGCGCCGAGGACGCCGCGGATGAGAGGGCAGGCGAAGGAGGGCAGCCAGGCCTCGGCCGCCGGGGCGGGCAATCCGGGCGCGCGCAGACGCAGCGGCACCAGGCCGGCTGCGTGCAGCAGCTCGAGCGGCGTGTAGCTGCAGGCTACCCCCGCCAGGCTTCCCGCCGCGAGGGCAGGGAGGGGTCGCAGGGCCGCTTCTTGCAAGGCCCCGAGCACGCCGATTCCCGCGGACATGATACGCTCCTCCCGCGGTGGGTTCGTAGTTGGCGCTTGAGCGCCTTGACCCTTTCGGACTGGCCCCGTATCCGAGGTTGGCGCCCGACTGAGGTGGTCAAGGCGCTCAAGCGCCGACCACGAACCTGGCTGCCGGCTCTGAGTCGTGCTGGCAAAGTGATGCTAGTGGTTCGTCGCATTGGTTTTGATGGGCTCCGACGCCCACCAAGCCGCCTGCGGCGGCCAAGGGGGGCTAGGCTACGCCCATCAAAACCAATGCGGCGAACCACTAGGCGCCCGCGGCCTCTACCAGCGCCGCCCGGAACTCGGGCGCCATCTCGACGGCGCGGCGCTGCCCGTTCAGGCTCACCAGCACCTGCACCGTGCGCCCTTCGGCCAGGCGCACGCCGGTCGTACGGTTCAGCACGGCGTAGCCGAGGCCAAAGCTCGTGCGCCCGACCTCGTCGACCCAGGTCTGCACGGTGAGCTCGTCGTCGAAACGTGCCGGGGCCAGGTAGCGGCAGGTGGCCTCGACGATGGCAAGGCCGGTCCCCGTCCTTTCGAGGGTGCGAAAATCGAACCCGAGCGTGCGCAGCAGGTTGACCCGTGCCACCTCAAAGTAGACAAAGTAGCTGGCATAGTACACCACGCCCTGCGCGTCGGTCTCGGCATAGCGCACGCGTAGGCTCGACTCGGCGATGGTGCCCTGCGCGCCGCGCACGATACGGACGATATCGTTGGCCAATGACAGTCTCCCTGGAACGCCACGGGCTCTTGCACGACCAGCGCTGCCCGGCCTTCGCCCAGAGTGGGGGTTTGGAGGTTGTCGCGCATCGTTGGCCCGCCCGCGGGCGGGCCAACGATGCGCGACAACCTCCAAACCCCTGAAAACGGGGCCTGCTCCGGGCAAGTGCGAAGCATGGAGCCCGGTTGCCCGGCCGGCAGGGCGGGGCAACCCCGCTCTGCCGGGGCGGGGCAACCCCGCCCCTACACCACGCTGCCGGCCTTGGCAGCGTTGATCTCCTTGATGATCTCGGGCACGACCTTGTACAGGTCGCCGACGATGCCCACATCGGCCAGGCGGAAGATGGGCGCGCCTGCATCTTTGTTGATGGCGATGATGAACTTGCTTTCCTTCATGCCGGCCTGGTGCTGGATGGCGCCCGAGATGCCGCAGGCGACATAGATGTCGGGATGTACGGTCTTGCCCGTCTGGCCCACCTGGTGGTCTTGAGTGATCCAGCCGGCATCGACGGCAGCGCGCGAGGCGCCCACTTCGCCGCCGATGGCCGCGGCCAGTTCTTCGATCAGCCTAAAGCCCTCGGCGTTGCCCAGGCCACGGCCGCCCGAGACGATGATGCGCGCGCCCTCCAGCTCGGCGCGGCGGCGCGCTTCCTTGACGACCTCCTGCACCAGCACGCGCAGGTCCTGCTGTTCGAGCGCCACGGGCACCCGCTCGACCGTGCCGGTGCGTGAGTCATCGGGCGGCCTGGCGATCATGACGCCGGGGCGCACGGTTGACATCTGCGGCCGGTGGCGCGGGCAGACGATGGTGGCCATGACGTTGCCGCCAAAGGCCGGGCGGGTCTGCAGGAGCAGGCGCTCGCTCTCGTCGATATCGAGGCCGGTGCAGTCGGCGGTGAGGCCGGTGTGCAGGCGCTGCGAGATGCGCGGCGCCAGGTCGCGGCCGATCACCGTGGCTCCGAAGAGGACGATCTCGGGCTTTTTCTCACGGATGAGGTCCGTCAGCACCCGGGCGTAGGGCTCCGTCCGGTAGTGTGCCAGTTGCGGGTCGTCGGCGAGGTAGACCGTATCGGCGCCCTGGCGGATCAGCCTGCCGCACAGGTCCTCAACGCCGTGGCCAATGACCACGGCCTCAGCCTTGGCGCCGAGGACATCGGCCAGCTCGCGGGCTTTGCTCATGAGCTGCTCGGCCACCCGGGTCAGCGCACCGTCGCGCTGTTCGGCAAAGACCCAGATGTTGCGGTACTCCTCGACCCGCACGCCGCCCACCGCTTGCACGCCCAACACCAGCGCGCCCTCCGGGCAGGAGTCGATGCAGGCCCCGCAGTCCACGCAAGTCTCAAAGACCTTGGCGACGCCATCCACCAGGCCGATGGCACCGAACGGGCACGATACCTCACACGTGCCGCAGCCGCTGCACTTGTCGGTGAGAACCCGTAGCTCCACAGTGGACCTCCTTCCGATGCGGTTACGTACTGCGTACTACGTACTGCGTACTGCGTAATGCGTGATGCGTGAGACGTGATGCGTAATGCGTGCTGCGTAATACGTAAGGCGTGTAGCGTAAGGCGTGAAGCGTGAGGCGGAGGGCCTGTGCGAGGTCCGCCGCGTTGCCTGCAAGATGGCCTACGCAACACGCAATACGCGACACGTCTCACGCATCACGCATTCACTGCCTCCATGTGTTTCTTGAGCACCAAAGCCAGGCGCCGGATGCCTTCATCGATGAGAGCGGGCGGCGTCGAGGCGAAGGTCAGGCGCATGGCGTTGCGGCCGCCGTCGTCGGCATAAAAGGCGGTGCCGGGCACGAAGGCGACCTTGGCCGCGATGGCGTCTTCCAGGAGCTTGAGCGAGTCGACTTGTTCGGGCAGCGAGAGCCAGAGGAAGAGCCCGCCCTGCGGCTGCGTCCAGCGCACGCCCGGGGGCATGTGCCTGGCGAGCGCGGCGAGCAGCGCATCGCGGCGCTCGCGGTACGTCGCCCGAATCTCCTCGATGTGCGGGCCTAGCAGCCCACGCTGGCAGTACTCGTTGGCGAGGACCTGGCACAAGCTCGCGGTGTGCAGATCTGCGCCTTGCTTGGCCTTGGCCAACCGCTGCGCCACCTCGGCCGGGGCGATGATCCAGCCCAGGCGCAGGCCGGGCGCCAGCGTTTTGGAGAAGGTGCTCATATAGATCACACTGCCCGGATCGCCAGCGGCGAGCGATGCCGCGTCGAGCGCATAGAGGGGCGCGACATCCTCGCCCTCGAAGCGCAGGTCGCCGTAGGGATCATCTTCCACCAGGGCGATGCCGTAGCGCCGCACGAGTTCCAGCAGTTGCCGCCGACGCGCCAGGCTCAACGTCACGCCGGCTGGGTTGTGAAAGTTGGGCATGACGTAGACGAACTTGGGGTGGTGCTTGGCGATGACCGCTTCGGCCGCAGCGACGTCCATGCCGTCGTCGTCGACGGGCACCGAGACGAAGCGCGCGCCGTAGGCCTGCCAGGCCTGCAGGGCGCCCAGGTAGGTGGGCCGCTCGACGAGGACGACGTCGTCCGGGTCGATGAACAGCCGGCCGACCAAGTCGAGGGCCTGCTGCGAGCCCGAGGTGACGAGGATGTTGCCCTCGTCGACTGGCAGGCCTTTGGCCCGGGCCATCTCGGCCAGGGTGCGCCGCAGGGGCGCATAGCCCTCGGTCACGCCGTACTGCAGCGCCGCCTCGCTGGCACCCGACAGGACCTCACGGCAGGCGTCGGCCAGGTCTTCGACAGGGAAGAGCCCGGCCGCCGGCCAGCCGCCGGCCAGCGAGATGAGATCGGGCTGCTGGGCGAACTTTAGGATCTCGCGGATGATCGAGCTCGACATCTGCTGGGCCCGCTGGCCCATGAGCATGCGCCATTGCATGGTCACGGAATCGCCTCCAAGGGTGAACCTGGTGCAGGCTTCATAGCCTGCATGTCCTTGTGCCGGCCACGGCGCCGGCGCGGCCGCAGAACGAACCTCATGACTCGCGCAGCCGGACCTGCGCGGCGACCTCACCGATCGCGGCCGCTCTGGCGATGGCATAGTCGATGCCGTCGGTGGGCACAGCGCTGGGGCCGACCCACACCGTCGTCATGTGCCAGGCTTTGGCGGCGCGCAGGTTGCGCAGCGAGTCGTCGGCGAACAGACACGCCGAGCCGGGCACGCCCAGGGCGGCCAGCACGTGCTCGTAGACCGCCGGGTTGGGCTTGTGACGGTAGCCCGTCGCGGTGATGTCAAAGATGCGCGTGAAGCGGCCCCGCACGCCCAGGGCGGCGACCACGCGCTCGGCGTGTCTCCGGTCCGAGTTGGTAAAGATCACCGGCTCCCAGGGCAGCGCCTGCAGCGCCCTGTCCAGCTCGGCGTCGGGCTGGAGGAGCTGCTCCACGTGCACGTCGTGCACGTAGGCCAGGTACTCCTCGGCATCGGTCTGGCGGTGGGCCAGCAGCCCGGCCAGCGTCGTGCCATGGCGCGCCGCGTAGGCGTCGCGCAGGCTCGCCGCCTCGACCGGCGCCAGGCCCAGTCGTTCGACCAGGTAGCGCTCGATGCGGCCTTCGATGGCCGGCAGCACCCCCGCCGAGCGGGGGTAGAGTGTATCGTCGACGTCAAAGAGCGCATACCGGATCACGTTCGCCTCTCCTGCCGCTCGGATCGGACGGCCAGGCCGATGCCGAGGAGCAGGACGAGGCCTCCAAGGATCAGGGCCGCGGGCGGGCGCTCGCCCAGGAGCACAAGCGCCAACACGGTGGCCCCCAGGGGCTCGCCCAGGATGGCGACCGTCACAAAGGTCGGCGAAAGGTACCGCAGGGCCCAGTTGGCCGACGAGTGCCCGATGACCTGCGGCCCTAGGGCGAGCAGCACCAGCAGCCCGTAGGTGCGCGCGCTGTAGCCCACGAGCGGCTGGCGAGCGATGAAGCAGCCCGCCAGCAGCACCAGCGCGGCCAGACCGTACATCGGCCAGATATAGGCCAAGAGCGAGAGCCTGCGCCGCAGCCGGCGGCCGACAAGCATGTAGACTGCCGCCATGAGCGCCCCGGCCACGGCCAGGAGGTCGCCCGAGAGCGCGCCGCCGGCAGACCGTGCATCGGCCAGGCCGATGACGATCGAGCCCACCATGGCCAGGGCGGCGGCCAGCGCCAGTGGCCACGACACGCGCTCGCCCAGAAAGAGCGGCGAGGCGACGGCCACAAAGAGCGGCGTGGTGCTCACCAGGGCCACCGAGCTGGCCACCGATGTCAGGCTCAGCGAGGCGATCCAGGTGGCAAAGTGCAGCCCCAGGGCGACCCCGGCCAGGGCCAGCAGCCACCATTCGCGCTGGTCCAGGCCGCGCCACTCGCGCGCGGCCCGCGGCAGGGCCAAGGGCGCCAGGATGAGCGTCGCTGCTGTCAGGCGCCCGGCGCCGACCACGAGCGGCGGTGCCGCCGCCCAGCGGATGAGGATCGAGGCCCAGGCCATGGCCAGCACGCCGACGAGGAGCACGGCGATGGCCCGGCCGGGGCCGGCATGGGTCTCGGCGCTAATTGACATAAGCCGCAAGGGCCAGCAGCGCTCGCCAGACCCGGAACAGCACGCGCATATCTTCATGTTGGTAACGAACTGTGCGCCCGTCGAGCCGCTCCACGTCGGGGAGCAGCGCGGCCATGTCGGCCTGGTCGGTGCGCATAAAGGTCACGTCGGCGATGATGGGAGGCGTGAGCACATAGGGCTGGCCCCGGCGCCGCACCGCCTCGCTGGCGGCGGCCTCGATGCGCTGCCGCGCCACCGAGGGCGGCAGGCAACGGGCCGCGCTGCGGCCGACGGCGCGCTTGACCGCCACTGTCGCCGGCGGCGCCAGCAGCGTCTGTGCCTCTGCCACCACGGCCAGGTCGCCGGTGACCAGCCCCACGGGCACGCCGAGGGCGCCGGCGAGGGCCGCGTTCAGGCCTACCTCGCCCACCGGCTGCCCGTTGAGCTTGAGCTCAAAGACGTGGCGGCCCGAGTAGGTGTGGTTCAGCGTGCCCAGGGGGTTGCCCGCCATGGCGTGGTAGCCCACAAAGAGTGCCACGTCAAAGCGCTCGTCGAGCCCCTCCATCATCGAGAACGGTTTGGGCGAGCCGGTCACCAGCTCGGCTCGAACGTCCAGCTCTTCGATCATGATGTTGCGCATTGCGCCGTGTGAGTCGTTGACCAGCACCTCGCTGGCCCCCGCCCCAAAGGCGCCGGCGATGGCGGCGTTCACCTCGCCTGTCATCAGGCGCCGCGCGCGCTCGAACTCCTTCTCATCGTCGCTGGTCTGGACCCCAGCCACAACGCCAGAGATGCCTTCAATGTCGGCGGAAATGAAGACTTTCACCTGGTAGTCCTCGCTAGGCGGCCTATCGCATGTAGCCTATGGCTTATGGCATATGGCGAGCTGCGCATAGGCGGCAGTCCATGATCAGTGGAGCGTGGCGCGAAACGAGTTGATGCTCTTGGCCAAGCGCTCCCCGTCGTCATACAGCGCTCGATACTTCTCCTCGGTGATGTACCTCTACAGCAGGTTCTTCTGTTTCATGCGCCCGATCAACTGTTTGGCCGCCTCGGCCGGCGCGGCCTTGATGACCTCTCCGGGCTCCTTGGGCGGCGGCGAGAAGCTGCGCTTGACCTGGGTGGGTGAGCCCTTGAGCCCGACGCCCTCGGGGTCGGCGCCGATCTCGGCGGCGCCCCAGCGCTCGACCGTCTGCTCGCGGTAGGCGCGGAAGATGCCTGGCGCACTGGGGTAACGCGGTTTGTTGGCCTCTTTGGTGATGGTCAGCAGCGCGGGCAGCGCCGTCTCCAGCACCTCATGGCCGTCCTCGAGCGCCCGTGTGGCGCGCACGTGCCCGTTGGCCACGGTGAACTCGCGCACGTAGGTGACCTGCGGCACGCCGAGGTATTCGGCCATCTGCGGGCCCACCTGGGCGGTGTCGCCGTCAATGGCCTGCCGCCCGCCGAGGATCAGGTCGTAGGGGGCCAGCTTCTTCACGGCCAGGGCCAGGGTGGTCGCTGTGGCCCAGGTATCGGCCCCGGCAAAGGCGCGGTCGGTCAGCAGGATGGCGCGGTCCACGCCCATGGCCAGCGCCTCGCGCAGCGCGTCATCGGCCTGTGGCGGCCCCATCGAGATCACGACCACCTCGCCGCCCACCTGCTCGCGCAGGCACAGCGCCGCCTCGATCGCATTCTTGTCCTCGGGATTGATGATCGAAGGCACGCCCTCGCGGATCAGCGTCCCCGTGCGCGGGTCGAGGCGCACCTCGTTCGTATCCGGCACCTGCTTGATCGTCACGATGATTCTCATAGCGTTCTCCTGGCGTGGGACGTGACCCGTGATGCGTGATGCGTGATGCGTGAGAAGCCAGACCCCACGTTTCACGTATCACGTTTCACGTATCACGCGTCATCCCTTGATCCGCAACCCGATCTTGCGGAAGAGGTTGGTGGCGATCACCAGCCGCTGTACCTCGTTGGTGCCCTCAAAGATGCGGGTGATACGGGCGTCGCGGTACATGCGCTCGACGGGATAGTCCTTCATGTAGCCCATGCCGCCGTGGATCTGCAGGCATTTGTCGACGCAGCGGTCGAGCACTTCGGAGCCGTAGACCTTGCACATTGCGGCCAGGGTCGAAAAGTCGCGGCCCATGTTGCCGCTGTCGAGCATCCAGGCGGTGCGGTAGACCAGGGAGCGCAGGGCCTCGATCTCGGTGGCCATGTCGGCGACCATCCACTGGATGGCCTGTTTTTGGGCCACGGGCTCGCCGAACTGGTAGCGGTTCTTGGCAAAGTCCATGGCCATATCGAGCGCGATCTGCGAGCCGCCCAGGCAGCCCGCCCCCAGGCTGATGCGGCCGACATCGAGGGTCTTGAGGGCCGTGAGGAAGCCGGCGCCGAACTGCCCCAGCACGTTCTCCACGGGCACGCGGCAGTCCTCGAAAAAGATCTCGGCTGTCGAGGAGCCACGGATTCCCATTTTAGTCTCTTTCGTGCCAACGCGGAATCCGGGGAAATCCTTCTCGACGATGAACGCCGTCACGCCGCCGCGGGCGCCGAGCGCCGGGTCGGTGACGGCAAAGACCGAGATCACGTCGGCGATGTCGCCGTTGGTGATCCAAATCTTGGAGCCGTTGAGGATGAAATAGTCGCCGTCGCGCACGGCGCGCGTCTGGATGGCTGCGGCGTCGGAGCCGGCGTTGGCCTCGGTGAGGGCAAAGGCGCCGATCTTATCGCCTCGTGCCAGGGGCACCAGGTACTTTTGCTTCTGTTCTTCGGTGCCGTCGAGATAGATGGCCATGGCGCCGATGCCGGTGTGCGCGCCGATGATGGTGGCCGTGGAGCCGCAGACCTTGTTGATCTCCTCCATGAGAATGCAGTAGCCGATTTCGCCGGCGCCTGCGCCGCCGTACTTCTGGGGGAAGGGCACGCCCATCAAGCCGATCTTGGCGGCCTTTCTGATGACGTCCCAGGGCACGCATTCGTCGATATCAATCTGGGCGGCGACGGGCGCGACCTCGTTCTCTGCGAACTCGCGCACCATGCGCCGGAACAGCTCGTGCTCTTTGGAGAAGGTAAAGTCCATAGCGAGCCTCCATGACTCAGACGAGGGGAGTCTGGAGCACGAAAGGCGCGAAATGCCACGAGAGGCGCGAAAGGGCCGCTGGCGCGTCGACTCGTCTTTCGCGCCCTTTCGTGTCTTTCGTGCTCCAGTTCCTTCGTCGCGGCTACTTGTCCTGGAACTTGGCCTGGCGTTTCTGCAGGAAGGCGGTGACGCCCTCGCGCATGTCTTCGCTGGTGCACAGGTCGGCGAACTCGTCTGCCTCGATCTCGAGCCCCTCGTCGAGCGTCGTCTCCAGCCCCTTGTCGACGGCGCGCAGGATGGCCGCCAGGGCCAGGCCGCCCTTGGCGTTGAGCTTCTTGGCCAGGTCCTTGGCAGCCTTGACCACCTCGCCCACCGGCACGACCTGGGTGACCAGGCCGATGCGCTTCGCTTCCTGGGCGTTGACCATGTCGCCGGTCAGCAGGAGCTCGATGGCCTTGCCCCGGCCCACATAGCGCGGCAGGCGCTGCGTGCCGCCCCAGCCGGGGATGATGCCCAGGCCGATTTCGGGCTGGCCAAAGCGCACGCCGTCTTCGGCGATGCGGATGTGGCACGACATGGCGAGCTCGTTGCCGCCGCCCAGGCAGAAGCGGCCGTTGATGGCGGCGATGACCGGCTTTCGCGACTGCTCAATCTGCCGGAAGAAGAGCTGGCCACGGCGCACGAGCTCGCGGGCCTCGTCGCGCCCCTTGATGGCGGCGATCTCGTTGATATCGGCGCCGGCGACAAAGAACTGCCCGGCGCCGGTGATGATGATCGTCTTCACCTCGGGGTTGTTCGTGACCTCTTCAAAAGCTGCACTGAGGTCCATCACCGTCTGCGTGTTGAAGGCGTTGGCCGGCGGGTGATCGATCGTCAGGATGGCGGTGCGATCCTCGATCGCCACTTTGACGTACTGGTAGGTTGCCATGGGTGCGCGCTCCTTTCGTACTATGTAATGCGTGAAACGTGAGACATGATGCGTAAAACGTGAAACGTAATGCGTGAGACGTCTCTCTTCCGTGCTGCGTGTTCCGTTGCGTGTTACGCGCCGCTTACGCATTACGCATCACGGCTCACGCCTCACATCTCACCCCGAATACTCCCTGAACCCCTTGCCAACCTTCTTGCCCAGGTGGCCGGCCCGGACCTTGGAACGCAGCAGGCGCGCCGGGCGGAAGCGCTCGCCGAACTCGGCTTGCAGCGCTTCGAGTTTGGCCAGCACCAGGTCGAGCCCGATCTGGTCGCCGAGCTCCAGGGGGCCCATGCGCGTGTCGCCGACCTTCATGCCGATGCCGGCGATGCAGGCCATGTCGATGTCGTTGATGTTGGCCACGTGCTCGGTGATGCAGTAGACCGCCTCGTTGATCAGCGGCATCATCAGGCGGTCGACGCTGAAGGGGGTGCCGCTGCGCACCTGGCCCGAGGCCTGCAGGTCCTTGATCATCTGGCGCACAGGCTCGTCAGATTGACCGCCGTAGCCGTAAAAGCCGGCCCCGGTCTTTTCGCCGTAGCGGCCGGCCTTGAAGATGGGGTCGTAGAGCGGCGCCGGAGTCATGCGCTCGCCATACTCGCCGTAGAGGTAGGCGCCCACGTCGTAGCAGACGTCGATGCCCAGCATGTCCATCAGGGTGAAGGGGCCCATGGGCCAGCCGAACTCGGTCATGGCCTGGTCGATCTCTTCGGCCGTGGCCGCACCCTCCGACAGGGCCCAGACCGCCTCGTTGAGGTAGGGCATGAGCAGGCGGTTGACGAGGAAGCCGGGGCACTCTTGCACCACCACAGGGATCTTGCGCAGCGACTCGGTGAACATCACCACATCGTCGATTGTCTCCTGCGTGGTGTCGAGGCCGGGGATGACTTCGACCAGTTTCATCACGTGAGCCGGGTTGAAGAAGTGCATCCCGACGACCTTGCCCGGCCGTTTGGTGGCCGCGCCCATCTCGGAGATGGAGAGGGCCGAGGTGTTGGAGGCAAAGATCGTCTGCTCGGGGCAGACCTGCTCGAGCTGGGCGAAGACTTGGCGCTTGATGGCCATCTTTTCGGGCACGGCTTCGATGACGATATCCACGTCCTCAAAGCCCTCCCAGGTGGCCGTCCCCGTGATGAGGTCCATCTTGTCTTTGAGCTCGCCGGCGCTCATCTTGCCCTGCTCGACGCGGCGCTGGTAGATGCCGCGCACCACAGCCAGGCCCTTGTCGACCAGTTCCTGGTTCACGTCTTTGAGCACCACGGGCAGGCCTGAGAAGGTAATCACCTGGGCGATGCCGGCGCCCATGGCCCCTGCCCCGACGACCCCTGCTTTGAAGATGTACATGGTTGCCTCCTTGCGTGATACGTGATGCGTAATACGTAGGGCCTCCCCGTGTCGCGTGTTGCGTGTTCCGTTACGCAGTACGCATCACGCAGTACTCGTCACGCATCACGCATCACGCATCACGGGTCATCTCCGCTCCACCACCATGGCGCCGCCTTGCCCGCCGCCGACGCACATGGTGACGATGCCGAGCTTGGCGTCGCGGCGCATCATCTCTTTGAGCAGCGTGATCACGATGCGGGCGCCCGAGCAGCCGACCGGGTGGCCCAGGGCGATGGCGCCGCCGTTGACGTTGACCCGGTTCCAGTCCCAGCCCAGCTCCTTGCCGACGGCAAGCGTCTGCGCGGCAAAGGCCTCGTTGATCTCGATCAGGTCGATATCGTCCAGCTTGAGGCCGCCCTTGGCGAGCGCCTTGGGCACCGCCTTGGCCGGGCCGATGCCCATGAGCTCGGGCGGCACGCCGGCATAGGCATAGCTGCGCACGTAGGCCCAGGGCGTGAGGCCGAGCGCCGCCGCCTTCTCGGCGGTCATGACGACGAGCGCAGCCGCGCCGTCGGAGATGGGGCAGGCGTTGGCTGGGGTGACGCTGCCGTTCTCTTTGAACACCGTGGGGTAGAGGGCGGCCTTTTGCACGCTGAGGGTGGGGTTGATGCACTCGTCCTGCGTGATCTCTTCGCGCGCCACCTCCTGGCCGGCGACCCTCTTGACCACCGGCACGGGCACGATCTCCTCGCGGAACTTGCCCATGCGCGTGGCCATGAACGCCTTCTTGTGGCTGTTCACGGCATAGGCGTCCTGCTCTTCGCGCGAGATGCCGTACATCTCGGCCACGTTCTCGGCCGTGCGGCCCATGATCTGGTTGCAGACGGGGTCGGTCAGGCCCTCCCAGAGGGCATCGACGAAAGTGGTGTGGCGCAGCTTGAGGCCCCAGCGGGCGCCGCGCACGATGTAGGGGGCGGTCGACATGCTCTCGGTGCCGCCGACAAGGAAGACCTCGCCGTCGCCGGCCTGGATGGCCTGGTAGGCCGAGGTGATCGACTGCAGGCCCGAGGCACAGTTGCGCTGCACCGTGTAGCCGGGCACCTCGATGGGCACGCCGGCCATCAGCGCGGCCACGCGGGCGATGTTGGCTGCATCGGACCCCTGGCCGATGCAGCCCAGGATCACGTCGTCGATGATGCCGGGGTCGACCCCGGTCTGGCGCAGGACCTCCACGAGCACGATCCTGGCCAGCTCTTGTGCCGTGATGGTGCGAAAGGCGCCACCATGGCTGCCGATGGGCGTGCGCACGCCTCCGACGATGACGACATCCTTCATCGCGACCTCCTGTTGCGGACGTGGTTCCCTGCACTCCAGGGCTCATCAATAGGACGCAACAACCGAGCGCTCAAGAGTCAGCGCATAGCGTCGAAGAACGAGCCGGGTCGGCTGCTACACATCCGTCGCGAGGCATCTGCTAGTGATGCTCGCTGTGGCGTCGCTACGCTCATCTGTTGTGCTTGTCGGCGGCCGTTGGGATCGATGCGAAAGCCGGCCGTTGCGGGCCGGCACTGTCGGACGAGCGGGGGGTATCGAGCATATCTGAACAAAGCGCCGGCGCGAGAGGTGGGCAGGCAGCACGGAGGCACAGGCATGCCATGTGGCCCGCATTGGGACGGAGAGCCTTGGGATGGTGGCCCGAAGGGGCAGGGGCCGCCTTGGAGCAATCCCGAACCTGAGCCGTTGCGCGCACGTTCTTCTCCTCGTTGATGCGGCGAGGCCGGGTGCGGCGGGACTCGGTAGAGCCATGCTACACGTATTGTACATCGAGTCACGAAAAGAATCAAGAGGGATACAACACCAAAACGCCGAGTTGGTTGCGGTGTCTCGGCAGTTGACCCTCTCCCCTCGCTATTGTACAATGTAAGGAGGTTAGTCAGAGTGCTGACTGCTATTGCCGTGGCCAGGAGGCGCGCATGCCGTCGTACCAGCTCAAGTTCAACCTGCCCGGGCTGCTCCGGCTGCTGGGCACCAACATCTACTCCGACCCCAAGGTCTGTATCCGCGAGATGATCCAGAATGCGCACGATAGCTGCGTGCGCCGCCAGGTGGAGGCGGGGCACCGGGGTTCGCGCATCCAGGTGACCATCGACCGAGGACAGCGCACCATCTCCTTTGCCGACAATGGCGCAGGCATGACGGAGGAGGAGATCCACGAATGCCTCTCGACCATCGGCCGCGGCTATACCGCCGACCTGCGCCGGGTGCTCGAAGAGAAGGGCAGCCGCCGCGAGGCCGAGCAGCTCATCGGCCAGTTCGGCCTGGGGCTGCTCTCGGCCTTTGCCATTGCCGACCGCATCGAGATCACCACGCGCTCCTACCAGCCCGGCTCGCCCACGCTGTGCTGGCAATGCCGGGGCGATGTGGGCTACACGGTCGATCCGACCGAGTCCGCCGAGGTCGGCACCGCGGTCACCATCTACGTCCAGGAGAAGCACGCCTCCATCCTGAACGAAGAACAGGTGCAGAAGGCGATCAAACAGTATGCCGATCTGTTGAGCATCCCCATCTACCTGGGCCGCGACCGCACGCCGCTGAACGCCATGAACGCCCCCTGGCAGCACGACGCGACCGAGGTCGAGTACGTCGAGTACGTGCGTAGCCGCTTCGACATCCCGGCCATGGAGGTCATCCCGCTGTGCGTCCGTGGCGAGGTGGCCGTCTACGGCGTGCTCTACATCCCCAAGCAGTCGTCGGTGCTCTCGATCGGCGAATACGGCGACCTCGATATCTATGTGCGCGGCATGTTCATCAAGGGGCAGGACCGCGAGCTCTTGCCGCGCTGGGCCAAGTTCGTGCGCGGCATTGTCGACAGCCCCTCGCTGATGCCTACGGTCAGCCGCGATGCCATTATCAAGGACGAGGCCTATGCTCAGGTGCGCGATGTGTTGGGTGAGGCCATCCTGGCGCACCTGGAGCACCTGGCGCACGCCGACCCCCGCCAGTTGCGCGCTATCGTGCTCAGCCACAACACGCTGATCAAGATCTGGGCGGTCGAAGACGACGCCTTCTTTGACCGTGTGGCCGACCTGGTGCAGTTCGATACTGACGTGGGCAAGCTGAGCATCCCCGAGTATCTGAAGCGTACCGAGGGCGGCAACACCATCTACTACTTTCGCGAGGGCGGCAGCGGCACGCAGCAGAAGGTGCTCTTTGGCGCGCGCGATATCCCGGTGATCGATGCCAGCTATGGCGCCGAGGAGCCCTTCCTGCAAAAGTACGCGGCGCGCCATCCGCAGGTGAGCGTGCGGCGGCTGAGCGCCGAGGCCGACTTTATCTTTGAGCCCGTCGCATCCGACGACGGCTGGCAACGGCTGGAGGAGGCCTACACGCGCCTGCACCGCATCGAGGCCCGCGTGGTGGCGTTCGAGCCGGCGGACCTGCCGGCGGTGCTGGTGAGCAAGCGCCTGGCCGAGGAAAGCGCCCTCCTCGACGGTCTGTTGACCTCATCGAGCGTCAGCGACGAGATCAAGGCGCTGCTCGGCTCGCTGAAGCAGGAGCGCGACCGCGCCGCCCAGGGCATGCTCACGCAGGGCACGGTGCTGCACCTGAACGCGCGCAACCCGGTGATCCAGATGCTGCGCCAGACCGATCCCGTCAGCGAGGTCTTTCAGGTGGCGCTCATTGTGCTCTACAATAACGCCGTGCTGTTTGGCCAGCACGCCGTGACCGCCGAGAACGCCATCATCATGTGCCAGAGCAACAACAGGGCCGTGGAGCTGATGATCCAGCAGGCGCTCGAGCTGCGCCATCTGCGCGGCGAGGCGTAGGCGGCGACGACTGCCACACGGAGGCACGCCATGAGCGAGTATGACCAAGATATCCAGGGCCACATCCGCAGCCAGATGACGATCCACCTGCCCGGCCTGATCAAAGTGCTGGGCGAGGCCATGTACGCCGACCCCTGGGTCGCCCTGCGCGAGCTGATCCAGAACGCGAACGATACCTGCACGGTGCGCCGCGCGCCGATCGGCGAGGAGCAGCGGCCTCTGGACCCGGCGGCGCCGCCCCCCGTGATCCGCGTCTACTATGACCGCGTGCGCGGACAGTTGGTCGTCGAGGACAATGGCGCCGGCATGACCTGGGACGAAGTGCAAAAGTCGCTCTCGGTCATTGGCAGGAGCTATACCAACGACGTCCGCGAGGAGCTCGAGCGCCTGGGCTTGCACGAGGTGGCCGACCGCCTGATCGGCCGCTTCGGTTTGGGCCTGCTCTCGGCGTTCATCATCGGCAAGCGCGTCGAGTTCCAGACGCGCTCCTACAAGCCTGGCTCGCCGACGGTCTATTGGCGATGCGATGGCGGCCAGGATTATGAGATGGGGCAGCTCGGCGTCGAGCGCGAGGTGGGCACACGGGTCACCGTGCACGTCGACCAGCCGCACCTGGCCATGTTTGCCGATGAAGAAAAGATCCGCGCCATGATCAAGCGCTACGCGGACCTGCTCGCCATCCCCATCTACTATGGCAGGGAGGGTCGCCAGCAGGTCAACGTGATGACGGCGCCGTGGCTGCGCGAGGCGACCGAGGAAGAGTATCGGGCCTACCTGCGGGAGCGTTTCGACGACTCCTCGATCTTGCACGTCATTCCGGTAGAGATCGACGAGCCGGCGACGGAGAGCCGCCCTGCACTGCGCGTGGGCGGCGCGCTGTTCATCCCGAAAAAGCCCCACTCGTCACTGCCCGAGGTGCTGCTGAAAGAGTACGGCACGGTGAGCGTCTATGTGCGGCGCATGTTTGTCACCGAGGACGAGCCCAAGCTGCTGCCTCGCTGGGCCAAGTTCGTCAAGGGCGTCATCGACAGCCCCGATCTGCGCGAGACGACGAGCCGCGAGTCGGTGCGCCACGACGAGAACCTGGAGCGGGCGCGGCAGGTCCTGGGGCGGTTGATCCTCGATAACCTGCGCCGGCTGGCCCAGGCCGACAACCGCTTGTTCCGCGAGATTGCCGCCCAGCACAACGTAGTCATCAAGACCATGGCCATCGCCGAGCCCGAGCTCTTCGATGCAGTGCGTGATATCGTGTTGTTTCACGTCGAGAACCGCGTCATGTCGCTGGCCACTTACTTCAAGGAGACGGGGCAATCGGAGCTGCCTCAGGGCCAAAAGCGCACCATCTACTATTCGGCCAACACCTATGGCGTGGGCCAGCATGCCTACCTGTTCGCCGAGCGTGGCTGGCGGGTGCTCGATGCCTCGAGCTACCCCGACGAGCCCTTCCTCATCGTCTATGCCGAGCGCTTTCCCGAGGCGGTGGAGCTGGTCCCCGTGGATACGGCCGGCGACCGTGTGTTCTTGGAGCTCAGCCCCAAAGAGGAAAGATGGATCGCGCTCGAGGAGGCCTTTAGGCGCAACATGATCGAGGCCAGCGTGGTGCGCTTTGAGCCCGCCGATATCCCGGCTGTGCTGGTCGATGCCAAGGACGCGGCCAACCTGCCCGACGACCAACTGGAGCGCATCCTCAAGGCCGACGAGATCGCCGAGCCGGTGAAGGAGCTGTTCCGCGCCCTCAAGGTGTCGCGTGACCGCTGGCGGCACACGATGATGACGGCCGGCGCCATTCTGCACCTGAACGCCAACAGCGAGATCATCCAGAGCCTGGCGGCGCGGAGCCTCGAAGACCGCGAGACGACGGGCGTGATGATCGCGCTCTACAACAATGCGCTGATGCTCAGCGCGCGGGCGCTGACCGCCGACCAGGCCAAAAAGATCTTTGACGGCAACAACAGCACCATCAAGCAGTTGATGGACAAGAGCGACGAGATCAAGCGCCTCAAGGCCGCCGGCGCCGACCCCGACGCCATCCGCCGGCTGACGCGCCAGGTCGAGGACCTGCGCCAGGAGGTGGATGCGCTGAGCGCACGCTGCAAAAAGATCGCCACCGAGCGCGACGAGCTGGCGGCGCAACTGGAGGGCGAGCGCCGATCGGTGGTGTCGTTGAGCGCCCAGGTCGAGAAATGGCGCAGCCACGAGGCGCCCGAGCCGCAGGCCAACTATGTCACTTGCTTCGTGATGCTGCCGTTCCACGACGACTATAAAGGCTTCTTCGAGGCCCTGCAGCGCGTGCTCGAGACCACGCCCTATTTCTGGCAGGTGAGCCGGGCCGACCAGGAGGCCCGCAAGAAGAGGATTGACGACAACGTCAAGGCCTGGATCGACCAGCGACACTGCTACGTGGCCGAGATCACCGACCTGAACGGTAACGTTATGATGGAAGTCGGCTATGCCTACTGGAGATACCCGGAGCGCCCGTTTCTCCTGCTGTGCCGTGAGGGCAGAGACCTACACATCGCCGACCTAGGCGGCGCCATACTCGCGGTGTACGCCTGGCACCCCGACAGGATGGACCAGAACGTGGAGCTGCTGCGTCGGGTGATCGCCAAACAGCACGAGTTCGCCAGACAGCAGGGCGCCACCCACTACCTCTCGGTTCACTCGATGCCGCCGATCGTCGTCAGAGCTATGGGCGAGGCCATATCCGGGCGCTATCGCACGATCGAGCAGTACGTCCAGGCCGTCGATGAGGATGTGGAGCGGGTGCTGCGCGAGGTCCCCGGGCTGACGCGAGGGCTGGCGCAGGATATCCGTGACCATCTGGTCAAGATCGCCGGCCTCTAGAACTCGTGGTTCGCAGCCGCAATAACGACTCCAGTCGTCGGATGTTCTAGGCAGGAGGGAGATCCATGACCTGGCTGCGCCGCCTCCTCAACCGGCCCGAAGACCCTCAGACGCTGCGCCGCTGCCTGCTCGAGTTCGTGCAGGCATCGGCGCCGGCCGGTTGCCGCCAAATCCTCCGGGCGCACCCCGAGCTCCTGAGCGATGAGGCGTTCAGGGTGCTGGAGCAGTTGGGCGAGACGCGCAACCTGATGAGCGCGGAGGCGAGGCGGCGCTTTGACGAGCGCCGCGAGCTGCTGCAGCAGTGCCGCCGTCGCGGCGTCGCCGCAGCGCTGGCGAGCTACGGCCGGCAGACGGCAGAGGATGCGGGGCGGCCCAACGAGCGCGCTGCCGCGGGCCGCATCGAGCTGCCCGATTGGTGGCACGAGGATGCGCCTGTGCTCGACGCGGGCCCAGGTGACGGCCGCCACGAGGCAGGGCGGGCGCCGGTCGCTGACCTGGGCGCTGGGGCCGCCGCCGCGGGTGACGCCCCGCCCGCAGCCGAAGGGCGCGAGCAGGCCGGCGACGACCCCGCGGCACACCGCATCGAGCTGCCCGACTGGTGGCACGAGGATGTGCCTGTGCTGGACGCGGGCCCAGGCGACGGCCGGCTCGAGGAGGCGCCCGCGGCTGTTGCCGGCGCGCCGGGCGACGAGGAAGATACGGCCACGGCGCCCGCAGAGCTTGCGCCTGACGCACCTATCATCGAGGTCATCCGCGCGTTCATCGATGCTCCCAACTGGCTGGCTTCGCGGCGCATCGCCGAAGAGCACCCCGAGCTGCTCACCGATGAGGCCGACGAGGCGCTGCAGGCGCTGCTCGCCATCGCGCAGGTGCTGGATGCCGACGCGACCAAGGTGCTGGAGGAGCACCGCGCGCTCTTGCAGCGCTGCCGCGAGGTTGGCATCAGAGCGGCCTTTGCCGAAAAGCTCAAGCTGCCGCCAGGGCTGGCCGGGCTTGTCGACCTGACGGAGCCCGACCTGGAGAGCCCCGACGCGCTGGGCCGCGCGGTCGCCGCGGCCATGTCGCGCCAGGATGACCCGGGGGCGGCCTGGGCGCAGATGCTCGACTTGATGGATGACGACGACGACCGCATCGCCGGCCTGAAGGACAGGCTGCGCCGCACGCGGGCGCTGCAGGCCGCGATCGGCGCCGGTTCGCCACCAGAGCTGGCGCGCGTGCTGCGCGAACACCCCGAGCTGAACGAGCCTGAGACGATGCGCATTCTCGACGAACTGATCGCCGAGGCGCAGAGCCAGGGCGAGAGCCGTATCGCCGATCACATGGTGCGCTTCCGGGCGCTGCTGGCGCTCCCGGAGCGCGAGCGGCTGATCCGCGAGCTGGAGGACCTCCCGCCCGATTTCGCCGACGTCATGGGCGAGGGCAACGCGGCGCATGGCGAGGTCGACGAGGACCTGGAGAACAGCAACTTGGGCACAGCGCCGGCCGCTGCGGGTACGTTCGAGGTGGGCGGGCCGCTGGGGCTGCTCCTCGAAGGTTCGACGCTGCAGCGCCAGGGCCAGCTCGACAAGGCCGCCGACTGCTTTGTGCAGGCGCTGGCGGCCTTTGAACAGTCGGAAGACGCCCGCGGGCAGATCATGGCCCTGACCAGCATCGGCGACGTGGCGCAGAGCCGCGGGCAGTACGACCTGGCGCTCAAGGTCTACCAGCGGGCGCTGCAGATGGCCGAGGCCCAGGGCGACGCGCAGGCGGCAGCCGAGATCCAGGCATCGATGGCCGGCGCGCACCTCAGCCGCGGCGATTACGACCTGGCGCAGGAGCTGTACGACAAGGCCCTGCAGACGATCAAGGAGAGCGGCGATCGCGTCAAGCTGGCCAACCTCTACAACAACATGGCCGTCCTCTACCAGGCGCGGCGCGACTACCGGCGGGCCGAAGAGCTGCTGCAGCAGTGCCTGAGCATCTACGAAGAGGAGCGCGAAGAGGCCAAGCTCTCGGGCATCTACGGCAACCTCGGCGCACTCTATGCCGCGCAAGGGCAGGACCATACGGCCATGGAGATGTTCGAAAAGGCCCTGGAGCTGCAGCAGCGCCTGGGCCTCGAGGCCGACATGGGGTCAACCTGCAACAACATGGCGGTCATCTGCGAGCGCCGCAACGACTATGCCAGGGCGCTGGAGCTGTATGAAAAGGCCATAGAGATCGCCCAGCGTCTCGGCGCCGATTCGAGCTTGGCGACCGCCTACGGCAACATCGGCGGCCTCTACGCCAAGCGCCAGGACAACAACCAGGCCATCGCCTACTATCGGCGTGCGCTCGAGATCCTCGAGCGCACCGGCGAGCGCGAAAGCATGGCCAAGGTCTGCGCCAACCTGGGCCAGGTATGCCGCGATTGCGGTGACAGGGAGCAGGCCATGCACTATCTCAAGCGGGCCAAAGAGCTCTTTGCCCAGCTCGGCGACAAGGAGCGAGCGGCCCGGACGGCCCTGATGCTGCTGCTGCTGGAGAGGGGCGGTTGAGCAGCTCAGTCGCGCATTGACATCGCGCAGAACTGCACCTTGGCGCGGAGAAAGCAAAAGCCTCCCTGCTACCAAAAGGTAGGGGAGGCTTTGGTGAATCCACTGCATTGTGCGAGCGCCCCTGGAGGGAATCGAACCCCCGGCGACAGGGCTTAGGACGCCCTCGCTCTATCCGCTGAGCTACAGGGGCAAGGCCACTGACGGCGATATGATACCACAATACGCCGCGGGCGCCAAGTCGGAGGCTGTGCAAACTTGACATGCCATCGCCCTCCACGGTATAATATCGGTCTTGACAAGGCCGCTGCAGGGTGTTGCGACAGGGGCCCATTTGTAGAGTCCGGCTCCACCTGCCCAGTGCAGGGAGCGATCTGGATCACGAGGAGCGTTATCGAATGGTGAAGCGAACGTGGCAGCCCAAGAAACGACGCCGGCAGCGTGTGCATGGCTTCATGGAGCGCATGAGCACGCGGAGTGGCCGCAACATCCTGAAGGCCAGGCGCCTCAAGGGCCGCAAGCGCCTGGCGGTCTAGCGCCTGGCCGGCTCGACAGGCGTAGCATGGAGAGGCGTTGCCGGCTGACGCGAGACGCGGATTTCGACCGCGTGCGCAAGCAGGGCCGTTCGTGGGCGCAATCGCTGTTCGTCTTTTCGGCCGGCCGCAACGATCTGGCCTGCACCCGTTTTGGGTTCATCGTCAGCCGGCGTATCGGCAACGCAGTGGTGCGCAACCGCGTCAAGCGGCAGTTGCGCGAGGCGGTGCGCCGCCACCTGGGCGAATTCCCAACGGGATGGGACGTGGTGCTGATTGCGCGAGCACCGATTGTCACAGCCGGTTTCGCGGATATTGAGAACGCCTTGGCGCAGGCGCTGCGCCGGACCCGCTCATGGTTTGCGACATCAGAGGCAGCGGCCAGGACAGACTGATCTTTGGGGGGACTGGTTTGAAGGCCTTGTTGCAGTGGGTGATCCGGTCGTACCAACGCTTTGTCTCTCCGGCCCTGCCGCCTGCCTGCCGCTTCCACCCGTCGTGTTCCGAATACGCCTGGCAGGCGATCGACCGCTACGGTGCGTTCAAGGGAAGCTGGCTGGCTGCGAAGCGTGTGCTGCGCTGCCATCCTCTCAACCCTGGAGGATACGACCCGGTGCCCTGAGGTGGGTAACCGGGCCGTGCCATTCCGGTGGCGTGTGTCTTTGGAAGGAGACAGACCTTTGGGCAAGCTCGTGTTGAAGGGCGCTACAGCCCTTCTTCTTTTGCTGCTCCTGGCCGGCGTGACCGGCTGCGGTGCGCCAGCGGCCGATGTCGGCTGGGCCGCAGTGGGCGCCAACTCGGCGACCATCTACGCGCTGACGGCCGGCAGGCTGCATGCGCTGAACCGCGATAGCGGCCTGCAGAGCTGGCAGTTCCCTCAGGGAAATGACCAGTTGGCCGGGCTCTACGGCGAGCCTGCTCTTGCCGGCAATACCGTCATCTTTGGCACGGGCCTGCCCACCGGCACCGGCGGCACGGTGCACGCCATCGATGCCGAAACGGGTCAGGAGCGCTGGTCGTTCAAGGACGCCAAGGATGCCATCGTCGGCGCGCCCGCCGTGTTTGGCGATACGGTCTATGTGACCTCGTCGGACCACAACGTCTACGCGCTCGACATCGAGAACGGCCGCCAGCGCTGGTCGTTCAAGGCTGGCGGCCCGCTGTGGGGCAGCGTCGTGCGTTCGGATGACCTGCTCTATGTGGGCTCGATGGGCCACGCGGTGTATGCCCTGCGCGCCTCCGACGGGCAGCAGGTCTGGAGCTTCGAGACGCGCGCCGCCGTGCCCGGCGCCCCGGCGCTCAGCGATGGGCTCATCTATGCCGGCGACCTGAGCGGCACCGTCTATGCCATCGATGCCCAGGGTGGCAGCCAGGTCTGGAAAGCCAGTGTCGGCGGCTGGGTGTGGGGCCAGCCGGCCGTCGCCGACGGCACGCTCTATGTGAGTTCGCTGGACCACAGCGTCTATGCTTTTGATGCCAAGACCGGCGAGAAGCGCATGCTGGAGAACGACCCCGAAGTGGGCGCTCAGCCCTGGGCTTATGCCAGCGGGGGCGCAATGCGTGCCGGGCCGCTCGTGGTCGACGGCGTCGTCTACGTCGTGTCGGAGGACCATAGCCTGACGGCGCTGGAGCCCCCGGCAACCGGCTCGCTCAAGCCGCTCAAAAAGCTGTGGACCTACAACGCCGGCGGCCCGATCCTGACGGCGCCCGTGATCATTGACGGCGCCATCTATGGTGCGACGTCGAACGGAACGGCCTTTGCCCTGGACGCCAAGACGGGCGTCCAGCGCTGGGTCTATTCGCAGCCCAGCAAGTAAAGCAAAAGGAGTACCCGGTGATCGGGGATATTTTCAACCTGTTGCTACTGCGGCCAATGCTGAACGTGCTCTTGCTCCTGTACTCGCTGTTGCACACGGCGCTGCCGGGAGCGGCCTTTGCATTGGCCATTGCCGCTCTGACGGTGGTGCTGCGCCTGGCCACACAACCGTTCATGGCCAAGCAGATGCAGTCATCGAAGAGGATGGCCGAGCTGCAGCCGCAGCTCAAAGAGATCGAGAAAAAGTACGGCAAAGACCGCGAGCGCATGGCGCAGGAACAGATGAAGCTGTACAAGGAGCATGGCATCAACCCCATGGCGGGCTGCCTGCCCATGCTCTTGCAGTTCCCCATCTGGATTGCGCTCTACCAGTCGATCATCCAGCTCTTGGGGCGCACGCCGGCGCAGTTGCTGGCGGTATCGAAACACGTCTACAGCCTGGGCATCTTTGGCAACCTGGCGACACTGTTCCCGCTGGCGAGCCGCTTCCTGTGGCTCGACCTGGGGCGGCCCGACCCATACTACATCATCCCCATCCTGGTCGCGGCCACGCAGTGGGTGCAGCAAAAGATGATGGCCCCGGCTTCGCCGGGCGGCAACGACTCGCAGGCGCAGATGAGCCAGTCGATGTTGATGATGATGCCGCTGATGTTCGGCTTTATCACCATCAACCTGGCGTCGGGCCTGGGCGTGTACTTTATCATCTCCAGCCTGGTCAGTATCGTCCTGCAGTACTTTACGACGGGCTGGGGCGGCCTGCGGCCACAGCGCGCCACTGCTGCGGCGGCCAAGGGTGGTGCACAGGAGCGGCCCGCGCCGAGCATACTCAGCGCGGCCAAGCGCCTCATGTCGCCCGCCGGCCGCGATGGCGAAGCCAAGCCTGCGACGGCGACGAATGCCGACAACGCAACAACGCAGCCGGCGGCCTCTGCGGCCAAGGGTGGCGCGACGGGCGAGCGCCCCGTCGAGGCCCCCGGGCACAGGGCACCAGCGGCTGCTTCGCTACAGAAGGGGACGAAGCATGGAAGCAGGAAGAAGAAGCGTTGAGGGCCGGGGCAAGACTGTCGATGATGCCATTCTCGACGCGATGACCAAGTTGGGCGCCAGCCGCGAGGTGCTCGAGGTCGAGGTGATCAGCGAGGGGTCGCGCGGCGTGTTCGGCATTGGCGCCGAGGACGCCCGGGTGCGGGCCGTGCTCAAGGGCGCCCGCCCCGCGGCCCCCGCTGCGCCCGCCAAGCCTGCTCGCCGGGCGGCCAAGCCGGCGGCTGCCGAGCCCGAAATCCCGGCCGGGAGCTCGGACGCCGAGGTCGGCCGCATCGTGCTCGCGACACTGCTGAGCAAGATGGGGCTCGAAGCGACGGTCGATATTGCCGAGGCCGCGCCGCCGGTTGAGCCCGATGAGGTGCCGCCGAGCGTGCTCAATGTCACCGGCGAGGACTTGGGAGTGCTGATCGGCCGTCGCGGCGAGACACTGCGCGACCTGCAGTTCATTACGCGCCTGATCGTCAGCCGCAAGGTCGGCCACTGGCCCAACCTGGTCGTCGACGTGGAGGAATACCGCCAGCACCGCGAGCAGGCGCTGACCCAGCTCGCGCAGCGCATGGCCGACAAGGTGCGCCTGACTCGCCAGCCGGTGCCACTCGAGCCGATGCCGCCCAGCGAACGGCGCATCGTGCACATCGCCCTGCGCAACGACCCAAGCGTGATGACCGAAAGCACAGGCGAGGGCGAGGCGCGCAGGGTGGTCATTATGCTCCGGCCTCAGAGCTAGGGAGACTCGCCGCTACGACGAGAGAACTGAAGGAACTATGGAACTGATGAGCTCCCGACTCCATCAGTTCCCGCAGTTCCTCCAGTTCCCTCAGTTCCGCCGTCGTAGCTCACCGGTTGCAGGGAAGCCTTGACTATACCCGACTATTTGGTAGTGGGGCATGTGACGCGTGACCTGGTGTCTGGCGGTGGCTACCGCATCGGCGGCACGGTGACTTTTGCGGCGCTGACGGCCCGCGCCCTGGGCTATTCGGCCGCCATCCTCACCAGCGCGAGCAGCGACCTGCCCCTCACGACGATCTATGACGGCATTGCCTTGGAGGTGGTACCGGCTGAGGCCAGCACCACCTTCGAGAATATCTACTACGATGGCCATCGCAGGCAGTTCCTGCGCTCAGTCGCCTCACCTCTCAAGCCGGCCCATGTCCCGCCCGATTGGCGCCTGGCGCGCATCGTGCACCTGGGGCCGCTGGCGCAAGAGATCGGCCCCGAGATGGCCGAGCTGTTCCCGGCGGCGACGTTTGTGGGGGTGACGCCGCAGGGCTGGCTGCGCCGCTGGGATGCGACGGGCCGCGTCAGCCCACAGCCGTGGGGTACGGCAGAGCGTTTCCTGCAGCGCGCCAGCGCGATGGTCTTGAGCCTCGAGGATGTGGGCGGCGACGAGCGCGAGCTGGCCCGCTACCTGCAGATGGCGCGTCTGGCCGCGGTGACGCAGAGCTGGCAGGGCGCCACGCTGCATCGCCCGGGGCAGGCTGTGCTCGTCCCGGCGTACAACGTGCCTGAGGTGGACCCGACCGGCGCCGGCGACGTCTTTGCTGCGGCCTTTTTCATCCGCATGAACGAGACCGGTGATCCTGAGGAAGCGGCCCGCTTTGCCAATGCGGCGGCGTCATTTTCCATTCAGGGCGAGGGCTATGGCGCCATCGCCGGCCGGGCAGCAGTCGAAGAGCGGCTCAGGAGTGGGGTGGTGCGGGATGCGTGACGCGTGATGCATCACGCATCCCGTGTCTCGCCTAGGACGGTCTCCCATGGGCGAAGTCTATGCGATTGCGAATCAAAAGGGCGGTGTCGGCAAGACCACGACGACGGTGAACGTCGGTGCCTACCTGGCGGCCAGCGGCAAGAAGGTGCTGCTGGTCGACATCGACCCGCAGGGCAACGCGACGAGCAGCCTGGGCATTGACAAGGGCGCGCTGACGCGCTCGATCTATGAGGTGCTGATCGAGAACCTGCCCATGGCGCAGGCGGTGATGCTGACGCGGCGGTTGGGCCTTGACCTGGTGCCGGCCTCGGCGGAGCTGGCCGGAGCCGAAGTGGAGATGGTCGGCCTGATCTCGCGCGAGTACCGCTTGCAGAAGGCGCTGGCGTCGATCCGCGACAAGTACGACTGGGTGCTGATCGATTGCCCGCCGAGCCTGGGGCTGCTGACCGTCAACGCGCTCACGGCGGCCGACGGGGTGCTGATCCCGGTGCAGTGCGAGTTCCTGCCGCTGGAGGGCCTGTCGCAGTTACAGCACACCATCAACCTGGTGCGCGACCACCTGAACCCCAGGTTGACCATCCGCGGCGTGGTGCTGACGATGTACGACACGCGCACCAACCTGGCGCAGCAGGTCGTTGAAGAGGTGCGCAGGTTCTATGCCGGGCGTGTGTTCGCCACCATCATCCCGCGCAACGTGCGCCTGAGCGAGGCGCCGAGCTACGGCGAACCGATCCTCGACTATGCGCCCACCTCGTCGGGGGGGCTGGCGTACCGCTCGCTGGCCAACGAGATCCTGGCGAACGCGGCGCGCGGGTAGGGGACCGCTCACCGCGAAGGCGCCAAGACGCGAAGGGCGCGCTAAGGAGACATAATTCACCTTCGCGCCTTTGCGGTTCCCGTTCCTCGTTCCTGAAGGGAGGAAGCCATGCCGGCGGAGCGGAGAGGACTGGGCAAGGGGCTGGGCGCGCTGATCCCAAACATGCCCGGCGCATCGGGGGCGCCCGGCACGCCGGCCGAGGGCGGGCTGCTGGAGGTGGCGCTCGACGAGATCGTGCCCAACCCACGCCAGCCGCGCCAGGGCATGGACCGGCGCGAGTTGGAGGATCTGGCGGCGTCGATCCGCGAGCATGGGCTGATCCAGCCGTTGGTGGTGGCGCCGCTGGCGGGCGATGCGGCGGGGGGCCGCGCCCGCTATCAGTTGATCGCCGGCGAGCGCCGCTGGCAGGCGGCACGCCTGGCCGAGTTGGCCCGCGTGCCGGTGGTGGTCAAGAACGTGACCTCGCGCGAGCTGCTGGAGCTGGCGCTGGTAGAGAATATCCAGCGGGCCGACCTGAACGCGCTGGAGGAGGCTGCAGCCTACCAGGCGCTGATGCAGGATTTCGGGCTGACCCAGGAAGAGGTCGCGGCGCGCGTCGGACGCAACCGGGCGACGGTGGCCAATACCCTGCGCCTGCTGCGCTTGCCCGATGGGGTCAAAGATGCCCTGCGTGAGGGCCGCATCAGCGAGGGGCATGCCCGAGCCATCCTCGGCCTCGGCGACGCCGAGGATCAGATGGCCGTGCTGCGGGCGGTGGAGAAGCGGGCCCTCTCGGTGCGGCAGACCGAGGAGCTGGTGCGGCGCCTGGCCTCGGCCGCCGAGCCTGGGGAGGCAGCCGGGCCCGAGCCGCCTTCGCCGCATACCAAGGCGCTCGAGGATGCCTTCCGTGGCGTGCTGGGCACCAAAGTCTCACTCTCCAAGAGCCAGCGGGGCGGGCGCCTGGTGATCTATTTCTACTCCGACGAGGAGCTGCAGTCGATCTACCAACACATCGTCGGCGAACAGAGCTAGAGCATCGGCCAAGCAGACGTATAGACGACGTAGCCTAGCCCCTTGTGGGCGTTGGAGGGCAACGATTCGGCCGTCTGAGGGCCTTCGCAGGGATATTCGATGTTCTAGCGTCGCCGTGTTCTCTGGCGCTCGTGCGCCGGACCATGGGGCCACCGACCGCCACGGCTTTCGGTGGCCCTTTTGTGACGAGCCGACAGCCGTCAGCTTTCGGCTGATCGCTGTCGGTTGATCGCTACACATTGGAGAAGACTCATGCTAGAAAAAGTCATCGCCATTGTCAGGCGCCACGAAGAACTGAACGGCTTGCTCGCCGACCCGGAGGTCATCGCCGACCCCGAGCGTCTGCGCGACCTGGCACAGGAGCAGGCCGATATCGGCGAGATCGTGGAGGTCTACCACCGCTACCAGGCGACGGTGCACGAGATGGGGGGCACCGAGGAGATGCTGGCCGGCCCGCTCGATGAGGAGATGGCCGAGCTGGCCCGTGAGGAGCTGGAGACGTTGCGCGCGCGGCGCGACGAGCTGTACGAGCAGATGAGAAAGCTGCTCCTGCCCACCGACCCGCGCGACCAGCGCAACGTGATCGTCGAGATCCGCGCCGGGGCTGGCGGCGAGGAGGCGGCACTGTGGGCGGCGGACCTCTTTCGCATGTACAGCCACTATGCGGAGGCCCACAACTGGCGCGTCCAGGTGCTGAGCTCGAGCCCAACGGGCATCGGTGGGTTCAAGGAAATCATCTTCCAGGTGACCGGCCGCGGCGCCTACTCGCGGCTCAAATACGAGAGCGGCGTGCACCGCGTGCAACGCGTGCCGGCTACCGAGGCCGCCGGGCGCATTCATACCTCGACAGCCACTGTGGCTGTGTTGCCCGAGGCGCAGGAGGTGGAGGTGGAGGTGCGGCCCGAGGACCTGCACATCGACGTCTACCGCTCGTCGGGGCACGGCGGCCAGAGCGTCAACACCACCGACTCGGCGGTGCGCATCACGCACATCCCCACGGGCATCATCGTCGCCTGCCAGGACGAGCGCTCGCAACTGCAGAACAAGGCGCGGGCCATGTCGATCCTGCGCGCCCGGCTCTTCGACATGGAGCAGCGCCGCCAGTGGGAGGAGCTCGACGAGGCGCGGCGCAGCCAGGTGGGCGGCGGTGAGCGCAGTGAAAAGATCCGCACCTACAACTATCCACAGAACCGGGCCACCGACCACCGCATCGGCCTGACGAGCTACCGCTTGCAGGATGTGCTCGCTGGCGGGCTCGACGAGTTTATCGACGAGCTGGCCACGAGCGAGCAGGCCGAAAAGCTGCGGGCGTTGAGCGAGGGCTAGCGTGACAGGCGAGCGCTGCGGCAGCGGCAACTTGACGGTGCAAGCGGCCCTGCGCGACGGTACGGCGCGGCTGGCCGAGGCCGGCGTCGAGGAGGCCCGGCTCGACGCTGAGGTGCTGCTGGCGCACGCGCTGGGCGTGGGCCGTGCCTATCTCTTCGCCCATCCGGAGCGCTGTCTCTCGCCCGAGGAGGCCGCGGCCTGGCAGGGCATGCTCGAGCGGCGGCGGCAGCGTGAGCCGGTGGCCTATATCGTGGGCACGAAAGAGTTCTACGACCTGGAGTTGGCCGTCGACCGCCGCGTGCTCGTGCCGCGGCCAGAGACGGAGATGATCGTCGAGCGGGTGCTCGAGTTCGCCGCCGAGCACCCGGTGCGCACCGTGTGGGATGTGGGCACCGGCTCGGGCGCCCTGGCGCTGGCCCTGGCGCAGCACCTGCCGCAGGCGCACGTGGTCGGCAGCGACGTCAGCCCCGAAGCATTGCAGGTGGCAGCCGAGAACCGGCGACGCCTGGGGCTGGAGGGCCGCGTGGAACTGGTCGAGAGCGACCTGCTGGCCGAGGCGCGCGGCCCCATCGATGTGGTGGTCGCCAACCCACCCTACCTGCCCAGCGACGAGTACCGCGCGGCCATGCCAGAGGTCTCGCAATACGAGCCGCGGCTGGCGCTCGATGGCGGCCCGACCGGCCTCGACGCCGTGGCCCGGCTGCTGGCGCAGGCGGCGGCGCTCAGGCCGCAGCCGGCGCTGCTGCTCGTCGAGATCGGCGCCGAGCAGGGGCCTGAGGCAGTGGCGCTGGCGCGCGAGCATTTTCCTCAGCGACCGGTGGCGCTGCGCCGCGACCTGGCCGGGCTCGACCGCGTGGTGGAAGTGAGCCCATCCCTCCGCTCCCCTTCTCCCATCCGAGGCAGAGGGGCAGACGGGGCGACGGCTCTTCCCTCTCCCTCGGAGGGAGAGGGCGGGGGTGAGGGTGAAGCGCGGCACGAGAGGCCAGATGGCCACGGCGGCGATCCGTTTCAGGCCCGGCCAAGCGCTCGCCACGGCGCGCAATCGCCCCTCACCCTAACCCTCTCCCCTGCGGGGGAGAGGGGACAGGCTCACCTCTACGAGAACCCCCGCCGTCCACCGCTCCCTCCTTGTCTCTTCTCCCCTGCGGGGGAGAGGGGACGGGCTCACCTCCACGAGAACCCCTGCCGTCCACCGCTCCCTCCTTGTCTCTTCTCCCCTGCGGGGGAGAGGGGACAGGCTCACCTCCGCTCTCCCTCTCCTCCCCGGGGGATGGGGGGAGTGGAGGGCGTCACCTGGGTGCTGCCGGCGCAGGACCCCGCGGCCATCGCGCTGGTGGCCGAAGCGCTGCGGCGTGGCGAGATAGCCGCATTCCCGACCGATACGGTCTATGGGGTGGGCGCGGCGGTGTGCCACGAAGCTGCGGTGCGGGCGCTCTACGAGATCAAGGGGCGGCCCGAGGCCAAGGCCATTCCGCTGCTGCTGGCCGGCGCGGCTGACCTCGAGGGGGTGGCAACGGCGGTGCCGGCGGTGGCGGCGCGGCTGATGGCGCGCTATTGGCCCGGCCCGCTGACATTGGTGCTGCCGGCGCGGCCCGAACTGCCGGCCGAGGTGCGCGCTGGGATGACGGTGGCCGTGCGCGTGCCCGACCACGAGGCGGCGCGGGCGCTGATCGAGGCTGTGGGCGCACCGCTGGCGACGACGAGCGCCAACCGCTCGGGCGCGCCCGCGGCGTTGACGGCCCGCGACGTGCTGGCGCAACTGGGCAGGCGGCTGCGCTGGGTGCTCGACGGTGGGCCGAGCCCCGGCGGGCAGGCTTCGAGCGTCGTCGACGTCACCGCGGAGCCTCCGGCGATCTGTCGCCATGGCGCCATCCCCGATGAGGCGCTGCAGCCGCTGTTGGGGGATCGTTAGCAGCCGGCCGCGACGGATGGATCAGCAGATCTGACAGGTCTCCACAGACCTGTCAGGTCTGTCCACCGAGTTCAGATCAGTCACCCATGCCCGATTGGGCATAACGTAGCACGAAAACGCCCACAAGGGGCTAGGCTACGGCGCCCCGCCGCATTTTCAGACTAGGCCTTGTGGCCTTCAGTCGTGCTTTCGGGGGCCTCTTCCGGCTCTTCGGCGTCGCTCAGGCCCTTCTTAAAGTCGCGGATGCCACGGCCCAGCGCACTGCCCACCTCGGGCAGCTTGCCCACGCCGAAGACGATGACGACGATAAGCAGGATGAGGATGAGCTCTGGCGCGCCCAACTTGAACGGCATACGGATCCTCCTTGGTCAGCCGCAGACTATTGACGCGTGCGGGCTGGCCCATTATAGCACAGCCGGCCGGGGAATCAAGAACGGCTGCGAGAAAGATAACTTGCCAAGCGGGCGAGAGGATGATAAACTGTCACCGAGGTGTCGCGGCTCGTTGCAGAGATGGGAGCAGAGTGGGCCATGAGCGGGCAAGCGCTGTATCGCCGCTGGCGTTCGCAGACCTTTGACGAGATTGTCGCCCAGGAGCACGTCACGCGCACGCTGCAGAATGCGCTGCGCGCCGGCAGGGTGGCCCATGCCTATCTCTTCACCGGGCCGCGGGGCACCGGCAAAACCTCGACAGCGCGCATCCTGGCCAAGGCAGCTAACTGCCTGGCCGAGCCGGCCGAACGGCCGTGCAACCGCTGCGCCCGCTGCCAGGCGGTCAGCGAGGGGCGCGACCTGGACCTGATCGAGATCGACGCCGCCTCGAACCGTGGCATCGACGAGATCCGCGAGCTGCGCGACAAGATTGCCTTTGCGCCCAACGAGGGGCGCTACAAGGTGTACGTCGTCGACGAAGTGCATATGCTGACGACCGAGGCCTTCAACGCCCTGCTCAAGACCCTCGAAGAGCCCCCGAGCCACGTCATCTTTGTCCTGGCGACGACCGAGCCGCAGCGCATCCCGGCGACCATCCTCTCGCGCTGCCAGCGCTTCGATTTTCGCCGCGTGCCGCTCGCCGGCCTCTGTGGCAAGCTGGAGCGCATCTGCCAGGTCGAGGGGATCGGCGTGCAGCCTGGGGTGCTCGAGGCCATTGCACGGCGGGCGAGTGGCTCGTTCCGCGACGCCGAGAGCCTGCTGGATCAGCTCGCGGCCTATGGCGACGCCGAGATCACGCTGGAGCGCGTGCAGGAGCTGTTGGGGGGCGTGTCGGCGCAGGCCGTGGCCGACTTGGTGGATGCCTGGCTCGCGGCCGACCTGGGCGCGGGCTTGCACCAGATCAATGCCCTGGTCGACGGCGGCACCGATGCCCGCCAACTGCACCTGGAGATGATCGAATACCTGCGCAGCCTGCTCGTGTTGCAGGCGGGAGGCGACGGCGCGCTGGCCGGCGCGAGCCCCGAGGCGCTGGTGCGCATGCGCAGCCAACTGGCGGGCCTTGGCCTGGGTCGCCTGGTCGAGGGCCTGCGCATCCTGAGCCAGAGCGAGCCGGTGGCGCGGGGCGACGTGCGGCCGCAGTTGCCGCTGGAGCTGGCCTTTGCCCAGGCGGCGCTTGTGGGCACGGCGCGCGACGAGGCGCGGCCAGCCGCCCCTGCGGCAGCGCCCGCGGCGGCGCCGGCTCGCCGCGCGGAGAGCCCGACCCGCCCGGCAGCGGCGGCAGCTGTGGGGGGGCGCCCACGCCGGGGCGATGCCCCTCGCCCGGATGCGGTCGCGCAGAGCGCGCCGGCCCCTGTGGCGGCGGGCAGCGCGCCCTCGCTTGAGCGCCTGAAGGAGCGCTGGCCCGAGGTGCTGCAGGCGCTGCGCGCCAGAAGCAGGACGCTCGAAGCCGTCTTGCGCTCGGGCCGGCCGTGCGAGGTGGCGGGCGGCCGGGTGGTGCTGCAGATGGAGGCGACCTTCCACCGCGACCGCGTCATGGAGGAGAAGAACCGCCAACTGCTGCAGGACGTCCTGGCCAGCTTTCTGGGCGCGCCCTGCCAGGTCGAGTGCGTGTTGGCTGGGCAGCGCAAGCCGGCTGCGGGCGGCGAGCATCCCATCGTGTACGAGGACCCGATGGTGCGGCACGCTGTGCAGGAGCTGGGCGCCAAGGTGGCCGGCATCGAGCCCGACGATGAGGCCAAGACGGGGACGGAATAGCATATGGCATATGGCTTATGGCGTATGGCGGGTTTCTGAGTGGCGGGCGATCGCCAATCATCTGCCATAGGCCATACGCCAGCAGCCACTCGCTCGTGTTGTAGGAGGAAGTATCGTGGGTAGTAAAGGCAAGGGCGGCCGCTTCCGCATGCCGGGCATGCCGGCGGCGCCGGGGATGCGCCAGATCGAGGAGCTGCAGAACCAGCTCATGGCGGCGCAGGAGGCGCTGGGCGAAGAAACCGTGACGGCGACGGTCGGGGGCGGCGCCGTGTCGGTGACGATGAACGGGCATCAGGAGCTCAAGGCGATCAAGATCGATCCGGCCGTGGTGGACCCGGAGGATGTGGAGATGCTGCAGGACCTCCTGGTCGCGGCGTTCAATGAAGCATTGGCCCAGTCGCGCAAGCTGGTCGAGGCGCGCATGGCGCCGCTGACCGGCGGCTTGAACATCCCGGGGTTGTTCTAATGTCTTTGACTCCTGGACCCGTGGGGCGGCTGATCGAGGAGCTGAGCCGGCTGCCCGGCATCGGCCCCAAGACGGCCTCACGGCTGACCTTCTTTATGCTGCGTGCGCCCGAGACGCAGGTGCTGGCCCTGGCCGACGCCATTCGGGGCCTGCGCGAGGGCACGGTGTTCTGCAGCACCTGCTTCAACATCGCCGAGCAGGACCCCTGCCCGGTCTGCAGCAACGCCGAGCGCGACCGCGGCGTGATCTGCGTGGTCGAAGAGCCGCTCGACGTGCTGGCCATCGAGCGCACGCGGCGCTTCAAGGGCCTCTACCATGTGCTGCACGGCGCGCTGTCGCCGGTCGACGGCATCGGCCCCGACGAGCTCAAGATGCGCGAGCTCGTCGAGCGCGTGCGCGCCGGCGGCGTGCGCGAGGTGCTCATGGCTACCAACCCTACTATGGAGGGCGACGCCACGGCCATGTACCTGGCCAGGCAACTGGCGCCGCTTGGCGTGCGCGTCACGCGGCTGGCTATGGGCCTGCCCGTCGGGGGCGACCTGGAGTATGCCGACGAGATCACGCTCGGCGAGGCGCTCGAAGGCCGCCGCGACGTATAGACCGATTCACCGCAAAGGCGCCTTGGCGGTGAACGCTACCCGATGGCCCTCAGCTTGCTGTGCGCATGGTGGGCGGCATGTCCAGTGCGCGCGGGGAGAAGTGGACCATGCAGGATGAGGACCTCCAGGAGGATATTGCGACCCAGACTGTGCTGGCGACGATTGCCGCGTACCTGCGGGCGGCGGCTGAGGAAGTGGAGGCCGTGGCCCGCACCGACTATACGCCGCTGACCAAGGCCGACAAGGTCGGCGCCGTGCTCGAGGAGCTGGGTGACAGCCTCGAACGCTGCATCGATTGGTTCCCTCGCTCGGGATGAATCTCACCGCAGAGGCGCAGAGGACGCAGAGGTTGTAGGGGCGAGGTGACCTCGCCCCTACAACCTCTGCGTCCTCTGCGCCTCTGCGGTGAATGACTTCCACTCTCAGAACTGGACCTCGTTCGAGCGCCCGAGCGCGCGGTCAAAGACATAGCCGCGCACCTTGACGGGCGCGCCCTCCATAAAGGCCCCGAACGTGACATCGACATAATGGCCGGGCGGCAGTGCTGGCATGCGCTCGAAGCCCTGGTGGCAGGTGTAGAGCGACTGGCCTGACGGCGTGACGAAGCAAGCGTACCAGTCGCGCATCTCCTGGCTCGAGCGGTTGTAGATGCGCAGCGTGGCGGTGAGCAGGATGACCTGGCGCCCCTCATCGAGCGGGCCGCAGCCACGGCCGTGGTCATCCATGCCTGGGGGCCGGCCCGAGGGCGCGTACTCGTAGGCGCGCGTGTGGATGGCAATCTGGCTCGTGACCTCCGGGGGCACCCACACGGGCCCGGCCACTACCGCGAGGGGCGTGGCGCTGGGGGTGGGCGTGGCGCTTGGCGTGACGCCGGGCGCGGGCGTGGTCGCCGTGGCCGAGGGTGCGGGCATCGCCGTCGCGGCGGGCGTGTCGCCGGCGCTGGGGCCGGCCACGGTTGCTGCAGCCTGGGGCGCCGGCGTGGCCGCAAGCCGCGCGCAGCCCACGAGCGCGAGGCAGAGGATCATGGTGGCGATGAGGTCTCTATTCATAGACCCTCCTTGAGACGATTATCCACAGACAGCGCACACCTGTCAAAACATGCTTCGCGTCCCCTTGGCGTCTTTGCGCCTTTGCGGTGAATCGTCCCCCGGTCGCTTGCATAGGCAGCCAAGTTGTGGTACGTTAGTTGCCCAAAAGCCTAATATTGTGCCACCCCCGCCGGAGGTGCCGACGTGCTGGCAAAAGTGCTGAGCTGCGCCGTCGTCGGGCTCGAAGGAGCCCTGGTCCAGGTCGAAGTGGATCACCACGTCCGGGGTATCACCGCCTTGACCCTCGTCGGCCTGCCCGATGCTGCCGTCAAGGAGTCGATGGACCGCGTGCGCACGGCGATCAGGAACGCCGGTGCGCGCTTCCCTGGTCACCGCGTCACCATCAACCTCGCCCCCGCCGATCTGCGCAAAGAAGGCCCCGCCTACGACCTGCCGATCGCTATCGGCTGCCTGCTCGCCTCGGGGCAGATCATCGCCGACGTGTCGGACTCGCTCTTTGTGGGCGAGCTCTCGCTCGACAGCTCGGTGCGGCACACCAATGGCGTGCTGTCGATGGTGGCCACGGCGCGCGAGCGCGGGCTGCGCACCGTCTACGTTTCGGAGCAGGACGCGCCCGAGGCCGCGCTCATCCCGGGGCTGACGGTGATCCCCGTGCCGCACCTGAGCGCGCTCATGGCACACCTCAACGGGCTGGAGGCCATCGCGCCCTACGAGCACCGCCTCGACGGCGAAGCGCTCAGCCAGGCCGCCTATGCTACCGACTTTGCCGTCATCAAGGGCCAGGAGCACTGCAAGCGCGCGCTCGAGGTCGCCGCGGCCGGGGGCCACTGCGTGCTGCTCGCCGGGCCGCCGGGCGCGGGCAAGACGCTCCTGGCACGCGCGGTGCCCTCGATCATGCCGAGCCTCTCCATCGAAGAGGCGCTCGAGATCACCAAGATCTACTCCGTCTCGGGGCTGCTGCCGCCCGACACGCCGCTCATCGTGCAGCGGCCCTTCCGCGCGCCGCACCACACCATCTCGCACGCCGGGCTGGTGGGCGGCGGGCACTGGCCGCGGCCGGGCGAGGTCTCGTTGGCGCACCGCGGCGTGCTCTTTCTCGACGAGCTGCCCGAGTTCGGCACGCGCGTGCTCGAGGTCATGCGCCAGCCGCTCGAAGACAAGGTCGTCACCATCTCGCGCGCCCAGGGCACGCTCACCTTCCCTGCCAACTTCATGCTCGTCGCGGCCATGAACCCCTGCCCCTGCGGCTACTACGGCGACGCAACCCACGAGTGCACCTGCTCCATGGTGATGGTCAACCGCTACCAGCACCGCATCTCCGGCCCCCTGCTCGACCGCATCGACATCCACCTCGACGTGCCGCGGGTGGAGTACGACAAGCTCACCGACGACCGGCTCGGCGAGCCCTCGGCCGCCGTACGCGCGCGCGTCGAGAAAGCACGCCAGGTGCAGCACGCCCGCTTCGGCGGCGCGACGGAACACGAAACACGCAACACGACCCGGCAGCGCAGGGCGATCCGTGTGCTCTGCAACGCCGACATGGGGCCGGGCGAAGTGCGCGAGCACTGCCGGCTCGACGATGCCGGCAAGACGCTGCTGCGCGCGGCGGTGCAGCAGTTGGGCATGAGTGCGCGGGCGTTCACGAGGATATTAAAGCTGGCGCGCACGATTGCGGACTTGGAAGGTGTCGACGATATCAAGACGCACCATCTGGCGGAGGCGCTGCAGTATCGGCCGCGTCGAACATAGGGCGCGAAAGGGCGCGAAAGGGCACGAAAGGGCGCGAAAGGGCACGAAAGAGGCGCGAAAGGGCGCGAAAGGGCACGAAAGAGGCGCGACAGCACACGAAAGGGGGGACGGGCGCGAAAGACACGAAAAGACGCGAAAGATCACGAAACGCGAAAGGGCACGAAAGGGGGACCACGCATGGTGCCAGGGGTGACAGGCAAGCACGAGTTCGAGCCGCTGTCGTATGCGGTATTGGGGGCGTGCATCGACGTGCAACGGCAGTTGGGTGTGCACTGTCGGGAGGTGGACTATCATCGGGCGCTGGAGGCGGCACTCGCTGAGCGTGGACTGCACTGCGAACGTGAAGTCGAGGTGCCGGTGTCGTATGGGGATCGGGTCGTGGCTGCGCTCAAGGTGGACTTTCGCGTCTGGGATAACAGGGACGAACTGCTGGTCGAGGTCAAGGCGCGCGCCAGACTATCGCGTGAGGACGGCGAGCAATGCATCCGCTATCTGCAGTGGGGGCGTTATCGTGTCTGCCTGCTCATCAACTTTGGCGAGAGGCCTTTTGGCCGTCGCCGCTTCGTCTACACGCCTCCTGAAGTGGCCATGCGGTGACCTGCGAGAAGCGCGCAGCCCTTTCGCCTCGTTTCGCGCCCCGTGCCCTTTCGTGTCTCTTTCGTGCCCTTTCGTGCCTTTCGCGCCCCGTGCCCTTTCGTGTCTCTTTCGTGCCCTTTCGTGCCTTTCGCGCCCCGTGCCCTTTCGCGCCCAGTACCCCTTCGTGCTCCAAACGCGCTTGATACGCAAGGAGGAACCAATGGACACCCACGCCGAATGGACCCAATGGACACCCCCCTACGACCCGCGCCTCGCCGATGGCAGGGTGGTGACCCAGGACGAACACGGCCGCATCATCGAGAGCGCCGACTGTAGCCAGTCGTGCCCGGGCTGCGGGCTCTGCTGCGCGGGCTACCGCGACGTCGTCACCGCCGACTATCAAGGCACCGAGGAACCCGAGGAGAACCTCGGACTAGGGCGCGGCGGGCTGGTCAAGCTGGAGAGCGGCGCGCTCTACCGCCCCGCCCAGTGTGGCCCGTCGTGTCCCGGCTTTGAGCGCTGCTGCCAACCCTACGAGCTCCGTGCCGGTCCGGAGACGGTGGCCGATGCCCGCCGCATCCTGTTGGAAGACGATGCCAGCCCGCGCTGGGCGATGCAGCAGGCGCTGACCACCCTGGCGCACGAGGGCAGCGATGAGGCCGTCAAGGTGCTGCAGGCATATATGCCGCGCGCCCACACGCGGCTGGAGGGCTTTGCCGAGCTTGCTTTCGAGGAAGGCCGCTGCATGGCCTCCTGCCCGCACAACCAAGAAGAGGCGCGCGTCTTGATGACGCGCAAGGCGCGCCAGCGCTGGGAGGGCCGGGCCTGTGATGCCTACGGCCGGATCGAGGAGCTGGAGGAAGAGCTGGAGCAGGTGCGCTACGACATCGAGGTCATCAACCGCCTGCTGGGCAGGGAGCCGGACGAGGCGCTGCGCGCAGACTGGCGCACCCGGCTGGCCGCCGCGCAGCAAACGCTCGCCGGCGCCGAGCGCGAGCTCGCCGTGCAGCGCCGTGAGGAGGACGCCTGCTGGGCGATCGCCGAGGAGATGGCAGCGGAGCTGGGGGAGGGCAAGACGTGGCTCACAGGAGGGCAGGACGACGGCGAGCCGTTGTGAGCCGGCGTTGGCCGACGCAGCCGGTGCAGGGCTGCATCATTGACGCAGCGTAACTGCTCGGCCTGCTGATGCGAGTTGGTACCATGAACCGCGAAGAGCGCCAAGAACGCGAAGGAGACGCCAAGAGGGGCCGATGAATCCTTCCTTCAGCAGCTTCGCGCCCCCTTCGCGCCCTTGGCGTTCTTCGCGGTTCAGGTGACTCGGCGTGGTGGGCTGAGTAGTTGCGACGCAGCATCACAAAGGGCGTGGTCATGACCAAGGCACGCTTCTATGCTGTGATCAGGGGGCGCAAGCCGGGCATCTACACTGTCTGGGGCGGGCCCGACGGTGCTGAGTCGCAGATCAGCGGCTACCGCGGCGCTGTGTACAAGGGGTTCGTCACACGCGCCGATGCGGAGCAGTGGTACTCGGCTGTCTCTGCTCCAGGCCAGTCGCCAGGCGTGGAGCTGGGCGAGAACCCCGATCCTGCGGCGGCGCTGGCGGCAGGCAAGATCGTGATCTACACCGATGGTGCGGCCATCGGCAACCCCGGGCCCGGTGGTTACGGTGCAGTCCTGCTCTACGGCCCGCACCGCAAAGAGCTTTCGGGCGGGTTCGCTCGCACGACCAACAACCGCATGGAGCTGATGGCCTGCATTGCGGCGTTGCAGGCCATCAAGGTCGCGAAGCCAATCCTCCTCTTTACCGATTCGGAGTATGTGGTCGAAGGCTTCACCGGCGGCATCGGCAGAGGCTGGCGGAAGAACGCCGACCTGTGGCGGCACTTTGGCGCGCTGTGTGATGACCTCGACATCGACATCATCTGGGTCAAGGGGCACGCAGGCAACCCCGAGAACGAGCGCTGCCATGCCTTGTCGTTCCAGGCCGCATCTGGAAAGGATCTGGCTATTGACGGCGGGTTTGTCGAGGAAACGAAATGGTGACCGTGCTCTGCGGTTGCAGGCTGAGGAGGCAGGCATGAGGCTCAAGGTCGATAGGGAGAACGATGCTCTCTGCTTTGGGCTGGACGAGTCGCCGGTGGTGGAGTCCGAAGAGGTGCAGCCCGGCGTCATCCTGGACCTGAACGCCGAGGGCAAGCTGGTCTGCGATTGGAAATCGCGCCGGGAGGGCCTGCGGCCGGTCGTCCACCTCCGTCGACGAGGCCCGGAACCTGTCGGCGCAGGCCGACAACTGGCTGCAGGCCCTCTTCCGTGCCCCTCATGGAGCGTGTAGGCCGGTTGTCAGCCAAGCCGCAGCACCCGACCGGCTGCTAGCGAAGCTTCGCCTCGAACCGACGAGGATATCCACCGCAGAGGCGCAGAGGACGCAGAGTAGGGGCGAGGTGCCCTCGCCCTCGCAACCCCTGCGCCCACTGCGTCTCTGCGGTGAGATCTTGCCTCAGCCGTTGAGAATCTGACCTATGAAGACGCCTACATGCTGCTGTCAATGTAGCGCATCGAGAAACACACATACGGCCAGAAGTGCTTGCGCCAGAAACGGCCGCCCGAGTAATTCGCCGTCTCGTGCTCCACGAACAGCCGCTCGAACCCCTCGCGCTGCGCCCACGCCACCGCCGCCCGCAGCAGCGCCGTGGCGATCCCTTTGCCGCGGCTGGCCGGCCGGGCATAGGCCGACTTGATCTGCGCCGTATTCGTCCTCTGCAGCAGGAACCCTTCCCCTTCGTGCGTCGACTCCCCCACGGTCACATAGGCGCCGGGCTCGTCGCCGTCGTGCGCCACCAGGAACAGATCGCCCTGCCGCACCTGGGCGTCCAGTTCTGCCAGCACCTCCGCTTGGTCGACGGGCTTGCGGACAAAGATGGGCGACTGCGGGTAGTAGCGGTTGTGCTCCAGTTGCAGGTCGAGCAAGCGGCGCGGGTCGCGTTCCTCCACGATCCGCACCTCGGGCGCCCCGGCCACAGCCGAGAGGTCGCGCAGCCGTTCGGCCAGGATCGCCCCAAGCCCAAGTTGATAGATGGTCTCCTGGAGCACCGCGTCATGCGCGAGATGCCCCAACAGGTGGAGATGGACGTGTTGGTCGGCCCACTCCTGGGCCAGCGCCATATACAGGCGCTGGTAGAGATCGCGCTTGTCCTCCTCGACGGCGGCATGCCCGTACTCGGGGACGAGCGCTGCCTGCTGCCCCTTCCAGGCGAAGCGAGCGCCTTCGAGCATGTAGGCCAGCACCCTCTGCCCTTGCACGATCACCACGCCGGGGTTGCCGAGCCGCGCCGCCAGCGCTTGCCGTATCGGGGCTGGGTCTTCCAGCAGGCGGGAGGGCAAGAGCGGGCTGCTGCTCTGTTCGCGCCGGTAGGCGTCAAGGAACAGCCTGGCGGCGGGCTCCACATGGTCTTCGGCGAAGGGGAGTACCGAGTACGGCATGGGCGCATCCTCCGGTGTCTCTGCTATCGAGAAACTTCCCGTCTGTCATTGCGAGTACCCCAGGGTTCGCCGAACCCTGTGCCCAGCACAGAACCTTGGCCTGTCATTGCGAGGAGGCGGCCGCAGCCGCCGACGAAGCAATCCCTTGGTTGCGAGCGAAGCGATGCAACTCCACGTCGGACATTGGAGATTGCTTCGCTGCGCGCGCAATGACAGTGCCCAAGTCTCTGAACAGGAGGCCGCAGCCGACGAAGCAATCCCCACGTCGCGATCGGGTGCTGGCGCACTTGGGGATTGCTTCGTCGGCTGCGGCCTCCTCGCAATGACAGCAGTAGTTTCTGTGCTTGCCCATGCCGCCGCGCGGCATGGGATACTCGCAATGCGATACTCTGGCGTCTTCTGCTCTTCGCGGGGCATACTACTTTGTGGCGCGGGGCAAGACGGCCGGCCGCGGAGAAGACCGGGGATCCTGGCCTGCCCTGCCGGCCACATTGTAGCGCAGCTTGAGGTATGCCGCAAGGGCGGCGGTGCGGCAGAGTAGATCCTGTCATCGCTGGTGATCCGCTCTTGGGCTTCGCAGGAGCCCGGTGCGGGCCTTTCAGGGCAGGGGTTGGGCGGGCCGGCCCGCCAAACCCCTGCCCGGGTCAGGTTCAGGTGCCGACAGGCGGGCCTATCCCCAATACAGTTCAAATAGGGGACACGATCTCAGCCGTTGCGTCGGCAGGGGCTCCCTCACCGCCGCCCTCTCCCTCCGAGGGAGAGGGGGAGACTGTTGCCCTGTCCGGCCACTGCCAGAGTGCCCCACAACTCTGGGACGCACCCACGTGAACCGAATAAACCTGGCGGGCGCTGCGTCTTTCTCGTAGGGCCGGCGACGGCCCGCTGTTCAACTGCGATGCGACGATGCTCAAAGGAGAGACAGTGATGCGCAGGCTGCGAAAGGCTATCCTTATTTCCCTGGCGGCGCTGAGCGTGCTGTGCGTGCTCGCCGGCGGCGTGTCGGCCGTAAGCAACGCGCGGCAGCCGCGCCAATCGACCATCGTCGACCAGTTCTCGGAGGCCGACAAGGCGTTCCTGGCGGAGGCCACCCATCTGCGCCAGGCTGTGGGCGACAGCGTCTGGCCGGGGTGGGGCCAGGCCGATATCCCGCTCATCCTCTACAACGAGCGCCACGCCTTCCTGGCCGGCCTCGACGAGCCGGCCGCCGGCTGGGTGAAGGTGCCCGACATGGCCACACGGGGCGGGGCCTGGCTCCCGGTCGAGGGCGACGCCCTCGCCGGCCAGGTCTACTACTGGCAGGCCGTCGATAATGCCTCCAGCGTCATCGGGGCCTTTACGGTCAAGGTGGGCGAGCGCTGGGTGGCGGCCTTGAGCACGAGCGAGTGGTCGCGCATCGAGTTCCAGGCGGGCTTGGGTAGCGAGTTGCCGCCGGTGCTGCGCCAGGTCTTCCCCTATTCCCTCGCCTACGAGGCCCTGATGGGCAAGGGCGACCGCTACGTCACGGCGCTGCTGCACGAATCCTTCCATGCCTACGAGGGCATGCTGCAGCCCGAGCGCCTGGCTGCAGCCGAGCGCACCAGCGCCCTGGCGGACCGCTACCCATGGGACGATGCCGCGCTGAAAAGCGCCTGGCAGAAGGAGTTGGCGACCCTGCAGCGGGCTGTGCTGGCTACCTCGACGCCCGAGCGGGCCGCGCTGGCGCGCCAGTTCCTGCAGGAGCGGCAGCAACGGCGCAGCGCCGCGTCGACGCTCTCACCTCAGCTCGTGGAGTATGAGCGCCAGCAGGAGTGGCTGGAAGGGTTGGCCAAGTATGCCGAGATGTCAGTGGGGCTGGCAGCCGCGGGGCCTGGCTACCAGCCTCTGCCTGAGGCGCTGAGCGCCATCCCGGGGTTCAGGGGCTATGCGAGCTACCCCATTTTCTACCAGGCGCAGTTGCGCGAGGTCGGCCGGATCGACAACCGCAGCGGCAATACCCGCTTCTACTATGGCGGCATGGCCCAGGCCGTCCTGCTCGACGACCTCAGCCCCGACTGGAAGCCGCTGGCCATGCAGGATGGGGCCTGCCTCGAGGACCTGCTGCGCGCCGCTCTGCAGGAGTAGGGGCCGGCGCCACATGCTTGTAGCACCGGGGAGCGGGTGCCTGGCGAGCCTGTCAGCGTTTTCGTCGCTTTCGTGCTATCGTGATCCAACGACCCGCCCGTGGCGCGAGGCGTACACTGCTGACGCAGGCCTGTGCATCCCTGTTTGTCGCCTTCCCAAAGGTTGCCAGCGCCAGTATGGACAGGCACGGCGCAGGCCCGGACGTTGCCGAGGATGCAGGTTGGAGGGGGAGACAGTGGCCGTACGACGGCGCAGCTTTGAGAGCCCGGCGGATTTCGTCGCCATCAGCGACCTTCTGACCCGGCACTACCGGCCCGGCAACCGCGACGGCAACTGGTTCCAGCCGGTGTGGGAGTATGCCTACACCCATCCCTGGTTCGATGAGTCGTCGCTGGGCCGCATCGGCATCTGGGAGGACGGCGGCGAGATCGTCGCCGTGGCCACCTACGAATTGCGCCTGGGCGAGGCGTTTTTCCACACGCACCCCGCCTGCGCGCACCTCAAGCCCGAGCTGCTCGACCATGCCGAGCGACAGCTCTGGGCCGGCGATGCGGATGGCCGGCGCACGCTGCGGGCCTATGTGAACGATTTCGACCCGGCCTTCGAGCGGGTCGTCGTGGCCCGCGGCTACCGGCTCGACCCCGAAGAGGGCCGGCCAATGTCGCAATTCGAGATACCGGCACCGTTCCCGGCGATCGTCGTGCCCGCGGGCTTTTCCATCAAGAGCCTGGCCGACGAGAACGACCTGCACAAGATCGACCGCGTGCTCTGGCGCGGCTTCAACCATCCGGGTGAGCCGCCGGATGACGGCATCGCCGGCCGGCGCAGAATGCAGTCGGGGCCGCACTTCCGGCATGACCTGACCATGGTGGCGGTGGCGCCGAACGGTGAGTTCGCCTCCTACACCGGCCTGTGGTACGACGCGGCCAACAGGTTCGCCTACGTCGAGCCGGTGGCCACCGACCCCAGCTACCGCCGGCTGGGCCTGGCCCGCGCGGCGCTGCTGGAGGGCATCCGCCGCTGTGGCGAGCTGGGCGCGACGGTGGCCTACGTGGGGTCCGAGCAGCCCTTCTACCTCGCCCTGGGGTTCAAGAAACTGTTCACGCAGAACTGCTGGGTGAAGGCGCTCTGATCGGAGCCTGTGCTGCGCTGCATGTCAGGGGGGTGAGTCAAGCGCAGGCCGGCTGCAGCCGGCCTGCGCTTGACTCACCCCCCTGACATGCAGCGTGTCCTACGAGGTCCGCTCTGCCAGCCTGGCGCGCAACTCGGCGTGGCTGCGGCGCGTGATGGGGTAGCGGATGAGAATGGGCAAGCTGATGAGCAGGGCGATGGCGGGCGCCAGGGCGAAAAAGATGCGAATGCCCAGGAGCGCGCGGGGCGTCTGGGCGACGTTGGGCACATAGCCAAAGAGCTTGAGCGCCCAGCCGCTGACGGCTATGCCCAGGGCGCTGGTGAACTTGGTGAGAAAGCTCCACAGGCCATAGTACACGCCCTCGCGGCGCTCGCCGGTGCGCAGCTCGTCATACTCGATAACGTCGGGCATCATGCTCCAGGGGCAGACCCATTGCACCGAGAAACCCACACCGGCAATGGCGGCCGCCACGTAGACGAGCGGCGTGGGGCCCTGGGGCAGGAAGAAAGTGGCGATGATGGCCAGGGAGGCGATGAACAGGCCGAGGGCATAGGTCGGCCCCTTGTTGATGCGGCCGGCCACCCAGCGGGCCGGGTAGAGGAAGAGGCCGATGGTGCCCAGCATGGCGAACATGACGATGGGCACCTGCGCCTCCATCTCCATCTGGTAGATGAGGAAGAAGGGCAGCAGGCTGGTAAGGGTGGTGAAGGAAAAGCTCGAGATGAACTGCGCCGCCATCAGCGCCATGAAGGGACGGTTGCGCAGGCTCTCGACGACTGCCCGCCAGGGCGGCAGCCGTGACGGCTGCACCTGCGACGCGGGCCGCTCGCGCACGCCGAGGGCGGTGGCCAGCACGGTGATGGCGATGATGACGCCAAAGACGGCGCCCATGCCCGAGTAGGCGGCCGGCTCGCTCCAGCCGAGGCTCGAGCGGAAGAGCCCGGCGATGACGGTGGTCATGCCGCCGCCCAGGATATAGCCCACGACGCTAAAGACCATGCGCACGGTGGAGAGGCTGGTGCGCTCGTCATAATCGAGCGTCAGCTCGGGCGTGAGCGCTGAGTAGGGCACGGCGACCAGCGTCTGCAACGTGTCGTGGAGCAGGAACGTGCCCAGCACGGCCACGAAGGCAGCGGCCCCCGCCAGGCCGGGTGGCAGGGAGAAGAGGAACCAGGTGGCCAGGCCGAGCGGCAGGGCGCCGAGGAGCAGGTAGGGACGGCGCCGGCCCCAGCGGCTCTTGGTGCGGTCGGAGATATAGCCGAAGAGCGGGTCGTTGACGGCATCCCAGGTCAGCTTGCCCACCATCAGCGCCGTGCCGACGATGGCGGGGTCGTAGCGCAGCACGTCGGAAAAGTAGCTGAGCAGGAAGAACTGGATGGCGGCGGTGATCAGCGCCAGGCCGCCGTCGGCGAGACCGTAGAGCACTTTGGTGCGGGTTGAGAGTCTGTCGGTCAAGGGTTGCCTCCTGTGGCGTGAGACGTAACGCGTGATGCGTACGGGCGTGTTACTACCTTCGCTAATGGGCTCAGCCTGTTGTCTCTGCTGGGTGTGGAATCTGGGCTAGCAGGCTGCCGGAGAACGATCCCGATACCCTCAGCATCCTGGCAGCAGCCGGGCACTTTGCGCTGCCACAGCCCGGCTCTGGACCAGGAAGGGGCTCGTACCGGGCTCGCGCGGAGCGTGCAAGCCGGTTCCCAGCCCAGGGCGTTGCTCTCCGACAGACTGCTAGGCGCGCTGGGCCGCACATTCCTCAAGCACGAGCTGCGCCGTCTTGTATGCTCCGGTGATGACGTTGGCTACGCCGCCTGCCGACTCGCTCTGGGCGCCGACGAACCAGAGGCCGGGGATGCCGGTGTGGTGCGGGGCGCCGGGCTTGCCCATGACCGGCGAGCAGCCGCCAAAGCTGTGGTGCCGCAGGTGGGTGAGGACGCGAAAATCGTCGGGGGTGAGCACGACGCGCGCCCGTGTGTGCGCCCGCAGCCCGGGCACGATGCGTTCAGCGCAGGCGAGCAGCGTGTCGGCCAGTTCCTCGCCGCGCTCAGCCCAGGTGCCCTCGCGCAGGCGGTCGGGCGCCACGGTATAGACCGTGACGGCATGGTGCCCGACCGGCGCCAGCTCGGGTGAATGCAGGGAGGGGACGTAGATGAGGAAGCCATCGCGCCCCTCGTGATAGTCGCCGGCCTGCACGCGGTCCACGGCGCCCTCGATGTCGTAGCTGCCATAGTAGTAGCCCAGCTCGCCGGGCTGGTAGGGGCGCGGGTCGAGGTCGGTGCCGACGTGGACCATGAGCACCGACTCCATGAGCTGCACCTCGTCTACACGCGTGGCCAATGGCTCGGGCAGGCGCTCGCGGTCCAGCAGGCCGAAGAAGGTCTCGCGGGCGCCGCCCGAGGCCACCACCAGGTCTGCCGCCGCCGTCTGGCCGCCGGCCAGCGCCACGCCACGCGCGCGCCCGTCCTCCAGCAGGATGCGCTCGACGACCACGCCGCTGTGGATGGCGCCGCCGGCCTGGCGCAGGCCGCCGGCCAGGGCCTCGACCAGCGTGCCGCAGCCGCCGAGGATGGCCGAAAAGCTGGGGCGCGGTCCGGCGGGGGAGATGTCGAGCGGCATGCGCCGGTCGAAGGCCTGCTCTACGTTCACGAAGGGGATGCCCAGGCCCTGGAACTGGCTGGGGCGCACGACGAAATCGGCCAGGATGCCGCTGTAGAGCGCCTTGAGCTCGGGGCGCGCGAAGAAGTGGTCGAGCACCTGCGTCGCGCTCCAGGCCGACATGCGGCGCAGGGGCAGGAAAGTGAGCGCCAGGCGCAGTTGGGCCAGCAGCCGGCGCGGGCCGTGGGCCGCCTCCGCGCGCTTGGCGAGGGCCGCCAGGTCGAGCATGCGGTCGTAGAAGCGGTAGTAGGCGTCGATGCCGCCGGCTTCCTCGGGGAAGAGCGCCTTGAGCCGCTCGCGCCGCCAGTAGGGACCGGCATACACCTCGGGCTTCCAGAGGGCAAAGTCGGGAAAGACGATGCCGCGGTCGGCGCGCATGGTGCGCACGCGGCCGGCCAGGCCAAGCGCGCTGAGCACGCCTTGCACCGGCTCGCCCGGGCCGAACCCCTCCACGTTCAGGGGGCCCAGGTCCCAGCCAAAGCCGTCGCGGCGCAGGGTGGCCGCGACGCCGCCGATGTTGGCCCCTTGCTCAAAGACGGTGACGTGGTGCCCCGCCTGCGCCAGGCTGCAGGCAGCGGTGAGCCCCGAGAGGCCGGAGCCGATGACGACGGTTTCCATAATCACCTCCTCCGCATTAGGTTGGGTTTTTGGAGGTTGTCCGGCGCCGCCGGCCCGCCCGCGGGCGGGCCGGCGGCGCCGGACAACCTCCAAAAACCCCAAAACAAGTACCCCTCTAGAAATAGGCGCAGCTCAAGGCCACCAGCAACTGCCCCCCAGCATAGAGGATCGGGCCGACGCTGTACTTGATCGGCCGGCGGAAGCGATGGATACCGTACTCGATATCGCCCAGGTAGAGCATCGACGTGCCGGCGGTCAGCAGGATCGCCTGCGTGGTCGAGAAGGTGCTGCCGAAGAACGTCGAGATGGCCCGGTTGACCATGAGCGGCATGATCAGCCCATAGATGAGGATCGGGATGCGAAAGCTCCCCAGGCCCGGCCAGAGGTAGCGCACCAGCGCCAGGTACACCAGGAACAGCAAGAGGCCGCTGACCAGGTCCTGGCGCTGAAAGCCGCTAAAGACCGTCAGGCCGATGCCGTAGGTGAGATAGGCCAGCACAAAGATGACCAGCGCCGCCATGACGGTCTTGTCGCTGGTCATGTCGATGTTAAAGATGTCGGCGGCGAAGGCCAGGATCAGGCCGGCGAGGATCCAGCCGGTGTAGGCCGGGTTGGCGCGGGGGCCCAGCAGGCTCAGCGCGGCCACGGCAATCGACAGCAGGGTGAGCAGGGGCTGGATGACGGCCACCCGTTTCAGGTCGTTCCTGTTCCGTGCGATCAGGTACCAGGCGATGCCGGCGATGCTCAAGGGGACGGGCAGCAGATGGTAGGCCATGGCGGCTCCTCTTGCGTGGCGCCGGCGGCCTGGGCGCGCGGCGAGGACGTGGTTGGCCAGGCAGTGTATTGTGCCCAATCTCCTGCAATCTGTCAAAGGACGATGACAGCCAGCATCGCCCCATTTGTTCGCGCCTTGCCCACTTTTGTGCTATCCTGCATTGCGTCCGCGCCGCCGTGCGGGCGTAGGCGCAGGCCGCGTTCCAGTAGGCCCAGCCCTTGGCCTCACCGTGGAAAGAGGCCCGCCGGTACCACTCGACAGCCGCGCGAGGGTCGCCGTCGCGCAGGCGGATGTTGCCGTTGACCGCCAGATTGTCCACTTCATCGAACCAGGCGAAGTAGGCGTAGTTATCCTAGATCTTCTGGAAGCCGGCCTTGCGCGCGGTGTCGCCCGAGGCGCCTGCGGCGCGCTGCGCATCCGCTCGGCGCCATGACTTCCAGGGGCTTGGCCAGAGATGCTCGGGTGCCTGCCCTGCACGGGCGCGTAGCGCCCCCTGGGCTGAGAGGCCGTCATCGAGGGCATCTACGCAGAGGTGCCCGGCCGGAAAAAGTCCTGGTGGATGGAGGGCGGGCTCACGCGCGTCGACGGCTACTACGATGTGGGCGCATACGGGCTGGGTGCGTGTCGGCCCGTTTGCGGAAGGTGGACTGATGTGGCAGGCTTCGGGGCGGCTTCACCGGCCCCGAGCGAGGCCCAGGAGAGTGTATGGCCGGGCAGCCCGTGGAACCGCTCATTCAGACCAAGCTATTCATCCCACAGGCGCGTCACGAGGTGGTGGAGCGGCCGCGACTGGCGGCGCGACTTGACGAAGGCCTGCGTTGCGCATTGACCCTCGTTTCGGCGCCCGCCGGCTCGGGCAAGACAACGGCCCTGGCCGCGTGGGCGGCCAAGCTCGGCATGCCGGTGGCCTGGCTTTCGCTCGACAAGGATGATAACGACCCGACCCGCTTCTTCGCCTATCTCGGCGCGGCGCTGCGTGTTGTGCGACCCCATGCGGGCGAGGCAGTCGCCGCAGCGTTCCAATCTCCCCACCCCCCGGAAAGCGAGGCCGTCTTGGCGGCGCTGGTCAACGAAATCGCTGCCGATGCGAGCCCCTTCGTCCTTGTGCTCGACGACTATCACGCGATCAAAGGCCATGCGATCCACAGCGCCATCGCCTTCTTGGTCGAGCATATGCCGGCGCCGCTGCACCTGGTGGTTGCCACGCGCAGCGACCCACCCCTGCCTCTGGGGCGGCTGCGGGGGCAAATGCAGTTGATCGAACTGCGCGCAGCCGACCTGCGCTTCACGGCGCAAGAGGCTGCCGTCTTCCTCAGCCGGGTGATGGGGCTGACCCTGGCGGGCGAGAAGGTGGCGGCGCTGGAGGCGCGCACCGAGGGCTGGATCGTGGGGCTGCAGCTCGCTGCGCTCTCGATGCGGGGCCGGGAGGACGTGGCCGGCTTTATCGCCGCCTTCACCGGCAGCCACCACTACATCCTTGACTATTTGATAGAAGAAGTACTGCAGCGCCAGCCCACAGCGGTGCAGACCTTCCTCCTGCACACCTCGATCCTCGACCGGCTCTGTGGGCCGCTGTGCGACGCGGTGCTGGGCAGCGGGGAAGGGGATGGCCCGCGTTCGCAGCAGATGCTCGAGCACCTTGAACGCAACAATCTCTTTATCGTGCCGCTCGACAACGAGCGGCGTTGGTATCGCTACCATCACCTCTTTGCCGATCTGCTGCGCCAGCAACTGGGGCGGCTGCACGCTGGGTTGGTGCCAGAGTTGCACCGGCGCGCGGGCCTTTGGCACCAAGGCAACGGCCTGACCTCCGAGGCGATTGGGCATCTGCTGCGAGCGGGCGAGCACGATACGGCGGCGGCACTGGTGGAGCAGGAGGCTCTGTCGCTGTTGCGCCGCGGCGAGCTGACGACACTCTCTGGCTGGCTCGAGGCCCTGCCTACGGTGTGGGTGCGTGGCCGGCCCCACCTGTGCCTCTACCAGGCCTGGACGTTGGCCATGACCGGCCGGCTGGACGAGGCAGAGCTCTTGCTGGAGGACGTCGAAAGACATCAGGCGTTGCAGCCCGGTGGAGTCGAGAGCCTGCACGGCCAAGTAGCCGCTGTGCGGGCCTGGACGGCCTCCCTGAAGGGCGAGGCTGTGCGCGCCCTCGCGCTGGCGCGAGAGGCGCTGCAGCAGCTACCGGAAAGCGATCTGCTCATGCGCAGCATGGTGCACTTTTCGCTCAACATGGTCTGCCTGTCGACCGGCAACCTCGGCGGCGCCTACCAGGCGTTGACTGAAGGAGTGCGCATGGCGCGGGCCGCAGGCAATCGCCACGCGGCGGTATCGGCCATCGGTTCGCTGGGTGGGTACGAGCTGGTGCTGGGCCGGCTGCACCAGGCGGCCGAGACCTTCCAGACGGCACTACGGCTGGGAACCGGGCCGGACGGCAGGCTGTTGCCGATCGCGGCCAGGGCCTGCCATGGGTTGAGCGAGCTGCACTATGAGTGGAACGACCTCGACGCTGCGGTCCGCTTCGCCAGGGAGGGCATCGACTTGGCGCAGCAGTGGGGCAATGCGGAGGCCATCAGCCGGGGGCCGCTGGCGCTGGCACGGGCGCTGCAGGGTTCGGGCGACCTCGACGGTGCGCGGGCGGCGCTGGAGAGGGCGGAACAGGCTGTGCGCCAACACGAGCTCTCGCCCTGGGTGCCTGCGCAGCTTGCGGCCTGCCGGGTGCGGATGTGGCTGGCGCCGCGAGGGGGCGGCCTGGAGGCGCTCGCGCGCTGGGTCGAGGCGTGCAGGGGAGCACTGGCGGCCGGCGCGCAACTCGATTACGCGCGGGAGGCAGAGTACCTGGCGCTGGCCCGAGCGCTGATTGCGCTGCGCAGGAATGGCGAGGCTATGGCGCTCCTGGGGCGCCTGCGAACAGGGGCCGAGGCGGGCGTCCGGCTGGGTGAGGTGATCGAGATACGGGTGCTCGAGGCCGTTGCCCTGCGAGCGGGCGGCGAGCTGGGCGCGGCCCTCGCATCGCTGGAGCGGGCGCTGGCACCGGCGGAGCCGGAAGGCTATGTGCGGAGCTTTGTCGACGGGGGCGCGCCCGTGGCGGCCCTGCTGGCAGACCTGGCGGCAGACCGCCGCTCGTCGCATGCGGCCTATGTGCGCCGGCTATTGGCTGCGTTCGGGCTGGAGACGGGAGGCCAAACCGAAGCGCTGGCGGGCCTGGCCGAGACACTGAGCGAACGCGAGCTGGAGGTGCTGCGTTGCATGGCCGCCGGCCTGACGAACGGCGAGATCGCCGCACGGCTCGTGGTCGCGTTGAGCACAGTCAAGACGCACATCAACCACATATTTGCCAAGCTCGATGTCACGACGCGCACCCAGGCTCTGGTGAAAGCGAGCGAGCTTGGGCTTCTGAAGACCTCATCTCCACCCATGAAACCACCCCAGGGTTGATGATTCTCCACCCACCTCCATTGTATACTGCCTCAGAATGAAGGCAGGAACGCTGCAGTTGGGCTGGCCAGCCGCAGCCGTATGCCACTCTGGAGGAGGGTCAGATGGAGAAGCGAGTGCTGGTGGTATGCGCGACCAAGTCGGGCTCGACAGCCGAGGTCGCGCAGGCGATTGGGCAGGAGCTGGGCCGCGGCGGGGCGCGTGTGGACGTGCGTCTTCTGCAGGAGGCCGGCGATCTGGGCACGTATGACGCCGTGGTGGTCGGCGCGCCGATGATCATGGGCTGGCACCGCGAGGCGGTAGAGTTCGTGTGCCGGCAGCGCGAGGCGCTGAGTCGCGTGCCGGTGGCCTACTTCCTGACGGCACTGAGCCTGACGCAGAGCGGCGAAGGTCGGCTCGACGGGGTGCCGGTCTACCAGGACCCGGCGCTGACCAAGCCGCCCAGGAATCCGACGCGGCTGAGCCTGAAGGAGGGCTATGCCACTGTGGCCAACTACCTGGGCCCTGCGCTGCGCAAGGCGCCCGACGTCAGGCCGGTGAGCGCCGGATTCTTCGCCGGCAAGCTCGACCTGGCGCGGCTGGACCTGCTGAGCCGGTTGGTCGTGCAGCTTATTGGGGCGCGCAGCGGCGACCAACGCAACTGGGAGGCCATTCGCACCTGGGCCACCGGCCTGCGGCCGGCGCTGCTGGGCGACTGAGCCGGCATGGCGAGCCTGCGCAGGGACGGCGACCGGCCGGCGATCTACGAGATTCGGCTGCGGGGGCATCTGCCCGCCCATTGGGCGAGCTGGTTCGAAGGCATGGCCGTCGACCACGACGATGAGGGCAACACCCTGCTCACCGGCCCTATGGTCGACCAGGCGGCGCTCTATGGCCTGCTGGATAGGGCGCGTGACCTGGGCCTGGCGCTGCTGCAAGTCAGGCAGATCGGCTAGGTCGCGTACGCAAACGGGCAGGGGCGGCTCCCACGCCGCCGGGCCTGCGGCTTGGGCGACGTCGCCGGGCGCCTGCGCCATCTTGGTGAGCCACATGCGCGCCTGGCCCGAGTTGGCTATATCGCACGGCGAGCCTCCGGCGGCGTGGGAGCCGCGCCTCTGCTGAGTCTGAGAATACGACTTGGCGGCCGCTTGACAGGACACGCCTTCTCGAGTACACAATGGGCGCAGAAGGCGGAAGCGGTAGGGGAAACCGTATGGAGTCCTTCGAGCAGAGAGTCAGACGCGCTGTCGAGCAGTTGCAGTGCGCGAGCTACGAGACCATGGCCACGCAGATTGCGCAGCGGCGGCTGGCCTGGCTGGACCGGGTGCTGCCGGGCCTGCCGGGCTATCGCGAGCTTGAGACCCCCGGGCGGTGTACGAGCTGCTCTTCTTTGCGCACATGGGCCTCGAGCCCAGCGACCTGCCGGTGGTAAGCGAGTCGGCCGACGAGTTCGTCTGGCTGTCGCGCAATCCGTGCACGCTGCTCGAGGCCTGCCTGGCGTTGGGGCTCGACACGCGACGGGTGTGCCGGCCCGTGAACGAAAAGGCGACCCAGGCCTTCGTCTCGCGCATCAACCCGCAGTTGCGCTTCCACCGCGCCTATGAGGAGATCCGGCCGCACGCGCCCCACTGCCGCGAGTGGCTCGTGCGCGTCGATTTCGCACGTACCATGCGCCTCGCCGCCGCCGAGGCACGCCGTGCTGCGGCTGCAGGTAGCGCGGTGTGCGGCGCTGTGGTCGAGTACGCAGGCCACGTGATCGGCCGTGGGCGCGGCACGGGCCAACACGCGGCGGCGCAGGCTATCCGGCAGGCGGCGGCCCCGGGCGACCCTGACCTGTGTGGCGCCATTCTGTTCACGACCTGCGCGCCCAGCCCGGCGTGCCTATCGCTGGCGCTGCAGGCCAACCTGACGACCATGGTCTATCGAAATGCGGGGCACGAGGTGGCGCATATGGGCCAGGCGGCGAGCGGCGCCGGCTTGCGCCAGGCCGCTGCCTGCTCTGCGTGGCCCCTGGAGGTCATCGCGCTGGAGGACAAGGACTGATCATGCGTGAGCCACCCAACCTGGCAGAGTCGGACATCGTGGCGGTGCTGCAGGCGCACTATGGCCTGGCGGTGAGGGCGCTGGCCTTTCTGCCGCTGGGCGCCGACTCGGCGTCGGCGGTGTATCGCCTCGACGCGGCGGGTGGCGATAGGTACTTGCTCAAAGTGCGCAGCGGCGCCGGGTTCAGCCTGCCGAGCCTGGCCGTGCCCCACTTGCTGCATGAGCAGGGCGTGCCCCACATCGCGGCGCCGCTGGCGACGGCCGATGGAGCGCTGTGGGCCAGCCTGGGCGACTATGCGCTGAGCCTCTATCGCTTCATCGACGGCCGCATGGGCGCCGATGGCGGCCTCTCGCCCGAGCAGTGGCGCACGCTCGGCACGACGGTGAGACAGGTCCACACGAGCCGGCTCCCGCCCGAGCTGCGGCGCATCGTGCCGCGCGAGGCCTTTGTGCCCAGCCGGCGCGAGCTCATGGAGGGCCTCGAGGCGGCCCTGGATGGCGAGGATCTGGCCGGCCCTGCAGCGCGCGAGCTGGCCGCCTTGTGGCAGGCGCAGCGGGATGTGATCCACACCGTGGTGGCGCAGGCCGATACCCTGGCTGACCGGCTGCGGCAGCAAGACCTGCCGCTCGCCCTGTGCCATGCCGACCTGCACACCTGGAACGTGCTCGTTGACGCCCGCCAGGAATTCTGGCTGATCGATTGGGATGAGACCATCCTGGCGCCGAAAGAGCGCGACCTGATGTTCGTCGTCGTCGGCATCGCGTCTCACCTCGTCGGGCCACACGACACCGCCTGCTTCCTTGCAGGCTACGGCGACGCGGCCATCGACCAGGTGGCGCTGACCTACTACCGCTACGCCTGGGCCGTGCAGGATATGGCAGCCTTTGCCGAGCGGGCGCTGCTCTTGCCCGATCTCAGCGAGGAGACCCGGCGCGAGGCGGTGCACGGCTTTGCCGAGTTGTTCGAGCCAGGCCAGATCGTGGCCATCGCCCAGGCCTCGGATGGCGCTGGCAACTGACGTGTGACGATGCCTGGACCTGCAGACCCCGCAGCAGGTCTGACGCGCGTCCATCCGGCCCCCAATCCGAGCTGGGGTGTCTGGTGGCTTGGCGGCACGGGCCACCTGCGACTCTTCAGCCGGGCGCATGCCCCCGTTCAGGGCTAGGGTGTTTGGTGTGTTGGCGGCACGGGCCACCTGCGACTCTTCAGCCGGGCGCATGCCCCCGTTCAGGGCTAGGGTGTTTGGTGTGTTGGCGCAGCCGGATTGGCCCGCCCGCAGGCGGGCCAATCCGGCTGCGCCAACACACCAAACACCCCTTCAAGGGTCTGTTCCGGGCCTGCGCGAAGCAGAATGTCCGGAGTTGGCGTGCATCGGCAATGATCATTCAAGTGGTGTGAGTTCGAGGGACGAAAGGAGCAAGGTAATGAGCGAGCTGCGCATGATTGCAGACCTGATGGCGGTGGCGGCGCGCACGGCGCCCAAGGCGGTCGGGCAGGACTTTGTCGTCATCCGGGTGGTGGATGGGGAGGAGCTCAAGGCGCTGGCCGAGCGCATGGCCGACTATGGCCGGCGCAGCGGCAAGAAGAACTTTGACCGCGACGGCAAGAACGTCGCCGCATCCGGCGCCGTAGTGCTCATCGGCCTCAAAGACGCCAAGACCTGTGGCCTCAACTGTGGCGCCTGCGGTGCGGAAGAGTGTGCCGCATTGGCGGTCAACGGCCACGAGGGCGAGTTCCGCGGCCCGCAGTGCGCCCTGCGCCTGCTCGACATGGGCATCGCCCTGGGCTCGGCCGCCAAGATGGCCGGGCTGCTCAACGCCGACAGCCGCATCATGTACCGCGCTGGCGTCGCCGCGCGCGAGATGGGCCTCATCGATGCCGATTTCGTCATGGGCATCCCCATCTCGGCGACGGGCAAGAGCATCTACTTCGATCGCTAGCAGCCTGCGGCCGCTAGCCGGCGCTGGCCGGCAACCGGGTCTATCGCTTCGCACATGCCCGGCCCGGAGCCCTTGAGGCAGGGTTTTGGCGGGCTGGTTAGCGTCGTTGCCCGCCCGCGGGCGGCCAACGACGCTAACCAGCCCGCCAAAACCCCTATCCTGGGCCAGTGCCGGACGGCAGCAGCGCGCAATACCCGGCTGTTGCCAGGAAGCTGAGCGTAGCCGGCTACCTCTCCGACAGACGGCTGGCGGCGAAAATGCTGATCTCGACGGCGTCTGTGGGCAACGTGTGGTCGAAGGTGGCGCCGCAGTAGATGCTGGCCAGGGGCGATGCCGCGTGGGTGACGGCCTCGCCGGCGGCGCGCACACCGCCGACAGTGAGCGCCTCACCGCCGCGGACGGCGACAAATATGCCCGGCGCGGTGGCGATGGGGCCGCCGAGGAAGGGGCTGGCGAGCGCGGCGGTGGCGGCGCGCACGGCCGCGTTGTGGCCACTCGCTTCGCCGTGGCCCAGGCGGACGCAGCCCTCGTGGCGCAGGATGTAGCGCAGGTCGGCGGGGTCGATGCCGATGAGGCCGGGCACGGTCACGGTCTCTACCAGGCTGCGCGCGGCGCGGCTGAGCAGGCCGTCGAGGGCCTGAAAGGCGGCCATGATGCTCTTGTCGCGGTGCGCCGGCAGCAGCCCGTCGCAAGGGATGGCGACGACGGCATCGGCTTCGGACCGGAGCGCGGCGAGGCCGGCCTGGGCGTTGGCCCAGCGCCGCCGGCCCTCGAAGCCAAATGGCAGCGTAACCAGGGCGATGGTGATGGCGCCGGCCTCGCGGGCCAGCCGGGCGATGACGGACCCAGCGCCACCGCCGCTGCCGCCGCCCAGGCCGGCAACGAGCAGCGCCAGCCCGACGCCGCCGAGCACATCGCGCAGTTCGGGGGCGCTGGCAAGCGCGCAGGCCTCGCCGCGCCCGACCAGCCCGCCCGCGCCCAGGCCGCGCGCCACCTGCGGCCCGAGCAGCACCCGCTGGGCGCCCGGCGCCTGAAGCGCGGCCGCCACATCACACTCGGCGACGCAGAGCCTGGCGCCTGCGACTCCCCGCGCCGCCAGCAACGAGATGGCCTTGGCGCCGGCGCCGCCCACCCCTATGATGACGGCCTGCGGCGGCCAGTCGCGTGCGAGCGGGGCAGCCGGGGGCGGTGTCGCGGCAGCCTGCACGGCGGCGGCGCCGCAGACGTGCCACAGGCCGGCGGCGGCCAGCGCTCCGGCCGAGCGGCGGAGGAAGGCGCGACGCGTGTAGCGTGTGGTCATGGGCGCTCCCCTGTGAGCCGTGCCGGCGCGAGCCCGAGCACCAAGCCGCCCGCCATGCCGGGCAGCACCGCCGCCTGCGCGAGGCGGATCTGCAGCAGCAGCACCAGGTAGTCGCCGCCATAGTCGCGCGGTGGCGAGATCCAGTAGCCGGTGCCGGCGATGGAGAGGGCGAGCAGCAGCGCGGCGATGCCGGGCGCCGCGCCGGCGAGCGCCAGAGCCGCGCCGAGGCCGCGCAGCAGACGGCCCGGCTGCGCACCGATGCCTCGCCCGGCGAAGAACCCGCCCACGAGGGCTGCCCCCACGCCCAGGGCCGTCAGCGTGACAAAGATGAGCGGGTGCGACCAGTAGACGCCGTGGTAGGTGGGCACGAGGAAAAGGCCGGGCAGCAGCAGGCCCACTATGAGCAGTGAGAGTGTGGCTGATCTGGGCATGACGAAGGCGCTTCCTCTCGGGCCGGCCTGCGGCCTCGTGTGCGAGACGATGCCCCATCATAGCTCGGCGGCTGCCGCTTGTCACGCGCCACCCTCGCACATTTGACAGATTATCGCATTTGTGGTAGAATTGCGATCGTGAGAGAGCAAGAGCATGTGGACGATTCCCGCCGCCCGGCCTTGTGGCTGAGGCGGCGCTTTTGTACCTCTTCACCCGATGTGTGCCCGCGGCTGTTCACCTCGGCAGAATCAGCGCCGCAATAGAGGAGTTCTGTGCAGTTCTCGGATTTCGACCTTGACCAACGATTGCAGGAGAACCTGCGGGCCATGGGCTTTGCGGAGCCCACGCCCATTCAGAGTGAGGCCATCCCGCGCGCCTTGGAGGGGCGCGATATTCTCGGCTCGGCCGAGACGGGCACCGGCAAGACGGCGGCGTTCTTGCTGCCCATCTTGCAGCGGTTATTGGCGGCGCCCGGCCGGCACGGGCCGCGCGCGTTGGTCCTCGTGCCGACGCGCGAACTGGCGCTACAGGTGAGCGAGCATGCGGCGCAATTGGGCCGCGGCCTGAGCGTGCGTGTGGTTACGGTGTACGGCGGTGTGGGCTATCGCGAGCAGGATGCGGCGCTCAAGCGCGGCGCCGATATCGTCATCGCCACGCCCGGCCGTCTGCTCGACCAGGTGGCGCGGCGCCATGTGGCGTTCGCGGCGCTCGAGGTGCTGGTGCTCGACGAGGCCGACCGCATGCTCGATTTCGGCTTCCTGCCCGACATCCGCCGTATCGTGCGCCTGTTGCCCCAAGAGCGGCAGACGCTGTTGTTCTCGGCGACGCTCGGGCCGATCGTCAGCCTGGCCCGTGAGGTGACCCGCGAGGCGGTCCGCGTCGAGGTGGCCGAGGCGGTGACGCCCGAGGCCATCGCGCAGGTGCTGTACCCGGTGCCCGAGCACTTGAAGCTCGACCTGCTGCAGCGCCTGCTGGCCGACGCCCGCCTCGACAGCGTGCTGGTCTTTACGCGCACCAAGCAGCGCGCCGACCGCCTGGTGGCCGACCTGCAGCGGGCCAAGATACCGGCGGCCGTGATCCACGGCGAACGCTCGCAGGTCGAGCGGGTTTCGGCGCTGGAGGCGTTCCGGCGTGGGCGTACGCGCGTGCTCGTGGCCACCGACATCGCGGCGCGCGGCCTCGACGTGGAAGGCATCGCCCTGGTGGTGAACTATGACGTGCCCACCCATCCCGAGGACTATGTGCACCGCATCGGTCGCACCGGCCGGGCGACCGCCGCCGGGCAGGCCTGCACCCTCGTCACCCGCGAAGATGAGCGCATGATCCACCGCATCGAGTACATCCTGCAGCGCAAGCTCGAGCGCCGGCAGGTTGAGGGGCTGGATTATCGCCGGCCCGCCGTGCACATGCCCACGCCGGAGGAGATCCGGCGCTACGTGGAGGCCAACCGGCGCCGGCCCAGCCCCGCGGCCAACGCCTAGCGGCACGACGGCCCGAAAGCGGGCTGCGGTCGATGCTGCCGCCCTGGCTGTCCGAGGCGGCCTGCTGTCCGGGCTTTACGCTGTGCACACGGCCGGAATGGAATCCTTTGGGGGGAATTCTCGGTGGGTGGGCTGGCCCGTGGCCGCCCGCGGGCGGCCACGGGCCAGCCCACCCACCGAGAATTCCCCTTCCGGGCCAGGGCCGGGCTGAAGCGTAACGCATCAGCCGGCAGCCACCTGGATCGCCAACCGCCCACACCAAGTATGGTTCTGGTGCACCAAGTGGAGGGGACGGGTCGCTTTCTGGGCGTGGCCAAGGCGTGCGCGGCGCTGCAGGCCGGTGACGGAGGAGGTGGGCCATGACGCTCATGACGGCAGACGAGTATGTGGCCAGCCTGCGCAGCGTGCGCAAGCGTGTCTTCGTCCTGGGCGAGGAGGTGGGGGACTATGTGGACCACCCCCTCATCCGCCCGTCGCTCAACGCCTGCGCCGAGACCTACGCCGTGGCGCAGGAGCCGGCCTACGAGGCGTTGGCGACGGCCCGGTCGAGCGTGACGGGCGAGCGCGTCAACCGCTTCACGCACCTGCACCAGGACCCGGGCGACCTGGTGGCCAAGGTCAAGCTGCTGCGCCTGCTGGGGCAGCGCACCGGCTGCTGCTTCCAGCGCTGCGTGGGCATGGATGCGCTGAATGCGGTCGACTCGGTCACCTTCGAGCTGGACCGCGACCTGGGCACCGGCTACCACGCCCGGTTCCGCGAGTACCTGCGCCATGTGCAGGCGCGCGACCTGGTGGTCGACGGCGCCATGACCGACCCCAAGGGCAACCGCCGCCTGGCGCCTGGCGAGCAGGCCGACCCCGACCTCTTCCTGCGCATGACGGAGCGGCGCGCGGACGGCATGGTGGTGCGCGGCGCCAAGGTGCACCAGACCGGCGCCGTCAACGCCCACGAGATCCTCATCATGCCGACGCAATCGCTCGCCGAGGCCGACGCCGCCTATGCCGTGGCCTGCGCCGTGCCCGCCGACGCGCCGGGCCTGCTTTGCGTCGTCGGCCGCCAGCCGTCGGACTCGCGCAAGCTCGAGGGCGTCGACGCCGGCAACGCGCGCTTTGGCGGCCATGAGGCGGTCATTATCCTTGACGACGTCTTTGTGCCCTGGGAGCGCGTCTTTCTCTGCGGCGAGGTGCGCCACGCCGGGCTGCTCGTCGAGCGCTTTGCCGGCTATCACCGCCAGTCGTATGGCGGCTGCAAGGTGGGCGTGGGCGACGTGCTCATCGGTGCGGCGCAGGCGCTGGCCGAGTACCAGGGCACCGAAAAAGCCTCGCACATCCGCGACAAGATCATCGAAATGGTGCACCTCAACGAGACCCTCTTCGCCTGCGGCATCGCCTGCTCGGCCCAGGGCACGGCGACCGCCTCGGGCACCTACCTCGTCGACCTGCTCCTGGCCAACGTCTGCAAGCTCAACGTCACCCGCTTCCCCTACGAGATCGCGCGCCTGGCGCAGGATATCGCCGGCGGCCTCCTGGTGACCCTGCCCTCCGAGCGCGATTTCCAGCACCCGGCCGTGGGCGGCTACCTCGAGAAGTACCTGCGCGGCGTCGCCCGCTACAGCACCGAGCAGCGCTGCCGCATGCTGCGCCTGGTCGAGAACCTGACCATCGGCCCGGGGGCGGTGGGCTACCTCACCGAATCGCTGCACGGCGCCGGCTCGCCGCAGGCGCAGCGCATCATGCTGGGGCGGCTGGCCGATATTGGCAGCAAGGTGCGCCTGGCCGAGCGGCTGGCCGGGTATGGGGAGACATCCGGTTCGTTGTGAGGGAGAGTGGGCGCTGGCGCAGGCATGCAGCGCCCCAGGAGGCGCTGCATGCCTGCGCCAGCGCCCACTCTCCCTCATTACAGGCAGACGTTTGCGAGGCGCGGCTGGGGGTGGTAGAATGCAGACAGACTGCATGACAGGGGGTGTGATGGCTCAAGCGGGGCGCTTCGATTTCGCGGTGGGCGAGCTGCGCTGTATCGCCTTCGCCGACGCCACAGCGACGGTGGCGGCGGAGGGCATTGTCGTGGATGTGCCGCTCGAGCAGTGGCAGCGGGCGCTGCGCGAGCACGGCCTGCCCACCACCGAGGCCACGAACTACTACAACTGCCTCTATATCGAGACGGGCGAGTGCAACGTGCTGGTCGACGCTGGCTGGGGGCGGGGCACGGAGCGCCGCGACGGGATGCTGGCCGAGCGCCTGCTGGCCGCGGGCGTCGCTCCGGCGGATATCGATATCGTCATCATGACTCACTTTGACCCCGACCATGCGGGCGGCCTGTTGACCGCGGAGGGCGACCTGGTGTTCACCAGTGCCGACTATGTGCTCTCGCGCGAGGCCTGGGAGTTCTGGTCCGATGGCGCCAGGGTGGCATCGTTGCCCGAGATGCGCACGGCCGCGGCGCGTCGGGCGCTGCCCCTGATCGCCAACCGGCTCGAGGTTGTCGAAGCGGGGCTCGAGTTCCTGCCTGGCTTTGCGCTCATCGCGGCACCCGGCCACCGGCCCGGGCACACGGCGCTGGCCATGGAGTCGGCAGGTGAACGCCTCTACCACGTTGGCGATGCGGTGGGGCATGTGGTGTTGCTGGAACACCCTGCATGGCATTGGTCTTTCGACAGCGACCCGGCGCAGGCTGAGCGGGACCGGCGCGCGCTCTTGGGCCGGGCCGCGGCCGAGCAGGCGCTGCTGTTCGCCTCGCACCTGCCGTTCCCCGGCGTGGGACGGGTCACGCCGCAGGGCGATGGCTGGCGCTGGCAGCCTGTGCATAGGGCTCCGGGCAGCCTGCCGGAATGAGAGATCCTCGATGCTGCAGCCCTACTTGTCCGTAATGGCACCCTATCCGGGCTTTACGCTTCGCGCATGACCGGAACTGAACCTATTGGGGGGAATTCTCGGCGGGTTGGCTGTTCCCTGGCCGCCCGCGGGCGGCCAGGGAACAGCCAACCCGCCGAGAATTCCCCCCTCCGGGCCGGGCCAGCCGGACGCACAGCGGACCACCCGGCAGCCACCCGTACCGTCACCAACCACTCGCAGCCGGTACGGTTGTCGCATTGACCAGAAGGGAGGCACGAAGTGAAGGAGAGCACAGGGCATTTCGAAGGCGTGAGGGGCTGCCGGCTGTTCTACCAGACCTGGCTGCCCGAGTGGGCGCCACGGGCGGTGGTGGTGCTGGTGCACGGCGTGGGCGAGCACTGCGGCCGCTACGGGAACATGGTCGACGGCCTGGTGGCGGCCGGCTACGCCGTGGCGGGCTATGACCACCGCGGCCACGGGCGCTCGGAGGGGCAGCGCGGCCATGTCGAGGCCTTTGCGGATTACTGCGACGACCTGGGCCTGTTCCTCAAGCTGGTGGGCGGGCTGCTGCCGGGGCTGCCGGTGTTCCTCTACGGGCACAGCATGGGGTCGCTGATCGCGCTCGACTACCTGCTGCGCGACCCGGCGGGCCTGCAGGGCGCGATCATCTCGGGCACGGCGCTCGACCCGGGCGACTCCGCCTCGCCGCTGCAGGTGCTGCTGGCGAAGGTGCTCTCAGGCATCGCCCCCAAGACCACCATCCGCATGAAGCTCGACGGCAGCACGCTGTCGCGTGACCCCGAGGTGGCCAGGGCGTACATGGAGGACCCGCTGGATAGCTGGGACCGCTCGGCCCGCTGGGGCACCGAGTTCCTCAAGGCGATTGCGTGGCTCAAGGGCCGCGCCGGCGACGTGCGGCTGCCGCTGCTCTTCCTGCACGGCGAGTGTGACCCCATCGTGCGCGTTGCGGGCGCCAAGAGCTTTTACGAGCAGATCACCTTCCCCGACAAGGAGATCCACATCTACCCCGGCGGCCTGCACGAGCCGCACAACGACATTCAGCATGACGAGGTGCTGCGCGACGTGCTGCAGTGGCTCGACAGGCACCTGCCGCCCAGCCAGTAGGGGTTGTGAGACGTCGTGGGGCGCAAGCGGCCCGCCTACGGGCGGGCCGCTTGCGCCCCACGACGTCTCACAACCCCTACGAAACTACATGCCCATGCCCTTGAAAGGGTCGACCCAGGCTTCGAGGGCCGCCTTGAGCTCGGGGTACTCCTGGGCCGCCTCTTCGAGCGGCCGCCCCTGCAGCGTGGCCTGGATGGCCTGGCGGAAGGCCCTGGCGCCGGCCACCGGGCCCTGCGGGTGAGCGTGAATGCCGCCGCCCGAGCCGATGACGATGTCGGGGCCCAGGTCCTTGATCACGGCGGGCACCATCTTGGGGGTGATGCCGCCGGAGGGCATGGGGAAGCTGGGCCGCAGGTGGTAGAGGGGAAGGGCGAGGTTCTGCGCCACGCGCTGGAACTTTTCCGGCAGCACCGGCGCCTTGCCGTAGGGCGCGGGAAAGACGACGATATCGGCGCCGGCGAGGCGCGGCAGTTTGCCGAGGACGAGGTGCGAGCTGAGGCCGTGCCACTCGGAGGCATAGAGCGCGCCGGCCACGTCCATGTGCGCCAGGATGGGCACGTTGATGGCCGGGTCCTCGGCCAGGGCGCGCAGCACAGGGAAGCCGGTGGCCAGGTAGTTGACCATGATGGCGTTGCAGCCCAGCTCCACGGCGCGCCGCGCGTGCTCAAAGATCAGGGGCACCTCGTCGGTGATGTTGACCGTATAGAGCGTGCGCTCGCCCTTTTGCTCGTAGACCTGCCGCTCGGCCTCCATGTAGAGCTTGACGCGCGCCTGCACCTCGTTGAACGAGGCGTTGGCGATCAGTTCGTCGTCTTTGATAATGTCGCAGCCGCCCAGGGCTGCGGCGCGGAAGAGCGCCACGCCCACCTCGGGCGGGTAGCCGGTGCAGGGCTTGATCATATTGTTGAGCAGCGGCCGCCCCTGCACGCCGAGCAGCTCGCGCACGCCCTTGATGCCGAACTTGCAGCCCCTGAAGCCGGCGACATAACGCTCGGGCAGGCGGACGTCGAGCACCTTGACCCGGCCGCCCATGGAGATGTTGCCGACGATACTGGTCAGCAGCATGGGGAGCTGGGTGCCAATGTTCACCTGCGGGAAGGCGATCTGGATGACATAATGCCGCTGCTCTACCTCGCGCGGCACCGCCCACTCATAGTCGGGCACTTCGTAGACGCCGATGACCTTGGCCACGTGCTGGCGGCGTACTTCGGGCGTTTCGCCGGGGACGGGCAGCCAGGTGCCGGTTGACTGTTCGATGGCCAGCGCAGGGGCGAGCTGCGGCACCGGGATCGACCGGGGGAAGGAGACGAGGTAGGTGGCGACGAGATAGTCGTCATAGTCGACCCCGTCGGGCAGGGCGATGGGCAGCGAGAGCACGTCGAGTCTCATGGTTGTCCTCCTGTGGAGGGCGGTTCGGGAACCGCCCCTACACATCATGCGGCGTCAGGGTGCGCTGGACGATGCGGTGAGCTGGGACCTGCCGAATCTTTCTCCGTTGACCTCCCTGTACAGGCCACGCAGGCGGTCGTAGAGCCGGCGATAGGCGCGGTAGAGGCGATCGTAGGTCTCGGCGTTGGCTGCCTGGGGCGTGAACTCGCCCGTGGTGTGGACGACGTCTTTGAGCTTTTCGACGCTGGGGTACAGCCCCAGGCCCACGGCGGCGGTGAGCGCGATGCCGACGGCGCCGGCCTCCAGGGGGTGGGCGACGGGCTGTACGCGCCGCCCGGTGATGTCGGCGATGATCTGCAGCCAGGGCGCGCCCTGCGCGCCGCCGCCGATGGCGCGCAGCACCGGCAGCGGGAAGCCGAACTGCTCCTCCACGATTTCGATGATCCAGCGCAGGTTAAAGGCGACGCCCTCGTAGACGGCGCGCAGCAGGTGCTCGCGCGTGTGGTCGGCCGAGAGGTTAAAGATGGTGGAGCGCACCCAGGTGTCGGCGATGGGGGCGCGCTCGCCGAACATCCAGGGCGTGCAGATGAGCGAGCCGGCGCCCGGCGGCACCGCCTGCACATCGCAGTCCATCAGCGCGTAGACGTTGGGCACGCTGGGGTCGGCACGCTCGGCGCGGTAGAACTGATCGGCGATCCACTTGAGGCAGGCCCCGGCGGTCTCCATCTCGGCCAGGAGGAGCGCGCGCGCCGGGTCGGCCGACTGCATGCAGACGACGCCGTGGCGGCCGGTGGGGCTTTTGCGGGTGACGACGCCCACCCAGCCGGAGGTGCCCAGGTAGACATGGCCATCGCCTTCGCAGACCGCGCCGGCGCCGGCGGCCGCCCCCTGAGCGTCGCCGCCGCCGCCGAAGACGGGCGTGCCGGCGAGGAGGCCGCACTCACGCGCGGCCTCGGGCGTCAGCGCGCCGACCTGGTCGATGGCGCGCACCAGCGGGGCGAATTTGCCCTGGTCGAGCCCGATGTGACGGATGACGCCGCGCAGCCAGTCCTTCTTTTGGACGTCAAAGGCGATGGCCGAGGCGCACGACCATTCCATGGCCTGCACGCCGGTGGCGCGGTAGGTGAGGTAGCCGTTGACGTCGAGGAAGCAGGCCATCTTGTGATAGACCTCGGGCTCGTTCTCCTTGAGCCAGAGCAGCTTGGCCAGGCCATCCTTGCCCGAGAGCTCGGCGCCGGCGATGGCGGCAAAGACGCGGCGGCCCAGGAAACGGCGCATGATGCGTTCGGCCTGTTCGGGCGCGCGGGCATCGAGCCAGATGATGGCTGGGCGCAGGGGCCGGCCGTCGCCGCCCATGGGGACGATGCCGAGGAGCTGGGTGGTGTGGGCGATGGCGAGGACGCGGCCGGGGGCGACGCCTGAGCGCTGCAGCACTTCGTGGGTGCTGGTGACAATGGCGCGCCACCAATCGTCGGGCGACTGCTCGGCCCAGTCGGGGTGGGGGTGGTGCACCGGATAGGCGGCAAAGGCCGTGGCGAGGACGCGGCCGCCGGCGTCCACAAGCACGGCCTTGTTGCCGCTGGTGCCAACATCGTGTGCCAGGAGATAGCCCATAGCTGGTCCACCTTTCAGGGGCGAGAAACCAGGCTGGGAAGGAGCTGCGTCGTCACAGGCCGCCGGCACGATGATGGGAGAGTTGCACTCTACCTCAATTCCCATTATACTGCATTTTGTTGCACAGTGCAACTGTGCAGAAGCAGGCGCCGGGGAGACACCTGACAGGTCGCCCAAGACCTGTCAGGTGTCTCCCCGGTATCGCACGTTGCTGGAGGAGTAGCGTAGGGCGTATGACCAATACCGATTACGGGCTGGACCTGGACCGCAGCCGGGCGCAGACGATCCACGAGCAGGCGCGCGAGGCGATTGTGGAGGCGATCCGCGGCGGGCGCACGGGCTTTGGCACCGGCGACCGGTTGACGGCGGCGGAGCTGGCGCGACATAATGCCATCCACCGCAACACGCTGACCCCTGTGATGGACGACCTGGTGCGCTTGGGGTTCCTGCGCCGCCTGCCCAACAGGGGCTTTGAGGTGGTCTACCCGGCGCCAGAGCGGCCGCCGCTGCTCACGCGCCAGATCCTTTCGCTGACCGACGTGGCCGCGCGGCATCATCTCGACTCGCGCTCGGAGCCTATCGCCGCCGAGTGTGGGGTGCGCAAGGCGCGCGAGTTGGTGGGGCCGCTGGCGCGGGTGCGGCGCGACCTGGGGCTGGCGGCGGGCGATAGCGTCGGCGTGCTGGCGCGCTGCCGCTCCATGAAGCGCCCGCGGTTGCGCCGCTGGGAGCCGGTAGCGATCGAGCAGTCGTTCGTGCCTGTGGGGCGCGTGGCCGGCTTCCTGGAGGCGGCGCTGCAGCAGATCGAACAGGAGGGCGACTTTTCCGTCTACCGCCAGTTGCGCCGCGCCCTGCCGAAGGAAGATTTCTTCAAAGCGCACTATGAAATCTCGCTCACGCCGCTGCCCGAGGCACTGGCCGCCCACTGGCCCGCGGGCTGCCCCACGATGTGCGTGGTCGCCATCACCTACTGCTCGCAGGGGCCGGTGGAGTTGACGCGTACCTGGTTCGACACCAGCCGGGCTGCACTGCTGGCAGGCTCGCTCGAAATCAAAATCGGCGACATCTAGCATCATATCGGCCTGTCACTGCGAGTAACCCAGGGTCTCGGAACCCTGTGCCCAGCACACAGAACCTTGACCTGTCATTGCGAGTATCCCATGCCGCCGCGCGGCATGTGCAAGCACAGAAACTGCGACTGTCATTGCTTCGTCGGCTGCGGCCTCCTCGCAATGACAAACGGGAAGTTTCTCAACAGCCGCAGCGAAGCAGTCTCCTGTCTGGCGTGGAGATTGCTTCGCTGTGCTCGCAATGACGGCCTGAAACGTGCGGGAAACGTGCGCTGCGAGTTGTGTTGTAGAGAAAACTGATGTATAATGGTTCTGCTCGAATCTTTCCGCATAGAGCAGAAAGCGGCTGCGCATGAACATGCCTCCTGATCGCCAACGCGCTAGCGGATAGAGTGGCCAGCAATCGATATGAAATCAGGAGATGCATGAACATGCAGGACAAGACCCTCACCTGCCGCGACTGTGGCGCCCAGTTCACGTTCACCGTCGGCGAGCAAGAGTTCTACGCCGAGAAGGGCTTTACCAACGAGCCCTCGCGCTGCCCGAACTGCCGCGCTGCCAACAAGGCGAGCCGCGGTGGCGCTGGGCGGCCGCGCGACCGCGAGATGTACCCGGCCGTGTGCGATCGCTGCGGCAAGGAGACTCAAGTGCCCTTCCAGCCGCGCGGCGACAAGCCGGTCTACTGCTCCGAGTGCTTCTCGGCGCAGCGGTCTGGTGGCGGCGGTGGCGGCGGCGGCCGTGGCCCGAGGGGCGGCGGTGGCCCGCGCGGCCGGGGCCGCGACGACGACCGCTGGTAGCCGGCGGGCGCGCACACGGGCGGCGCGACCGGTTTGAGCTACGAAGAGCGAGCCCTACGAAGGGGGCAGCGTGTGACGCGCTGCCCCCTTTTCCGTGGCTGCGCGGGCCGGCGATACTGAGCTCGTAGTGCGCACGCCTGTGCGCCGTGAGGCTTGCCGCGGCTGGGCAGTGGCTTCGCGAGCCCTCTTTGCCTGTCCGAATCGGCGCCCTGTGGCGGCTGGCGCACAGGCGTGCGCACTATGAGCTTGCCGCTGACTCAGGGCTGGCTGGGGATGATCAACCGCTGCCCCGGGCGAACGAGGGTATCGCCCAAGTCGTTGGCGGCCATGATGGCCTCGACGCTCGTGCCGTAGCGCCTGGCAAGGGAGTAGAGCGTGTCGCCGCCACGCACCGTGTAGACGACGGGCTCGGGGGGCGGCGTGGCAGTGGGCGGCGGCGTCGCGCTGGGCGTTGGCATGGGCATGGCCGTGGCCGGGGGCACGCTGGCAGTGGGCGAGGGTAGCGCCTTGGCGGCGTGCGGCGACGTGTAGGCGACGATAGCCATCCTCAGCAGGTGTTTGGCGTCGCCATGCTCGACGATGCTGACGCCGCTGATGACGCAGCCCGGCAGCGCTCCCTCGTCGATGCGCGAAAGGCAGTGGATCAGCCCCGCCAACGGACCTGCGATCTGCACGTCGAGGACCCTGACGCTGTAGACGTCGTCAGCGGCGCCTTTCTGCACCGGCTGGCTCTGCAGGCTGACGATCTCGACCCCACTGGCGCCCGCATACTCGTAGAGGCGGGTGGGCATCTCGGCGGCCTGACCCTCGCTGAGGAGTATGCCTGCCGCCTGGGCGAGCGCGGCCTCGGCGGCGGCCCTGCGCCTCTCCGCTGCGCCTGGGGCGAGGGCCTGGGCCTCGCGCGCCTTGGCGAGCGCTGCGTCGGCTGCCGCCACCTGGGCCGAGAGGTCCATCCACGCGCGGATGCTCGGGACGAGCCCGCGCGCCGCAATGAGCCCGTAGGCCACGATGATGGCCGCGATGGTGCACGCGGCCAGCAGCGAGTAGAGCCGGTCGCCGCTGGGCAGCTTGCCCTGCAAATCGTTCAGGGCATCCTTCATTGCGGCCCCGCTTTGGCCACCACGACGATCTCGAACTGCACTGAGCTGGTTTCTTGAGCGCGCTCGCTCATCGGGAGCGGGAGCTGCGCCACGCCCCGCACGACCAGTAGCGGTGCGGCCAGCCCGGGCCTCCGCGAGGAGGCCGGCAGCGCGCCGCTCGGCCCGGAGCTGGTCGCTGTCGGTGTCGGCGTGCTCGTCGGCGTTGGCGTGGCCGTCGGCGGCAGCAGCGTGTTGGTGGGCGTGGGCGGCACGGGCGTGCTTGTCGGCGGCACGGAGGTGGGCGGCACCGGCGTGGCTGTGGGCAGGTACTCCTCGGCCGTCAGGCGGTACGACATCTTGGGGCCGTAGCTGCCGCGGTTCTTGACCTCGACGACGGCGCGCACGTCGGCGCTGCCCACCTGGAAGGCAACCTCGGAGCGCAGCGTGCCGGGTTTGACATCGTCGTTGACAAAGGTGGCGTCGCCCACCGTCACCGCCAACAGCGTATCGACACCCGGCGCCAGGTCGGACGTAAAGACCCGGTAGAACCTGCCCGCCTTGGCCAGAAAGCGGACCTGGTCCACATCGTCGGCAGGGCAGAACGCGCGCTGCTGTGCCTGGCTCAGAAAGATGTCGCGGGGCTCGGCGTCGTCGGGCTCGAAGGCATCGTGCCAGTCGGGCGTCGGCGTGGGCGTCGGGCTGGCCTCGGTGGGCGTGACGGCCGGCGGGGCGAATGGCCTGGCGACGGTCTTCATCGATTGCACGCTGACGCGCTCAAAGAGGGCCGACGCTTCGAGCGCACGGACATAGGCGGCGACGGCGGCTTCGTTGGCGGCCGTGCCCTTGAGGGTGATCTCACGGCCGTTCTGTGTGACGGCAAGCAGGGCGAGCTGTGCCGGGTCATAGCTGCCGATGGCCGCGATCACGGCCGGCCATACGACGCGGCCGGCGGCAATCGTCGGCTTGATGGCGGCGACCCTGGCGGCTGCCGTCTCGACCCTGGCGACGGCGCCCGACGACTCGAGCTCGTGGGGCTGCGGCGTGGCCGCCTGCGCGGCGGCCGTCTGCAGGGGCGCGAGTTGCGCCTGCAGGGAGGTCGCCTGGCTGCGTATGCTGGCTGAGGCCAGGTTGAGGGTGAGCAGGAACACGGCCAGTGCTGCGGCGACCAGCCACAGCACGACCGTTCTGGCTGAGAGCCTCGCGGGCTCATCCTCGATAGGGGCCTCCAGGTCATACGGAGCCGACGAATCCATGGTTAGCCTGCCTCAAGGCTGCGTCGATGCGGGATCCTCTGCAACTGGGCGAGTGCCTCGTTTGACTGCACCACCAGGTCGCCGATGTCTACGCCATCGGCGATTTTGACCAACGCCTCGCGGCGGGGGTCCATAAAGTCTACGTCGCCCAAAAGCTCCGACAGGATGGCCTGCGGGTCGCTCGTTTCAGGAGCGTCGCCCTCGGCAGCCTGTACATCGTGCCCGGGGTCTTGGCCCTGCTCGGGTGCGGCGCTATGGCTGTCGTTACCCTTGCCGCCGTCTGGCCCTGCGGCAGCCGTGCTGCCCTCCTGCTTCGACCCAGCCGCGGTTGCGTCGGCCGGGCCGCTGTCGCCGTCGCTCAGGCGAACGCGCTGCACCTGCCGTGCCGGCGCAGGCTGAGAGCCGGCCTGCTGGCCCTGCGCCTGCGCTGCGTCCTGTTGCTCAGCCTGTTTCTGGGCTGGCGAGGAGGCGGCCTGGGCCTGCGCGCTGTCGTCGTCGAGGCCCTGCAGCCAGGGCTTGGGCGCGGCGGTGCCTCGTGCCGCGAGCGGCCCATCCGCATCGTCCTCGGCCAACTGCTCGAGCCCGCGCTCTGCCGCTCTGCGGCCATAGCGTGGCGGGGCAATCGCCAGGGCAGCCGCGGCGGCCAGCAGCACCAGGGCCAGCGCGGCGCTCCAAAAGACGGCCCTCTGCCGGAGCAGCGTCGTCAGGAGCGACGGCGGCGAGTCGGGCAGGGCCAGGGCCTCGCGCAACGCCGCCAGCGACTCGCGCGCCTCGGGGCTCGCACTCTCCCTCTCTATGGTCGTCAGCAGGGCCGCCAAGGCTTCGGCATTCCACCCGGCAAGGTCCTTTTTGGCCTGGGTCAGGCTGCCGTTGCGCGCCAAGTCGGCCGCCACGAGTGTGACATAACGTCCCTGGCGGCCAGCTTCCAGCTCCCAGGGGGCACAGCCGGCGACGCGCGCCGGCCACAGCCACCAGCCGATCGCCAGCCAGCCGACGAGCAGGCCGGCGAGGAAGATGAGGATGGCGACATACTTGTCGAGGCCGCCGGGAACGGCCGGGCGCCTTGTGTGTCCCTTGGCCGCCCGCCCGCCGGCGGCAGGGCTGCCGTCATCGGCCAGCGTGTCTGCGAGGTCTTGGGCTTGCATCGTCAACCTACTCTGAAGAACGCCTGGACGAGCGGGGGCATGACGACCAGGCAGACGCCCGACAACGCCAACAGGATAGAGAAGTAGAACGACCCCTTCAGAAGGTGCCCGCCATCGGCGGCGGCAATGGCGAAGGCGTTGACCAGCGCCAGCACGACGACCATGGCATAGGTGAGGGTCATGACGGTGCCCAAGATGGGGCTGGCGAAGCTGAGCATCGGGAGCTGCAGCGAGGCCGCGGCCTCTTCGGCCTGCGAGCTCGCGGCGGCCGCGATGAGGTCGGTGAACGTGCGGATGACCTCCAGGATGATGATCATCAGGGCGCAAACGGCCACGTGCATGACGATGGTCAGATTGGAGAACGTCGAGGAAATGCCGCGCCGCCTGGCGCGGAGCATGACCTCGGTGGTGGCGAACTGGCTGCAGAGCGAGCCCACCGTGGCGGTGTCGCTGCCGAGCTTGATGGCATCATAGAACACGGTGATGGTATCGTTGATCAGCTTGCTGCCGGTCTCGACGGCGAATTGCTTCCAGCAGAGGGCCGGCGCGATGGCGGCCTTGAAGCGCCAGCCGAGCCGCTTCAGGTCGGGCAGCAGGCTGGGGAAGGAGGCCGGATCGAGCTGGTCGAGGGCCGCCGCGAGTGTGGTGCCGGTCGACGCCGCCACGGCGCCAAAGGTGCGCAGGAAGGGGCCAATCTCCCGGTCCTTCTTCTCCACTTCGAGCGAGGCCCGCAGGCTGACGACGCCCAGGGGCAGCAGGGCCAGGCCGGCCACGATGAGGAGCCAGCCCAACGACACTCTGAGCAGGCCCAGCAGGAGGCAGAGGCCGAGCGTGGCCGGCAGCGATGCCTTGGCGAGCCGCAGCGCCAGGCGCTGCAGGGCCGGCCCTGTGGCAACGAACAGGGCCTCGGCCTCGCAGGGCGCGGCGCGCGAGATGATCCAGGCCCCGCCGGCGCTCGCCAGCACCGCGGTGATGATCAGGCCGGCGCTCATGCCGGCGCCCAGGTCGTAGATCATCGTCGAGGTCAGGTTGACGATGACAATCAGCGTCGCCGAGACGACAAGAGCGCCGTAGGCATCGGTCCACCTGGTGAGCGATGAGAGGTTGCGGTCATATTGCTTCTCGTAGACGTTGCCCTGCACCTCGGCTTCCTGGGTTAGGAAGGCAACCTCGGGGTGGCCCGAGGAGAGCGCATCGGCAAAGCGCAGGAGCAACGTCTTCATGGCCTCCGACGTGGACTTTTGGCCGACCGCAGTGCACGCGGCAGGATAGTTGTAGCCCAGCTTTTCGCAGAGCAGATGGACACGCTTAAAGTACTCGGCCGGAGAGCTGACCAGCCGTGCGGCAAGCTGGAAGAGCTGGCCTCTGGCAATGCCCGCCGACGCGATCGCCGACATGTAGATCAACTGGTAGAAGAGGTCAAACTCGGACGGTTCCTTAAACGAGACCTTGCTTGCGGGCCTCGGCAATGACCTTGAAGAGCTGATGGAAGCCATCGACGCCTCCCCTCCTGTGCAGCCTTTCCAGGATCCTGGCCCGGCGCTGCAGCTCCTGGTAGATCTCTCTCTTGCGGCTCTCCGGCAGGTTGCGCCTGCGGGCGAGCTTTTCCTCGAGGACGTAGCTGTTCTTGTTTCCCGGGAACTCGAAGGTGTCGTCGTCAGGCTTCCAGCGAAAGGTCGTGATGAATGAAAAGCTATCGGACCGGGTCTCATACTCCACGATTTCGTTGATGCTGAGTACCCGGCGCACCATCCTGCCGTCGGGGCCGCGGACGGCAGACTGGATGACGACGACGTCCAGGTTGTCGATATAGGTCTTGGGCACGTTGATTGGGTTGCCGGTGAGGCGCTGGATGAGGCGCTGCACCGAGGCGGCATGGAAGGTGGCCATGACGCCGTGCCCCGTCTGCATGGCCTGGAAGGCGACATTGCCCTCGATGCCGCGGATTTCGCCGATCATGATGCGGTCGGGGCGCTGCCGCAACGCCGCCTTGAGCAGGGTGAACATGTCGATCGCCGTGCTCCGTTCCGAGTTGCCCGTGTCGCGGACGACCTCGCGGAGCCAGTTGGCCTGTGGCATTTGGAGCTCGGGCGTGTCTTCGATGCTGATGACCTTGGCATCGGGGATGATAAAGGTCGTCAGCGCGTTCAGCAGGGTCGTCTTGCCCGAGGCCGTCTCGCCGCAGACAAAGACGTTGAGCCCTTCCTCGATGACCATCCAGAGGTAGGCGGCCATGGTATAGTCGAGGCTGCCGAAGGCGATCAACTGCACGATGCTGAGCGGCTCTTCGGCGAACTTGCGGATGGTAAAGTTGCTGCCGCGCTTGGCAATGTCGCGGCCGTAGACGATGTTGATGCGTGAGCCGTCGGGCAGCACGGCGTCGACGATGGGGTTGCGCACCGTGACCGGCCGCTTGATGCGCTCGGCCAGCCAGAGGACGAACTCGTCGAGCTCATCCATGCACGAAAAGACGATGGAAGCCTGGATGCTGCGAAAGATCTTGTGCTCGATAAAGATGTGCCCCACGCCGGAGCAACTGATGTCTTCGATGTAGGGGTCTTGGATCAGCGGCTCGAGCACGCCGAGCCCCACCTTGTCACGGAGGGTCAGGTAGCGCACGGCCTCGATCTGCTGCGGGGAGACATGCACCTGCCCGTTGTTCTCCCCCGGGCGCATGGTGCAGACGTGGCCGAGGCACTTGAGAAAGACCGCGGCGCGCTCGTCATCTTGGGCTTGGCCAATCTCCTCGGCCCAGTCGAGCAGCCGGAAATCGACCTCCTGCATCAGCCCGCCCAGCTCGACCGTCAGGTCGGGCGTGATGGGGATGTAAAAGTCGCGCTCGCCGACGGCGTCGGGGTAGATGTGCACATAGTGCCCGTCTTTGCTGGGGTAGATCAGGTTGCGGCCGGGGAGGCTGCCGAGCGAGCGGCTGAGCCGGGGGTAGTACTGCGGAATGCCGATCTCGGCGACCGGCAGGCCTTCGAGGTACGCGCGCAGATACGGCTTCGCCTGCGCGGCCTCTTGCAGCGCGCGGGGAAACCGGCCGAGTTGGTTGGGTGCAGAGCCTCGCCTGCGCCCCATGACCCGCTCGCGGGGAAAAGGTAGCCTGATCTCTGGCATGGGCGATCTACCCTTGGGCCTTGTTGATCGGGATTATCCTCATGCCCAGCCCCGGTTCCACCTCAAAGCTGACGATGTTGCCGGTGTTCTTGCTCGCGCCTCTGACCTTGGACACTTGCATGACCTTGACCAGCTTGGCACCCACCTCCTCGGTGCGCAGGCAGAGGTGCGCATCGCACAGCGAAGTGATGCGCACGAGCAGCTCCGACGAGACGGCATGGGAGTGGATGATGTTGACGATGGTCATGCTCTCAGAGCACAGCCGCTTGCAGCCCTCGAAGAAACCAATGACGTCCTCGGGCGGTGTGGCGAGGATGAAGGGCGTGAGCGCATCGACGAAGACAATGTCGCTGCCGCGATAGTGCTCGGCCCTGATCGCCTCCAGCAGGGCGCCCAGGCAGTCGCCCTCCGAGCGTGCGACTTCCATGGGGTAGATGCGCAGCCGGCGCAGCAGCATAAAGTCGAGAATGTCGATGTTCAGGCTCTGCATCTGCTTGATCAGGCTCTTCACCGTGTTCTCGGTGGTAAAGAAGGCGAGGCGAAAGCCGTCGTAGAGCGAGCCCCACATCATCTGCTGCGATAGCACCGACTTGCCCGCATGGGAATGGCCGTCGATCAGGGTCAGCGAGCCGATGGGGATGCCGCCACCCATCTTGTTGTCGATCTCCATGTTGCCTGTGGACACCACGCTCTTCCTGGGCTGGTCGCCGGCAGCCTGCTCAGCGCCGGAGGCGCTGAACGTCTGGCGTGCCTCGCCGATGAGCGTGCCTACAGAGGGTGCTGGCATTCCTGCCTCCCTGCCTACCCGTGAGCGTGCATACCGTCATTGCGAGTGACCCAGGGTCTCCGAACCCTGTGCCCAGCACAGAACCTTGGCCTGTCATTGCGAGGAGGCGGCCGCAGCCGCCGACGAAGCAATCCCCAGGTTGCGAGCGCAGCGAGGCAACTCCAATGCCCGACGCGGAGACTGCGCTGCGCTCGCAATGACAGTGTGAGCGCTCAAGCTTACTTGACAAAGGCCAGCGATGCGGCGATGCCGTTGGGCGTCGAGACGGTCGCCACGCCGGCCGTGCCAACCTTCACCGGGGGCGAGACCTTGACGCGGATGACCAGCTCTTCGCCGGGGTTCACGATGCCCGGGTCCTGGACCTCCGGGAGGGCTTTGGCGGCGTCGTGGTAGATGCCCTATAGCGCCCACTGGTTCTGCCCGGGGTCGGCCGCCTGGGCATACGGGTACCACCCGGCCATGCGGCCGGTGGGCGTCACGTACTCGAGCACGACGTCCCACTGCCGCAAGTCGGAGAGCTTGACGCTGCCATCGTTCTTCAGGGTGATGGTGACCACGTCGCCGGTGGCCTCCATGCCGGCGCCGACGGGCGACAGGCTGGTGCGCGAGCGCTCCAGAGCGCGCTCATCCATGGCGCGCCACGACTCCAGCAGGCCGGTTTGCGCCGAGATGCAGGCATAGGTCAGGGTCAGCATGCTGAGTAGGACGAGGATGATGATGAGTGCCGCTGCTACCACCGTCTCCATGGCTCACCTGTTGGGGCTAAAGTAGTACTCGGTCGAGACGCCGTTGGGCGTGGTCATCTTGAAGAAATAGCGTTCGCCCGGCACGAGGACGTAGCTGAGATCGACGGTGACCTTGAGGGTGCTGCCGGGCTTCCAATAGGTGTCGTTCTCCACGGCGTATTCCCAGTGCGGGTCGCCACTGTCGTGAGGGATGCGCTGATAGTTGCCCTCCGGGCCAAAGAAGACATCGCAACGCTCGACGGCCTTGATGGAAGAGGCGCCGATGTTCTTGACCCAGACGAGGGCGACGTCGGTATAGTCGGGCGACGTACAGGCGTGGATCACCGCGAGCTGGCTGGAGAAGCGCTCATCGATGCGCGCCTTCATGCCGACCAGGGCATTGCTGCTCTGTATGACCGCCGGATAGACGGCGCTGAAGAGCATCGTGGCCGCAATGACCCCGGCGACGATCAGGAGGGTGGTGACGATGGCCTTATCCAACCTTCACCTCCTCCACCAGCCGGCGGGTGGCCGCGACGTCGACATCGCGCCCCAGGGCCTCGTTCAGCTTGAGGAGGAGCTCGAGCACCACGCGCAGGCGGACACGCTCCGCCGGCGGCTCGTCATCGCTGAGCTCGATGAGCTGCAGCAGGGCATCTCTGACCCCCTGGTCGAGATAGCCTGCGTTCGCATAGATCTCGATGGCCCGGATGGTGCGCTCTTTGCCAATCTTCTGCACGCTGCCGCCGGCCCATTCGGTCAGCCGCGCCACAAGGCCCCAGTCGGTGCTCTCGGCCTCCGGCGGCGCGAGAGAGGCTGCGCCGGTGCCCTCCGGCGGCAGCGCGGCCTCGGGGGCGTCGCCTGCATCCGACAATGACCTCAAGGCGTCGCTGCGCACGAGCGAGCCCACCCTCAGCGCCGGCGCATCCACGGCAGGGGCTGGCTCCAGCTCTGCCATGGTGACCCGCTGTACGCCCGAGAACGAAGCCGCGCCGTGTTGCGACCCATTGCCCCTGAGCGCAGGCGCGGCGGCGTCGGGGGCAGGCGCCTCCTGGGCCCTGAGGTCGGGATAGTAGTGGAAGAGGATCTGCTCCTGGATCTCGAGCAACGTGTTGCGGATCTGGTCCTTCAGGATGCCTAGTTCGTCCTCAAGGGTCTTGACTCTGTTTTCCAGTGCCACAGGCATGCCTCGCTCTATGGGTAAGGATGGCGGTTCAGCCGGGCCTCGCGACCCGGCTGAACCGCTCGGTACAGACCCTGGGGAGGCAGGATCGTCTAGTGGAAATCGATCACAGTGTCGATGTAGGAGGGCGTCGTCTTTTGGATCAGCAGCACGCCGCCGCGCGGCGGTTTGACTTCGATGGCGAAGGTCGTGTCCGTGCCGAGCGTGATGCCGTTCTTCGTATCGGTCAGGTCGATCGTGATCTTGGCCAGTTCGCCGTCCTCCAGCAGGTTGTCTTCATCGTGCCTGACTGGCCAGTCCACCGACCACTGGAGGCCGGAGACTGACTTCTCGGCATCGCGGTAGTCGATGACGACCTTGTTGGTGCCGGAGATGGTGCTGGTCAGGTCGATGGCCGTGCCGCCGGCGACATTGCCCACGGTGAACACGATGTTCTTGATTTGGCCCTCTCCAGCGGCGCCAGGGGTGTTCTCGGTGGCGAGGACGGCTCCGCGCAGCTCGAGCGAGGCGCTGACCTCCTGCAGCCCAGAGAGAATGGCTTCCTTGGCCTTCTCTGTCGAGGTCGTGCCAGCCGAGAGGACCGTGAAGGCAAAGACGGCGGCGACCACGACGAAGGCGATCAGGATGATGGCGGTTTCGAGGGCGGTGATGCCGCTCTCATCCCTAAAGAACCTCTTTAGCCTGTCGTACACCTTTGACTCCTTTCGTGTGCCACTCAGCGTGGCAAGACGTTACTGCTCTCCCCAAGATCGAAGGCTCGGCCGATGCCGGCTTCGCCCGGGCGCCGCCGCGGCGGGCAGTCACTGCTGCGCGCGGGAGCACTGCGCATCGGAATCGACATATCCTCGTTGATTAGGCGCATGTGGAGCGCACAGACCTTCGCACGCGGCGTAAAGCCACAGTTAAAGATCAGCTCTGTGCCGGAGAGCGGGCGATGGGGAGACGCCTGACAGGTCTCCAGAGACCTGTCAGGCGTCTCCCCACCACTACAATCCAAAAGGAGCGCGGTCTGAGCAGGTGACGTTGCAGCGCGAGTTGTCACATGTTATAATGCTGCCTCGGAAAGGGGTAGGGGAATGGCCTTCCTGCAGTGGACCGTCCTCGGCAACACGGTGCAGACTTGGGCCTGTGCGCTCCTGATCACGATCCCGATCTTGGTGTTGTTCTGGGCCGCGCAGCGCGTGTTGCTGCGGCGCTTTCGCCGCCACGCGCTGGCCACCAAGAGTGCTGTTGACGATGTGATCAGCGGCGTTCTGGCGCGGACGCGCTTCTGGCTGCTGGCCGTGCTGGCGGTCTATGCGGGGTCGCTGGTGCTCACGCTGCCGCCCGAGGTGGCCGCCTGGAGCGGCGCCCTCGCGCTGGCTGGGCTGCTGGCGCAGTTGGCCATCTGGGCCGATGCGCTGATCGACCATTGGCTGGCCTGCTACCAGAAGCAGCACGGCGGCGGCGAAGGCGTGGGCACCATGCGCGTGGTGGGCTTTTTCGCGCGGCTGGCGCTCTATTCGCTCGTCGCGCTCCTCGCGCTCGACAACCTGCCCAACGTCCAGGTCACGAGCCTCATCGCCAGCCTGGGGGTGGGCGGCATTGCCGTCGCCCTGGCGGTGCAGAACATTCTGGCCGATCTGTTGGCGTCGCTGTCCATCGCCTTCGACCGGCCCTTTGTCATCGGCGATGCGATCGTCGTGGGCGACTATTCGGGCACCGTGGAGCAGATTGGGCTCAAGACCACGCGGCTGCGCAGCCTCTCGGGCGAGCAACTGATCATTTCGAACAACGACCTGCTGAGCAGCCGCATCCGCAACTATCGGCGCATGCAGGAGCGGCGCATCGCCTTTACCATCGGCGTCACCTACGAGACGCCGTATGACAAGCTCGAGCGCATCCCGGCGCTGATCAGGGAGATCATCGAGGCGCAGCCGCTGGCGCGTTTCGATCGCGCGCATTTTCAGGCGTACGGCGATTTGGCGCTGCTCTTCGAGACGGTCTACTATATGCGCACGCCCGACTATGCCGCCTATATGGATACGCAGCAGGCCATCAACCTGGCCATCTTTCGGCGCTTTGCCGAGGAGGGGATTGCCTTCGCCCGCCCGGCGCAGATGCTGTACGTCAGCAAGAACTAGCGAAGCTTCGCCTCAAGCAGACGAGGACATCCACCGCAGAGGCGCGGAGGGCGCTGTAATGGTCTTGATGGGCCGTAGCCTAGCCGCTTGTGGGCGTCGCAGCCCTGTGATGGTCTTGATGGGCCGTAGCCTAGCCCCTTGTGGGCGTCGCAGCCGAAGACCGTTGCGCTGAGCCGCTAGATAGATGAGCGCTCGCGGTAGGGCGTGGTGCCAAAGCGCGTCACGACGACTGCGCCGAGGCCCCATACGCCGATGGCGCCAATGACGATAAAGCCGACGCAGGGGATGCTGGTGAGCGTGGCCAGGATGGCGAGGCCCACGGTGGCGGCGAGGAGCGGCTCGTGGCCGCCGCGCCGGCCGGTGAGCGCCTGCTGGCCCACGGCGAGGCCGGCCGGCAGCCAGGCAAAGAGCAGGCCGGCCGCCAGGGCGATGACGATAGCGGCCGCAAGTGGAATGCCGATGACGGTTGAGGCCAGGAGCGGCACGCCGACGACAGCGACAAGCCAGGCCAGCAGCCCGGCGGCCACGCTCTGCCAGGGGTGGCGGCGCAGGGCGTGGCTGGCGCGCTCGGCCGGGCCGGGGGCGATAGTGAGCACGAGCAGGCCCAACGCCACGACGACGAGGCTCCCCAGGAGCACTTGCAGCGCCCAGACGAAGAGGTTGCCGGCCATGCCGATGCCCCACGGCCAGCCGAACCAAAAGCTCGGCAGCGAGAGCAGGCAGCGTTCGCGCCAGCGGCTGAGGAGGGGCGCCTGAGGGCTGCCGCGGCCGCCCATGACCTCGCCGTGGACCACGGCGCCGGCCCGCCGCAGCACACCGCCAGAGGCCAGAACGTCGCCCGCCACCCGCGCCGTCTCGGCCAGCGTAATGTCGCCGCTGGGCGCAAAGGCTTGCCCGTCGACCTGGCCGGCGATGGAGATGCCGCCGCCGAGGGCGAGCACATCGCCGTGGACCGCGGCCCCCGGCCCCACAATGACGTTGCCGCCAAAGGCGACCATGTGTCCGTCGAGCCGTTGGCCGGCGGCCAGAGTCACGTCGCGGCCAAAGCTTACCCAACTGCCGAGGCCACCACGACGGAAAAGGGGCTGCCCAACCACCAGGAGCAGCACCAGCAGCGCCAGCAGCACCCGCCACTTGGACATCGCGCGCACCTCCCGCACACGCCCACTGCCACGGGCATCAGCAATCTGCATGCCGTGGCAGCGGGCTGCGCGGAGTCAGGCTGGCAGGAGCTGCCGCGCGGAACGGATGAGTGCCTCGCGCCGCTCGCAGGCAGCTAGAACATCGGTCAAGTATTCGCATAGACGACGTAGCCTAGCCCCCCTTGGCCGCCGCAGGCGGCTTCGTGGGCGTCGGAGGACGATGATTCGGCCGTCTGGGGGCCTTCGCAGGAATACTTGACCGATGTTCTAGGCCGGCCTGCTGCATGCCCAGAAGGACGGCGCCAATGACCGGCGGGGCCGTCAACCGCACCAGGCGCGCCCGCAGCGCAAGGGCATGAATCGTCTGACGCATCGGCTCGATGAGCGCCGGGCCGCCATCGAACATGCTGCCGATGAGCACCACGTCAAAGGCGAGCTCGGCAAACTCGAGCTGGCGGATGACGGCGCAGGCCAGCTCGCCCAGCGGATGATCTCCAGGGCGACGGAATCGCCCTGTGCGGCTACCTGGAACACCAGTGGCGCCGCATCGGCGTGTACCTCGACCTTGCCTGAGGTCAGGCCCTCGAGGAGCTCCTCGATGCTGCGCAGCCCGGCGCGCTTGACAAAGGCTGGGGTCAGTTGCGTGCGTGGGCCGCGCCGTATCCATTCGTGAGCGATGGTCTGCAGCGTTTTGAACACGAGCTCGCTCGCGCCCGCTGCCTCGCCCACGGCCACGCCCCAGCCTGCGGCCGCACCTGCAGCAGGCCCAAGGCACCATCGTTGACCGCCTCGATCGACGCCTGGAGGCCAGGGGGCGGATGTGCGAGGAGGGCCTGGTAGGCAGCGCGCTGGCTCCCGGTCACCGCGGCCTCGGCCGCCAGCAGCTCATACGCCTCGACCTGTGCCAACAGGCCAAAGCATACTGCGGGAAGCGGCTCCGCAGGCGGAGGATGGATGCCGTCACGGTCAACGCGGCAGGGCAGCTCCAGAACCCAATCCTGCGGCCAGCCTGGCACCGCGCCACCATGGGGCGCATTGACCACGTGCGTCTCGCCGGTGTCGTTGACGAGCCCGTGTCTCTGCCCCAGGTACTCGTCGGCGCGCGAGGCAGCCATGCCGCCGGCGCGCAATTGGGCGATGACATAGGCCGCGCCCTCGATGGCCGCGCGCTGGTCGTGCGACAGGACTACACGGGACGGGTTGCCTTGGGCGGCCACCATGCGCTGGGCGAGACCGCCCACGATGGCCAGCCGTGCGGCGTCGATGTCCATCAAGCACAACTCGCTCAGGGGAAGGGAACCAGCGCGCGCCAGGAAGCCGCTGACCAACTCGGGCGTGCAGGTTGACCCTCCACCAATGACAGTGATCTTCACGATCTTGTGCGCCGCACGCCTGCCTTGATGCTCGCAGCCGTGAGGGGCGCTGCCTATAGCTGCGCCAGCTTGAGCGCATGCGCCTGCGCGATGGCCTGCGTCCGGCTGTTCACGCCAAGCTTGCGGTAGATATTCTCCAAATGGGTCTTGACGGTGCTGGTAGAGATGAAGAGCCTGGCCGCGATCTCGCGGCTGGACAGGCCGGCGCTCAGCAAGCGCAGCACTTCTTGTTCACGCGGCGTGATGGATGCGGCAATGGCCAATGCCGGCGGTTCGTCTGCGGGTGTGGTCTCTTGTGCGCCGTTGGCCTGTCCCAGCTTGGTGAGGGTCCCCCTGAGAAAAGACTGGATACCGGCATCAAGGTTCGCAGTATGGAGCACGAGCGAGAGCAGGGGGGCAACTTGGGGGGCGTAATCCAGGAACGGGCGGATGAAGAACTCGGGTGCGGCGCGTCGCGCCGCTTCGGCCATGACCCGGCGCGCCTGATGTGCCCTGCGCTGATTGAACAGGGCGATGGCCAGCATCACGCGCGCCCGCATCATCGGCAACGAGTAGAAGCCATGAGGGTATCTGTCGAGGAGGTGGTTCAGGATGTCTTCGGCGGCCACGTTTCTGTCTTGCTCGATGAGGATCTCTGCGCGAGCAAGTGCCGAGAACGCGTTTTCCTCGGTCTCCCCTCCTTCGCTCAGGAACCGCTCAGCGGCGGCGAAATCCCGCTGTCGCAGGCAGAACAGCGCCTGATACGCTGCCAGATCCTGATCGAGCCAGATGCTGGAAGGGCGTTGGGCGTGGAGCTCCCGTACAGCCTGGATGGTGGCAAAGGCCGCTTCGTTATCTCCCTGCGCCGACTGGATCTTGGCGCGCAGAACCGCGACCGTGACCAGTTCATTGCTGCCGGTAGGGTTCGGATTTACCTCCGTGGCGCGGACCAAGAGCTGATGTGCCTGCGTCAATTGACTGCGCATAAAGTAGACGCCGCTCAAGGCGGTCAGGGCGATGCTCGCTGGCTCTGGAAGCCTGCCGCGCAATTCCAGTGCCTGTCGCAGGACCTGGTTGGCGATCTGTTCGCTTCGCCGCAGATGGCCTTGCGAGAACGCCAGGTTGGCGCAGCCTCCCCCTGCCACCAGAATGGTGTAGAGATGCCCCCTTTCCTGTGCAGTTTGGTACGCCGCCGTTGCTTCTGTTTCTGCCCCGATCACATCGCGGCGGTAGTCGCGGTAGCACTGCAGCATGCCGTTCAGCATCGGCCAGACGGAGTCATCGGCTCCACCTGCCGGCAACTCGGCGGCCTCCTGGCCACTCCGTGCCCAGGGGCGGCAGATTCGCTGCACCTGCGAGTGTGTCTCTGGCACGGTGCCGGGCTTCTCCAGCGGCGATCTGGCGGCCATGCTCAGCTCCGTGCGCGCCAGAAGGCTCTCCACCGCGGTCGACGGCAGTGCTATGCCTGCCAGCCGGACATACAGCGCAAGCAACGCCCTGTGCTGCTGCACCACGGCCTCCGGCAGGTGCTGCAACCAATGCAGCAGGCGAGAATCCTCTCCGAGGTGCTCCAGCTCGCGCAACGCCACGCTTTCGAGCAAGACCGCGGCTTCTTCCCATGCTTCGATGGCCAGCAGATGACATACCGCATCTGCCGGGGCGTTCTGTGCCTGGTACCACTGTGCCGCCTGGCGATGCAGGCGCGGGATTTCGGCGGGGCACTGCTCCTGCAACTGTGCACAGAGCGTCTCGCGGAACAAGTCATGATAGCGGTACCAGTTCGCCTCCTCCAACCGTTCAAGGAAGAGCCTTTCCTCCCACAAGCGCGCCAGCATGCCGGCAGCGCCTCTCTGGCCGGTGACGGCGTCGCACAAGGGCGCTGTGAGATGTCTCAGGATCGATGTCTTGAGGAGGAACGTCTGTACCGCTGGCGCTTGCCTCTGCAGGACGCTTGTGGCAAAGAACTCGCGGAGCAAGCTGTGCGCGCCTGTGAAGGCCTCCATAAAGCTGGAGCGCTTCCCCTGTTGCGCCAGCACGCAGGTCGCCAGCACAAGGCCGGTTATCCAGCCCTCCGTGCGCTTGACCAGTGTCTGCATGTCGCCATAGACCAGGTGTCGCCCTGGCGAGTGCTGCTGCAAGAACTCGGTCCCCTCTTCCAGGGTGAAGCGCAGGTCGTCGGCCCCCAGCTCTACCACCATCCCTCTAGCCTGCAGATAGCCCAGGACCAGAGGCGGCTTGGTGCTGCTGGCCACGACCAGTTTGAGTGTTGGAGGTATGTGCTCCAGCCAGGTCTGGAGGGAGGTGTGAATCCCCGGGTGCTGGATGTGGTGATAGTCGTCCAAGACCAGGCCGATGCGGTGGTGCGCGTTGGGCGCGTCGCTCGCTCGGATGATATCGTTCGTCAGGTTGACGACGATCTCGGAGAGGGTCGAAGGTGAGGAACTGTGGAGCTGTGACAGCCAGCTCTGGCCCAGGCTTGGGTCAACCGTCTGCAAGGCTGTCACCACCGTAGACCAGAAGCGCAGCGGATGATCATCGTCTGCGTTGAGGGCCACCCATGCCACCGGCATGCCGCAGCCCTGCCGCCACTCGTTCAGCAGCGTGGTCTTGCCGAAGCCACTGGGGGCGTTGACGAAGGTCACCGGCCTGTCGATGCGCTGGGTGAGCCGCGCACGCGCGACGAGCTTTTCCGGCAAGGCGGGCGGCTTGACCTTGGTCAGGGGCAGGGAAGTCATCTCACCCAAGGACGCGGCAGCGGTATCCGTTGGGCTCGGCGCCGCGAGCAACCCGGTGGGATGGCCATCGCTCATCAGTCGCCGCAACGGAATCTGCCCTGCGAGGAAGGCGCCGGCCTGCTCGAGGCGTTCCGGCGTCAACTCTCCTGACTTGCCCAGATAGGTCTTGGCCAGTTTCCCGTTGCGCCGCCGGTAGCCATACCAATAGCCGATGCCGCGACGGTGTTCGAGGCGAGCGGTGAAGCGCCCCGTGCCGCCTTCGTAGATGAATGTGCTTTGGCCGGTAAGCCAGGCATACCAGGACTCATGCCCGACCCGCACCGGATTGGCCGCGCAGCCGGCAGGGCCATCGGCGACCAACAGATCGTTGCGGACAAGAGGTTTGCTGTCTCTGCGCATAGGCGCCCCCACAAGTTGCCCAACACGGAGATTATACTCACTGTTGGGCAACTTGGCAAGCTACTCCATCCGCTGTACCGGTCCTTTCGCAGCACAGTAACGATTGTGCATACAGTCTAGAATCCGCCGGAATGGGGATAGACGGTCGTCCGTTTCTACCGTACAATAGGGGCGGCTACCAGGAGCGCGGGGGAACGGGCGGGGAACCTGGCGAGAGTCCCAAACCTTCGCCAACCTCCCCGCCGCCGGCCGACCTACCAGCCGCCAGAAAGCCTCCAAGCTTTGCTTCCGGTCCTCTGCGAAGCACAAGGCCCGCCGTTCCCGGCCCCTCAAGCGCCAACAAGCATGGCGGTCGTGGTGATCGAGCATTGAGCCTCAGGTCTGGGCGAAACGGAAAGGGGAGTCCTCGATGGTCAGAGTCGTCGTCGTTGGGGGAGGCTGTGCGGGCATAGCCGCTGCGGTGGGGGCGCGCAAGGCGGGCGCCGAGGTTATCCTGCTGGAAAGACAGGATCAGCTCTTGGGTATCGGCCGCATCGCCGGCAGCATGGACGTGGGCGGCAGGTATCCGCTGCATCTGGAGATTGTGGAGATGGGGGCCGGCGAGGTAAACGAGGCCCTCGATGCGGTCTGTTTGCCCAATGTTGAGAACTATCGCAAGTCGCACTATCCCCATCATAGCTTGCCTGGTTCGGAAGAGATGACCAAGCACTCCTGGGTCTACAACGTGCTGACGGCGGAACCCGTCCTGCGCAAGCTGTTGCAGAAGATGGGGGTCGAGATCCGCTGGCGAAGCCGGGCGGTCGACGTGGCCAAAGAAGGCAGCCGCGTGATCAAGGTCAAGCTCGCCAACGGCGACTGGGTCGAGGGGGATGCGTTCATCGATGCCACCGGCTCGGCCGGGGGGCAGAATCACTGCATCCCGGATGTTGGCGGCTGCGTGATGTGCCCCTGGATGCAGTGCGCCACTTTCGGCAATCGGGTGGATATTTGCGGCAAAGCCGGCGCGACCACAGTGAGCATGCACCAGAAGGATGGCAGGCCCGGCATCAAGTACAACGGGCTCTATCTGTACAAGGGGTCACTCTCAAAAGAGCTGCAGCAGCAACTGGACGAGAACCACCAGATATTTGTGCCGTTTCGGGGGGTCATCGATTGGGATGTTGACCCCGAGTGGAGCTGGGGCACTCGAGGGCAAGACGGCAATGACGGCATGGGCCATCCGGCAGACCCGGAAACGAGCTGGAGAGTAGCGCCGGATGTTGGCCGTTTCCGGCTGCTGGATCGGGGCATTTTTGCCGGCGGCGCGGGGCCGAGCCCGATACCCCTGGAGAAGCTGAGAGAAATCCCAGGGTTCGAGAACGTCGTCTTGGCGGCACCCGTAGGGGGCCAGAATCTCTGGTCATTGGGCTACGATCTGGTCTTTTGCGAGGACTGTCTGCGCGTCCCTCCGCTCGACAACTTGTTCACTGCCGGCAGCAAGGCGCACATGGTCGACGTTCAGCCCGGCATCAACTCGGGGTACCTGGCTGGTTTCAACGCCGTGCGGGCCGCCGTGGGCCAGGAGCCGGTCGAGCTGCCGCGGACCACGGTGACGGGTGATATCATTGCCTTCACCCAGCAGTTCCTCAGGGATTCGGCGCAGACCGAGTATGGCGGGCCGACCACGTTCGTCAGCGCGCATGCCGGCCACTATCTGCGCCGGCTGAAGGACGTCGGCTTCTTCCCGGATAACCCGGAGAAGGCCAGGAAACGGATTGCAGAGGCAGGGCTGACGGGTTTCTTCAAACAGCAAGTCATCTAGGGCTGACGCATAGCCGGTCTGTGGCTTGGCCCGGTGCGCCGCAGCAGGTCGCAACTGGGCCGGCCCAGCCCGGGCCAGGCGCAGGCAGAGCGAGGGAGCCTCCTGAGCGCTGCGCTGCACAAGCGCACGAGGATACACAGATGGGCACCGCGAAATGGCACACGCAAAAGGTCTACGGCAGAGACCAAGTCTTGCGGGATATCCAAGAACGCGCCAACGCGCACAGTGATATGGTCGTGCAGGACGTCAGAGCCGTCATGCATGACTATGAAGTCGACATGTACCGGCTCGTCCTTGCCGTCGGGAAACGATATGGCCTGGACACGGCCTATGAGATCATGAGTGAAACGGTCGCCGAAAAGAGACTCAGATGGCTGGACCAGGTGAGGGCCGATTTGGAGCTCGCCGGCACCGATGTTGAGCAGGGTCTGGGTCTCTATCGCAAGTACTTTCGACCGCAAGAGGGTGACTTGAGAATCACCGAACAGGCAGCGGGAAGAGTGGTATTCAAGCGAAGGGACTTTGTGAATGCTATCGCCCATGCCTGTGACGCTCTGGGGCTCGATGTGATTACAGTGAACAACCAAGTCTACGCCAGAACAATGAACTTGATGTTCGAGAGGGTTGGTCTCCGGCTGCAGCATGTATTTCTCAAGTACCATGATGGCTGGTATGATGAGATGATCGTATCCAGCGCCAGCAAGTAAGACTTGTCTGCCATTGACCAAGCCACACGTGCCCCGAAGCAAACGGCAAAGGAGAGTAGTGGTGCACGTACAAGATGGTGCCAGCTCTGCAGCCTCCAACTTGCAGGACGAAAAGTACCCGCCGCATGTGCACTTGGATGGCCGAGTCACATTTCGCTTCAAGGCCCCCATGGCGCAAAGAGTGCAGATCGAGCCGGTGAACGGCCAGCCCGAGAACAATGGCTACAACGGCCTGGGGAAAGCACCCTATGACATGACCAGGGACGAGCATGGCCTCTGGACCGTGACGACGCCGCCGGCTGTCCCCGGGCTGCATGCCTACTGGTTGGTCGTGGATGGTGTCCGCGTCAACGACACCGCCACCAAGAGCTATGGCGGTCGGGCAAAAGCCTGTGGGGTGGAGGTGCCCGAGCCAGGGGTTGATTTCTATGACATCAAGGATGTGCCTCACGGACAAGTGCGCATGCAATGGTACTACTCGAAGGTAACCGAGGCCTGGCGCCGGGCGTTTGTGTATACCCCGCCGGATTACGATGACAATCGGGAACAGCGCTATCCGGTCTTCATCCTTCGCCATGGTGGCGGAGAGGATGAGACAAGCTGGGTGGAGCAAGGGCGCGCCAATTTCATCGTGGATAATCTGATTGCGGAAGGCAAAGCCAAGCCGATGATCGTTGTCATGGATTGGGGCCAGGCCCCGACGCCCGGCCAGCCACTTCTCCATATCCCTTCCACGCCGCCCCCGCCGGAAATGACGCAAGTGACCGTCAAAGAACTGATCCCCATGGTGGATGCCACTTTCCGGACCATCCCCGATCGTGAACACCGCGCCATGGCGGGGCTGTCGATGGGCAGCGTGCAGACGCTGTATATCGGCCTGACCAACCTGGACACGTTCTCCTATCTTGGCATCTTTAGCCGGCGGCCCATGTCGGCCGCAGAGTTCAATGTCGCCCAGTCGTTTGGCGGCGTGTTCACCGATGCGGCTGCCTTCAAACAGCAAGTGAGACTCTTCTGGTGGGGCGCAGGGACCGCAGAGGAAGGCATCTACAACGCGACGAAAGCAGACCTGGCCGAACTGGCCAAGGCCGGCATCGAGTCCGTCTTTGTCGAGTTCCCCGGCACCTCGCACGAATGGCAGACCTGGCGCAAGAGTTTGTATGACTTTGCCCCCAGACTCTTCCGGAGGTGACTCCTGGGCAAGCAGGTTGTTGGAGGTGTCTTGCAGTGGCCAACGCTATCTTTCGTTCTCGGCCGATTTGCGCGAATACCTGGCTCATTCAGGGCGATGGCAGCAACTCGTATCTGCTTGTTGGCGACACGTGCGGTGTGGTGATCGACACGGGATTCGCCACGGAGAGCATTCAGGCGTACGCGCAGACACTGGCCGACAGGCCTGTGGCGATGGCGGCCAATACGCATGGCCACTTTGACCATACCGGCGGCAATGGCTGGTTCGCTCGCGCGTACATGAGCGCACAGGCGCTCGAAATCGCCAAGACGCCGTATGCGAGCCTGGATGCGTCCAAGTACCCGACCGCCTATCCGGTCACAGTAGTTGGGGACGGCGATACCATCGACTTGGGCAATCGAATGCTCGAGGTCATCGAGATCCCTGCTCATGCCCCGAGCAGCATCGCTTTCTTGGACAGAAGAGAACGCATCATGTTCACTGGCGATGAAGTGGATGCCCGTGTCATGCTCTACTGGATTCAGGATGAGCCGCAACCCACGGTGGAGCAGCACGCCCTGAATATGGAAAAGCTGCTGAAGCGCCGGGAAGAGTTCGATTTCGTCTGCGGCGGCCATGAGCGAGTGATGGCCGCCGCCTCACTGGTAGAGGAGTATTTGGAGAACGACCGTCGCATCATGTCGGGTATTGAGGGGGGGCCGATGGTGCTGCCCGACATCGGCCCGGCGGATTTCCACCTGTACCAGATCGAGTTCAAGCGCGTGTCCGTCTTCAAGGGCACCAGCGTTGGTTACGATCTTCGCTATGTCCGCAACAGGTGACGCGAGCAACGACTCCAGTGCCGCCAGCCGTGAGACAGTGTCAGAAGCCACTGAGAGGAGGATGGACAGCGAGAGAAACCGGTTTGTCCACAGAATGTGGTGCGGACAACGTATCCAGTGTCGGCAGCTCCCGAACGGAACAGACACCATCAAGAGGAGAAACAAGATGGAAACGAGAAAGGTCGTTGCGTTCTTCCTAGTCCTGTCGATGACGCTTGCAGCCCTGACGGCTTGTGCACCTGCACCCGCGCAGCCCACCACTGCACCCGCGCAGCCCGCCACCAGCGCGCCGGCGCAAGCCACCACTGCACCGGCGCAGCCCAGCAGCGCTGCGCCCAGCATCGCTTCCAAGGTCATCGTGGCTATTGGCGCCGATCCTTCTGACCTGTCGCCGTTCGTCGGCATGAGCATGGGACGTATCGCCGTCCTCCGGACCACCTACGAGTACCTGTTTGGTGTCACCAAGATGGGTGGCGAGCTGGTCCCCTTTGTCGCCAAGGGCGTCGAGAAGACCGGCGACAAGACGTATGTCGTAACGCTCTTCGATAACGTCGCCGACAGTGCCGGCAACAAGATCACGGCCGCAGACGCCGCCTGGTCCTACAACACGGGCATGGCGGCGGGCAATCTTCGTCCGCTGGGAGACATCGAGTCGGTTACGGCCACGGGCGACTATACTGTGCAGTTTGTGTTCAAGAAAGTGCTGGGGATAGGTGAGCTGGAAAAGCTGCTCACAGAGTGCCCAATCGTCAGCCGGGCCTCCTATGAAGCCAGCCCCGACCAGTTCGCCACCAAGCCGATCACAAGCAGCCCTTACGTCTTGAAGGAGTATGTCCCGGGCTCCAGCCTCACGTTCGAGAGACGCGCTGAGTACTGGCAGAAGGATGCATCGTTGTCACCCGAGCTCAGCCGGGCCAACGTTCAGACGATCGTCTTCCAGATCATCACTGAACCGGCTCAACACTCAATCGCCCTGGAAACCGGTTCAGCCCACATCTCGGCGTCTGTGACCGGAGACGATATTGCCCGCTTTAGGTCTGCAGCCGGGTTCTCCGTGTTTGGATTCCAGGACAACCTGACACAACTACTGGCATTCAACGGCTCTGAGGGGCATGCCTTTACCAAGAAGGAGTTGAGGCAGGCGGTAGCGTATGCGATCGATACCACGGCGATGTGCAATGCCGTAGCGCCAGGGGCTTGTGCAGCGACCCATACCATTGGCAACAGCAACTTCGGCGGCTATCAGGCCAAATGGGACACTGAACCCTACTACGACTATGATCTGGCCAAGGCTCAGGGGCTGTTGGCTGCCGCCGGCTACAAGCCGGGCGACCTGACTGTCAAGTTGTTGGCCCAGAACGATCCCAAGTCGGGGCTGATGGCCCAGGTCATCCAGAGCCAGCTCAAAGAACTCGGGATCAAAGTGGAGATCAGCCAGGTGGAGCCGACCGTGTACAATCAGCTAAAGCCGGACCCCAAAGCGTATGATCTGTTGATTGATGCGGCCGCAGGCGGAGACTTTATCATCAACCCCTGGAAGCTTGTCTATGATCAGACTCGGAATAACGGCAAGACCTCTAACTTTTTCCTGGACAATCAGCTACAGGAGCTTTTGGATGCGGCGAGCCAGCTCAGCGGCTTTACCCCAGAGAAGCTCGATGCCTTCCAGCAGTATCAGAAGGAACAGGTCTATGCCTATGGGATGCTCTCCTACTTTAACAACGTTGTAGGTGTCGCCGGCATCACCAAGGTCGTGAGGGATGGCAGAGGCCAGATCATCCCTGGCGCCTGCGAGTATGCCCCCGACTTTAAGTAGGATTGAGCCGTCTGGCTTGCTTTGACGGCAGGCAAAGCTAAACACGATGCGGCACTGCTTGAGCTTTCAAATCATCGCGCGTGATGGCAGTGCCGCATCGTTGTTGCAGACATCTGACAAAACTGGTCGGTGTGGTATGATATGCGCACGGCGCAACTCCTATTGCCGGACAGGTTAGCCCAGATCCCGCACTCAGCAGAGGCCGCTCTCACGCCGCCTCTGCTGAGTGCGGAAAACAGGGTTGGGGGCCGTCATCGACTGTTGTGGCCGGCGGGACTGTCGAAGGAGAAGGCGGACGACCACGGGCAGGGAACCGGACAAGGGCCACGAGGGAGGTCTTCATCAATGGGCAGATACATACTGAAGAGGCTGCTTTGGATGATCCCGGTCATCATCGGGGTGACCATCCTGATCTTTACGATCATGTACTCTATCCCCGGCGAGCCTGTATCCTTGATGCTAGGCCCAGAGGCGACGCACGCGCAGATCGCAGCCAAGCGGCAAGCGCTGGGCTTGAATGATCCCTACCTGGTACGCCTGGGCAGGTTTGTTGGGGGTATCGTCCTGCATTTCGATTTCGGCGATTCCTGGGTCTATCATACCCCTGTCACTACGGAACTGCTTCACCGTCTGCCGCGCACGCTCACCATCGCGGCGCTTTGCATAGCGATGCAGGTACTCTTGGGCATCCCCTTGGGCATTATCGCGGCTGTCAAACAGGACACCTGGATCGATCGCATCGCGATGTTCACTGCGCTGTTTGGCATCTCCATGCCCAACTTTTGGATTGCCCTGATGCTGGTCCTTCTCTTCTCGGTGAGGCTTGGTTGGCTACCCCCATACGGCATCAGCGGATGGCAATACTATGTCCTCCCTGTCGTTGCCAATGGGTTTGTTGGGGTTGCCACCCAGGCCCGGCAGACGCGCTCGAGCATGCTCGAAGTCATCCGCTCTGACTACATCGTCACGGCGCGGGCGAAGGGCATGTCTGAGTTCAGAGTCCTGCTGCGGCACGCTCTCCCGAATGCGCTGCTGCCGGTCATCACCGTTATCGGCAACGGCATGGGCAGGATGCTTGCCGGCACGGTGGTCATCGAATCGATCTTCTCCATCCCCGGCGTCGGCATGTACCTGGTAGGTGGCATCAACTCTCGGGACTATGCGGTCGTCCAGAGCTCTGTGATTTTCCTGGCAATGGCCTTCACCCTCGTCATGTTGCTGGTGGACCTGGCCTATGCTTTCATCGATCCCCGCATCAAGGCGCAGTTCGCGGGCAGGAAGAGGAGAAAGCAATATGCCTAACGTGGCAACCGCAGAAATGACAGCCAGCGGAGTCAAGAGGCAAAGCCAGGCTGTTGTTGTCGCCCGGCGCTTGTCCAGGAATCCATCTGCTGTCTTGGGTCTTGTTGTGGCATTGTTCCTGGTGATTATCGCGGTTTTCGCCCCGCTGCTCGCCCCATACCCATATGACAAACAGGACCTGCTGCACACACGTGCAGCCCCGTCGGCGCAGCATCTTTTTGGCACCGATGAGCTGGGACGCGACGTCTTTAGCAGGGTGATCTGGGGGAGCCGCTTCTCGCTGAGCATCGGGATCCTTGCGGTTGTGATCGGCACAACGGTTGGCATGTTCTTTGGTTCACTTGCCGGCTATTTTGGCGGCTTGGTGGATGACATCATCATGCGCCTGGTAGACATCCTTTCGTCGATCCCCGACATACTGCTTGCGATCGCTGTCTCTGTCGTATTGGGTCCGGGCTTCTTCAACAGCGTGCTGGCGCTCTGCATCGGCAGCATTCCGATGAGCGTCCGCTTGCTACGGGCCGCGATTCTGAGCATCCGACAACAGGAGTACTTGGAAGCAGCCACATCCATCAATGCCGGCACGGCGCGGATCATTGTCAGGCACGTACTCCCGAACAGCTTCTCTCCCGTGCTGGTTTCGTCAACCATGATGATCGGTCACGTCATATTGGCAGCTGCCATGCTGAGCTTTATCGGTCTCGGCGTTCAGCCGCCCATGCCTGAATGGGGCTCGATGATCGCGGGGGGGCGAAGCCTTATTCGCACCGCTCCTCACATGGTCACCTTCCCGGGCATCTTTATTATGCTCGCTGTCTTGGCGCTCAATATGTTTGGCGACGGCCTGCGCGACGCCTTGGATCCGAAGCTCAAGAAATAGGGATGGGTGGCATTATGGATCATCAGAGTGGTGCTTTTCTCGCGGTGAGGGACCTGGTTGTCGAATACACCGCTGAAGGCCAAGTGGTTCATGCAGTCAACGGGGTCTCATTCGACCTGGAACGCGGCAAGACCTTTGGGTTGGTCGGCGAAACCGGCGCGGGCAAGACATCGATCGCAAAGGCCATCATGCGCATCCTTCCGGATCCCCCGGCGAAGATCAAAAGTGGGGAGATATGTCTTGATGGTGAAGACCTTCTCAAGATCAGCGAACGAGCCATGCGTAGAGTGCGTGGCCGGAAGGTATCCATGATCTTCCAGGACCCGATGACGGCGCTGAATCCGATCATGAAGGTCGGCGATCAGATTGCCGAAGTCATCAAGCTGCACAACAACATCACCTGGCGTGAGGCCAACAGGCGAGCTGTCAACATGCTGGAGATGGTCGGCATACCCGGCGAACGTTTTGGCGAGTATCCCCACCAGTTCTCCGGCGGCATGAAACAGCGTGTGGTCATCGCCATGGCCCTCGCGTGCAGCCCAGAGCTGTTGCTTGCGGATGAACCGACGACCGCCTTGGATGTGACCATCCAGGCGCAGGTGCTGGAGATGATCAACAAGCTGAAGAGGGATTTCAACACGTCCATGATCATGATCTCGCACAATCTTGGCGTGGTCGCCGACGTATGCGATGACCTTGGCGTAATCTATGCGGGCGAAATCGTCGAGCTCGGCAGCAAAGAAGCGATCTTTGATCGCCCGGCACATCCATATTCCGTGGGACTGTTCGGAGCGGTTCCCACCCTGGATGAAGAGAAGAAGAGACTGAATCCCATAGCTGGGTTGCCGCCTGATCCCTCCAATTTGCCCACGGGCTGCCACTTCGGCCCTCGCTGTCCGCTCGCGACCGAGCAGTGCAAAAGTGGGACGATCGCACTGCGCGAGGTTGAACCGGCTCATTTCTGCCGCTGCATTCAGGTTGCTAGCCGGGAGGGATGACATGCCTGCACTCGTTGAAGCAAGGAACCTAAAGAAGTACTTTGAGACCCCGAGAGGGCTGCTGCACGCCGTCGACGATGTATCCTTCTCGATCGAGCAAGGCAAGACGATGGGCATCGTCGGTGAATCTGGCTGCGGCAAGTCGACGCTGGGGCGTGTGATCATCCATCTGCTTGACAGCACCGGTGGATCAATCTACTTTGGGGGCGAAAACGTTACCACTGTGAATTCGCGCAGGTTGAGAAGACTGCGAGAAGACATGAAGATCATCTTCCAGGATCCGTACTCCTCGCTGAATCCCAGGATGACCGTGGAACAGACGATCATGGAACCCCTGATTATCTCCGGCCGCTTTACCAGGAAGGAAGGGCAGGAGGAAGCAGAGCGTCTGATGGCCATGGTTGGGATTGACCAGCGCCTCCGATTGTCGTACCCGCATGAGTTGGATGGCGGCAGAAGGCAGAGGGTCGGCATTGCTCGGGCACTGGCACTCAACCCCAAGTTCATCGTCTGCGATGAACCGGTTTCTGCTCTGGATGTCTCTATTCAGGCGCAAGTCCTGAATCTCCTTCAGGACCTTCAGGATCAGTACGGTCTGACCTACATGTTCGTCACGCACGACCTGTCTGTTGTGCGCCATATTTCCGACGACATCTGTGTGATGTACTTGGGCCAACTGGTCGAGACAAGCCCCTCCAAAGAGCTGTTCAGGCGCCCGCTGCATCCTTACACTCAGGCGCTCATTTCTGCGGTCCCCACTATCGATACTCGCCACAAGAAAGAACGCATCATTCTTGAGGGCGAGATTGTCTCTCCGATCAATCCCAAGCCCCATTGCCGTTTTGCCAAGAGATGCAAATATGAGTCCGAGAAGTGTCACCGACCGCAGCAACTCGAGGAAGTACTGCCAAACCACTTTGTTGCTTGCTGCAGAGTGAGGGAAATCAATGGCCTGTAAGGGCTCGTTGGATTCCAAGAAAGGTGAAGCATATGCAGTGTGATGAGAGTGTCAGGGCAATCAACCTCGCGGTCGAAGGCTTTCGACAATCCGAATTCACCGATCCCGACACGGGGATAACGCTCAAGTACAATCTGTACATCCCCAGGAGCTATGACGCGAGCAAGCCGTATCCTCTGGTCTTGTTTATTCACGATGCAGGAGCAATCAGCAGCGATACGCGGATGACTCTGATGCAAGGCATCGGGGCCATCATCTGGGCAACCCCATCAGAACAGGCCAAGCACGAATGCTTCGTGCTTGCCCCGCAGTATGCTACCGTAATCGTGAATGACAATTCCGAAGCAACCCGCGAGCTGGGTGCCACAGTAGACCTCGTAAGGGCCCTCGTGAGTCGATATAGCATCGACAGGAACCGCGTGTATGCGACCGGCCAATCCATGGGATGTATGGCCTCGATTGAGATGCTCATTCGATATCCCGACATGTTCGCAGCCGCGCTCTTGGTTGCGGGGCAATGGGACGCGACCAGAATGTCTTCATTGACAGAGGCAAATCTGTGGGTCATTGTCGCAGAAGGGGATCGGAGAGCTTTTCCTGGGATGAATGCCAGCATGGCCGCCCTGGAGGCAGCCGGCGCGAGAATCAGCCGGGCAACCTGGAACGGTCGGGCAACCCGGGAGGAATTCGCCGTAGAGGTGAGCAAGATGGTTGCCGAAGGCAACACCATCAAGTACACGGTGCTGGGCAGAGGAACGGTTGTGCCTGAAGGCCTGCCAGACGATGGTCGCAACAACCACGTGCACACCTGGCGGATCGCCTATGCCATCGAGGGGGTCAGGGACTGGTTGTTTGCCCAAGCCAAAGCGACGGACTTGACCGCCTCTGCTGGGTGCGGAAAACAGGCTTAGTGCGGAATCTGGGCTCAGTGAGGCAAACGGAATGGCTATCGAACGAATCGACCCCGTACTGTGCAAAGGCTGTGGGATATGTGTCATTAGCTGTCCTGCAGACGTGATCAGAATGGACCAGGAAAGCAACAAGGCGGTCGTAAGGTATCCTGAGGACTGCATGGTATGCTGCTGGTGCCTTGTGGAATGCCCTGAAGACGCAGTCCGTATCTCGCCGATCAGGACGTCGCCACTGTTGACGAGCTGGGGGTAGAGGACCAATGGACGCTTCAACCGGGGAGAACAGACTGCACGCCGATGTCCTTGTCATTGGCGGGGGCATCGCCGGCTGTTTTGCGGCCATCAAGGCCAGAGAGCAGGGCGCCGAGGTGATCCTGGTCGACAAGGGCTTTGCCGGCAAGTCGGGGCAGACCCCCTATGCGAGAGGCTTCATGGCCTTCAACCCGGAGTGGGGCCATGAACTGGATGTCTGGCTGAACTATATCAACAAGACCAGTGAGTACGTCAACAACCGCTACTGGACCGAGATTACGATCAAGGAATCGTACGCCAGATACCAGGACTTGGTCTCGTGGGGAGTGCGCTTCAAGGAAGGTGACGACGGGCAACCGATGAGGTACCCTGTGCCTCCCGGAGTAACCGCCAGCCTGGAGATTGACGATGGCAGCAGGGGCGAGTATGCCCAAATCCTGAGGAGGCAGGTACAAAAGAGCGGGGTCAGGATCCTCGACAGAATCATGGTTGCCGAGCTGTTGAAGCAAGGCGGAAGGATCGTTGGCGCGATAGGTTTCCCCCTCGACAGTGATGGCCTGTATACCTTTATCGCGAAAGCAACCATCATCTGCGCTGGCGCTTGCGGCTTCAAGCCGGCCGGGTATCCGCCAATCGTCCAGTTGACCTGTGACGGCGAGGCCATGGCCTACCGCGCTGGTGCTGAGATCCTCGGCAAGGAATTTGTGGACACGCATTCCACCAGAATGGATACCCCTATTGGCATACCCAACATGCTTGGCCGAAACAGGGATGTGCCGGATGACCTCCGAGTGCTCGTCGGCCCCGCGAGGGGCAAGCCCGAGGTCAACGCGGAAGGGACCAAGTTGCCGGATCGTCCTGTGGACGCATCGCACTATGGGTATACCTATCTCGAGCGGGAGTTTGAAGCCCATGCCGGACGGACGCCGATTTACACGCCCACCCCGAGCGGCAACAAGCAAGTCGTTGGCGGCGCCTGCCTGGGGATGTCACTCCGTAAAGCAGATGGCATCTGGCCGGCGAACACCGACTGTGGTTCAAGCCTTCCCGGACTGTACGCTGCCGGCGACGCCCTGGGCAACATGCAAAACGGCGCCGTCTATGCGCTTTCTGGCTCGGCTCTGGCCGGCGGTGCGGTGACCGGCACCATAGCCGGAGTGGCTGCGGCCAGAGAGGCCCTCCAAATCGGAAGCCTGACGGTCGATGAGCAAGAGATCATCAGGGCAAGGCAGGCTGTGCATGCGCCCCAAGAGCGCCAGGGCGGGTTCAGTCCGAGGTGGGTGACACAACTGCTTCAGAATACCATGATGCCCTACTTCATCTCATACATCAAAAGGGCCGACCGCTTGCAGGCGACGCTCACCATCGTCGAGTTCATGCAGGAACACCTTGTTCCCAGGCTGTTGGCCAGAGACCCTCATGAGCTGCGCCTTGCCCACGAGACGAAGAATATGGTGCTCAGCGCCGAAATGAGGCTGCGATCTGCCCTTTTCAGAACCGAGAGCCGCGGTAACCACTATCGGGAGGACTATCCGCGGCGGGATGACCCCGACTGGCTGGCGTGGGTGAAGATCAGAGAAGAGCAGGGCAAGATGGCGCTCATCAAAGTGCCTGTGCCAAGGGAGTGGTGGCCAGACTTGTCCACGCCCTGCCAACAGAGGTATCCTTTTCGATTCCCAGGTGAGTAATGGCTCTGACAAGGCTCTCCTGGCCAAGATTGTTGTCTTCCTGCGAAGGAGGTATGGTTCGTAATGAGCAGAGAGCGCGGTGCTCTGTCGGCGGGCGCTGCCAGAATAGACATCACCCCCCACGACCTGACAGGACTGACCAACCTGTGGGGACGCCCGTTCGAGGGCATTCATGATCGGATCTTTGTGCGCGCCCTGGTAGTGGACAACGGCATCGACTGTGCTGCTGTCGTGGCTGCTGATCTCGTCGAGTTTGGTGATACCAGTGAAATCCGCGAACGGATCGAAAGGGAAATCGGCATTCCCGTCGATCACATCATCATCGCGGCCAGCCACGACCATAATGCCCCCCGGGTCGGCAGGGTCACTCCTGGGGCAACAGCACAAAAAGGAGGTTCTGCAACTGGAGCATACACCGAGATGGTGTATGAGCGTATCCTCCAGGCTGTCTGCCAAGCCCAGGCGGCGCTGCAGCGGGCTCGAGTTGGAGTGGGCAAGGGGACAGCCGACGCCAACACTAACCGCGATGTGTTCACGGCTGAGGGCTGGAGGCTGGGCGCCAATCCAGAGCGTCCTTCAGACAAGACCGTCTGGGTGGTCAGGTTTGAAGCGGAATCGGGTGAGCCGATAGCCATCCTGATGAACTATGCCGTGCACTCGGTTGTCTTGGGGCCGAACAACACCCTGGTAACCGGGGACCTTGCGGGGGCAGTTGAGCGATACGTTGAGGCGTACTACGACGATGCAGTGGTCGCACTATGGACAGTTGGTCCTGCAGGAGACCAGAATCCCAAGTTCATGAGTTACGACGAGAATCCCCCCCAGTCCTCTGAAAGGACACCTGGCTACCCGCTCATGGATACCCTGGGACAATTCCTGGGTGAGGAAGTGGTTCGCGTGGCTGGGAGGATCGGGCGCACGTCCTCGGAGGTGTGCATCGAGGCTGGCGAGAGAATGGTGCCTTGCCCAGCGAGGATGCCTCCTCGGGGAGCGAGGCACTCCGGAATGGAAGTGAAGCGGGTCGATTCGCTGAGCATCCGCCTGGGCCTGATCATGATTGATCATATTGCATTGACCTGGGTATCCGGCGAGGTGGTGACCAATATCTACCGGCACCTCAGAGAGGAATCGCCTTACTCGAACACCATCATGATCACAATGGCGAATGATCGGGTTGGATACATCGTTGACGATGCCGGCTATGATACGCCCACTTTCGCGTCGCTGGCTTCACCTCTGCAGCCCGGATATGCCGAGTCGGCGATCGTCAATGGTTTGGTGGAGATGTTGCGCCGACCCAGGTGATGCTTTCGCGCTCAGCACGCTGCATGCCGGGTCGGCCATGCGAGGAGTATCGGCAGGTAACGCCTGTGCCCCCAAGGGGATTCGAACCCCTGTCGCAGCCTTGAAAGGGCTGTGTCCTAGGCCTCTAGACGATGGGGGCGGGTTCTCTTGTTCCCCGGACTCGCCGGCGTCGAGGGAGCCGCCTCTGCTTCCAGGATAGGCCCCAATTATACCCTGAACATAACCAGCGGTCAAGCACACAAAGTGGGACGGCCATTGGGCGCCGTCCCACTCACATCGCGCCGGGAGAACGCTTACTCTCCCCTACCCTCTTCAGGCTTTTCGCGGCTGACGACCTCGACCTCGGTCTCGGCCTGCGGCGCGGCCTCTTCGATCACTTCCTCTTGCACCGGGATGACCCGGGCCAGGACCTCGCTCGGGTCGCTGAGGATCTGGTACTTGTCGCCGAGCTGCAGGCTGCCGACGGTGATCTCCTGGTCCATCTCGGCCAGCGTGCTGGCGTCGACCTCGATGTGGCTGATGAGGTCGGCCGGCAAGCACTCGACACCGACCGACTCGACGCCGCGGTAGAGCAGGCCGTCGCCGCGCTTGACGACGGGCGAAGTGCCCACAAGGACCACCGGGATCTCGGTACGGATGCGCTCGGTCATGACGACTTCAAAAAAGTCCACATGCAGCGGCAGGCGCTTGACCGGCTCGCGCTGCACTTCGCGAAGGAGCACCATGCGGGGCGTTGCGCCGTCGCCCACCAGTAGGCGGATGAGCTGGTTGCCGCCGACGCGCAGCAGCATGTGGCGCAGCTCGCGCTCGCTGATCTGCACCGCGAGTGGCTCGGTCCGGTGGCCGTAGACGACCGCCGGAATCAGCCCGTCGCGGCGCAGGTGCCGCACCTGCTTGCCGGTGACGGTGCGAGGCTGAGCGTTGAGGGTGATCTCCTCCATGATGACGACGTCCTCTCTCCCTAAGACTGGGCAGTCGCCGGCACGTCGCCGCTACTGCCTCTGTTCATGCAAGGGCCGGGTGTCGAGCCGGGCGCACAAAAGAGGAGGGACCGGCCAGTCCCTCCCAGGGTCACCTGCCACAAGACACGAGATTTTAGCGCAGTCGCGCGTTTTCGTCAAGTTGCCAGGTCGTCCCGCTGTACGCCTGCCGATGCCGCCGCCTCTTGGGGCAGCAAGAAGCGTGCCAGTTGGGGAGAAGACACGCCCGAGGTGCATCACCCGAGCCTTGGGCGGTGCCGGGGAGACACCTGACAGGTTCTTGAAAACCTGTCACACCGATTTCCATGGCAGGAAGGCGATTGGCAACAACTCCGGCAGAGGCCTGCCCATGCCGCGGCTTGGCCCCCCCTACCGTTCCCCCGTCGCGGGGGAATTGGGCTGTCTTCCGCGGCACTAGATCGCTCGCTTGCCGTTTCTTGGCTGCACAGGATGCGGTAGGGCGACCCAATTCCCCCGCGACGGGGGAACGGTAGGGGGGCACCCTACAGCAGGAGAAACCGTCTGTCAGCCGCGGCGCGAGCTGGACCGAGTTATTGCCAGAGACCTGGCGCTGACCACCCGCCAGGGAAATAGGTGTGTCAGGTGTCTCCCCGGCACCGCTCTCCGGTGCTACGAACGAGGGTCGCCGACGCTTTGGGATATGCCCGCTGCGCCGGGGCCGTTGGCAAGGCGGCGGCGCCGGCGTATAATGACCGTCTCAGAAGTGAGGCCGAAGTGAAAGCCTTGGCGTACGATTGAGGCGATGGTGCTTCCTCCAATAGAAGGGTCGGGTAATCTTGTCTGTTTCACATCCCAGGGTCATCTCCGTCTTTGGCAGCGCGACGATTGCGCCCGGCAGCGACGAGTATGGGCGCGCCGAGCGGCTGGGCCGGTTCTTGGCCGGGGCCGGCTGGGTGGTGATGACCGGCGGCTTTGATGGGGCCATGGCGGCCTGTTGCCGCGGCGCCCGGGAGGCGGGCGGGCACACCGTCGGGGTGACCCTCAGGGCCTGGAACCGCCCGGCCAACGCCTGGGTGTGCGAGGAGCGGCCCCAGGCGACGTACCAGGAGCGGTTGCTGTACATGGCGACGATGGCCGATGGCTATGTGGCCGTCGACGGCGGCATCGGCACCCTGGGGGAATTGGCGCTCGTCTGGAGCCTGCTGGAGACGCGCAGCCTGCCGCCGCGGCCGCTAGTGGCCGTGGGCCGGCGCTGGCGGCGGCTGTTCGACGTGTTTGCAGAAGAACTGGTCTTGAGGCGCGAGCACCTGGCGCTGGTGAATGTGGTGGCCTCGCCGGAGGAGGCGGTGCCGGTGCTAGGGCAGGGTTTCGTGGGCGCTGAGGCCCCGAATGGCGCGAATTCACACGGATAGGGCCACGCGGGCAGGAGATTGCTTCGCTGTGCTCGCGATGAAGGCACGAACAGGTACGTGGAGGTGACGATGCTGCTGGGCGTGGTTTCAGATACGCACGGCTACTTCCAGCCGGGGCTGAAAGAGCTCTTCAGGGGAGTCGACCGCATCCTGCACGCCGGCGATATCGACGCGCAGGGCGTGCTCGACGCCCTGGAGGAGATAGCGCCAGTCACGGCGGTGCGCGGTAACGTGGATCGGGGACGGCTCGCCGCCGACTATCCTGCATGGCTCGACATGGAGGTCGAGGGCCACAGGCTGCTGTTGATCCACCGCGGCGGCAGGGTGCTGCATGCAGAGGCGACCCTGGCAGCCATGCTCGAGCAGGTGCGGCCGGATATCATCGTCTACGGCCACACCCACCAGGCTCTTGCTACCTGGGAGGACGGCGTCTACCTCTTCAACCCGGGCCTCGGCGGACGACCCAGGTTGGGGGTGCGGCCGTCGGCGGGGCTGCTCGTGGTGGAGCCTGGGCGCGTCGAGGGCACTATTCACAGGCTGTGAAACTTGCGCACGGCCTCTGATTATGCTATCATCCTCTCGCGTCGGCATCGTTGGCGGTTGTCGATCGCTGGCCGAATCGACAGGAGTGAGCCGTGAGCGGAGTGCCCCTGGTGCAGCGTATTGCTGGCGCCGCCGATCTGAGGTCCCTGTTTGAGGCGGTTGGGCTAGCCGGCGAGTGTATCCTCGTCAAGCCCAACTGGTTCAGCCTTCACCCCGGCAACTATACCGGTGCCGAGGTTCTTGACCTCGTGCTGGCCGCCCTGCCGGGCCGCGCCATCGTAGTGGAGTCCTACACCGGCATGCGCCACGACGGCGGCCGCAAGATCACGCCCAAGAACGGCCGCAGCCACTGGGATTGGTTACGCCAGCAGGACGCCTGGTTTCTGGCGACTACGGGCATCGGTGATGTGTTGGCTCGCCACGGCGCCGAGTTTGTGAATGTGACTGAGGCGGTCTGGTCGGGGCGGGGGGCGCCTGAGGCCGAAGTGGCGACCCGCGTCGAAGCCTGCTATGGGGCCATCGATCAGCCCGAGCTGTATCGCTACGTGCCACAACGCCTGTTCGACCTGGCCGGCTGCCCGCTGCTCAGCCTGGCGCGCTACAAGCCAACTTGGAGCCTTTCTCTGAAGAACCTCTTCGGCCTGATCCCCGATCCGCTGCGCGACCGCTGGCATGGCATACGTGACCGCGACTTGGGGCGCAGCATCGTCAATATTGCGACGATCTATCACGCGCTGTTCCGTACTGTGGGACTGGTGGAGACGTTGGCCCCATTTCCCGTGTATCATCCTGGCGGGCAGTATCACACCCCCTGGGGCGATTATGACTTGCGTCCGGCGGCGGGGGTCGTCATCTGTGGCACTTCGCTCCCGGCGGTGGATGCAGCAGCCGCCCGTGCGTTTGGGGCCGACCCCGCGCAGCTCGAGTACCTGCAACTGGCCGAAGGGCGACTCGGCAATTGGCGCGAGGGGCTGGGCGCGGCGATGCCGCCGGAGCTGGCGGAACTGCGCGGGCTGAGCGAGGGCGACGAATGATCGTCGAATGGCAAAAGAGCGCGGCCGAGTATGCGGTGTGCTACGTCGAGAGCGGCATGGTCGTGGGCCTGGGCTCGGGCAGCACGGCGGCGTTTGCCGTGCGCCGCATTGGGCAGCTCCTGCGCACGGGGCGGCTGCAGCGCATCCGCGGCGTGCCCACGTCGCGAGCTGTGGAGGCGCTGGCGCGCGAGCAGGGCATCCCGCTGACGACGCTGGAGCGCGACCCGGCCATCGACGTCACCATTGACGGCGCCGATGAAGTGGACCCCCATCTGAACCTGATCAAGGGGCGGGGCGGCGCCCTGCTGTACGAAAAGATCGCGGCCTGGTCGTCAAGGCGCGAGATCATCGTCGTCGACGAGTCCAAGCTGGTACAAAAGCTGGGCACGCGGGCGCCCGTGCCTGTCGAAGTGGTGCCCTGCGCCCGTGCCGTGGTGGCGCTGGCCCTGAGTGAGCTTGGCGGCGAGCCGGCGCTGCGCGAGCGCGACGGCGCAGCGGCGCCCACCGATGAGGGCAATCTGATCCTCGACTGTCGTTTCGACGGCATCGACGATCCGAGCGGACTCGACCGGGCGATTAGTGCCATCCCGGGGGTGGTGGAGCACGGCCTCTTCTTGGGGTTGGCGAGCATGGTCGTGGTGGCAGGCCGCGAGGGCGTGCGCGTGCTGCACGCGCGTGGGTGCCGAATGGGGGCTGGTGGCGATGCAACCGATGCGTGGTGAGGATGATGCGCTGGAGCGGGCTGGGCGGCAGGCGCGGCTCTTGGTGGTGGACGATGACCGGGCCACGCGCGAGTTGATCCACGACGCCCTGGAATGCCCCGAGTTGGGGGTGGCGGTGGCCCACGACGGCGCGCAGGCGCTGGCATTCCTGGAATGGGATTTCTACCATGTGGTCATAATCGACCTGCGCCTGCCCGATATGGAAGGCCTGGCGCTGCTCCGCGAGATCAAGGAGCGCAGCCCCGATAGCGAAGCGGTGATCCTCAGCGCCTATGCCGACCTGGGCTCGGCGGTGGAGGCGCTGCGCCTGGGGGCCTGCGACTATATGCGCAAACCTCTGGAGGATGTCAGCCTGCTGAGCAAGACGGTGCAGCGCGCCCTCGAGCGGCAGGAACTGCGGCTGGCCAACCGCTACTTGCTTGACGAGTTGCGCCGGGCCAACAACGAGCTGCGCCGGCAGCGGCGGCGGGAGCTACGTCGCCTCGAGGAGGTGGGGTTGGCCCTGGCGGGCGCCCTGCAGCGCGACGAGGTCCTCGAAGTGCTGCAGCGCTCCATCTCGGCGGCGCTGGCCTGTGACGTGCTCGCGCTCTACCTGCTCAGCCCCGAGCTGGGTGGGCCGGTGCTGCGGGTGCACACGCAGTGGCCGCTGCCCGACAATCTGCTGGCTGACCTGTGCCAGGCGGCGCGGGAGGTGCCGGCGCCTGCCGGTGCTGTGGAGCGCGCGGCGGCCAACTGCGAGGTGAGCGTCCTCGCGGCCCAGCCTGCGGCGGCCCCGGAGGCCCTGGGGACGGTGGCTTCGAGCGTTCTGGCCACTCGGGGGGTATGTCTGGGCCTGGTTACCGTGGCGGCCGAGCGGCCCGAGGCCTTTGTGCCCGAGGAACTGCAACTGCTGCGCATCCTCTGCAACCAGGCGGCCGTGGCGCTCGAGAACGCCCTCTTGTTCCATCAGGCGCAGTTCCTGGCGACTCGCGACGGCCTGACCGGGCTGCTCAACCATCGCACCTTCTATCAGCGCCTCGACGAGGAGATCGCCCGCGCCAAGCGGCACGACGCGCCGCTCAGCCTGGTCATCCTCGACACCGATTGCCTGAAGCGCATGAACGATCGCTACGGCCACCTGACGGGCGACGAGGTGCTGCGCGTCTTTGCCCGGTTGATTGCGAGCACGGTGCGCCGCAGCGATATCGTGGCCCGCTACGGGGGCGACGAATTCGCCATCCTGCTGCCGCACACGACCGCTGAGGCAGCCAAGGCGCTCTGCGAGCGGCTGCGCCGGCGCATCGAGGCCCATACCTTCACCGTTGGCGAACAGGCCGAGCAGATCGGCGCCAGCTTTGGCATCGCCGGCTACGATCCGCTGGTCGACAGCGACGGCACCGAGATCGTGCGCCGCGCCGACGAGGCACTGTACCGCGCCAAGAACGCCGGGCGCAACTGCATCGCGACGGCGCAGCCCGCCGGCCTGGAGGGGAACTGGGAAGGATAGTCTTCCCCTTGCATTCCAGAACATTTGTGTTATAATGGGAGCGTCGATGGGGGCTGTAGTGAGGAGAGAGGAGAAAGCCCATGTATCAGCGAACTATTGTAGTGGGCCGGCTGGGGCGTGATCCGGAGATGCGCTACACGCAGGATGGCACGCCGGTCACATCGTTCAGCGTGGCGACCGACCGCAAGTGGAACGACCGCGAGGGCAACCTGCAGAAGGAGACCACCTGGTTCCGGGTGAGCGTGTGGGGGCGGCAGGCCGAGCCCTGCAACCAGTATCTGAGCAAGGGCCAGATGGTGCTGGTGGATGGCAGGGTGACCGCCTCGGCCTGGAAGGGCGCCGACGGCGAGCCCCGGTCCTCGCTGGAGCTGCGGGCCGACCGCGTCGTCTTCCTGAGCAGCCGTGGCGAGGCAGGGCCTCGCGAGGAGGATTCCGACGTGCGTGGCCCCGTAGAGCGGGCTGACGAGGACGGTATCCCCTTCTAGCCGCCAGCCGGCTGCAGTGCCTCGAGTCGCAGGCAAACCTGACAGGTCCGCGGAGACCTGTCAGGTTTGCCGCCTCCCCATCTCTCCGCAGTGAGGGTTTGACCCACCCCTGGCCCTGCGCTACAATAGCCTTGTCGTTCTCGAGCGGTTGTGTGTTGCTGTGGGCCGGAGTCCCGATTGTGCCGTGAAAAAGCCGTTGCCGTTGCCGCTGCGCGCCGCGTTCGTGCTGCTGCTCGTGCTGGGGCAGGGCGTGTGCGCCGGGTTTGGGCCGCCACAGCTCGCCGCGCGCGATTTCGACAGCACGGCGCTCTGGCCCGAGCAGGTGCGCGAGTTGGTGGCCGTGGGCCGGCAGCCGCAGGTCGACGCCAAGGCGGCGCTGCTCATCGATATGGGCAGCAAGGCTGTGCTCTACGAGAAGAACGGTACGCGGCGGCTGCCGCAGGCGAGCACGACCAAGATGATGACGGCCCTGGTGGCGCTCGAGCGAGGCAACCTCAGCGATACCGTGGTGATAGAGCCGGGCGACCTGGTCGTGGCGTCGGCCGCGGGGTTGAGGGCCGGCGAGATGTGGACGCTGGGCGACCTGCTCTACGCTCTGATGCTGCCCTCCGATAATGCGGCGGCGGTGGTCATTGCCCGGCACGTTGGCGGGTCCGAGGCGGCGTTTGTCGATATGATGAACAGTAAGGCGGCCGAGTGGGGCCTTACGGATACGCACTTTGCCAACCCGCACGGCCTCGACGACCCCGCGCACCATAGCTCGGCGCGCGACCTGGCGCAAATCGCCATGCGCGGCCTGGCCGAGCCGCGTTTTGCCGCCATCGTGAGCACGGCCGAGCGTGAGGCCGGCGGCCGCACGCTGCGCAACCTCAACCAGTTGCTGGGGAGCTATGTGGGGGCCGAGGGGGTCAAGACAGGCACGACCGAAGGGGCCGGGCAGTGCCTGGTAGCGCTGGCCGGGCGCGGTGAGGGGCGGGTGCTGAGCGTCGTCTTGGGCAGCGATGACCGCTATCGCGATACGCGGGCGCTCTTGGACTATTACTATGCCAACTATCGCACGGTGCCGCTCGACCTGGGGCCCAAGGGCATCAATGTGATCCGCCGCTCCGACGGTTCGAAGGCGGTGTTGGCGCTCGAGGGGCAGCCCACGGCCCTGCTGCCGTTGTGGCAACTGCCCTGGCTGCAGGTGCTGCGCGTGACGCCGGGGGCGGAGGGGACGGCGGGCATGGCGCGCTTCGTCGCGGGCGGCACGCTGCTGGCTGAGGAGCCACTGAACGCGCTCTCGCCATAGGGACGAGCCGCTGAAGCCACCACTATGAAGGGGGATGCGCGAGTCATCGTGGTCGAAGAACGACTACAGAAGGTGTTGGCCCAGGCAGGGGTGGCGTCGCGCCGCCGGGCAGAGGAAATGATTGTGGCTGGGCACGTCAAGGTGAACGGCGAGGTGGTGACGCAACTCGGCACCAAGGTCAACCCGCACCGCGACGTCATTCAGGTCGATGGCCAGACGCTCGGCAAGCCGGAGCGGCCGGTCTACATCCTGCTGAACAAGCCCCGCGGCGTGCTCTCGGCGGCGCGCGATACCCGCGGGCGCAAGACGGTGGTGGACCTCGTGCGGACCCGCTCACGACTGTACCCGGTGGGGCGCCTCGATCTCGACAGTGAGGGGTTGTTACTCTTGACGAACGATGGCGCCCTGGCGCTGCGCCTGGCGCACCCGCGCTACGAGCACGAAAAGGAGTACCGGGTGTTGGTGGCCGGGGTGCCAGGCGAGGAGGCGCTGGCCCGCCTGCGCGGCGGGGTGGGGCTGGAGGGCGGCTGGACGCGCCCGGCCCAGGTAGAGATCGAGCGCGAGGTCGATGGCAAGGCCTGGCTGCGCCTGGTGCTGCGCGAGGGGCGCAAGCGCCAAATCCGGCGTATGGTCGAGGTGGTTGGCCACCAGGTGCTGCGGCTGATCCGGGTGCGCATGGGCCCGCTGCGCCTGGGCAGCCTGGCGCCGGGGGCCTACCGGCCGCTGACCAAGGGTGAGCTTTTGGCCGTGCGCCGCATCCGCCGCGACGGCGAGGGGGCCAGGGAGGGCCGAGGTGGCGCAGCGGCCAGGCCGGCCCACAAGCCGGCCGGTCGCGGCCGTTCACAGGCCAGGCCAGGGCAGCGGGGCCGTGCCCGTCCGCCTGCCGCCCGGCCTACACGTGGTAGACAGAAGCGAGGGCAGAGCGCTTGACAGTGGCATCCCGGATCGCAATCGACGGCCCGGCAGCATCGGGCAAGAGCACCATTGGCAAGATGGTGGCCGAGTGCCTGGGGTATCTCTACTTCGATACGGGCGTCATGTACCGGGCCGTCACCTGGGCGAGCCTGGAGCGCGGCATCCCGATCTCCGACGAGGTGGCCGTCACCCGTCTGGCCCAGGAGCTGCACATCGACGTCACGCGCCCGACGGTGGCCGACCGCCGGCAGTACACGGTGTTGGTCGACGGGGTCGACGTCACCTGGGAGATTCGCCGCCCCGAGGTCGATGCGGCGGTCTCGCCGGTTTCGGCCTACCCCGGCGTGCGCGCCGCGCTGACGGCGCAGCAGCGCCGCATCGGCGCCGCCGGCCGGGTGGTGATGGTGGGGCGCGACATCGGCACGGTGGTGATGCCCGATGCGGACCTGAAGGTGTACCTCGATGCGGCAGTCGCCGAGCGGGCGCGGCGGCGCTACTGTGAGATCATCGCCCGTGGCGAGCCGGCCACGTACGAAGACGTGCTGCGTGGCATGGAGGAGCGCGACGCGATCGACAGCTCGCGGGCCACGGCGCCGTTGTGCGCGGCGCCCGATGCGGTGGTGCTCGATACGACGCGCCTCAGCATCGAAGGGGTTGTGCAGGTGGTCATGAGGTTGGTCAACCAGGCTCAGGAGAAGTGAGGCCGTGCTTGTCGGACAGCGCATCATCAATGCGATCCTGTGGCCGCTGGTGGCTTGGCTCCTGCCATGGGATGTGCAGGGGCTGGAGAACCTGCCGGCGCATGGCCCGGTGCTCGTGCTCATGAACCACATCAACTTTCTCGACGTCATCGTGCCGGCCTTTTTCCTGCCGCGCGACGTGGTCATGCTCTCCAAGATCGAGAACTTTCGCGCCCCGATATTGGGCTTTTTCGTCTGGGCGTATGGGGCGCTGTCGGTTCGGCGCGGCGAGGCCGATCTGCAGGCCATGCGGCGCTCGCTCGGCGTTCTGAAGAAGGGGCAGGTGTTGTGTATCGCCCCTGAGGGCACGCGCAGCGGCAACGGCCAGTTGCAGCAGGGCCACGACGGCGCGGCCTTTGTGGCCATGCAGGCCGATGTGCCGGTGGTGCCTCTGGTCAGCTATGGCCACGAGCAGTTCGGCCGCAACATCAGGCGGCTGCGGCCGACGCGGCTGCACGTCCGTGTCGGCCCGGCATTCCGCTTTGTGCAGCGCGGCAGCCGGCTGCGCGATGACCTGCGGCCGATGACCGACGAAGCCATGTGCCGTATGGCAGCCCTGCTGCCGCCCGAGTATCGCGGCGCCTATGCCGATGCCGGCCAGGCCACACCGGGCTACACCGAGCCCTGGCCCGGCGCGGCCAGCAAGGGGGCCGAGTGACGGCTGCGGGCGGGCAGATCGTCGCGCTCGCACCCGGCGGCCTGGGCGAGGCGCTCGGCCTGCGCGCGGGTGACCGCCTGCTGCGGCTCAACGGGCATGCCCTGCGCGACGTGATCGACCTGCAGTTCTACGGCGCCGAGGAGACGGTGGCGCTGGCCCTGGAGCGCGGAGGGCGCGAGCTGGAGGTGCAGGGCCGGCGGCGCTACGGCCAGGGCTGGGGGGTCGAGTTCGCCGAACCGCTGTTCGACGGCCTGCGCACTTGCGGCAATCACTGCCCCTTCTGCTTCGTCACGGGCCTGCCGCCCGGCCTGCGCCCATCGCTGTACGTCCGCGACGACGACTATCGCCTCTCATTCCTCCAGGGCAACTTTTGCACGCTGGCCGACCTCAGCGAGCGCGACTGGCAGCGGCTCGCGGAGCAGCGCCTCAGCCCACTCTATGTATCGGTGCAGGCCACCGAGCCCGATTTGCGGCGGCGGCTGCTGGGGGGGCGACCGATCCCCGACGTGCGCGAGCAAATCCGGCGCCTGGGCGAGCTGGGCATCGGCATCCACGCGCAGGTGGTCATCTGCCCCGGGCTCAACGACGGCGCCGCATTGGAGCAGACCGTCGCCGACCTGTGGGCGCTGCGCGAAGCGGTCGAGTCGGTCGCACTGGTGCCGGTCGGCCTGACCAGCCACCATCCCCTGCGCCTGCGGCCCATGACGGCCGAGCAGGCGCGCGCCGTGCTCACCCTGGCCGGCCGCCGGCGGCGGCGCGCTTTTGCGGAGGAAGGCCGCCGCTTCGTCTATCCGTCAGACGAGATGTACCTGCTGGCTGGGCGGCCGCTGCCCGTGGCGCGCACCTACGACGGCTTCCCCCAGTTGGCCAACGGGGTCGGCCTGCTGCGGCGCTTCATCGATGGCTGGAAGCGGCAGGAGCGCACGCTTTCGCGGCCCGGCGCGCCGGCGGCCGCGGTGCGGAGCGCCACGCTCGTCTCGGGACGGGCCTTCCTGCCCTTCCTGGAGCCGGTGGCGGCCGGGCTGGCGCGCCTCCTGGGCATTGGCTGCCGCGCGCTGGGGGTCGAGAACCGGCTCTTCGGCGGCGACGTGACCGTCGCCGGCCTGCTCGCGGCGCAGGATGTGCTGGCCGCGCTGCAGGGGCAGGCGTTGGGCGAGCGGGTCGTGCTGCCGCGCAGCATGTTCGACGCTGCCGGCGAGCGCACGCTCGACGACTGGACGCTGGAGCGCCTGACCGCGGCGCTTAGCCGGCCGGTGGCCATAGCGGGCACGCCGGCAGAACTGGTTGCCGCGCTGGTGGCGTGATCTGTGTTGAGAGACTTCCCGTCTGTCATTGCGAGAACCCAGGGTTGCCGCAACCCTGCGCCAGGCGGATGACGTCGCACTGTAGCCGCGGCATCGTGCCGCGCGGGAGAGTCCCACGGCAACATGCCGCGCCTTCAGTCCGGCGGCCTCCTGATTTGAAAATGCGCGCCAACCCGCAGCCCCTTGTGGGCGTTTTCGTGCTACGTTGTGCCCAATCGGGCATGGGCGACTGATCTGAAAATAGGGCTCCGATTCACCGCAGAGAGCGCCTCGTGCAAGCACGGGGGACGCAGAGGAATGAGTTATCTCTGCGTCCTCTGCGGTGCAAGGCCCCGTTTTCATCGCTTGTGGTGCCCCTGGGGGCATGTCGTCTGCTCAGAGACTTGGGCTTGTCATTGCGAGCCGCAGCGAAGCAATCTCCACGTCGGGCATTGGGGATTGCTTCGTCGGCTGCGGCCTCCTCGCAATGACAGTCGCAGTCTCTGCTTGCACAGGCTGCACCACGACCTGGGATACTCGCAATGACAGTCGTCGTTTCTGTGCTTGCACAGGCTGCGCCGCGGCCTGGGGTACTCGCAATGACAGTCGCAGTTATTGTGCTTGCCCATGCCGCCGCGCGGCATGGGATACTCGCAATGACAGGCTGAGTAGCTGCATCGGTTTGAGGCCAAGCCTCTCTAGAATGGAATCGTCGTCTGTGGATGTGATTGTCGTGGGCGCCGGCCTGGCCGGGCTGGGCGCGGCCTGGCGCCTGCAGCAGGCGGGCGCGCGGGTGCAGGTGCTGGAGGCCACCGATTGGGTTGGCGGCCGGGCACGGACGGTGGAGTGGGAGGGGTTCTCGCTCGATCCCGGCGCGAGGGCCATCTTTGATGAAGACCGCCTGCTGATGTCGCTCATCGATGAGCTCGGCCTGCGCGCCGACCTGGCGGCCTACGAGCCGCCCCTGCAGCAGGCGGCGCTGGTGCGTGGCGGCGCGCTCAGCCGCTTCGACCCGGCGCCGCGAGCAGCATCGGCCTGGCGGGGCGGGCTGAGCGCCGCGCTCATCCCCCGCCGCCCCCGTCCCTACGAGCCCGAGAGTTTTTCCGGCGACCACCGGCTGACCGCGGGCGAGCGCCTGGCCCACGCTGGTGGCGAGGGACTGGCCGCAGCCTGGGCCGGCCCGCTGCTGGCCTGGGCGTGGGGCTGCCGGCCGGGCGACGTGAGCGCCGGCATGCTGGGCCACCTTGCCGGGTTGGCCAGCCGCAAGGCGTGGACCCTGCGCGGCGGCATCGGCGCGTTGCCGCGCCAACTGGCCTCGCGCCTGCACGTCGCTACCGAGGTGCGCGTGACCCGTATCGCCACACGCGAGGGGCGCGCCGGCGTCAGCTTTATGTGCGATGGGCGACAGGAGGAGCGCGAGGCCGACGCGGTGGTCATTGCGGTGCCGGGCACGCTGGTGCGCGGGCTGCTCAATGCGGTGCCTGCGGCCTGGGCGCCGCTTCTGGAGCGCGTGGCCTACGCCATGGGGCTCGCTGTCTACCTGGTGTTGGAGGTGGGTGACGGGCTGGAGCTGCAGCCGCCATGTCGCCTCTTTGCGGCGAGCGAGGGGAATGCCCTGGTGGGGTTGGCCGCCATTGCTCACAGCACACATCGGCGGCGGTTATTGGTGCAGGCCGTGCCCAACGACGCGGCCGAGCTCTTTGCCTGCCGTGAAGACGACATCTATGCGCTCGTCGAGAGCACGATGGCGGCGGTGTGGCCCGAGATGGCCGCAGGCCGGGTGCTGGCGCGCTGGCTCTTTCGCTGGGCCAACCAGGCGCCCTGCTGGCGGCCCGGCTACCTCGAAGCGCTGCGTGCCGCGAGAGCGCACCTGCGCGAGGGGCCGCTCTACCTCACCGGCGACTACCTGGCCGGCCCGGGCGCCGGCGCAGCGTTGGCCGACGGCTGGGCCTGCGCCGAGCAGGTGTTGAGACAGGCGGCATAGCAGGGTTGTCATTGCTTCGCTGCGCTCGCAATGGCATGCCGGCCACTGGTGGCGGACGTCCTCACCAGCTCGAGGCGAAGCTCTGCTATGGCTTGAGCCTGACCGCCTCGCCGGCCAGGTGATAGACGTAGGTCTGACCGGCGTGGCTCAGCGTCACCACGTGTCCTTCGGTAATGACCTGGGCGTACATCATGCCGGGCTCAGGCAGGCCCAGGCTGGCGTCGTTCCAGGTCTGCGGCTCGGCCGAGCTGACGGTGATCTCGCCGGCGGCGACGTGCAGGCGCTGGGCCAGGTCGGCAAGCGCGCGCTCGACGTGCTCGGGATACTGGGCCTCTGCCGGGTTGCCCTGCGCGCTCGAGGGCGCTGCCAACTGGGCCAGGAAGATGGTGGCCACCAGCGTGACGACGAGCATGGTGGCGGCGAGTATGGCGCGAGAGGTATTCATGGTCTCCTCCTTGGGTATCAAGGGCCGGTTCATTCTGCCGTAATGACGTTTGCAGAGGCGCAAAAGTTCCGCAGGGACCGTTTGCGGGGAGACACCTGACAGGTCTCCGAAGACCTGTCAGGTGTCTCCCCGCAAACGGTTCTGGGGCACACCCCGTTTGCAGAAACGCTTTGCCGTTTGTGGCCGGGGCATGCTATAATGGCGCCAATCCGGGCGAGTGAGGAGGCGGCCCATCAGGCGATAACAGCGACACTCGAGCAAGGGGAGAGCAGCGCATGGGCTCGGGCAGGGCGCCCGAGCTGACGAGGTGGAGGTTCCCTGCCGCGAGGCGGGGCTAACCCGCGCGCATCCGGCGTGGGGAGAATCGACAGATCAGCGGATGCCTCCAGGGCCGGCCACGTCCCTTCTGTTCCCCTCCTGGCAAAGCAGGCTGCGAAATCCGGCGGGCGACCGCCGGGACAAGCCGCCTGCAGTGGCGCATCACAAGCACGGCCCGTGTGGGCAGGCGTGCGCGTGCCTGCATGCGGGCCATACAGGAGGGGATACACCATGTGTGGCATCGTGGGCTATGTGGGCGGCCGCGAGGCTGCCTCCATCGTCGTCAACGGCCTCAGCCGCCTCGCGTACCGCGGCTACGACTCTGCCGGGCTGGCGGTCGTCGGTCCCGCAGGGCTGGCGTTGCGCCGCTCGGTGGGCAAGCTCGACAACCTCTCGCACCTCTTGCAGCAGAACCCCGCGCCCGGTTCCACCGGCATCGGCCATACCCGCTGGGCCACTCACGGCGGCGTCACCGAGGCCAACACCCACCCGCACACCGACTGCGCCGGCCAGGTCGTTGTGATCCAGAACGGCATCGTCGAGAACTACCTGGAGCTGAAGCAGGCGCTGCGCGCCCAAGGCCACGAGTTCCGCTCACAGACCGATACCGAGGTCATCGCCCACCTGGTCGAAAAGTACCTGGCCGGCGGCGCCGACCTGCCCGAGGCGGTGCGCCTGGCGCTGGCGCAGCTCAAGGGCGCCAACGCCGTCGTCGCGCTGGCGGCGCGCTGGCCCGACCAGATTGTGGCCGCGCGGCTGGGCAACGCCGGCGGCGTGACGGTGGGCCTGGGCGACGGCGAGACCCTGGTGGCCTCCGACATGCCGGCCATCCTCGAACACACGCAGCGGGTCGCCTTTCTCGGTGACCGCGAGATGGCGGTCATCCGTCGCGAGGGTGCGCGCTTCTATGGCCTCGACGGCGAGCCGCTTGTCAAGCGGACCGAGACCGTGGCCTGGGACCCTGTCTCGGCGGCGCGTGGGCGCTACAAGCACTTTATGCAGAAAGAGATCTATGAGCAGCCGCGCTCCGTGACCGACGCCATTCGTGGCCGGGTCGACTTTGAGGCGGCCGAGGTGCGGCTCGAGGGCCTGCCCTTCAGCGCCGAGCGGCTGAGGCGCGTGCGGCGCATCCACACCGTGGCCTGCGGCACGGCCTGGCACGCCGGGCTGCTGGGCAAGTTTATGATCGAACACCTGGCGCGCCTGCCGGTGGAGGTGGACTATGGCTCCGAGTTCCGCTACCGCGACCCGCTGATCGACCCCGACGACCTGGTGCTCGTCATCACCCAGTCGGGCGAGACGGTGGATACGCTGGCGGCGATGGAGGAAGCGCGGCGCATGCACGCCGCGACCATCTCTATCGTCAACGCCGTTGGCAGCCAGGCCGCGCGCCTGGCCGACGGCGTGGTCTACCTCAACGCCGGGCCCGAAATCGGCGTGGCCTCCACCAAAGCCTTCACTTCGATGCTGGTGGCGCAGTACCTGCTGGCCGTCTACCTGGGCCAGGCGCGGGGCACGCTGGGCCGCGCGGTGCGCGCGGGGCTGCTGCAGAGCCTGGCCAAGCTGCCCAACCTGGTGGGCCAGGTGCTCGCGGGCAGCGGCCTGTACCAGGAGCTGGCGCAGCGCTACCAGCACTGCACCGACTCCCTCTTCCTCGGCCGCGGCATCAACTACCCGGTGGCGCTGGAGGGGGCGCTCAAGCTCAAAGAGATCTCCTACATCCACGCCGAAGGCTACCCGGCGGGCGAGATGAAGCATGGCCCCATCGCCTTGATCGACGAGGCCATGCCGGTAGTGGCCATCGTGGCCCGCGACCACGTGCGCGACAAGATGCTCTCCAACGTCGAGCAGGTCAAGGCGCGTGGCGGGGTGGTCATCGCCGTGGCCGACGCCGCGGACGAAGAGGTCGCCGCCAAGGCCGACCACGTGCTGCCGGTGCCGCACCTCTCGCCGCTCTTGGCGCCGGTGCTGAACGTGCTGCCGCTGCAGCTCTTGGCGTACCACGTCGCCGTGCGTCGCGGCTGCGACGTGGACCAGCCGCGCAACCTGGCCAAGAGCGTTACTGTAGAGTAGGGTTCTCTTGGAAACGAGGAGAGGGTGCGCTCGCGCCTGCCGCGGCAGGCGCGAGCGCACCCTCTCCTCGTTTCCAAGAGAACCCTACCTTTTGTTGAGTTGCTGGAAGAGGCGGCAGTTGCCGCGGTAGAGCGCGGTATAGGCGGCATAGCTGCGCTCGTAGACGGCCTGGTGCTCGGGCTGGGGCGCGAACGCCTCGCGCACGCGCAACAGCGCCTTGGCCTCCTCGAACGACTTGAAGAGCCCCAGCCCCACGGCGCAGACGACGGCGGCGCCCGCCGCGCCGGCGTTCTGCGCGCCCTCCACGACCTCGACGGTGCGGCCGGTCACATCGGCCATGATCTGCGCCCACACCCGCGAGCGCGCGCCGCCGCCGACAAAGCGCACCCAGTCGCGGCGCGGCACCTTTTTCTCCACCGTCTCCAGCATCCAACGACAGTGCAGGGCCACGCCCTCGAGCACAGCGCGGATGAGCTCGCGCTTGCCCGTCTCGAGGCCGATGTTGAACAAGACGCCGCGGGCCAGCGGGTCCTCGAAGGGCGATCGGTTGCCGTGCAGCCAGGGGGCAAAGAGCACGCCGCCTGCGCCCGGCGCGACCGCTGCGGCGGCGGCGTCGAGCGCAGCGTACAGGCTGCCCGGGGCCGGCGGCGCGCCCGAGTAGAGGCCGAGCTCGTCGAGGGCCAGGTGGTCGCGCGCCCACTGCAGGCAGCGCCCGGCGGTCTCCTGTTCGGCGATATAGTTGTAGCGGCCGGGGATGGCGCCGAGGATCGAGGCGACCATGCCGTCGATATCGGTCATGCGCCGGTCGACGGTGGCCACGACCCAGCCCGAGGTGCCGACGTAGATGTGGGTGTCGTAGATGTCGAGCCCGCCCGAGCCGATGGAGATGAGCGACAGGTCGCCGCCGCCGCCAAGGACCGGCAGCCCCGCCGGCAGCCCCAGCTCGCCCGCGGCCTCGGCGGTGAGCCGGCCGGCCACGCTGGTGGCGCCGATGACGCGCGGCAGGTGGCGCATGGCGACGCCAAAGGTGCGACAGAGGCCCTCGTGCCAGCGCAGGCGGTTGGGGCGGGTGTCGAAGAGGAAGGTGGCGTGGGCCGAGTCGAGGCCCATAGTGAAAGCGCCGGTGCAGCGCACGACCAGGTAGTCCTTGACGTCGAGCCAGGCGTGCATGGCGGCAAAGGTCTCGGGCTCGTTGTCGCGCAGCCAGAGATACTTCCAGAGCGGGTCCTTGACCGAGGCTGCGGCGCCGCCGGTGATGACGAGCCAGCGCAAGAGCTTGCGCGCGTTCCACTCGCCGACGCGCAGCAGGCCATGGTAGAGGCCGCGGCGGATCTGCGCCGTGGCGCGGCTATCCATGTAGCTCATGGCGCGGCGCAGCGCGTGGCCCGCGCGGTCGACGGCGACCAGGCCCTGCATCTGGGCGCAAAAGGCCATGCCGGCGATGCCCTGCGGCGCCACGCCCGCGCGCGCCACCACGGTGCGGGTGGCGCTGCAGACCGCCCGCCACCAATCCTCGGGCTCTTGCTCGGCCCCGCCGTTGGGCAGCACGTAGAGCGGGTACTCGACCAGCGCCGCGTCCACCAGCGAGAGCTCGTCGGCGATGCGGTAGAGGCACGACTTGACGCCGGTGGTGCCGACATCATGGACGAGCACATGGGTCGCTTGGGCCATAGTCCCCTCCGAACCTACGACCGTCCAGACAGCAGCAGAGCAGCAGAGCAGAGCAGCAGAGGCGGCTCCCATGCCGCCGGCTCAGTGGCCCGCACCCTACTATTGGGCGCAGGGGTGCCTCGAAGGGGCGGGCGTCAGTGCGCCCGGCGCTATCCGGGCTAGGGGTTTTGGAGGTTGTCCGGCGCCGTTGGCCGGCCCGCCCGCGGGCGGGCCGGCCAACGGCGCCGGACAACCTCCAAAACCCCACCAAAAGGGCTTGTTCCGGTTCCGTGCGAAGCGCAGAGCCCGGATACTGCCCAGGGTTGAGACACAACCAGGCTTGCAGATGCGTCTACTCGGCGCCCTCCACGCCCGAAAGCACATACTCAAAGCGGTCGAGGGCGTCGTCGATGACGTCGTCGGTATCGGCCATGCTGGTGTAGGCGCGGCTGCCGGCGAGGGTGATGATGCCCTGCGCCATGTAGGCCGCGCCCATCTCTTCCATCATGTGTTTGCGTGGCTTCATTTCGCGCAGCAGCTTGAGCGGGTTCTTGAAATCGAGCAGCATCACGGCCGACGTCTCGAGGTGGACGATCGAGCCCTGGTTGTAGGCTACGAAGGGCAGGGCGTGGCGTTCGATGATCTGCTGCAGGCCGCGGGTGAGGCGGTCGCCGGCGCGCCCGGCGATGGCCGGCGCGTTGGTGCGTTCCATCTCGAGCAGGGCATAGTAGCCGGCCACGCAGCTCAGCGGGTTGGCCGAGAGGGTGCCGCCGACGTAGGCGCGCTCGCCGCTGCCGCCAATGCCCGCGGCGAAGCAGGCCATCACGTCGCGGCGGCCGCCGACGGCGCCAGCCATGGGATAGCCGCCGGTGACGCACTTGCCCAGGATGGTCAGGTCGGGGCGCACGCCAAAGTAGCCCTGCGCGCCGCCCATGCCCAGGCGAAAGCCGGTGACGACCTCGTCAAAGATCAAGAGCGCGCCGAACTCGTCGCAGAGCCGGCGCACCTCGGCGCTGAACTGGCGCGGCACAGGGCGCGTGCCGCTCTCGGGGCCGACCGGCTCGACGATGACCGCGGCCGTGCCGCCGCGCAGACGGTTGAACATCATGAGCCGCCGCAGGTGGTCCAGATCGTTGGGGAAGAACTCTTGCGTGTGCCCGCTGGCACCGCCGGGGATGCCGGTCGCCTCCATGCGCCGGGTGCCGGGGATGTGCAGGCCATAGACCATCTGGTCGCTCCAGCCGTGGTAGGCGCCGCCGGCCTTGATGACCTTCTTCTTGCCGGTAAAGGCGCGCGCGGCGCGGATGGCGGCCATCACGGCCTCGGTGCCCGAGCCGAGCATGCGGCACTGCTCGATCGACGGCATGAAGCGGTTGATCAACTGTGCCAGCTTGAGCTCGTATTCGTGAAAGAGCCCGGTCACCGGCCCGCACGACTGCAACAGCTCGAACACCCGCTCACGCACCGGCGCATAGTTGCTGCCGAGCACGGTGGGGCCGCCCGCCTGCAAAAAGTCGATGTAGCGGTTGCCGTCCACATCCCACATGTAGGGGCCATCGGCGCGCGCGATGGCGAGGGGGAAGGGGTAGTTGAAGGCCAGGTTGTGCTGCACACCGCCGGGGATGTACTTCTTGGCCTCGTCGGTGAGCGCCTGCGAGCCGGCGCAGCGCGTCTCGAAATAGTCGAGCACTGCCTGCAGGCGCTCGCGCCGCAGCGGGCGCATCGGCTGGCCGATGAGCGCGCGCAGCCGGGCATAGATGGCATCGGTGTCGTGATACTCAGAGATGGCGTACTGAGGACCGTGTGTGGCCATGCCTCCCTCCCAGGTTTACTGGTACCGTTTCTCGTCCTTACGCAACTGGGCAAAGGCGATCTCGCGCACCGCCAACGGGATGCGGTCGATGTGGCGCCCGGTGCACAGCGCCAGCAGATAGGCGAGGGCGCACTTTTCGAGGAGTTCCACGTTGCGCTCGGCGCGCTCGGCGTCATGGCCGAGCACGAGCGCGCCATGGTTCTTGAGGATGTAGGCGTTGTGCCCGTTGCGCACCCGCGACCGGACGTTGTTCTTGAGCAGGCCGGTGCCCGAGGGGGCGTAGGCGATGATCTCGACGGCGCGGCCCAGGTAGCGCACCTGCTCGTCGAACAGCGCCGGGATGGGCGCGTTGATGAGCGCCAGCGCGCTGGCGTAGACCTGGTGCGTGTGCAGCACCGCATTCACATCGGCGCGCGCCTGGTAGACAACGGCGTGCAGGGCGCTCTCGATGGAGGGCTTGCGCGCGCCCTCGATGACGTGGAGCTGCCAATCCAGCACGCACACGTCCTCGGGCACCATGCGGGTATAGTCATAATTCGAGGGGGTGATGGCAAAGGCGTCGTGGCCGGCCACGCGCAGTGAGACGTTGCCCCCCGTGCCTTTGAGGTACCCGCCCGCCACCAGGCGCTGGGCAGTGTCCACAACCTGCTGCTTGAAGGCGTCGTATGCTCCCATAGGCCCTGCCTTGGAGCCTGCCGAGGCAGCACAGTCGGTTCGCATGCCGCCGCTACCGCCGCATCGGCAGGCCCTCATACGAAACTTGACACTGTAAAGATTATACACTACAATCTTTACAGTGTCAAGTGTATTGACACTGTCATTGCTTCGCTGCGCTCGCAATGACAGTCTGGGGACCAAATGCTTCCAGTCAAATCCTGCGTTACGCGGATACGTTCAGGAAGCGTGCTCCCGTCGCCTACAATCGACCTGGACGTATCTGGACGGGGTATGAGGCCACGAATGGCACGAATTCGCACGAGGGCGCTCCGTTCGTGGTAATTCGTGTCATTCGTGGCCAACTCCGTCGGCCCTATGGATCGCTGACGTATCGCACAATCAACCTGGAAGCATTTAGGAGCCTTTGATGAAAAGGGGTGTGTTGGCCAAGACTCCGTACCACCACGGCGACCTCAAGAACGCGCTGATCGAGGCCGGCATCGAGGTCCTGGCGCACGAGGGTGTGCAGGCGCTGAGCCTGCGCCGTGTGGCGCGCCGCGCGGGCGTGAGCCACGCGGCGCCCTATGCCCACTTTGCCGACAAGCAGGCCCTCGTGGCCGCTATCTCTACCGAGGGCTATGGCAAGATCTACGAAAGGCTGCGCGCAGCGATCGAGCGGCATCGCGGCGACCCCGTGCGGCAGCTCGTCGAGGCCGCCTGGGCCTACGTCAAGTTTGCTACCGGCGACAGCGCCCACTTCAAGATCACGCTCTCGGGCGTGGTCGAGAGGGAGCAGGAGTACCCGGCGCTCGTGGCGGCCACGCAGCGCAGCTTTGCGCTCGTGATCGAGCTGGTGCAGGTGTGCCAGGCGGCAGGCGTGCTGCGCCCGGGGCCTGCCGACCTGATGGCCGCGAGTGTGTGGGGGCTGGTGCACGGCCTGGCCTCGCTCATCCTCGAGGGCCAGGTGTCGCATACGCTGCTCGAGCGCTACTCGCTCAAGGAGATGCTGGTGTTCTCGCTGAGCCAGATCATGGCCGTCGAGGTCGATGTGCAGGCGCTCAGCCGCTGACCGAGGCTTGGAGCTTGAGAAAGGCGACTACGCGCTCTGGCGTCAGCATACCGACGAGTTGGCCGTCTTCGAGCACGGGCAGGGGTGGCGCGTTGTCGCCGGTCAAGGCATTCACGGCCTCCAGCAGCGTTTGCGAAGGGCGCGTGATGTGCAGCTCGCCGGCAGGGATCATGGCCTGGCGGGCGGTGCGCCTGGGCCATTCGTGGCGCGGCTGGGCTTGCAGGCGCTGCGGGGTCAACACCCCCAGGAGGGCGCCGTTTTCCACCAGGGGCAAGCCATGGCAGGCGCCCTGCAGCAGGCCCTGGTCGGCGATTTCCTGCAGGCTGCGGTCGGGGCTGAGCGCCGGGCAGTCGCGGATCATGATCTCGGCCACGGTGTGCCCGGCCAGCCGGGTCTGGATGAGGACCTGCTGGTAGCCGGCGCGGGCGGTCGTGTCGAGAAAGCAGCCGATGGCGGCGAGCCAGAGCCCATTGAGCAGGCTGGTGGTGACGCCCTGCCACGCGCCGCAGGCGATACAGAGCACGGCGATCAGGCGCGCCGCCCGCGTGGCCCAGCGCGTGGCCCACTCGAGGTTGTGGCTGCGCTGCCAGAGGATGGCCCGTAGCACCCGTCCGCCATCGAGCGGAAAGCCCGGGATGAGGTTGAAGAGGCCGAGCGAGAGGTTGATGCCACACACGTAGCCCAGCACAGCGGCTAACGGCTGCCCGTGGCCCTGCAGCATGGCTGGCAACCAGAGCAGCGCGCAGACGGCGCCGGCGGCGAGGCTCGCCACCGGGCCGGCGATGGCCATCACCAACTCTGCGCCGGGAGTCGACGGCTCGCTGCTGATTTCGGAGACGCCCCCCAACAGGAAGAGCACGATACCCTGCACGTGCAGGCCCTGATGCCTGGCGACGAGCGAGTGCGCCAGCTCGTGGAGCAGGACCGACGCAAAGAGGAGCAGGCTGGTGGCCAGGCCAAGCGCATAGTGCACGCCCTGCGGCCACTGCGGGTAGTAGGTGGGAAAGTAGATGCCGGCGAGCGTGGCCGTGGCCAGTGCGAAGAGCAGGAGCCAGCTCACGTGGGCGCGCACGGGGATGCCGAAGAGCCTGCCCACCTGCAGCGAGTGGCTGCTCATGGCCGTTCCTTCCGCCCGGGCGAGGCCGGGCCGCCGCCGCACGAGGGGTTGCGTTCAAGTATCCCCCACACTTATCATTATAGCCGAGGCGCGGCGCCGCTTCCAGGGCACAAAAGGGGCTGTCCCGGCCAGTCCGTTATACCCGGTCCGCGGCCCCAACCGGCGCGCTGCCGCCCTTTGCGCCGGCCGCGGTGGGTGTATCCCAGAATCGTCGGCAACCGACGGGGGCCGATCACCACGAAGGACACAAAGGAGGCAAGGACGGCACCCAAAGCCCTTTGTGGCCTTTGTGGCTCAAGAGCTCCCGATGGTTCTGGGATACACTCGGCCGCGGCGCGCCCGAACCTCTATTTGACGCGCCGGGGTTGCCTCCCTATACTACGGTGTCCCCCTGTGCCACCCGGTTGGGGGAGCTTGGGTATCCATGGAGGTTCCTGTGTACGAAGGCCGCGAGCGCGACGCACTCAGCATGATGCGGGTCTTCAGTGGCCCGTCGCATCCCGATCTTGCCAGGGGGATTTGTGCTCACTTGGGCGTGCCACTCAGCCCCCTCCTCCGCCAACGGTTCAGTGACGACTGCCTCTACATCCAGCTCGGCGAGACTGTGCGCAACCACGACGTCTTTGTCGTGCAGTCGATTTCGGCGCCGACGAGCGACCACCTGGTCGAGCTCTTTATGATGCTCGACATTGCGCGCAGCGCCGGGGCGCGCAGCGTGCATGCCATCATCCCGTACTACTCCTACGCCCGTTCCGACAAGAAGGATGCTCCACGCATCTCGATCACGGCGCGGCTGCTGGCCGACCTGATCGTGCATTCGGGCGCGCAGCACGTGATGACGATGACGCTGCACTCGCCGCAGGTGCATGGCTTCTTCAGCGTGCCGACCGACCACCTCACGGCGTTGCCCTGCTTCGTGGACCATTTCCGGGGCCGGGATTTGCGGAGCACCGTGGTCGTCTCGCCCGATATCGGCCACGCCAAACGGGCGAGCAAGCTGGCCACGGCCCTCGGGGGCCTGCCGATGACGGCCGGCAACAAGGTGCGCGTCTCCGATACCGAGGTCGTGATGCGCGACTGGGTAGGCACCCGGCCGAACGGAGTCGAGCACGCGCTGATCTTTGACGACGAGATCGCCAACGGCGGCACCATGTTCGAGGCCATCCGCGCATTGAAGGATGAGGGTGTGCGTCGCTTCACCGTCGCCTGCACCCATGGCATCTTCTCGGGCCAAGCCATCGAGCGCTTTGCCGCCATGCCCGAGATCGAAGAGATCGTCACCACTGACACAGTGCCCATCCCGGCCGAGAAGCGGCTGAGCAAGCTGACGGTGCTCTCGGTGGCGGGGATCTTTGGTGAGGCGATCCGCTGCAATGCGCTCGGTCAGTCGGTCGGTCAGCTCTTTGCCTTCTGGCCGGAGGAAGAGCCGGTGCAGCCCGGCCTCGGCCAGGCAGAGTAAGAGGGAGCTCTAGTGGGGCGAGGGTGGCGGCTGGCCTCTCCGACAGGCTGCTAGTGGTCGGCCGCAGTGATTTTGATGGGCGTAGCCTAGCCCCCCTTGGCCGCCCCAGGCGGCTTCGTGGGCGTCGTAGCCCATCAAAATCAGTGCGGCAGACTACTAGGCCCAGTACCTTTCGAACAAGGCAGCAGCCGTAGTAACGACTTTGGTCGTCGTCAGAATGGCGGCCAAGCCGGCATTGCAGCGCTATCCGACGGGTCCGACGCGTCGGATGACAACAGTCGGTGTCGCAGGCATGCACGATTGGCCGCTTGAGACGGGCAAGTCGTTACTACGGTGTGTCCGTGATTTGAAAGGTATTGCTGCTAGGCCTCTGAGGCCGGCTCGGGCGGCGGGGCGTCGACGATATAGATCTCGCCAAAGGGGGCATCCTGCTCGGCGAGGATGTGGCCGAGCTTGATCAGCTCGAGGATGGCCAGGAAGGTGACGACGACCTCGACGCGCGATTGGGCGCGCATGAGCAGGCCGGTAAAGTGCACGCGGCGGCTGGAGGCGAGGGCGCTGCGGATGGCGCGCATCTTGTCGTCGATCGAGATCACGACGGGCGCGACGACGGTGCTGACGGGGACCGTGGGCGTGTCGGCCAGCACCCGCTCAAAGGCGGCGAGGAGGTCGGCCAGCGAGACTTCGCCGGGGGTGAGGCCGCGGGGCTGGGCCGGCGGGGGCGCCAGGCGCACGTAGGAACGCATGCCCTGTTCTTCGCGTTGGCGCAGGTGCTGCGAGGCATGCTTGAAGCGGCGGTATTCTTCCAGTTGGCGCACCAGGTCGTCGCCGACGTCCTCTTCCTCGTCAGGCTGAGGCGGGCGCGGCAGCAGGGCGCGCGACTTGATCAGGATGAGCTTGGCGGCCACCACCAAAAAGTCGGCCAGCAGGTCGGGGTGGATCTCTTCCAGTTGGCGCATGTACGCCAGGTACTGATCGGCCACCTGCGCCAGCGAGATGGTGGTGATATCGAGCTCGGCCTTTTCGATCAGGCGCAGCAAGAGGTCGAGCGGACCTTCAAAGCTCTCGAGGCGAACGGCATATTCGGGCTGAGACGAGGCCAAGACCACCTCCGTCAATGTTGTCACGACAGTGTAGTCCCCTTTTGTACGGTCCGCAAGTTGTGGTAGAATGTGGGCCAGCCGGAGGGCGGCTGTCACTGCGAGTGCTCCAGGGTTCGCCGAATCTTGTGCCAAGCACAGAACCTTGGCCCGTCATTGCGAGCCGCAGCGAAGCAATCTCCAACTTTTCCCCTCCGCCTGCCGCACATCGCGCACTCGTCTGTCCAAGGAGGATGCCATATGACCAGGCTATCACGGCGGAGCCTCATACGCGGCGCCACGGGCCTGGCAGCAGGCTACTGGGCCACCCGCTTCTTCCAGGAGCATGGCTACTACCCCGTCTCTGCGGCCGCGCCGGAGCCGCCCGCGGTCGTTGTAGCCGAGGGCAGCGACGAAGACAGCCCCACCAGGTTCCTCAAGGCCGCCCTGCTCCCCCTCGGGGGCATTGAGGCCTTTGTCAAGCCCGGCCAGTCGGTGTGCATCAAGCCCAACGCCACCTGGGCCAACAAGCCGCATACCGCCAGCTCCACCGACCCCGAGCTGCTGCGCGCCCTCATCGAGATGGTCAGGGCGGCTGGGGCCAGCCGCATCGTCGTCATCGACCGCTGCACCATCGACCCGGCGCCCATGTGCCTCGCCGAGTCGGGGATTGGCCAGGTCATCGACGAGACCGGCGTCGAGTCGGGGATCACCAACCTCTACCAGGAGCCGCTCAGCAAGTACACAGAGGTCGAGGCGCCCGAGGGCAGGGCGTTCAAGAGCATCAGCGTGGTCAAGGCCGCGACCGAGACCGATGTGCGCATCAACATGGCCGTGGCCAAGACGCACCTGGTGTTGCCGGTGACCCTGTGCTGCAAGCACATGATGGGCTTTACCTACAACCCCAGCGGCCTGCACGCTTCTTTCGAGTACCTCGACCAGGGCATAGCCGACCTCCTGGCGACGCCCAAGATCCACCCCGATCTGCACATCCTCGAGGCCATCCGCGTGCGCGTGCGCGGGCCTTCCTACGGCGACGGTACCGACGTCACCGACCCCAGCCGCGTCAAGCGCTTCAACAGGCTGCTGGTGGGCACCGACCCGGTGCTGATGGACTCGTACGCCTGCGAGAACTTTTTCATGCGCTCGGCGCACGAAATCACGCACATCGTGCGCGCCTGGGAGAGCGGCCACGGCGAGATCGACGTAAAAAAGGCCCTGGAGAGTGGGCGCCTGCGCAGCTACCCGGTGGAGGAGCTGCTGCGGCCCACGCCGACGCCCACCTTTACGCCGGCGCCGACCGATTGGCCCACGCCCACGCCGCCGCTCTACACGCCCACGCCCGAGGTGACACCGACGCCGTTCCGCCCGAGCACCAGTTCGACGAGCGGCGAGTCGATTCTGGATATCAGCCCCATGCTCAACGGCGCGCTGGTGCCGCTGGCGATGATCGTCGGCGGGGTGAGCGTGGTGATGGGGCGGCGCCTGGCGGGCGGCCTGCCCCGGGCTTCTGGGAAGCCTGCGGGTGGCGAGCACGACGATAACAAGCCGGAGGAGCCGGGGGCGGAGGGAGCCCATGATCGATAAAGCCGCCCGCAAGCTGGTGCAGTTGGGCTTCCTGGGGCTCTTCCTGTACCCGCTCTTCCTGGCGATCTACCGCCGGATCACCTACCGCCCAGCGCCGGTGGTGATGAGCTGGCTCTTGGTGTGGGACCCGCTGCTCTTCCTCGCGCGGCTGCCACGGCTGGGGCAGGGACTGCTCGTCGTTGGCGCGCCGCTGCTCTTGATGGCGCTGTCGCTCGTGGTAGGCCGCGCCTTCTGCGGCTGGGTGTGCCCGTTGGGGACGGTGCTGGACCTCGTCGGGTCGCTCTCGCCGCAGCGCCTGCGGCGGCCCAAGCGGCGGGCGCCTGGGCGCCTCGCGCGGCTGCTCACGCTCTCCAACGGGAACAGCTACCTGAAGTATGGCCTGGCGCTGGCGGCGCTCGTGCTCTCGGCGCTGTCGCTCAAGCTGGTGGGCCTCTTTGACCCGCTCGTCGTCTTTAGCCGGACGGCGACGGTCGTCGCGTCGGACTATATCGCGCTGCGCAACGCCACGTTCGATGTCTACCTGGCGGCGTCGTTCCTCTTTGTGGCCATCGTGCTGCTCGAGCTGTGGCGGCCGCGCTTTTGGTGCCGTCACCTCTGCCCGCAGGGGGCGCTCCTGGGGTGGCTCTCGCGCTGGTCGCTCTTGAACCGCCGCGTGAGCACGGCGTGCAACTATTGTGGGCAGTGCCGCGAAGTGTGCCCCATGAACGCCATCCCCAAAGAGACGCACGATACCGACTATCGCGAGTGCCACTTTTGCCTGGCCTGCGAGGCGGCCTGCCCGCAGCGGGCCATCTCTTTCGGCTGGGGCGGCCTGGCCTGGGCACAGTGGCAGGTGCAGCGCTTGCCGCGCCGTGGGGAACCAGGGGTGCCTGCGCAGGGTTCGCCCAAGCGCATCTTCCCCGGCCGCTACGAGCGCGCCGAGCGGCCGCGGCTCGAGCGCATCCTGGGGCTCGAGGTGAGCCGGCGCAGCCTGGTGGGGGGCGCGGTGGCGGGCGTCGGGGCGCTGGCCCTGCTGCCGGCGCTGCGGCTCGCGCCGAGCAAGGGGTTGGTGCGGCCGCCCGGGGCGCTGCCCGAGGACGAGTTCGTGGCTACCTGCATCCTGTGCCAGGAGTGCATCCGCGTCTGCCCCACGCGGGGCCTCAAGCCGGTGCTCTTCGAAGGGGGCCTGCGCGCCCTGGGCACGCCGCGCCTGGTGGCCCGCGAGGGCGGCTGCCAGCTCAACCGCAGTTGCGACAACCTCTGCGCGCGCGCCTGCCCCGTGGGGGCCATCCAGATCATCCCGCGCGAAAAGATGCGCGTGGGGCTGGCCAAGGTCGACCGGCGCTCGTGCCTGGCCTGGGACCAGGGCGTGCGCTGCCTGGTGTGCGTCGAGGCCTGCCCGACGCAGGCGGCCACGCCGCACCAGGGCCGCGTCACCATCGACTCATCCAAGTGCTCGGGCTGCGGCATCTGCGAGCGCTCGTGCCCCGTGGCCGGCAGCGCCATCCACGTGGTGCTCGAGAATGAGGTCCGCTACCGCCGCGGCGACCTGGAATAAGGTACATCAGAGGTTGGTCTGAGATGGCATGGCCAGGGCCGCCCCGCGGGGCGGCCCTGGCCATGCCATCTCAGACCAACCTCTGATACTAGGGAAGCCTGTAGGCGATGACGGTGCCGTCGCGCTCGCCGAGGTAGAGCACGCCGCCCACGATGGCAGGGTCGCTGGCTGGCCAGTCGCCGGTATCCATGGTCCAGAGCTCGGCGCCGGTAGCACCGTCGATGGCGTAGAGGTGTGGATCGCCGCTGGCGACGAGGTAGACGGTGCCGCGGTCGTAGCCGGGCCGGCAGGTCAGGAATGTGCCGGCATTGTAGCGCCAGAGGAGCTCGCCCGTCTCGGGGGAGAGCGCAAAGAGCGCCTGGCTGACAGAGGTGACATACAGCCGCCCATCCTGAAGCATGGGCCTGGCGTAGACCGAGTCGCCCGTGGGGTAGCGCCAGACCTCGCGGGCGCTCTTGGCGTTGACGCAGTAGACGCGGCTGTCGTTGGCGCCAAAGTAGAGCAGGTCCTCGTCGAGGAGCGGCGTCGACTCGATGCCAGAGACAGCGGCAAAATGCCAGCGCTCTGCGCCGCTCTCGGCGTCGATGGCGTAGAGGTTCTCGTCGAGCGAGCCCACGTAGACAGTATCGCCGGCGACCAGTGGAGCGGCCTGGATGGCGCCCTGGGCGGCGAATTTCCAGCGCAGGCCGCCGGTGGCCCGGTCGAAGGCATAGACGGTGCCGTCCATCGCGCCGGCATAGACGCTGTCGCCGCTGACCGCGGGCGAGCCCTCGATGGGCGCCTGCGCCTCAAAGCTCCACTGTTTGCGCCCGTCGGCCGCCGAGACGGCGTAGAGCGTGCTGTTCTCGCAGCCGAAGAAGACCAGACTCTGATCGGCCCCGGGGCTGTAGACCGGCGCCGATACGATGGGCTTGGCATCGCGTGGCGCATAGCGCCAGCGCACCTCGCCGCTCTCCTTTGCCAGGGCGTAGAGTGCGCCGCCCTGCGTGGTCACAAAGACGTTATTCTCGCCCACCGCCAACCCCGAGACCGACTGCTCCTCGAGGAATGACTGCCACAGCGTGGCCAGCGGAGGCTGCGCGGCGGGCGCTGCCGGCTGCGGAGTAAGGCCCAGCGGCGCGCCTGCTGCGGCAGCCTGGTCGGCCTTCCCCAGGGCCAGGTAGACTTGCACCAGGGCCCGGCGCGCCTCATTATCCTCCGGCACGCGGGCGAGCGACTGCTCGTAAAAGTAGGCGGCCAGGCGGCGGCGGCCCTGCGCTTCATAGGCCGCGGCCAGGCGACGCATCGCGGGCTGGAAGTTGGGGTCGACCTGGATGGCCTGGCGATAGGCCAGGTTCGCCTCCGCGACCTTGCCCGCCTGCGCCAGGCGCTCGCCCTCACGGAAGAGGCGCTCGGCCCGCGACAGTGGCCGCAGCGTCTGCGGATCGACGTACTGCGCCAGGGGTGCGCAGCCGGCGGTGGCCAACAGCCCCGCCAGAGCGGCGCCCAGGAGCAGCTTGTGCCACACCTTCTTCATGTCACCAGACTCCTTCGGATTCACCGCAGAGGCGCAGAGAACGCAGAGGACAAGAGAGAATCTCTATATGCTCTGTGGTGAGCCTCGTTTTCATCCTGCGTTGTGCCGGTCGTGCATGGGCAACTGATCTGAAAATGCGCGCCAACCCGTAGCCTAGCCCCCCTTGGCCGCCGCAGGCGGCTTCGTGGGCGTTTTCGTCGTGCGTTGTGCCCAATCGGGCATGAGGGACTGATCTGTCATTGCGAGTATCCCAGGCCGCGGTGCAGCGTGTGCAAGCACAGAAACTACTGCTGTCATTGCGAGGAGGCCGCAGCCTCCTCGCAATGACAGTGGCAGGTCAAGACCTCGCGCTGCCCTGGCGCCTCAGGCGCGACGGCCGGCAAGGCGCTGCAGCGACGATTCGCAGGCGGCCAGGGCCTCGTGCAGGGCAACGGGGCTGGGTGGCTGGGCGCCGAGCAGCGCGCTGGCCAGGTCGCCCACGGACCTCTGCAGCTCGAGGACGCCCCGGTACAGCTCGAGCCCCGCAGCAGCGTCGCCAGAGGTTGGGGCCGGCCCCGGCATCTGCAGCGCAGGGCCGCCGTTCGCCAGCGGCGTCAGGGCTGCCTGGCCGGGCCCGCCATCGCGCAGCGCCAGCGCGATGCGGCCGGCCACGTCCTGCAGGTCCGCCGGGTTGCGCACCACGTTCAGCGTATCGGTATCGACCACCAGCAGGCGTGTATCCTGGTAGGTGGCGAAGAACTGGTCGTAGGCGGTGGCGAGGGCCACGATATAGTCGCGCGACATGCTGCGCTCATAGGGCCGGTCGCGCATGGCGATGCGCTCCATGAGCGCGTTGGGGCTGGCGCGCAGGTAGAGCACCAGGTCGGGCACCATTACGCGCTCAGCCAGGGCGCTGTGCAGGCGCTCGTAGGTCTCGAGCTCGTCGCCGTGCAGGTTTAGCCGGGCGAAGAGGCGGTCTTTGGCAAAGATATAGTCGCTGATGAGTGCCTGCCGCTGGGCCAGGCGCTGTGCCTGGCGCTGCTGGCGATAGCGGCTGAGCAGAAAAAAGATCTGCGTCTGGAAGGCAAAGCGCTCGCGATCGGCATAGAAATCGGAGAGGAAGGGGTTCTCCTCAAAGATCTCCAGCAAGACCTCGGCACCCAGGTCGGGCTGCAGCATGCGGGCCAGGGTGGTCTTGCCCACGCCGATGGGGCCTTCGATGGCGATGTAGACAGGCTCGGGCACAATGCGCCTCCTGCGATGCATGGCCAATGTGCATAGAGAATAGCCTGAGCGGAGAATCCTGTCAAAGGCGGCCTGGCCGGCGACCGGCTTTCACGCCCCGTGCCCTGCACGAGGCGCATGCCCGGTGCGGACCCTTTTGGGGGGTTCTGGAGCCTTGCGCCCGAGCCGATGGCCGCCCGCGGGCGGCCATCGGCTCGGGCGCAAGGCTCCAGAACCCCCCTCCGAGTGGGGGCCGGGAGGCAGCGAAGCAGGCAGCCCGGCCTGACAGGGAATGAGTTTACATGGCTTGCCCTTGTGTGGCCCTGGAACGTGTGCTACAATGGCCGGTAGGAGGAGAGTCGATGGAGCGCATAGTCTTTATGGGCACCCCCGAGTTCGCCGTGCCCTCGCTGCGGGCGTTAGCCGAGCGCTACGAGGTGACGCTCGTCGTCACCCAGCCCGACCGCCCGGCGGGGCGCAGCCGGGCGCTGCGAGCGCCGGCGGTGAAAGCGGCTGCCCAGGCGTTGGGACTGCCGGTCTATCAGCCCGAGAGCCTGCGCGGCCCCGAGGCGCTGGCCCGGCTGCAGCAGGTGGCGCCAACGGCGATCGTCGTGGCGGCCTATGGCGAGATCCTGCGCCGCAACGTGCTCGCGCTGCCGCCGCGTGGCTGCGTCAACGTACACGCCTCGCTCTTGCCCCGGCATCGCGGAGCGGGCCCGATTGCGGCCGCCATCCTGGCGGGCGACGCAGTGGCCGGCGTCACCATCATGCTCATGGACGAAGGCATGGACACCGGCGCCATGCTCGCCCAGGCCGAGGTGCCCATTGACCCCGACGATACCACCGGCACGCTCACCGCCCGGCTGGCCGAGCTGGGGGCGCAGTTGCTGGCCGAGACCCTGCCTCGCTGGCTCGCCGGCGAGATCGAGCCGCAGCCGCAGGATGGCGCCCAGGCCACCTATGCCGCGCGCATCACCAAGCAGGACGGCCTCATCGACTGGGCCGAGCCCGCCGAGATCATCGTGCGCCAGGTGCGTGCCTTCGACCCCTGGCCGGGCGCCTATAGCTACTGGCAGGGCCGCCGGTTGCGCGTGACCCGCGCCGAGGCCGTACTGGCATGGTGTGGCCGCGAGGTGCCGGGGACGGTGCTCGAGATGGCCGCCGGCCCCGCCGTGGCCACCGGCGAAGGCGCGCTGCTGCTGCACGAGATCCAGCTCGAGGGCAAGTGCTGCGTGGGCTGCACCGAGTTCCTGCGCGGGCAGCGGGGGTTCATCGGCGCGGTGCTGGGCGATGGGGCGACGCTGTCAGCGGATTAGGGGAACGGATTGAACGGATTGTCTGCCTCCGTGTCCGTTGACAGTTCTGGGCTCCAATCGTTCGATTGTACGGCAAGCGCCAGGAGCGTCAGGTGAGAGCGACAAAGCGGCTGCCCGATCGATACGTGCGCTACGAGGCCTTCAAGCCGGCGACGCTCAAGAAGGTTTCATTGCTGCTGAATGCAGCCACCGTCGTGCTCTTTGTGGTGGCATATCCGCTCTTCATCGCCCTGGCGAGCGCCCTGCGCCCTGGCTTTGTCGCGCGAGTAGCCTCCAGGCTCTCCTTCGACCCTGTGCGCATGTTGGAGATGGTCGCCGCTATCCTGGCCTTCTTCGCCGTCCACGAGATGATACATGGCGCCATCCTGTGGTTCTTCACCCGCGAGCGTCCCATCCTTCGCGTGAGCCTGCGAGGTGCCTGCGTCGAAGTCGCAACATCCTATCTGCCCCGCAACGCGCTGCTCGTGACGTCGCTAACCCCGGTCTGCCTGCTGTCCCTAGCTGGCGTGGGATTCCTGCTTCTCGTGCCCCCGGAGCTGCTGAGCCTGCTGGTTCTCCTTCTGGCGGCCAACGCTGGAGGCTCAGCCGCCGACCTAGCGGGATCCTTCTTCGTCTCGCTGTTTCCCGCGTCTGCCTATCTCAGCACGCGGGGTGACATCTATCTCGACAGGCCTGTGCTGGCGACGCCGGAGCAGGAGGCGAAGCTGGCGTGGAAGGTACGACTGCGATCGTTCCTGGAACGGGCCGTAGCGAAGCTCGACTAGCAGACAAAGGAGCGCACTCATGGGAACCCAGACCAAGCTCTTCCGCGCCCTGCTCTTCGGCTCCGTCTACTTTGTCGAGGGCGCTATCCTCACCTTCGTGTCGGGCTTTAACGCCGTCTATCTGCGCAGCTTCAATGTCTCGTACACGCAGATCGGCATTGCAGGCGGCATTGCCCTGCTGCCCTTCATCCTCAAGATCTTTATCGGCATGCTCAGCGACCGGGTCAACCTGCTCGGCCGGGGCCACCGGCGGCCCTATATGGTCATCGGCCTCCTCATGCAGGCTGCGGGGGCGTTGCTCATGCCCTTCGTCAACCCGGCGGCGGCCTTTCCGCTCTACGTTGCGCTCCTGCTCTTCATCTCCCTGGGCATGTCGACCTATGACACCTGCAGCGATGGGCTGGCCATCGACGTGACGCCTGACAAGGAGCGCGGCTCGGTGCAGGGGGTGATGGTGGCCGGGCGGGCGCTGGGCGCTATCGTGCTGGCCACGGCCATCGGCGTCCTCGTCGAGCGCGTTTCCTGGGCGGCCGCCTTTGTCTTTGTCGGGCTGGTGACCCTCCTGCCGCTGGTGCTGGTGCTGCAGGTGCGCGAAGGGGCGCGCGGCGCCGAGCGCGAGTTCTCGCTCTCCGGCTTTCGCTCCTTCCTCACCCCGGTTATGGGGCTCTTTCTGCTGCTGGGCATCCTCTACCCGCTGGTGCTCTACAGCGCCAACGGCATGCTCGGCGCCTTCCTGAACGAGGCCGTCGGCGCCAGCATGTCGCAGGTGGGGCTGTTCACCTCGCTCTTTGGCGTGGGCGCCGTCTTGGGCGGCCTGGCCGGCGGCCCCCTCACCGACCGCCTGGGCCGGCGCGCCAGCCTGCTCGCGGCGTTGCTCGTGACGACGCTGGCCTCCTGGCCCTGGCCGGCAGCGGCGTGGCCCTGGTGGCCGTGGGGGCGGTGCTGCTCTTCGGCATTGCCTTTGGCTACTATGAGACGGTGTACATGGCCGCCGGCATGGATTTCGCCGACCCGCGCATCGCCGCCACTATGTTCGCCATCATCATGGCCGCGGGCAACATCGGCATCGGCCTGGGCTCGCCGCTGGCGGGCCTGCTGGTCGACGGCGCCGGCTTTGGCGGCATGTTCATCGCCTTCGCCGTGGTCAACCTGGCCTGCTTGCCGCTGGTGTTCATGATCTTCAAGGGTCGAACGCAGCGCCAGACGGCGGCCTGAGCTGATAGGGCCAAGGGGTCGCCACCGGCTCGTGCGCTCCGCGCCGGCCCGGAACGCGCCCCTTTTGCTGGGGTTTTGGGGGTTGCCTGGCCTCGCCGGCTGCCCCTGGCGTGCCAGGGGCAGCCGGCGAGGCCAGGCAACCCCCAAAACCCCCTCCTGGATCGGCGCCGGGCGGGGGCGCAGCGGGATGCCCGGCCATGTCCCAGGGGCCTTGTCGGCATGGCCCGCTTGACACGGTGCGCCATCTGAGTATAGTACAGACACCAGTCTGCATCTTCAAGAGAGTGAGGTGAGCGATATGGCCCATACACAAAGCGTTCCTGCGCCTCGAGTCCGCGATATCGCTCGCCGTGCCCTGCCTGCCTGACAGGCTGGGCAATGCTCTGACCTCCTCCAGGGTGCCTTGGGCCACGAGCCGGCGAGATGTTCGCGCCTGCTCATGGCCCTTTTTGCTGCCCGTGGTATGTCTGCAGCGGGGGGGCCTGAACCATCACCCCTTGGCAAGGCACCCACTATGGAGGAGAGATCCTGTGCCCAGCCGTTGGACACGAGCTCAACGTCACCAGGAGGCGGCGCGCCACGAGTGGGCCGCGCCGAAGCCGATCAAGGCCAACCGCAACCCCGACCGCGTGCGCCGCAAGGACTGGCTGCGGACGGATCGTTCAAGCTTCGAAGCGCTCGACGACATCGAATTGACAGAACGCGTGATGCCGCGTGGCGAGCGCGAATGGCGCCAGGCGCTGCGCTCCACCCTGGCGCAAACAGGGGAGGGCATGGCCGCAGCTCCGGCCGCGCCTGCCCAGGAGGCGATGGCGCGCGGCGTGGTGGTCGAGGTGGCCACCGGCCTCTGCCGTGTGCGCCTTGACGGGCGCTCGCTGCTCTGCAGCCTGCGGGGCGGCCTCAGCGCCGAAGACACGGGCGCGACCAACATCGTGGCCGTGGGCGACGATGTGCTCGTCGGCGAGGATGGTGCGGGTCGCGGGGTGGTCGAGGCCGTCCTGCCGCGGCGCAGCGCCCTGGCCCGGCCCGACGTCGGCCGCGCCCACCGGCAGCAGGTCGTCGTAGCCAACGTCGACCAGTTGCTCATCGTCGCCTCGTGGCGCGAGCCGGCGCTGTGGTACGAGCTGCTCGATCGCTACCTCATCGCCGCGGCGCGCAGCAGCCTGGCGCCGGTCATCTGCCTGAACAAGGTCGACCTGGCCGGCGCTGCGGCCGAGTGCCATGCGGCGTTGGCGCCCTACGCCGTGCTCGGCTACCGCATCGTGCTGGCGAGCGCGCTCAGTGGCGAGGGCATCGAGGAACTGCGCGACCTGCTGCGGGGGCGGATGACGGCGCTGGCGGGGCTGTCGGGCGTGGGCAAGTCGTCGCTCCTGGCCGCCGTGCAGCCGGGGCTCACCCTGCGTACCGGCGTCGTCAGCGGGCGCCGCCACGAAGGCCGTCACACCACCACCCAGGTCACGCTGCACGCGCTCGAGGGCGGCGGCTACGTGGCCGACACTCCGGGCATCCGCGAGTTCGGCCTGGCGGGCTTGCGGCGCGGCGAGCTGGCGCGCTACTATCCCGAGATCGCCGCGGTGGCGCACCAGTGTCGCTTTGCCGGCTGCCTGCATGAGGGCCGGCAGCCGGGCTGCGCCGTGCCGGATGCGGTGCGTTCCGGGCGCGTCGCCGCGGTGCGCTACCAGAGCTATCGCAAGATCGCGGCGACGCTGGGCGCCTGAGGCAACTCAACCTGTCATTGCGAGTATCCCAGGCCGCGGTGCAGCCTGTGCAAGCACAGAAACTGCGACTGTCATTGCGAGTACCCCAGGCCGCGGCGCAGCCTGTGCAAGCACAAGAAACCGCGCCTGTCATTGCGAGGAGGCCGCAGCCGACGAAGCAATCTCCACGTCGGACATGGAGATCGCTTCGCTCCGCTCGCAATGACAGGCCCAAGTCCCTGAGCAGACGACATGCCCCCAGGGGCACCACAAGCGATGAAAACGGGGCCTTGCACCGCAGAGGACGCAGACGGCGCAGAGATAACTCATTCCTCTGCGTCCCCCGTGCTTGCACGAGGCGCTCTCTGCGGTGAATCGGAGCCCTGTTTTCAAATCAGCGGCAGCGAAGCAATCTCCACTTCGTGCGCTGGAGATCGCTTCGCTGCGGCTCGTAATGACAACGCGACCGGGCCGGCTCGGTAGGCTGAGCAATGACAGCCTGAGTATCCTGGATGGAGCGCAATGATTCTCTACATCATCCGACACGGACAATCGACCAACAATGCGCTGGCCGGCGAGACGAACCGCACCTGTGACCCCGAGCTGACGGAGACAGGCGGGCGGCAGGCGGCGCTGCTGGCGGCCTACCTGGCACACGGCGCGCTGCCCGAGTTCGAGTATGGCATGGCCGCGACCTGCCGCGAGGCGGGCTGTGGCATCACGCGCCTGTTCGTCAGCCCCATGCGCCGCGCGCTGCAGACGGCGCAGCCGGTGGCGCAGGCGTTGGGCCTGCAGCCCGAGGTGTGGGTGGAGCTGCACGAGCACGGCGGCGTGTTCCTGGACCATGGGCCCGAGATCGGTGTTGTAGGCTACCCCGGCCTGACGCGCGCCGAGATGGAGGCCCAGTTCCCCGGCTATGTGTTGCCTCAGGAGGTTGGCCTGCGTGGCTGGTGGGCGGGGGGCCGTGAGGACCGGACCGGCTGCGACGCTCGCGCCGCCAGGGTGGCGGCGACGCTGCGCAGTTGGGCAACGCGCGACGAGCGCATCGCGCTCATCTCGCATGGCGATTTCCTCGATGCGCTGCTCAAGGCGCTGCTGCGGCCGTTGGCCGGGCACGGCTGCTACTTTCTGCACCTGAATACGGCCGTTACCCGCGCCGAGCTGAGGGGAGATGGACACGTCGAAGTTGGCTTCCTGAACCGGACCGACCATCTGCCGCCGGAGACGGTGACATAGAGATTGGTTCATGAGCGATAGAAAAGGGGCCGCCCCTAAGGGCGGCCCCTTTTCTATCGCTCATGAACCAATCTTGGCCTTACTCGCTCTTGGCCGCGCTCTGAGGCGCGGTCAGCCGCTGGCGCACGGCCTGCGCGGCGACCATACCCGACGCCGAGGCCTGCACCAGGCCGCGGGTCACGCCGGCGCCGTCACCGCAGGCGAAGAGGTTCTCGACCTCGGTCTCCATCTGCGGCGTCAGGTGGGGCCGGCTGGAGTAGAACTTGGCCTCGACGCCGTAGAGCAGGGTATGCCGCGAGGCCACCCCCGGCGCCACCTCGTCGAGGGCGTGGATGAACTCGAGGATGTTGACCACGTAGCGGTAGGGCAGCACCAGGTTCAGGTCGCCCGGCGTGGCGCTCTTGAGCGTGGCCGAGACGATGGAGCGCGCCAGGCGCTCGGCGTTGGTGCGCCGGCCGGCCTCCAGGTCGCCCAGGCGCTGCACCATGATGCCGCCACTGAGCAGGTTGGCCAGTTGTGCGATGCTGGTGCCGTAGGCGATCGGGTCGTCGAACGGCTCGGTAAAGCTCTTGCTGACCAGGATGGCAAAGTTGGTATTGGCCGTGCGCCGGTCGTGGAACGAGTGGCCGTTGACGGTCATGACGTTGCCCGCGTACTCGATCGACACCTCGCCATAGGGGCACATGCAGAACGTGCGCACCTGGTCGTCAAAGGCCCGCGAGTAGTAGATGAACTTGGACTCGTAGACCATGCGCGTGATCGGCTCGAGCACCGTCGCCGGCAGCTCGACGCGCACGCCCAGGTCCACCGGGTTGCGGGCCACGGTCAGGCCCAGCTCGCGGGCCATGCCCTTCAGCCATGATGCGCCCTCGCGCCCCGGCGCCACGATCACGGCCCCGCTATTGAGGCGCTCGCCGCTCTTCAGCTCGACCCCCACGACGCGGCCATTCTCGGCCACGATGCGCGCCACCGGCGTGCGCGTGCGGATGGTGACGCCGCGCGCCAGCAGCTCGTCGCGCATGCCGCGCATGATATCCACACAATGCTCGGTGCCCATATGGCGGATGGGCACCGAGACAAAGCGCAGCCCCGCCAGGGCCGAGCGCTTTTCCAGGGCCTCGATCTCGTCGCTGCGCGTGCCGTACACCGGCTCCGGCGCGCCAAAGCGCAGGTAGGTCCCATCGACCTGCGCGCAGAGGTCCGCGGCCTGCTCCTCGCCCAAGATTTCGGCCAGATGGCCGCCCACCGCCGGCGAGAGCGTCAGCTTGCCGTCGGAGAAGGCGCCGGCGCCGCCCCAGCCCGTCATGATGGCGCAGGGTTGGCAGTTGTGGCACTTGCCCTGCGGCTCCCTGGCCAGGCAGACGCGACGGTCAATATCGGGCCCCTTGTCGAGAATGGCGATGCGCAGCCCGGGCTCCTGACTGAGTTCCAGGGCGGCAAAGATGCCGGCAGGCCCGGCACCCACGATAATGACATCATAGCTCGTATCGGACACAGCACTATCCTCGCTGGCTCGAAAGCAAAATTGTAGGCCGGCCGAGACCCGGCCAGCCATAGTGATATTATACTGAGGATGGCCGCCGAGTCAATGGCACAGATGCTGCTGGGTATGTCCCATCATCGTTGGCGACCGGCTCTTGGGCTTCGCACGAACCCGGTGCTGGCCTTTAGGGTAGTGGTTTGGCGGGCAGGCCGGCGTTGCTGGCTGCCCCGCGGGGCAGCCAGCAACGCCGGCCTGCCCGCCAAACCACTACCCTAAGCATGTGGACAGACCTGCTGCCACGCCCAGCCGGTTCTTGTCTGGGGGAGACCACGGTATGTCTGAAGAGCCCACCTGCCCACCGCCTGACCACAGCGAGCGGACCGACATGTGGTGGCGTGTTCTGGCGATTGGGGCCGTGCTCTACTTCCTTGGCGTCGGCATTCTGGCCTGGACGGGCAACAGCAACCTCTTTCCCACGGTGATCATGCTGGGCAGCTCTCTGGTGCCGGCGGCCTATGTGGCCTTCTTCTACCAGCGGCGGCGCCTCAGCCGGTTGACCATGACCACCACGGCGATGGCGTTCTTCTGGGGCGGCGTGTTGGGGGTGTTTGCCGCCGGCGTGCTCGAGCCGCTCTTCATCAGCAGCCTCGATTTCTTTACCGCCTTCCTGGTGGGGCTGATCGAGGAGGCGGCCAAGATGCTGGGGGTGTTGGTCATCGCCAGGCACCGGCGCCACGATTCGGAGCTCGACGGCCTGATCCTGGGCGCGGCGGCGGGCATGGGCTTTGCAGCCCTCGAGAGCACGGGCTACGCCTTTACGGCCTTTCTGAACACCCAGGGCAGCCTCTCGGTCACTGTGGCCACGGTGCTGATCCGTGGCATCCTCGCTCCCTTGGGGCACGGCACGTGGACGGCCATCCTGGCCGCGGTGCTCTTTCGCGAGGGCAGCGTGCACCGCTTCCACGTCACCCCGAAAGTGGCCGGGGCCTACCTGCTCGTGGCGAGCCTGCATGGCCTGTGGGATGGCGTGCCTTCGGCGCTCGGCTTCCTTGGCCCCGGCATCTCCGCCGCCGTAGGCCAACTCCTGGTGGGTGGCGCCGGCCTGTACATCCTATGGCGCATCTGGCGCCAGGCCGTCAGGCGACAGATGGAGCTCATGGCTGTGGAGGCGCAAGCGCAGGCGACACCCGAGGAGCAGGCGACACCCCAGCGCTGACGCGCCGTCGTTCGTTGGGGGCGACACCTGACAGGTCTCCGGAGACCTGTCAGGTGTCGCCCCCCGCGTATTTGCCCGTCCTCCGCCTTGGCAGTACAATCGCCGGCATCGGCATTTGCGAGCTGAGGAGCGAGGGCGTGGACGCTTTCGTATTGGACCAGATACCGTACGAGCCGGATATCGAGCGCCTGCTGAAGGTGCTGCGCCTGCCGCCGGAGAGCAGGCATGCCGCGCGGCTGCGCGAGCTGGCGGCCGAGGCCCAGGCGCTGGCCCGGCCCAAGGCCCTCTGCCGCGAGGCCTATGTCGAAGCGCGCGGCGAGGACCATGTGGTCATCGCCGGCATCCGCCTGACGAGCCACATCCTGCGCGTGAACCTGGAGGGCGCCTACCGCACGTTCCCCTTTGTGGCGACCTGCGGGCGCGAGCTGGCGGCCTGGGCCGAGCCGATCGACGACATCCTGGAGAGCTACTGGGCGGCGGCGATCATGGAGCAGGCGATGCGCACGGCCACGCATGCCCTCGATGCGCATCTCGAAGCGCATTTCGTTCTGGGCCGCACGGCGACGATGAACCCCGGCTCGCTCGAGGATTGGCCACTGCCGCAGCAGGGGCAGCTCTTTGCGCTGCTCGGCAACCCCTGCGAAGCCATCGGCGTGGAGCTGACCGAGAGCTACCTGATGGTCCCGGTCAAGTCGGTCTCGGGGCTGCGCTTCCCGGCGGAGACGAGCTTTGAGAACTGCCAGCTCTGCCCGCGGCCGCAGTGCCCGGGCCGCCGCGCGCCGTATGACAAGGACCTCTACGACCAGAGGTATCGTTAGGGTTCGCGAGTCGGGAAACCTGACAGGTCTCCGAAGACCTGTCAGGTTTCCCGGTTTCCTACTGCTTCTGCGCCGACACCACCGATGAGCCTTTGACCTTGAGTTCCCAGTTGCTGCCGACAACAAAGCGGGCGAAATCGGCGGCGTTGTTGGTCTGGTAGGTGTACTGCTTGTCGTCGTTGCCCAGGAAGACGACCTGGTAATCCTCCTCGCGCTCACCCTCGCGCTGCCCCGTGCTCAGGCGCACGCTGGGCCACTCGGGGTTGAGGTTGGCGCCCGTGGCCTTGACCTCGTCGAAGGCGCGCCACTCCCGCACGGTGTAGTTGCACCAATCCTCATAGACGCGGTACTCGCAATCCTGCACGACCTTGCCGTAGCCGCTGCCCTGATCGACGGTGTAGGGCGTGCCGCAGACCTCCTCGGCGCCTGGTGCGGGGCTATCCTGCGTGTGGTGGAGCTTTTTGCTGCAACTGCCCAGCCTGGCGCCGGAGGGCACTTCGTCGCGCCAGCCATCATAGCGCGCGTCGGCGAGTTGCTCGATGGCGATGGTGCGCGTCCAGGCGACGGAGCGCACCCGGCCGGCGACGTCCTTGGCCGGGGTGAACGCGCCCAGCGCCGCCAGGCCCAGGAAGGCGCAGATGGCCAGGACGAGGACGATGCCGCAGCCGATAAGCAGCGGCTTCTTGCCCTGGGGCGCCGCTGCGCTGGGCTGGGGCGCCGGCTGCGAGGGCCGCGTCTCTGCCAGCGAGGCGCCGCACTGGCCGCAGTTGAACACGGTCGCGGGGTTACTGGCGCCGCAGGCAGGGCAGGCCACCGGCTGCGCGGGCCCCGAGCGATGGGCTCCCAGCACCTGGCCGCTGGCGCGGGCCTGGCCCCCGACGAGGTCGCCGCCGCACTGCTTGCAGCGCTGGGCGCCGGCAGGGTTGCGCGTGCCGCAGTAGGGGCAGTGGATGTCGGGACCAGCCGCGGCGCGTGCAGCTTGAGCCTGGTCGGCGATCAGCGTTTCCTCGGCCGCCTGCTCGAACTCGACGTCCTGAGGTTGCGGCGCGCCGCAGTTGGTGCACGCTTTTTGCGGGCCGGGGTTGCGCGAGCCGCAACTGGGGCAGGTCCATTCGAGCTGCACGTAGCCGAGAGTCTTCTGAGGCATGGATGCTTCCTCCGGGGCGGTGCGAGATGCGACGTTGGTCGAGGTGACGGGCGCGCCACGCTGGGCACTTGCCACACTCTGCGCACATTTTACCATGGCGATGGGAGGCCGTCAACGTTGCCCTGGTGGCCGGGTGTAGTTCAGTTTTGGGGCAAGTTGTAGACAGTCTCCCAGACACCGTCGAAGCGATTGCTGAGGATAGCTGCCCGGACTGGGATCACGCGCTCGGCACCTTTCCTGTTCCAGCGCATGCCGGGTCCAGCCATCCG
>JAKPJZ010000076.1 GCA_029553955.1 Chloroflexota bacterium
GCTCTATCAGCACCCCAAGGTCAAAGAGGCGGTCGCCGTCGGCCTGCCCGACCCGCGCCGCGGCGAGACGGTCAAGGCCTACGTCGTGCTGAAGGAAGGGGAGACGGCCACCGAGCAAGAGATCATCGAGCACTGCCGCGCCAACCTGGCCCGGTTCAAGGTGCCCACCGCGGTCGAGTTCCGCAGCGAGCTGCCCAAAACGCTCGTCGGCAAGGTCCTACGCCGTGCCCTGCGTGAGGAGGAGCTGACCAAGCGAGTGCAGGCGGGCTAGCGAAGCTCCGCCTCCAACCGAAGAGGATACCTACCGCAGAGGCGCAGAGGGTAGGGGCGGTTCGCGAACCTATGTTGTCGCCTGTGACCAGCACAGAAACTGCGACTGTCATTGCTTCGTCGGCTGCGGCCTCCTCGCAATGACAGTCGCAGTTTCTGTGCTTGCACATGCCGCACGGCGGCATGGGATACTCGCAATGACAAGCTGAGCAGTGACAAACGTGAAGCGTGAGGACATTGCACCCCTCACGCTTCACGTTCTACACATTACGTCTTGCGCATTGCGCTTTGCGCACTACGTCTTACGCATTACGTTTCACGTATTACGTCCTGCGTCTAGAACTGCGTGGTGCCGCTGAAGCGGAACTCGCCCAGGGCCAGGTCGGGCGCGCGGTTGCCGCCGACCCAGCCGCGGCCGAGGACGGTGTGTACCCCCACGGCGATGACGTGGTTCAGGGCCTCGATCACGCCCTGCGTGAAGCGCAGGTTCTTCACCGGCGCTGCGATCTCGCCGTTCTCGATGAGGAAGGTGCCGTCGCGGGTCATGCCGGTCAGGACGGCCTTCATCGGATGCACCGGGTTCACATAGTGGAAGCGCGTCACGTAGAGCCCACGGCCCACGCTGCGCACCAGCTCTTCGCGCGAGGCAGCGCCCGGCGCCATGAACAGGTTCCCAGCCATGGGGCCCATGGTGTTGGGCACCGGCAGCCCGTGCCCGGTCGACTCCTTGCCCTCCCTGGCCGCCGTCTGGCGATCATAGACCACCCCGGTGGCCACACCCTCCTTGATGATCTCCACCCGCCGCTTCGGCACCCCCTCAAAGTCAAAAGGCGCCGGGATGCCCGTAGCGTCGAGGCCGTCATCCCAGATGGAGATGCGCGGGTCCACGATCTGCTGGCCTAGGCGTCCGGCCAGAAAGCTGCGCCCCTCCTGCACCGCCAGCGCGCTGAACCCCATGTACGACATGTAGCCCAGCATCTCCTCGACGGCATAGGCCTCGAGCACGACGGGGTAACTGCCTGCCGCCACGTCGCGCGGCGCTCGGCTCTGCAGGGCCTTGGCCACCGCCTCGCGGCCTGCGCCCTCGGCGTCGATGCGCCTCACGTCGATGTCGGTACGGCTGGCATAGCCCGAGGAGTCGGCACCCATGATGACCGTGTTCAGGTCGGCCAGGGTGCCCGCGGCATAGGCCCAGAGGCCCTGCGAGTTGGCCACCACCAGCTCGCGCTCCTCAGTGCTAAAGGCGCCCGCGGCCGCCAGGCCCGCCTCCTGCGCCAGGCGGCAGATGGCGCCTGCGCCCTGCGCCCGCGCCTCCGGCGTGCACGCCGCCGTGGCTTCGATGCGGGCCGGCACCTGCGCCATGACGGCAGGCGCCGCCATGGGCAGGTACAGCGGACTCTCGGGCTGCAGCCGAGCGATATCGGCCGCCCGCTGCACCGCCGCGGCGATGCCCGCCGCCGTCACGTCGTTGGTCGAGGCCACGCCGGTGCGCCGGCCGATCACCGCGCGCACGCGCAGCGCCTGATCGCGCTCGGCCACGTTCTGGTGGATGACCGCGTCGGCAAAGCGCGTGAGCTGGGTATCGTGGGCCAGGATAAGCACTTCCGTTTCGTCGGCCTGCGACGCGGCCAGCACCTGTTCGGCCACGCGCCTCAGTTCGTTCTCGCCAAACATGCTCCCTCCTTAGCGCATGACGCCAACCTGCACGTTACGGAAACGCGCAGGAGCTGTGCCGTGGCCCACATGGGCGCTCTGCGGCGGCTGGCCCTTGCCGCAATTGGGGATGCCCCAGATGCGCCACTCGGCCGGCCCACAGATGGCATCACACGAGCCCCAGAACTGCGGGGTGATGCCGGTATAGGTCGCGTTCTTGTAGAGCCGCCCCAGGCGCCCCTTGGTGATCTCGTAAGCCACTTCGGTACCGAACTGGAAGTTGAGGCGTTTGTCGTCAATGCTCCAGCTCTTGTTGAGATCGACAAACAGCCCCTCATCGGTGTCGGCGATGAGATCGGCCAGGGTCCAGGTGCCGGGCTCGAGGTTGATGTTGGTCATGCGGATGATGGGCATGCGGTTCCAGCCGTCGGCGCGCATGGTGCCGTTGGAGCGCAGGCCCAGGCGGGCCGCCGTCTCGCGCGAAGTGAGATAGCCCACAAAGAGGCCCTCACGCACCAACTCGGCGCGCTGCGCCGGCACGCCCTCGTCGTCGTAGCCAAAGCTCCCCAGCCCGCCCGGCAGCGTCGCGTCGGCGGTCAGGTTGACCACCGGCGAGCCGTAGCGGAAGGTGCCCAGCTTTTCGGGGGTCAGGAAGCTGGTGCCGGCATATGAGGCCTCGCTGCCAAAGACGCGGTCCAGCTCGGTGGGGTGGCCGCAGGATTCGTGCACCTGCAGGCCCAGTTGGCTGCCGCCGATGATCAGGGTCATCACGCCGCTGGGGCAAGTGGGCGCCTTGAGCAACGCCACGGCCTCTGCGGCGGTCGGCTGGGCGTGCCCCACAAGATCGAGTTCCTCCACAAACTCGTAGCCGGCTGTGCCCTGGTGCCGCCCGAACGAGTTGGGGTAGGAGCGTTTCTGCATCTCGCCTTCGCCCACGGCCACCGTCTCCAACCCGGCCCCGCTTTCGATGAGCACCTGCTCCACCCGCGAGCCTTCGCTGGAGGTGAAGAGCTTGGTCTCGCGCAGGAACTCGAGGCTGGCCTGGCTGACGCGCACCCCCGGCACCCGCCGCATCGCTTCGTCGGCCGCCAGGAGCAGCGCCAGCTTGTCTTCCGTCGCCACAGCGAACGGGTCTCGGACCACGGCCGTGCGGTAGCTCCCCACGTGGACCTCCGGCGGCCCGAGCTTCACCCCTTCGCCTTTCACCAGTGCGCTGGCCCGTGCGATGGTCACCGCCAACGCCGCCACCCGCTCCACCTCGGCCATCGTCATCAGCGAGCTGGAGGCAAAGCCCCAGGCGCCGTCGGCGATCACCCGCACGCCAAAGCCCTGCTCCTCGTCCATCGCGAGCTTGCCGACCTGGCCGTTCTTCACGGCCAGCTCTTGTCTTTCGCGGCGCACAACGCGCACGTCGGCATAGCTGGCGCCGTGGAGCTGCGCCACGTTCAGCGCCCGTTCGGCCAATTCGTTCACTGCCTGACCTCCTTTGCTCCTCTTGTCCCTCTCTGTGGCTACGTCGTTCACGGCCCATAGAGTATGCTGGTTATGTCACCTCCCTTCCTGCCCAACCCAGGGCCAAATCGGGCAGCGCCTGCCCTTTCCCCTTTGGTACCACAACCGCACCGGTCGCGAGCTATTGCAGGCGATCCGGGTGGCTGCCGCCCTTCCCTGGCCCGGAGGGGTCTGGGTGGGTTGGCCGGCCCTGCCCAGGGTAGCAGGCTGTGGCCGGCTGTTGTGAGCCCCTCTACATGGCCAGGTCCTCGTTGCAACGCTTGCAGAGCCGCTCAGCGTGGTGATGCGCGGCTTGAGAAGAGGCCCCGGGTATGCGCCGGGCGGCCCTTGACAACACCCATGCTAGGAGTAGAATACGGAGAGACGGAACGGATCCGGCAAGGGGCCGGAACCAGACAGCTAGCGGGAAGACTCATGCCGATCTACGAGTATATCTGCTCCGAGTGCGAGAAGCGCTTTGACCTGTTGCGGCCCATGTCGCAGGCCGATCAACCCACGCGCTGCCCCCATTGCCAGGCCGAGGGTGCCCGGCGCGCCCCATCACGCTGCGCCTGCTTCTCCAAAAGCTCTGACGGCTCGAGCGCCCGGGTGGGCGGTGGAGGGGGCTGTGGCTCCTGCGGCGGAGGCTCGTGCGGGAGCTGCCATCACTAGCCGGATTCGCCTCGTCCAACGCCCACAAGGGGCTAGGCTACGGGTTTGCAGCGCCGGATTCGCCACGCCCAGCGCCCACAAGCGGCTAGGCTACGGGTTTGCAGACACGACCTGGCAGAGCTACTGGGCCGGCTTGGCCAGGGTGAACACCGGCTGCTCGCGCACCGCCGGCAGCACCAGGCGCTGCGCCGTCTTGACGGTCACCTCCAGCCCCGGGTAGCTGCCCTGCATGATCTGCAGTTGCCCACCCCGCCGGGTGAGCGCAGTGGCCATCGTGGTGGGGTCGCCGATGGCCTGGAGCATGTAGGGTGGCTCGATGGGCTGGCCGTCGACCGTGATACTCCGGCTGTCGGCCGAGAGCGACGTGCGGATGGTGATGCGGAAGCCGTTGAGGCTGATGGCCTCCGCCCCAGCGTTGCGCACCTCGTTCACCAGGTCCTGCAGGCTGAACACGTCGACCGTGCCGCCCACACGCACCTCCACGCCGCCGCCCGTCGCGCCGACCGAGCCGTTGATCAGCCGCATGCGCCCCAGATCATCCATCATCTGCGGCACCGTCCGCTCCTCCGAGACCTGGTACGACTGGATCTCGCTCTGCAGCTTTTGCACCTCGCCGCGCAGCTCGGCGTTGGTCACCACCAGGCTGCCCAGCAGCGCCGATTGATCGGCGCTCAGCGCTGTCGTGGGCAGATTCTGCCCGCGGCGCGCCCGCAGTTGTGCCACCAGCCCCACGCCCAAAAGAAAGCAGACCACCGTCAGCGCCAGTTGCTTGCGCAGGTTCACGGCCTCACCTCCCCGGCGCTGGCATAGCGCAGGCGGAAGGTGCCCGAATAGGCGGGGATATCGACCGTGTTGGCCCAGCTCACGCTGAACTTGACGCCGTAGGCCTTGACGCGGGGGCGCAGCAGGGTGAGGTACGCCTGGTTGTTCAGCAGCGCCTCCATCGGCTTGCGGTCGCCGATGGCGCGGATCTCGTAGGGCGGCGAGAGGCGCGTGTCGTTGACGGTGATGGTCGTGCCCACGCAGTAGATGGATGTGGTGTTGACCAGCCGCTCGTCGTTGATGGCAATCGCCTCGGCGCCGGCATTCCACAGCAGGTTCGCCACATCCCGCAGGTCGTACTCGTGGATGAGATAGTCATCGCTCTTGGTGCCTGGGGCCGGAGGCATCGTACTGTCGTCGAGCACGATCACGACGCCAGGGCCTTTGAGCCCCACGAGCCCGGCCGCCATTTGCTCGTGCTCCAGATCGGCCCGCACCTGCGTCAGTTGGCCGGTCTGCTGCGATGCCTGCCGCTGCGCGGCCGCCAACTCCTCGCGTAGTCGCCCGATCATCGACTTGAGCTGTTCCTGCTCCTGCTCCGATTGGCGCAGCGCCTCGGCTGCCCGCGCACGCGAGCCGGCTGCATCCGGCGGCGGCGTCGCGACGCCCTGCCAATGGATGGCCAACGACAGGCCCAACAGGACCCCTGCCAAGGCGAGAGCCAGGTTCTGGTTTCCTCGGAGCGGCCAGAGCTTCTTGGGTGCTGCAAGCTTCATGGTCACCGATGCCTGAGCTACAGCCCGGCAGTCCCACGGCGAGACCGGGCGGCGATAACCAACCACGGCGCCTGCCTCAGGGGCCACGGCCCCACCGCCAGCGCCACGCGCGAATACTCTTCACGACCAGAATCCATAATAAGCGAAGCGTGCGCTTTGTCAAGTTGCCGGCAGGCGCCCCGCTCCAGCAACCGGGCTCTACGCTTCGCACTACCCCCGGTGTGGACCTTGAGGAGGGGTCTGGCGGGGTTGCTGGCGCATCTGGCCGCCCCTGCGGGGCGGCCAGATGCGCCAGCAACCCCGCCAGACCCCTGCCCGAGTTGGGGCCGGGTGGCCGCGCAGCATGATAGACACGGATGATCCGGGGCAGGATGCGGACCGTGGCTGCACCCACAGGCCTTTGCCACCGGCCTAGGTTTGGCATGGTCGCGCGCGGGGGCTATAATGCCGCAAACCGGTTCAGGAGGCCTCTATGCCCCAACAGATCATCATCGTCGGCTTGGGCCCGGGCGACCCCCGCCACCTCACCGTCGAGGCGACCCAAGTGTTCGCCGAGGCCGGCGAGGTCTACCTGCGCACCCGCCGCCACCCGGTCGCCGAGGCGCTGCCCGGCCGGCCAACCGTGCACTCGTTCGATGACCTCTACGAATCCGCGGCCTCTTTTGAGGAGCTCTATCGTACCATCGCCGCGCAGCTGCTCGAACTCGGCGCGCGGCCTCAGGGCGTGGTCTATGCCGTGCCAGGGCACCCCCTGGTGGCCGAGAGGACGGTGGGCCTGATCCTCTCGGGGGCGCTGGAGCGCGGCCTGCCGGTGCGCCTGGTCGACGGGCTGAGCTTTGTCGAGCCCATCCTCAGCGCCCTGCGCATCGACGCCCTGGGCCTGCAGATCAGCGACGCGCTCGACCTGGCCCAGCAGCACAGCCCACTGCTCGACCCCGATCGCCCGGCCCTCGTGGCCCAGCTCTACAGCCGTCAGGTCGCCTCCGACGTCAAGCTGACGCTGCTGAACATCTACCCGCCCGAGCACCTGGTTACGGTGGTGCTGCGCGCGGGCCTCCCCACGCAGGAGCTGCGCCCTCTGCCATTGGAGGACCTGGACCGCGAGGACGTGGACCACCTGACGTCGCTCTATCTCCCGCCGCTGCCGCAGCCGGGCTCGCTCATCAGCTTCCAGGAGCTGATCGCCCACCTGCGCAGCCCCATGGGCTGCCCTTGGGACCGCGAGCAGACGCACCAGAGCCTGCGCCCACACCTTCTGGAGGAGACCTACGAGGTGCTGGCCGCGCTCGACCTCGACGACATGGACGAGCTCAAAGAGGAGCTGGGCGACCTACTGCTGCAGATCGTGCTCCACGCGCAGATTGCCACCGAGTGCAGCGAGTTCACCATGCCCGAGGTCGTCGGCCAGATCATGCAAAAGCTGCGCCGGCGCCACCCGCACGTCTTTGGCGAGGTGACCGTCGAGGGCACCGGCGAGATCCTGCGCAACTGGGAAGAGATCAAGCGCGCTGAGAAAGGCACCCGGCGCGTGTCCTCGACGTTTGAGGGCGTATCGTCGGCGCTGCCCGCACTGGCGCGGGCGCAGGCCATCGGCAGCCGCGCCGCCCGCATCGGCTTTGACTGGCCCGATAGCGACGCCATCTGGCGCCAGTTGGAGGGCGACAGCGCCGCGCTGCGCGCCGCCCAGGACCCAGAGGTGCAGGCGCACGAGCTCGGCGACCTGCTCTTCACCCTCGTCAGCCTGGCCCGCTGGCTCAAGGTCGATGCCGAGAGCGCCCTGCGCGAGGCCACGGCCCGCTTCATGGCGCGTGTTGTCGCCGTCGAAGACGAGGCCGTCGCCGCCGGCCGCCAGCCGCAGGAGCTGACCCCGGACGAACTGCACCAACTGTGGCAGCGGGCCAAGGCCCGTAGCCGGGCCTAGCATCCGGCGGCCTGCCCAGCGATCGGAGCAGGCACAGCCTGAATCGACACTCGTGCCGGCGCAGGCGGTGGCAGCGATCCGGGTGGCTGCCGGCTGATTCGCTGCGCATCGGCCCGGCCCCGGCCCGGAAAGGGGATTATCGGCGGGTCGGCTGGTCCGTGACCGCCCGCGGGCGGTC
>JAKPJZ010000078.1 GCA_029553955.1 Chloroflexota bacterium
TCAATCTTGGCCTCTGCCTGCGCCAGCAACTCAGCCTTCATCTCAACACGGGTACGCTTCATTCGTCAAACCACCTACACTAAACATAAAGTCTTGCCCCTATTATGCCACAACTCGCCCCAAAACTGAACTACACCCCCCCTCCGACCCGCCTCTTGACAATGCAACCGGTTGCATGTATAATGGGAATGGTCGTGCATGGATGATGTTTGTGCAATGTTGCATACCCAACGTGATGGCCGCTTGTTCCGTCGCCGAGGTTGGCCAATGAAGGTCACCATCAAGCACGTCGCAGAGCTCGCACACGTCCACTCCTCCACGGTCTCCCGTGTCTTCTCGGGCAAGGCCACGATCAGCGAGGCCACGCGCCAGCGAGTGCTGGCCGCTGCGGCTGAGCTCAACTTTCACCCGAACGCCATTGCCCGTTCGCTGACCACGCACCGCGCCCACGTCTTGGGCATGGTGATCCCCTATACGCAGGAAGAGTTCTTCCTCGACCCCTTCTTCCCCCAGGTGCTGCGAGGCCTCTCTGATGTCGCCTGCCGTCAGGGCTTTCGTCTGCTGCTCTCGGGTGTGGAAGACCCAACCGAAGAGCCCGAGGCCGTGTTGCGCCTGATTCGCTCGCGGCAGGTCGATGGCATTGTCGTCCAGGCCTCGCGGGTGGGGGTCGATACGACCGATGTGCTCCTCGCCGAGCGGCACCCCTTCGTGCTCCTTGGCCGGCCTTTGCAGGATGCGGCCGAGCTCTCCTGGGTGGAGGTCGATGCCCACCAGGCCACGCTCGAAGCGGTGCGCCACCTCATCGGCCTGGGGCACCGGCGCATTGCCTTTATCGCCGGGTACCCCAACATGGTCGTCACGCTCGACCGGCTCGCCGGCTACCGTCAGGCTCTAGACGAGGCCGGCCTGCCCTATGACGAGGGCCTCGTTGCCTACGGGCAGTTCCGCCAAGAGGGCGGCGCCGAGGCGATGCGCCCCTTTCTCGCCATGAACGGCTCGCGGCCCACCGCGGTGTTTGCCGCAAATGACCTCATGGCTGTGGGGGCCATGCAGGCCGCGGCCGAGGCCGGCCTCGAGGTGCCCCGCGATTGCTCCGTCGTCGGCTCCAACGATAGCCCCGTTGCTGCGTTCTCGTGTCCGCGGCTGACTTCGAGCCGCGCTCCCTACCACGAATTGGCGCGCGAGGCGGCTCAGGCGCTGATTGCCCAACTGCAGGGTATGCCGCCTGATCCGGTAAAGCGCTTGCTGCCGTGCGAGCTTGTTGTGCGCGAGTCTACGGCGCCCCCCAGGGCAGGCGTAGGTCTGGCAGGCTGAAAAGCCTGCCCCACCAGTGGGCAGGGAGCTGCTGCGACGGAGAGGAGGTGATGTCTCGTTCGGATAGGCATTCGGCGTGCTCCCACGTGGGAGCACAGGATTGTCTTCTGCCGCTTTTCTTCAGTCTCAGCGAGGAGAGGAGAGAACCCGTCATGAAGAAGACCATGCTCATCGCCGTGAGCCTGCTGCTGGTGTTCGGCTTTGTGCTGACCTCCTGCGCGCAGCCGGCACCCGCCCAGCCGACCACGGCGCCCAAGCCGGCCGAGGCGACCAAGGCCCCGGAGCAGCCGACCCCGGTGCCGCCGCCTGCAGCGGTCAACCTGGTCCTGTGGACCAAGGAAGGCGCCTCGCAGCTCGACAAGGTAAACGAGCTGGCCACGCAGTTCACGGCTGCGAACCCCAAGATCACCCTCGAAGTCGTGAACTATGATGTCGAAAAGCTGCGCGAGAACTTTCAGACCTCGATGCTCGCCGGCCAGGGGCCAGATCTGCTCTGGACCGTCAACGACCATGCGGGGCCCTTTACCACCGCCGGCCTGATCCTGCCGGTCGACGACCTGGGCTTTGACATGAAGTCGTTCCTGCCCGGCGCCCTCGAGGCGGTCAAGCTCGACGGCAAGACCTGGGGCATCCCGCTTTCGGCGGGCAACCACCTGATGCTGCTCTACAACAAGGACCTGGTGAAAGAGCCCCCCAAGGACACGGCAGAGCTCGTGCAGGTGGCCAAAGAGCTGACCAAGGGCGACGTCGTGGGCTTTGCCTACAACATGACCGAGCCTTTCTGGCTCGTGCCCTGGCTCGGCGGCTTTGGCGGCAAGGTGTTCGACGATGCGGGCAACCCCACGCTCAACACCGACGCCATGAAAAAGACCCTGCAACTGCTCTACGATTTCAAGAACACCGACAAGATCACCCCGCAAGAGTGCGACTATGGCTGCGCCGATACCCTCTTCAAGGACGGCAAGGCCGCCATGATCATCAACGGCGACTGGTCGCTGGGTGACTATGTCACGGCTCTGGGCGACAAGCTGGGCACGGCCCCCATCCCCAAGATCACGGGCGCCGACTGGCCCAAGCCCTACACCTCGGGCATCTACTTCATGTTCCCAAAGGACCTGAAGGGCGAAAAGCTCGAAGCAGCCAAGCAGTTCGTCAACTTTGTCCTCTCGGATGAAGTGCAGCTCGGCTATGTGAAGAGCGACAAGCGCCTGCCCGCGATGGCCAAGCTCTACGATGACCCGTCGCTCACCGACGACCCCATCCTCAAGGGCTCCGCTGAAGACCTGGCGCACGGCGCCGGCATGCCCGCCGAGGCCTCGATGCGCTGCAACTGGGACGCGATGAAGCCTCAGATGCAGGACGTCCTCGCCGGCAATGCCAAGGTCGACGACGCTGTGGTCGCCATGCAGGAAGCTGCCGACAAGTGCGTGGCTGAGCTCAAGTAACCTCTTGTTCTCGCTGCCTCACGGCAGACCTGGCAGGTCTCCCGAGACCTGCCAGGTCTGCCCGGCAAGACAGGAGAGTCTGGCAATGGATTACAACCTCTGGACGGCACTGCTGCAGGGCATCAGGAATGCCTTGCCGAGCCTCAGCGCCAGCCTGCGCGAGATCATCCCGGTGCTCTTTCTGATCATCGCCGGGTCGGTCTTCCTCGAGCTCGCGGTGTACTTTGTCCTCGCCAAGGGCCTCAAATCGCGCTACGCTCTGCCCTACACCCTCCTGGCGCCGTCGGCGCTGGGGCTGCTGGCCTTCCTCGGCTGGCCCCTGATCTTTAACGTTGGCATCGCCTTCTCGAACTGGCGGCTGGCCAACCTGCTGAACCCGTCGTTCGGCCTCAAGTACGGCCTCGACAACTTTCGCAAGGTCTTTACCGAGCCGCTCCTGAACACCAAGGCTTCCACTTTTGGCGTCATCTTTGGACGCACCATGCTGTGGACGGTGGTCAACGTCTTCTTCCACGTGGTCTTTGGCATGGGCCTGGCGTTGCTGCTCAACCGCAAGCTGCGCCTGCGCGGCCTTTACCGCACGCTGCTGGTGGTGCCCTGGGCCATCCCCGATGTGGTCGTGGGCCTGGTGTGGAAGGGCGAGTTCCACCAGCAGTTCGGCTTTGTCAACCTGATGCTGGCCAAGCTGGGCATCGTGGGGCCGCCGTGGCTGAGTGACGGCAGCTGGGCCTTTGTGGCCGTCTGCATTGCCAACATCTGGCGCGGCATCCCCTTCATGATGGTGATCATCCTGGGCGGCCTGCAGAGCATTGCCGGCGAGTATTTCGAGGCGGCCGAGATCGACGGGGCGAGCTGGTGGCAACAATTCCGCCATGTCACCATTCCGCTGCTGCAGCCGGTACTGGGGCCGGCCATCACCCTGGGCGTGATCTGGACGTTCAACAACCTGAATGCCATCTTTCTCATCACCGAGGGCGGGCCTTCGGAGCAGACCAACATCCTGGTCAGCGCACTCTACAACGCCGCCTTTGGCTTTTCCAAGTTTGGCTTTGGCGCCGCGTTTGCCATCGTGATCTTTGTGATTCTGTTCATCTTTGCCGGGGGCTGGCTGCGCGCCAGCGGCGCCTTGAAGGGGGTGACTGAGGCATGAAGGCGACCATTGCCAAAGCCCAGCCGCGCCGGGTGCGGGCCAACTCGTTCTTCTACCGGGCGCGCGGCGATAGCCCCTTTGCGCTCCTGGTGATCAACCTGATGCTCGTCCTGGCCTGCGTCGTCGCCGTCTACCCGGCGGTGCGCGTGTTTTCCATCAGCCTGGGGCCGTTCAACCAATCGCTGATCGACCCCTTTACGATTGTTCCGGCCAGTGCTACCGCGGCCAATTATATCCAGTTGATTGCCAAGAAGGGCTTTGTGCTCTGGCTCTGCAACAGCCTGGCGATCACGGTCTCGGTGGCGCTGATTGGCCTGGCGCTTTCGGCGACCGGCGCCTACGCCTTCTCGCGCTGGAAGTTCCCCGGCCGCCGCCCCGGGCTCATCTTCCTCATGGCCACGCAGATGATCCCGGCGGGCATGGTGTTGATCCCCGTCTACCTCATGCTGGCCAAGCTGGGCATGATCAATCACTTCAACGGCCTGGCGCTGGCCTACACCGTGACGGCGGTGCCCTTTAGCATCTGGATCCTCAAGGGCTACTACGATACCGTGCCGCTCGACCTGGAAGAGGCGGCCATGATCGACGGCTGCTCGCGGCTGCAGGCGTTCTGGCGCATCGTGCTGCCGCTCTCGACCCCAGCCCTGGCCATCGTCTTCCTCTTCAACTTTATGCAGGCCTGGTCCGAGTTCCCGGTGGCCTATCGCATCATCACCAACAAGAACCTCTACACCTGGACGCTGGGCCTCAAGGCGCTGCAGGGCCAGTTCCAGACGGAGTGGGGCATGTACGCCGCCGCCTCGGTGCTGATCACCATCCCGGTGCTGCTGCTCTTCCTCTACTCGGCCAAGTGGTTGATCTCGGGGCTCACGCTCGGCAGCGTCAAGGGCTGACGTGGGGCGTAATGCGTAAAACGTAATGCGTGATACGTGATGCGTGAGCACGCGCCTGACCTGTCATTGCGAGCCGCAGCGAAGCAATCTCCCCGTCAGGCAGGGGAGATTGCTTCGCTGCGGCTCGCAATGACAGGTTCCTGAACAGCCACAGCGAAGCGGTCTCTAGCGAGGTGCACCATGCGACGTGTCAACCTTGTGCTCTCATGTCTTCTCATCGCCTCCTTCCTGCTGGCGGCCTGCCAGGCGCCGCTGCCGACGCCGACGCTGCAGCCCACGGCGGCCCCCGTCGAGGCGACGGCGACTCCGGCACCGCCGCCGACGCCGCCGCCCGATACGCTCTACCTGGCGCTCGTGTGGCACCAGCACCAGCCGCTATATTACAAGGACGCGGCGACGAACGTCTACACCCGCCCCTGGGTGCGCGTGCACGCCACCAAGGACTATTACGACATGGCGGCGATGCTCAAGGACTATCCCAACGTGCACGCCACCTTCAACCTGACGCCGGTCCTGATGCGCCAGCTCGACGACATCGCCGCCGGCGCCAGGGACCAGTACTGGGTGCTCGCCGAAAAGCCCGCCGCCGAGCTCTCCGTCGACGACAAGCGCTACATCCTGCAGCGCTTTTTCGACGCCAACCATGACCACATCATCGGCCGCTTCCCGCGCTACCAGGAGCTGCTCGCCAAGCGCGGCGGCGCCGAGCCCGAGCAGATCGATGCGGCCCTCGCATCGTTCAGTGAGCAGGATTTCCGTGACCTGCAGGTGTGGTTCAACCTGGCCTGGTTCGACCCCGGCTTTTTGACGCAGGAACCGCTCAAGGCGCTGGTCGAGCAGGGCCGCGGCTTTGCCGAGGCCGACAAGCAGGTCCTCTTCGCCAAGGCCCTCGAGGTGGTCAAGAGCGTGATCCCGCTACACAAAGAGATGCAGGATGCGGGGCAGATCGAGGTCATCACGACCCCCTACGCCCACCCCATCCTGCCGCTGCTCTACGACACCAACCTGGCCAAGGTGGGCAACCCCGGCGCCGTGATGCCCAACCGCTTCTCGTACCCCAACGACGCCATCGCCCAGGTGAAAAAGAGCATCGAGGTCTACCAGGCCCACTTTGGCCGCCCGCCGCGCGGGATGTGGCCGGGCGAGGGCGCCGTGGCCCAGGAGATCGTCAAGATGGTGGCCGACGCCGGCTACACCTGGATGGCCTCGGGCGAGCCGGTGCTGGCCAAGAGCCTGGGCCTCGATGGCTTTTCGCGCGACAGCGCCGATACGGTCCAAGAGGCCGACGAGCTCTATCGCCCCTACACCGTGTCAGACACGTCGGGTGCCCAGGTGAGCATGATCTTCCGCGACTGGACCATCTCCGACAAGGTCGGCTTCACCTACTCGGGCATGCCCGGCGAGGCCGCCGCCGCCGACGTCATGAAGCGCCTGGAGAACATCCGCGCCCAGCTCAAGAGCTCGGGCGCCGCCGGCCCGCACCTCGTCTCCATCATCCTCGATGGCGAGAACGCCTGGGAGAACTATGACAACGACGGCAAGGCCTTCCTCAACGCGCTCTACCAAAAGCTGAGCGAGTCACCGACGGTCAAGACGGTCACGCCGTCAGAGTACCTGGAGATGTTCCCCCAGCAGCAGGTGCTGCCCAACCCGCTCTTCCAGGGCGCCTGGTTCAGCGCCAACTATGACACCTGGATCGGCGAAGACGAGGAGGCGGTGGCCTGGAATCACCTCGTCAAGACCCGCCAGACCCTGGCCGCCTACGACATCGCTCAGACCAAGACGACCACGCCCGAAAAGCTGGCGCAGGCGCTCGACTTTATGTACCTGGCTGAAGGGTCCGACTGGTTCTGGTGGTACGGCGCCGATCAGGATTCGGGCAATGACGACTATTTCGACTATGGCTTTCGCGCGCTGCTGGGCGAGGTGTACAAGGCGCTCGACGAGCCGGCGCCCGATTTCGTGCAGGCGCCGATTATCCCCAAACGCGTGGCTGTGCCCGCCCGCCAGCCCGCCGGCCCCTTCACGCCGGTTATCGACGGCAGGGAGACGGCACCGGACGAGTGGGCGAGGGCGGGGGTGTACCACGTGGTGGGTGGCGCCCTCTACTGTGGGCTCGACGCCAAGAACCTCTACGTCCGCGCCGACGCCAAGGGGCAGTGGACGGACCTCAGGGACGTCACCCTGGGCCTCTATGTGCGCGTGCCTGGTGTGCCCGGTGTGAACGCCTTCAGCCGGGCCAGCGCTGCGGCCGAGGCCAAGACCGTGCTCGGCATCGGCGCCACCCATCTGGTGGAGGTCGACCTGACGGCCGAGACGCCTGCGCTCTACACCGCGAGCGGCGCGTTGGGTGCCTGGAAAGAGGCGAAAGGCGACGTGAGCGCGGCCGTCGACGGCGGCGTGCTCGAGCTGGCGTTGCCGCTGGAGCTGCTGGGCCAGCTGCAGCCGGGCGATGACCTGCGCCTGGTAGCCGTGACCACATGTGCCGGCCGCGACCTGGATCTCTTGCCCGCGGCGGGTCCGGCCCAATTGGTGGTGCCCGACCTGGGCACGACCACGGCCCTCATCACCGTCGACGACCCGCAGGGAGACGACAATGGCCCGGGCAGCTACACCTACCCCACCGATGGCGTGTTCGAGGCCGGCGTGTTCGACATCACGCAGTTCACCGCTGGCTATGACGCCAAGAACGTGGTGTTCAAAGTGTCCTTCAACGGCCCGCTGCCCAACCCGTGGGGCTCGGGCAACAACCTGTCGCTGCAGACGCTCGACATCTATGTCGACAAGGACCCCGGCGCCGCCACGGGCAACCGGCTGCTCTTGCCCGGCCGCAATGCCGCGCTGGAGAAGGGCAATGGCTGGGATGTGATGGTGTGGGCCGAGGGTTGGACGCCCGGCATCTATGCGCCCGACGCCAAGGGCACGCCGCAGAAGGTGGGCTACGAGCCCAAGATCATCGTCGACCCGGCCGCGCGCATGGTGACGCTGCGCGTGCCGCGTGAGGCGTTTGGCAGCGGCTTCGACCCGGCCAAGGCGGGCTACGCGGCCGTGGTCATGAGCCAAGACGGCTACCCCGCCGCCGGCGTGTGGCGCGTGCGCGACGTGGAGGCGAAGGCGGCGCAGTGGCGGCTGGGCGGCGCCCCCGCCGATACGAATCACACGCGCATCATCGACGTCGCCTGGCCCGAGGGAGCCAGGCCCGCCCAGGCCGAGTTCCTGGCCAGCTACCCCGCCTCGCAAGAAGCGAACATGGACAAGCTCACGCCCGACGATTTCTGCCAGGTGCCGCTGCTCACGGCCCAAGGTCCACAGACCTGACAGCTTTACGAGACAGGGTGGGGGCGACACCTGACAGGTCTCCGGAGACCCGCCAGGTGTCGCCCCCGTGTTCGCCAACCAGCAGCCTAGCCCCTTGTGGGCGTCGCCAGCGACGCCCACAAGGGGCTAGGCTGCTGGTTGGCGAACACAGCCCAGCCGGCTGGCTCTCATCAACAAGCCCGTCAACTGGTCGCTCCCGGGATTCCGCTGTATACTGCCGAAGGCATCACGAGCGGCGAGTCGCAGCGTACCCAACGGGAGGAGATGAGACGATGCGAGTCAAGCTGGCCTACGGCCGTGAGGGTCTGTGGGTGGATCTGCCGGATCGCAAGGTGACGGTGCTGGAGCCGAAGCATGCGCCGGGGCTCGCCGACGAGGCCGGCGCGATCAGGCAGGCGCTGCGGGCGCCCATCGGCACGCCGCCTCTCGGCGATCTGGTGCAGGCCGGCGACACGGTGGCCATCGTCTTTAGTGACGGCACTCGCCCTCAGCCGCGCGAGCGCATGCTGCCGGTGCTGCTCGAGGAGTTCGCCCACGTGCCGCGTGAGCGCATTGTGCTCATCAACGCCCTGGGCACACACCGCGCCAACACTGCTGCCGAGCTCGAGGCCATGCTCGGGCCGGCCATCGTGGGCGGCTGCCGGGTGGTGCAGCACGATGCATTCGACCCGGCATCGCTGACCTCCCTGGGGCGCACCTCGTCGGGGCACGAGGTGCGTGTCAATGCCGAATATATGCGCGCTTCGGTCAGGATCCTGACCGGCTTTGTCGAGCCGCACTTTTTCGCCGGCTTCTCAGGTGGGCCGAAGGCGGTGTTGCCGGGGATTGCCGACCAGGCCGCGGTGCTGGCGAACCACGCGGCGTGCATGATCGAGCACCCCAGGGCCACCTGGGGGGTGACGGAGGGCAACCCCGTTTGGGAGGAGATGCGTACCGTCGCCCTCATGACCGCGCCGTCCTTCCTCCTCAATGTGACCGTGAACCGCGACCGGCAGATCACCGGCGTCTTTGCGGGCGAGCTGCTGGCCGCCCATGCGGCGGGCTGCAAGCAGGCGGCGGAGGCGGCCATGGTGCCGGTGCGCGAGCGTTTTGATATCGTGATCACCACGAACGCGGGCTACCCGCTCGACCAGAACCTCTACCAGGCGGTGAAAGGCATGGCGGCCGCCGCACAGATCGTGCGGCCGGGCGGCAGCATCATCGTCGCGGCCGAGTGCTGCGACGGCCTGCCCGACCACGGCGAGTATGCCCGCATTCTGCAGCAGGCCGCTAGCCCCGACGCGCTCTTGGCCATGATCCGTGCCTGGAGCGCCGTGCAGCAGGACCAGTGGCAGGTGCAGATCCAAGCACAGGTGCAGTTGCACGCCCAAGTCCACGTCAAGAGCAGCTTCCTCAGCGACGAGCAGTTGCGGCGAGCCGGCCTGCAGCCCTGCGCCTCGGTCGAACAGTCGGTCGCACGCCTCCTCGAGCGCTACGGACCCGAGGCTACCATCTGCGTGCTGCCCGAGGGGCCGATGACCATCCCCTACGTCGCAGGCGAGCGCTGAGTGCGCGAGACTGCGGCAGACCTGACAGGTTTCGCAAACCTGTCAGGTCTGCCGCAGTCTCGCCCCTCCCGCCGCCAATGCGGGGGCGGGAGGGGCGACACCTGACAGGTCTGCGGAGACCTGTCACAGCGATTTCCATGGCGGGCAGGCGATTGGCAAAAACCCCGGCAGAGGCCTGCCCATGCCGCGGCCGAGGGCCCCTCGCTACCCGTCCCCCGTCGCGGGGGAATTGGGCTGTCTTCGCCCGTACCGCATCGCTCGCTTGCCACTTCTTGCCCACACAGGACGCGGTCGGGCGACCCAATTCCCCCGCGACGGGGGAACGGTAGGCCTGCGCCCCGAGGGCTTGGCCCGCAGGGGGGGCCACCCTGCAGCAGGAGAAACCGTCCGTCGGCCGCGGCGCGAGCTGGACCGAGTTGTTGCCAGAAAGCCGACGCTGACCACCCGCCAGGGAAATTGGTGTGTCAGGTGTCGCCCCCTTGATATGTAGCCGCCCCTGGTTGACTGCTGTGCGCCCTCCACGTATAATGCCTGTACTGGAACCATGACGTCTTGCGTATCATCCACCGGTCGCTTGAGTGGCAGCCTGCTTCAGAGAGCGCTTCTTCACGTGGATCCTCTCTTCACCCGCTCGCGCCGGCGCATTCCCGCTCGCTGACGAGATCACCGCCCAGAGGGCCCCAAGGCCTGTCGCTGATCGCGACCGTCGGTCCACCTGGGTGCGGCACGCCGAAAGGATTCCTCCATGGAGCCCCCAGGTGCTCTGCGCATAGCGCAATCCGAGCCCACACGGTCGCTCTGGCGCTGGATGCTTCTGCCTGTGTTGGCGCCGCCTCTAGCGCTGACGGGCCTGCTGTTGAGCCGTGCCCCGGCGGTGCTGGCGGGGCGGCCTCTGGGCCTGAGTATCGCCTGGGTGCCCTCCCTGGGGCTTAGCCTCGACCTTTCGCTCGATGGCCTGGGCCTGCTTTTCGCCCTGCTCGTGGCTGGCATCGGCACGCTGGTGTTTCTCTACTCCATGCCCTACATGGCCGGCGAGCGTGGTCTGGGCCGCTACTATGGCGCGCTCATCCTCTTCATGCTGGCCATGCTGGGCGTGGTCACGGCGGCCAACCTGATCACCCTCTTTGTCTTCTGGGAGTTGACCGGCATCAGCTCCTACCTGCTCATCGGCTTCCGGCACGAGGAGAAGGAGAGCCAGGAGAGCGCGCTGATGGCGCTCCTCATCACCGGCAGCGGTGGTCTGGCGCTTCTGGCCGGGTTCATCCTGCTGCAGCAGGTCTACGGCACCTTCGACATGGCGACCATCTTGGCGCAGCCCGGGCTCCTGCGCAGCCATCCCTACTATGGCTGGGTGCTCGGCCTCGTGCTGTTTGGCGCCTTTACCAAGTCGGCCCAGTTCCCATTCCACATCTGGCTGCCCAGGGCCATGGTCGCCCCGACGCCGATCAGCGCCTACCTGCACTCGGCGACAATGGTCAAGGCCGGGCTCTACCTCTTGCTGCGCCTCTCGCCCCTGCTGGCCAACACGGCCGCCTGGCAGGTCACACTCCTCGTGGTCGGCGCGCTGACCATGCTCCTGGGGTCGTGGCGGGCGCTGCGCCAGCGCGATCTCAAAGGGATCCTGGCCTACACCACCATCAGCATCCTGGGGATGATCGTAGCGCTGCTGGGCCTGGCCACCGAGCACGCTGTCGAGGCCGCGCTCGTGCTCATCGTGGCCCATGCCCTCTACAAAGGCGCCCTCTTCCTGGTGGTCGGCGCCATCGACCACGAGACGGGCACCCGCGACGTGGCCCTGCTGGGTGGCCTGCGGCGCGATATGCCCGTCCTGGCCGTCGCTGCCCTCCTGGCCGCCTGCTCGATGGCCGGCCTGCCGCCCACCTTTGGCTTCCTGGCCAAAGAGGCGGCGTATGGGGCCGCCGAGGGCTGGCGTGCTGCGGCGCTTCAGGTAGGTGTCGCCGGCGTGCTCCTGGTGGCTGCGAACGCCAGCAACGTGGCCCTGGCCGTCGTGCTGGGCTATCGCATCTTCTTTGGCGCCGCCGGCGGTCCCTGGCCGCGCAAGCCTCACGGCGTCTCCTGGCTGCTGATCGTGCCGCCGGGCGTGCTCGGTGCGGCCTCGTGGCTCCTGGGCCTCGTCCCCGGCGCGCTTGATGGCCTGGTGGGCGGGGCGCTGGCGGCAGCGGTGCCCAGGAGTCAGGGCGTCCACCTGCAGATGTGGCACGGCTTCAACTGGCCGCTGGCGCTGAGCGCCGTGACGATAGCGGTCGGCTATGCGCTCTATCGCATCTGGCCGCGGCTGTTCCGTGCTCCCGCCCGCCGTTTTCCTCTGTCGGCTTTCCGGGCCTACGATTGGTTGCTGCATACGGCTCTGCCCAGGTCGGCCGCAAGCCTCGCGCGGCTGGCGCAGGATGGCTCGCTGCGCGTCTACCTTCTGGCCATGCTGGTCGTCGTCGTGCTGATTGCCGGCGGCCCCCTTGTCGCGGGCGGCCTGTGGTCGAACCCGGTCTTGTCGCAGGAGGGCCTGAGCTGGCCCGAGCTGGCCATAGCGGGCCTGCTGGTGACCGCCGCTCTGGCTGTGGTCGTCGCTCGCACCAGGCTGGGGGCCATCATCGCGCTGGGGGCGGCTGGCGCGCTGGTCACCCTGCTCTATGTGCGCTTTAGCGCCCCCGACCTGGCTCTGACGCAGCTCCTCGTCGAGAGCTTGGGGGTCATTCTGCTGCTGCTCGTCTTCCACTTCCTGTCGCCCCAGTTCGGCCCGTGGCCGCCGAAGCGACATGTGGCCGTCGATATCGCTGTGGCCGCGGCGGTGGGGTTGCTCATGGGCACCCTCGTCCTGGTGGCCAACGGCGTGCAACTGGCGCCCTCGGTGGCCGAGTACTACCTGGCCCAGAGCCTGCCGAGTGCCCATGGGCGCAATGTCGTCAACGCCATCGTGGCCGATTTTCGCGGCTTTGACACGATGGGCGAGATCACCGTGCTGGCGACGGCCGCATTTGGGCTCTACGCCCTGCTCGAGCTGCGCAGCAAGAAGGGAGGGCGGCGGCAATGATCCTGCGCACCGTGGCCCGGCTGATGCTGCCCATCTTGCTGCTGTTTTCCATCTTCCTGCTGCTCCGTGGCCAGGACCTGCCGGGTGGCGGCTTTTCGGGGGGCCTGGTGGCGGCGGCGGCGATCATCCTGCAGATGGTCGCCAACGATGTGGCCACGGCGCGGCGCATCTTGAGGGTGCCGCCTGTGACGCTCCTCTCTGCCGGCCTGGGCCTGGCCCTCTGCAGCGGACTGCTGCCGCTCTTGTGGGGCGAGCCGTTCATGACCAGCCATTTCGTGTGCCTGGCGCTGCCCGGGGGCGCCGCGCTCGAACTGGGCTTGCCGACGCTGTTCGAGCTGGGGGTATACCTGGTCGTTTTGGGGGTGGCGTCGCTCGCCATTCTGAGCCTGGCCGAGGAGGGTGAAGCTCGATGACCGTCGTGATGGCGATCGTGGTCGGTGCGCTCTTTGCGGCCGGCACCTACCTGCTGCTGCGGCGCAGCGCGGTACACATCATCATCGGCCTGGCGTTGTTGGGCCATGCGACCAACCTCTTTGTCTTTGCGATGGGCTGGCTGCGGCAGGGAGGCGTGCCGCTCATCGGCAGCGGGCCCACGAGCCAGATGGCTGACCCTCTGCCCCAGGCACTGATCCTCACGGCTATCGTCATTGGCTTTGCCACTCAGGCTTTTGTGCTGATCCTCAGCTATAGGGCGCACGAAGAGACCGGCACTGACGATCTGGACCAAATGAAGGCTGAAGACCCATCATGACCGGGCACCTGGTGTATCCCATCCTGGCCCCGCTGGGGGCGGCCGTGCTCTGCCTGGCGCTGCATCGTTCTGTGCGCGCGCAGCGGCTCGTGAGCCTCACGGCCCTGGCTAGCATCATCGTCTACGCGGGCGGCTGGCTCTGGCCCGCCCTCGGCGCGGGCCAGGTGCTGACGTTGCGGCTTGGCGGCTGGCCTGCGCCCTTTGGCATCGTCCTGGCCGTCGATGTCTTTTCGGGCATCATGCTCACCCTCTCGGGCGTGACCGGGCTGGCCGTCCTGATCTTTGCCGTGGCCTGGCTCGACGGAGGCCGCGAAGAGCCCTTCTTCTACCCGCTGTACCTCGTGTTGTTCATGGGCATCCATGGCGCCTTTCTCACCGGCGACCTCTTCAACCTCTATGTGTTCTTTGAGGTGCTGCTCGTGGCCTCCTTCGGCCTGGCAGCGCTTGGCGGCAGCCGGGCGCAGATTGAAGGCACCATCAGGTACCTGGTGGCGAGTCAGGTCTCATCGGCGCTCTTCCTGGTGGGCGTGGGGCTGCTCTACGGCGTCGCCGGCACCCTCAACATGGCCGACCTGGCGACCAAGCTCGCCGGCCCGCTGGCCGCGCCCTATGTGGCCGTCGTGGCGCCGCTCTTCTTGGTCGCCTTTGGCATCAAGGCCGCCATCTTTCCGCTCTTCTTCTGGTTGCCAGCCTCGTACCCAGCAGCCAAGACCCCTGTGACGGCTATCTTTGGCGGCCTGCTCACCAAGGTGGGCATCTATGCGCTGATCCGCTGCTACACGCTGCTGTTGCCGGCCCAGTGGCAGGCCCATCGCGGGCTGCTCCTCGGCATCGCCATCCTCACTATGGTGGTCGGCGTCCTGGGCGCCGTCGCCCAGAGCGATGTCAAGCGCCTGCTCTCGTTCCACATCATCAGCCAGATCGGCTATCTGATCATGGGCCTGGGGCTCTCGTCGCGCCTGGCGCTGGCGGCGACCCTCTACTTTATGGTCCACATCGTGTTGGTGAAGACAAGCCTGCTCCTGATCGCCGGCCTGCTCGAGCGCATGACCGGGACGACCGATCTCTACGCCATGGGAGGGTTGCTGCGGCGCCGGCCGGGCGTGGCGGTGCTGTTCTTGACAGCGGCGCTGGCGCTGGCGGGCGCGCCACCCCTCAGCGGCTTCGTGGCCAAGTTTGGCTTGGTGCTGGCCGGCCTGCAGGGGCGGGCCTTTGTCGCCGTCGCCGTCGCCCTGGGCGTGAGCATGCTGACCCTCTTCTCGATGATCAAAATCTGGACTCAGGCCTTTATGAAGCAGGCGCCTGCGACGGCCGCCATCGCCCCGCTCGGAGGAACGTTGGTCGCATCGACCATTGGGCTGGTGGCGGTGGCCGTGCTCGCCGCCGTGCTGGCAGCGCCGGTCTGGGCGGTCGCCAATCAGGCTGCCGGCCAGTTGTTGGATGTCGGGCCGTATGTTTCGGCCGTTCTCGGGAATCAGGGCTAGGGGGCCGTCACATTGGCTTTGCCGGGCTGCGACGCCCACAAGGGGCCAGGCTACGCCCACCAAAACCAATGCGACGCTCGACCAGGGGGAAGGGAGATGCTGCACTTCTTGTGGAACATTGGCCTGGCGGTGCTGTGGATGTCGCTGCAGGGCCAGTTCAACTCGGGCCATTTCCTCGTTGGCTTTGTGATCGGCTACCTGATCTTGCTCGCTGCCCGGCCGGTGTTGCCCGAGAGCTCCTACACGCGCAAGGTCTGGCAGGTCAGCAGCCTGGTGCTCTATGTGATTGGTAACATCCTGGAGGCCAACGTGCAGGTGGCCAAGCGGGTGCTCAGCCCCCGCCTCGATCTCAAGCCGGCGGTCGTCGCCGTGCCCCTGCGGGCGCGGACCGACCTCGAGGTGACGCTGCTGGCCAACCTGATCACGCTGATCCCCGGCTCTGTCAGTGTCGATATCTCGCCCGATCGCTCGACGCTCTACGTTCACGTCATGAGCCTCGACGATCCAGAAGAGTTCAAGCGCTCCACCCGGCAGGACCTGGAGCGCCGCGTGTTGGAGATGTTGCGATGACGTGGGTGCTCGACCTGGCGCTCGGCGGCCTCGTATTGGCGCTCTTGCTGGGCTTTGTGCGCATCCTGCGCGGGCCGACGGCCCATGATCGGGTGGTGGCCCTCGACAACACGTCCTCGACCGTGGTGGGCCTGGTGGGGGTCTACGCCATCCGCCGCGAGCAAGCGGTGCTGCTCGATGTGCTGATCGTGATTGCCCTGCTGGGCTTTATCAGCACCGTCGCCTTTGCCCGCTACCTGGAGCGAGGTGCCCAGCAATGAGCACCGTACGCGATGTGCTGGCCAGCGCCCTGCTCTTGGGCGGCGTTTTCTTTTCGCTCGTCGCGGCTATCGGCATCGTGCGCTTGCCCGACGTGTACTCGCGCATTCACGCGTCGTCGAAGAGCACGACCCTGGGCCTGGCGGGCATCCTCCTCGCCGTCCTGCTGCACTTTGGCACCTACGAGGTCACCACCAAGGTGCTCCTGGTGATCCTCTTCACCTTCCTGACCGCCCCAGTGGGCGCGCACATGATTGCACGGTCGGCCTATGTCTGCGCCGTCAGTTGGTATGCCAAGACGACCCGCTATGACCTCGAGCGGGCCACCGTCGTCTGTGCCACCCGGGGCGGCCCGGCCAGCGAGCGCGTGCACGAGCGGGCCATCGAGTTGGCGCAGGAGCGGCAGGGCGTATTGGTCTTCCTTCACGTTGTCGATACGGCCGAGTTGAGCGCGCTGGGGCCCGCACACGCCAGCGCCGTGACCCGTGAGATGCGCACCCTGGCCCAGGCGATCCTGCGCACGGCTCAGGCGCAGGCCAGGGCTGCCGGCGTACAGGCGCGCGCGGAGCTGCGCGAAGGCGAGGTCTCTCGCACGCTGCAGGCTTTTGTCCACGAGGTGGGGGCAGACGTGCTCGTGGTGGGCTATCCGCATACCGCGCCGGGCAACGAGCACGAAGCTGAGGGAAGGCTGTGGCGGCTTCTCGGGGGGCTGCAGGAGCAGGGCAACGTGCGCCTCGTCGTGGCGCGCTAGCAGCAATACCTTTCGAACTATGCGCCCCGTGCCCTGCACGAGGCACGAGCCCGGTACAGGCCCTTTTGGGGGTTTGGGCCAGCCAACCCGCCCAAACCCCCCTTCCTGATCCAAAGCCGGGCGGTTGCAGCGCTAGATGCCCGGCTGTTGTAGGCTACTGCGGGCAGCGAGCTCGCTCTCCGGCAGGCTGTTGGCAGTCTACGGATATGTCCCTCGCAGGGCATGGGCGCGCGCGACGCGGTCGATCGCCAGGATGTAGGCAGCGACGCGCATTCCTACCTTCTTCTCCTCGGCAGTGCGCAGCACATCGCCAAAGCTGCGGACCATGATCTCGTCGAGCCTGGCATTGACCTCCTGCTCGCTCCAGAAGAAGCACTGTAGCCCCTGCACCCATTCAAAGTACGACACGGTCACGCCGCCGGCGTTGGCCAGCACATCGGGCACCAAAAAGATGCCCTTGTCGGCGAGGATGTCTTCGGCATCAGGCGTGGTGGGGCCGTTGGCGCCCTCGACCACGATCTTGGCCCGGATGCGCGGCGCGTTCTTGGCGGTGATCGCCTTTTCGAGGGCACAGGGCGCCAGGACGTCCACGTCGAGCCCGAGGAACTCGTCGGCCTCGATGCTGTCGGCGAGCGGATAGCCTGCGATCAGGTTGCCGTGCTCGCGGGCGTAGCGCAGCACATCGCGGACGTCGAGGCCCTTGGGATGGTAGATGCTGCCGCTGATATCGGTGATGGCCACAATGCGGCAGCCTTTGTCTTGCAGCAGGTAGGCGGTAGGCGCGCCGACCTTGCCAAAGCCCTGCACGGCGAGCGTTGCGCCCTCGGGGTCGATGCCCCGATACTTCATGGCCTCCAGCGTCGAGAGCATGACCCCGCGGCCGGTTGCCTCGGCTCGGCCAAGGGAGCCGCCCAGCTCGATCGGCTTGCCGGTGATCACGGCCGGCGTATAGTAGCCGCGGCGCGTGGAGTAGGTATCCATGATCCAGGCCATGATCTGGCCATCGGTGTTGACATCGGGCGCCGGTATGTCGCCCTCGGGGCTCATGAGCAGGCTGATCTCGCTGGCGTAGCGGCGTGTCAGGCTCTCGAGCTCGCGGCGCGAGAGGGTTGTGGGGTCACAGATCACACCGCCCTTGGCGCCGCCGAAGGGGATGTTGACGACCGCGCACTTCCAGGTCATCCACATCGCCATGGCCCTCATCTCGTCGAGGGTCACACTGGGATGATAGCGGATGCCACCTTTGGCGGGGCCGCGCGCCGTCGAGTGCTGCACGCGATAGCCGGTGAAGACCTGCTCTGAGCCGTCATCCATCCGGATGGGAAAGTTGACGGCAAGCTCGCACTTGGGCCGCCGCAGCATCTCGCATTGGCCCGGCTTGAGGTCAAGGTAGGCCGCGGCCTTGTCGAATTGTGCGACGGCAATCTCATAGGCGGTCAGTTCACTTGTGTTCACCACTCTCCTCCGTTACTCTGGTCACTCGAACCGGTTGTCGAGCTCCGCTTGACGATAGCGATCTCCAGGAGATGCTCTCTGCAAGGCGAGGTGGCAGGCGGCCTCCCCTCGCGGGGCAGGCAACGCACACTCGCGAGGGCAGAGGCCGTGAGCTTGCCGCAGCATGGGGGGCCGAAGGCGCTGCAGCATGATGCTGCGCTGAGGGCCTGGCTGAGGGGCATTCCGAAGAACTGGCTGAACAGAACTGGGGCTGCTCGGGGAAGGTAGCGGGCCTGAATCTCTTCCACCATAGAGGCCAGCGAAGCATCCGCCCCATGCTTCACGATGATCTCGACCAGTTCGCTTGGCTCCAGCGTCATTGCTGTGCCATCCTCCATGCTAGAGTAGCTGGGATGAAGGGGTGGGCCCATGGCCGCAGGCCCGCCGGACCCCACCGGCAATGGCCTCCTGGCGTTGGTCAGAGGCTTCGCCCACGCCTATGGGCTGTGGCCCCACGCACCTTCGCGAACGGTCCCCAGGGATAGGATATCACGAAAGCCATGACTTTCGCATAAAAGACGGCGGGCCAGATATGAAAGAGCCATGAAAACCCCTCGAACAAGTGGTTCGCCGCACTGATTTTGATGGGCGTAGCCTAGCCCTTTGTGGGCGCCGCAGCCCATCAGAATCAATGCGCTGCACTACTAGCCGGGGCAGGCCAGCATATACCCTACGCCAGGGGTGGTGAGGATGTAGCGAGGGTTGGCCGGGTCGGCCTCGAGCTTGCGGCGCAGGTGCCGGATGTAGGCGCGCAAATAGTCCACATCGTCGCGGTACTCGGGGCCCCAGACCGCCGTCAGCAGGTCTTGGTGCAGGATGACCTTGTTGGCATTGAGTGCCAGCAGGCGCAACAGGGCATACTCGGTGGGCGTGCACTCGACCGTCGCGCCGCGCATGGTGACGGTGTGGCGAGCGAAATCGATCTCCAGCTCGCCGCAGCAGAGGGCGGTCGTCACAATCTCTTCGGGCCGGCGGGCGCGCTTGAGGACGGCTCGCACCCGCGCTACCAGTTCCTTGGCACTGAACGGCTTGGTCATATAGTCGTCGGCGCCGACGTCAAAGCCGCGCAGCATCTCCGCCTCGCGGGCCTTGGCGGACAACATAATCACCGGCAGGTCGGAGAACTCGCGCAGGCGCTGGCAGACTCTGTAGCCGTCGATCCCCTCCGCCAGCATGATGTCGAGCAGCATCAGGTCGGGCTGCTCCAGCGCCAGCATCTCCAGGGCCTGCTCGCCGCTCGTAGCGGCGAGCACCTGGAGCCCTACGGCTCTGAGCACTTCGCTCACCAGCCGGATGAGCCGCGGGTCGTCGTCGACAACCAGGATTCTGTCAGTCACTGTCTCTCTCCAGCGGGAGGGTGAAGTAGAACGTGCTGCCGTGGCCCACCCGGCTCTCGGCCCACACCCGGCCGCCATGGCCCTCGACGATGGTGCGCACGATGGGCAGGCCCAGACCCGTGCCGGCAATATGACGGCCGAGGCTCGATTTGACGCGGAAGAACTTGTCGAACAGCCGGCTGAGATGCTCAGGCGCGATACCCATGCCCTGGTCGGCCACACTGATGACCACCTGATCGCCGCGGACCTCGCCACGGACGACGATCAAGCTGCCCTCAGGCGAGTATTTGACGGCGTTGTCGAGCAGGTTGCGCAGTACCTGGGCCACCCGGTTCACATCGGCCTCGACAATGGGCAGGTCCCGCAGGTCGGCCATCAGGCTATGCCTCGGCGCGCCGCGCTCGACCTCGGCGATCACGCTCCCGATGAGGCGCGGCAAGAGCACCGGCTGTGGCGAGAGCTCGAGGAGGCCGGCATCGATGACCGACGACTCGAGGATGTCGTGGACGAGCCCCTGCAACAGGTCACACTCCCGGTCGATGAACTGCAGAGACTCGCGCTGCGCTTCGAGGCTGAAGGTGGCCTCTTCCATGAGCAGGGCGCTGGCATAGCCCTTGATCGAGGTCAGTGGCGTGCGCATCTCGTGAGCCAGAGTCGAGATGAGCTCGGCCTTGAGCCGGTTGGCCTCGCTGATGGCCTGGGCCGCCTGCTCGGCCTGGCGTTGCCGGATCGTGGCGATCGCCACAGCAACAACACTGGCGACCTGCTGCAGGAAGGTGAGATCGGCGGGGCCGAAACGCCCGGCGTCGTGCAGGCTCTCGAGCACCAGCACGCCCAGCCTGGTCTCACTGTCGGTGAGTGGGACACAGATGGCGCTGAGCGGCTGCCGCCCACCGGCCACGGCCCTGTTGAAGATCTCACGGTTGGCCGGCGTCAGGTTGGCCATGGCCGCTGCCACGGCGTCGGGCGTGGGGTAGAACCGGGCCTCGCCGGTCACAAAGGTCATACCGCTCATCGCTTCGCCTGGGGCCAGGCGAAGCTGCCTGAGCACGGCGAGGTCATAGCCCTGGGCCGCGCTCGCCTTGAGGCAGCCCTCATCCGGCGCATAGACCAGGAGCATCCCGGCATCAGCTGCATCGAGCGCGTCGACCAGGCTGCGCAGGCAAGTAGCCAGCAGCGCCTCCAGGCTTGGCTGCGCGGCGAGCGCCTTGGCGATTTCGAGCATGGCCAGCAGTTCTTGGCTCGCATCCGCCGCGCGCGCGCCGGGCGCCGCCTGGGGCGAAGGCGCGTCACAATCCTGTGGCGTCACCGATTGGTCGGCCATGGCTATGGGTCCTTGGTCGCAGCGAGGCAGGCCCTCTGGTCTCAATCGCAGAGCGGTCTGCCAAGACCGCGGCAGGAGGGCCCCTCGTCCGTTCGAAAAGAGTATACGTGTGAAGGGCTGAGCAGGCAAGCGGGCTGCCCCGCCAGGGCATATCCCAGAATCGTCGGCGGTACCCGCTCTCGGGCACTGCAAGCATGTGGCCGCGACGATTCTGGAATACACCCGCCCCGTTGCCCGCTCTCTCGCACTACGAACGGATCGGCCGGCGTTTCAGGGATGTGCCCGCCAGAGCCGCCCAGGCTTCGCAGCGCGCCAGGCTGGTGGATCGTCGCATTGGTTTTGATCGGCTCCGACGCCCACCAAGCCGCCTGCGGCGGCCAAGGGGGGCTAGGCTACGCCCATCAAAAGCAATGCGACGATCCACTAGGCGACCTCCCACTCGCGCCGCCCATCCTGCACATAACCGGCCAGTTCGTTGACGCTGAGCTGCTGTATGCCCAAGCGGTCGAGCGTGCGGCCGCGGCGCCAGAAATCGGTCTGGTGCGTGATGCAGGCCAGGCGGATGATGGCATCCATCGCCTGCACCGATACGCCGTAGCGCTGGCCGAGCGCAGCGATGGGCACCAGGCTCATGGGCACGTCCTCAAAGATGTAGCGGTGCCTGAGGGTGGCCGGCGCCTTGATGCCGCGGTAGCCTGGCTGGTTGTGGATGGCCTCGTAGAGCGAGCCTCCATTGGCGTCGTAGGCCATCTTGAGCCATTCCATGCCCGAGCGGGCACGGATGCCCAAGGCGGCGGCGACGGTCACGCGCTCGCGGTCCAGCGCCTCGAGCACGCGTGCCACCGACGGTGTGGCGCCATCGAGGTAGAACTGGAACTCGCCGCCGGTCGACTCGATGCGCCCGGCGTTGAGCAGAGTCAGCGCCGGATGGAAGATGGCGCCCATGTTGTTCATGCCGGTGTGCAGCACGGTGGTGCCGTCGATAAACTGAGGATAGCTCTCGGCCAGCGCATCGAGCACCTGGTCGGTGCGCGAGGCGGGCAGCGCCGCCAGAGGCACGGCCTCCTTGACGGAAAAGATGCGCACCTGCGCCGGGCCATCGGAACGGCTGGCGTAGATCAGGGTCTCCGTCTCGGCGATGGTCACATCGGCCAGGCAGCCCGCGTCGCGCAGCACCTTGGCGAACTCCATGCTGCCGCCCGTGCGGCCCGGGTGCAGCACCAGGATCTGCCCGTCGCGCAGGTGTGGCGCGGCGCCGCGGGCGATCTCGGCGTGCGCCGTGGAGGGCACGACGACCATCAGCATGTCGGCCCAGCGCACCGCCTCCGCCAGGTCCGAGGTGACCTGCTCCAACCGGCCAAAGCCGCGCGGTCCGCCGTCATAGCTATCGACCTCGATGCCGCCGCGCCGCTCGATGGCCAGCACATGCTCTGCCGTCCGGTTGTAGAGGGTCACGGGGTAGCCCATGAGGGCAAGGTGCGCCGCCATGGCCTTGCCGCCGTGCCCGGCGCCGATCACGGAAAAGCGCGTCTCCTTGCTCATTGCGAGGCTCCTTTCCAGCGGGCGGAACTGAGGGAACTGGGGGAACTGAAGGAACTGATGGCATAGGCGGGACACACATGGGCTTCCCAGACCTCGGGCCCACGCCCCTCAGTTCCTCAGTTCCTTCAGTTCCGCAGTTCCCTTATCCGTCGTTCTTCTGAGAGCGTCCGCCCTTGGCCGTCCACCGCCACGCAGGCGCCGCGCGAGTCGATGCGGCTGCGCAGCGCGCCGCGGGCGTAGGGGTTGTTGCGCAGGTGCGGCGCGTCGAGGAGGCCGGCGGTGACCGCCCGTGCGAGCGTGGCGGGGTCGGTGAGGGGGTCAGCCACGCCGGGGCCGGCCAGCGCGCCGATGGCGGCCAGTGTGACCTGCGCCTCGCGCAGCAGCTCTCCCTTGCGCGCCTGCACGGCCGGGTCGGCAGCCATATCGGGCAGGCCGCGCAGCCCGTTCTCGACGGCGCGCCGCGCCATGCGGCAGGCCTCGATGACGTCATCGGCGGTGGCGGCGTGGTGCGCTTCGGTGTGGCCGACCACGTGGAGGATGTGCGGCCGCAGCGCCATCTGCAGGTACACGCTCGCGGCCAGGTGCGCGCGGGCGGCGGCGGGCTCCACCGGGTAGCTCAGAAGCCCGGTGCGCGTCTGGCGCCAGATGCGGAACTCGGGGCCGGCCAGCGGCTGAGCGATCTCGAGCATCGCCAGCGCCTTGGCCAGGTCCATGGCGTCCGACAGGCCCGGCGGGCTGTTGAACATCAATTGGGCGACATAATCGCGCACGCCGCAGGCGCGAGCGTTGTAGGCCGAGAGATAGGCGGCAACGACCGAGATGACGTCGGGCGCATCGCGCAGGCCCCAGTGGTGTGGCTCGTTGGCCTCCACCGGGATGCCGCGCGCGCCGTGCCAGGCCATCAGCGCCTGGTGGGTGCGGATCGATTCTTCGAGCTCCAGAGGGCCGCGGCCGTCCATACGGTTGAACCAGTAGAGCGGCGTGGCGCACCAGGCGATGCGGATCGTCGCGACGTACATCTCGGCCAGGCGCATCAGGTCGTCGGTGCCGACGTAGGTGCGCAGCAGGGGATAGTTGCCGCAGCGGCTGGCCTCGTAGAGGGCGCGATAGTCCTCGGGCGTGCGCACCGGCACGCCCCCTGCCCCGGTGCGGCCCGGGTCCTGCCGCTCGGGGTGGTAAAAGTTCTCCTGCGCGTCCTGATCGGTACCCAGCGAGACGACGTCGAGCACGCGCGCTTCGGCGATGCGCGCGATCCCCTCCGCGGTATCGGCGACGCTCGGCAGGCCGAAATGGTGGCGGATGATGGGGAGCGGCGCCTTCCAGGCGATGCGCTCGACCATCGTCTGCGGATAGCCGGCCTCGCTCGCCGCCGCCGGCGCCTGGCCCCTCAGGTAGGCGAGCACCTCTTCGGCCGGCTCTTCGCCGCCGAACACGCGCTCAAAGAAGCCCAGCGACTGCGCCCGCTCGGCCACCGGCGGCGTGCCGCCAAAGGCAAAGCGCACGCCACGGGCGTGCAGCTCGTCGGCCGCCTCGGCAAACTCGCCCAGCAGGCGCTCGCCGGTCTCGGGCGTCAACCGGTACGACACGCCCACCAGGTCAGCCTGCTCGCGCGTGGCGGCCTCGAGCACCTGCGCGATCGGCGTGGCCGGGCCGAGAAAGACCGTGCGCCAGCCTGCGGCCTCGGCCAGGCGCAGGAAATTCAGCACGCCGGCGACGTGCACGCATTCTCCGAGGGCTGCCGCAACAACCGTCTTCATGCTGCGCCTCCTCTTGCAGCGGCCGTGGGCCTGGGTCAGCCATGCGTCATTGGCGGTGTGGCGGTGATGCGGCGGCGCTGCCGCAGGTGGGCCAGGCGAGGCAATGGACGTGCGAGCGCGGCCGGGCCTTTGTGGCCCGCGCCAAACGGTGAGGGCACGGGGCGGTGCGAATGCCGGTGACGGGACGGGAAAGGGGAGGAGAATCCACCAGTGCCCGTGCGCAACGATACTACCACGGCTGCGTGGTTCCTGTCAAATATGAAGAGTGTTGCGGGTATGCCTGTCTGCTGGTAGTAGCGGAGCGCGGGTGCCGGGGGACACCTGCCGGGGGGACACCTGACAGGTCTCCAAAGACCTGTCAGGTGTCCCCGCGGCAGGTGTCCCCCCGGGTGCCTCAGGTCAGTGCAGCATCACCGGGCGTGCATCCACCGGCGTGCGGAAGAGCATGTACGGCCGCTGCCGCATGTCGTGGCCGTCGTGAAAGTTGGCCTGACGGTGCAGTTGGTTGGCGATGGCGTAGAGGTTGCCGTCGCCGGCCAGCGACAGCGTATCGGGCCAGAGCAGGCGCGGATCCTGTACCAGGGTCTCGATCATGCCATCCATGCGGCGGCGGTGGATGGCGTTGTGCTCATAGTCGGTGATGTAGATGCGGTTCTGATCGTCGGACTCCAGGCCGTCGGAGGCACCCTTCTCGCCGTGGTTCGTCACCGTCTCGGCGACCTCACCGTTCGACAGCCGGCCGTCGATCAGAGCGTCGGTACTGACGCTGTAGAGCCGGCGGCTGGCCAGCGGGCAGTAGAACAGGCGGGTGCCGTCGGCGCTGATGGCGATGCCGTCGGCGCCGGAGCGGATGTGGCTGGCCGGGCGGCCCGGCACGCGGTTCATCAAGGGTTGGCCCTCGACAAAGGGCAGGAACCCCCACACAGCTTTGGTCGAGGGATGGTCGTGCAGGCGGCGCCAGCTATGCCCCGTGTCGAGGTCGACGCCGATGATGCCGTTGGGGCCGTACATCGACGAATCGGTGATGTAGGCCAGGCCGGCGCTGCCGCGGCGCAGGTCAAAGCGCACGTCGTTCAGGTAGCTGGTCGCCAGGGCCACTTCGGGCGGGAAGAAGATCTTTTTGAACACGCGGTTGGTGCGCAGGTCGATGCCGACGAGCTTGGCCCCGCCCGGCACCGCCGGACCCGACTGGATGCTGCCCGTATCGAGCAACCACAGGCGGTTGGCGGGGTCGACCACCACGCTCTGCACCGAGGTGAGGGTCGCGCCCGGGTCGCCGGGGTTCGGCCGGTTGAAGGCCACATCGGGGTAGGCTACGGCGCGGCCGTTGACGAGCTCGGCCACCGTGAAATCGACCGGGTCGCCCCAGCGCGGAAAGCAGACAAAGAGGCGCCCATCGTGCGACACGGTCACCCCGGTGGGCATGGGGCCGTAGAACTCGGCCACCGCCTCCAGAGTCCCCACAGCGACGGCCGTGATTTCGGCGATCCTTTCGACCATGGCCACTCCTCCTTTGGTGCTGTCTTCGGCGCTCACCCCAGCGGCAGCAAGCCCTGTGCCATGCCGGGCGGGCCGGCGCAGTCACTCAGTGACTGCCATGTGCATCAGGTTCGCAGTCGGCGCTTGAGCGCCTTGACCCTCGACAAGGTGCCATCATCCTGTGCATCCTGCACATCCCTGTTCACGTCTCCCCACGTGCGACAGGGTGAGCGCCGGCAAGAATGCGCAGCGGCGCCAGTCCTCGGTATGGTCACTGCTCAGCCTGTCATTGCGAGTACCCCAGGCCGCGGTGCAGCCTGTGCCCAGCACAGAACCTTGGCCTGTCATTGCGAGGAGGCGGCCGCGGCCGCCTCCTCGCAATGACAAACGGGAAGTTTCTCAACAGCCGCAGCGAAGCAATCCCCAGCCATGCGCGTCACGGCCACGTTGGAGATTGCTTCGCTGCGGCTCGCAATGACAGGCTGAGCAGTTGCTCGGTATGCCCGATTCTGGACAAGTACGACGAGGCTCGCGGTTGACGCGGAGGGCGAAGAGGAGTATCACATCAGCATGATTCGCGCCGCATGCGCCTGTGTGTGGTGAGGAGGCCAACGATGCGCCTGACGGTATTTGGCAACAGCGGTTCCTTCCCCGGGCCCGACAGCGCCTGCGCGGGGTATCTGCTGGAGGCCGATGGCTTGCAGATTCTGCTCGACTGCGGCAACGGCGTTCTCGCCCGGCTGCAGCGCTACTTCCCCATCGAGCAGCTTGACGCCCTCGTGGTGAGCCATCTGCATTTTGACCACATGGCTGACCTGCCGGTGCTCAAGTACGGGCTGGAGAGCAAGGTCGCCCTCGGCCAGTGCCTCGAGCCTCTGCAGCTCTTCGCGCCCGCCACGCCCGAGGAGGTGAGGCACACCTTTGCCAGCGAAGTCGCCTTTGCGTCCACAACCATCGAGGATGGCATGTTGACACAACTGGGCAGCGTGAGCCTCTCTTTCGTGCGCATGGACCACCCGGTCGAGACCTATGCCGTGGTCGTGAGCGCCGAGGACAAGCGCTTTGTCTACTCGGGCGATACCCTCTTCAACCGGCGGCTCATCGACGCCGCGAGCGGCGCTGACCTCCTCCTCTGCGAAGCGACCGCCGTGAAAAGCCTGCACACGGCGAGCGGCGACATCCCCCACCTGACCGCCCGCCAGGCCGGCGAGGTGGCCGCCCAGGCCGGCGTGCGGCAGTTGCTGCTCACGCACTTTTGGTACGAAACGCCGCGCGAGGAGTACGTGGCCGAGGCGCGGCAGGCCTTCGCCGGCGCCGCCGCCAGCGAGGAATTCGTGAGCTACGACATCTAGCGCAGCCTGGCCTGAAACCGACGATGTATCCACCGCAGAGTAGGCATGAGCACGCGGTTCGCCACCGCCGACGATGACCGAGGATCACCGCAGAGGCGCGGAGGGCGCAGAGAGAACCAGAGACCCCTGCGCCCTCCGCGCCTCTGCGGTGAGGTCGTGCCCTCTCAGGCGTCAAAGTAGAGCGTCATCTCGTAGGGGTGTGGCCGCACCTGCATAGCTGCGACGTCTCGCTCGCGCTTGTGCTGCACCCAGGTCTCGATCAGGCCCTCGCTGAACACGCCCCCCGCGAGCAGGAACTCGTGGTCCTCTTCCAATGCCCGCAGCGCCTCGTCGAGCGACGTCGGCAGCGCGCCAATGCGGGCGCGTTCTGCGGCGCTCCAGGCAAAGACGTTCTCGTCGTAGGGCCCGAACCCGGCGGCAGTGGGGTCGATGCGGCGGCGCAGGCCGTCGAGCCCGGCCATCAGTTGTGCAGCGATGGCCAGGTAGACGTTGCAGGTGGCATCGGGCGGGCGGAACTCGATGCGCTTGTCGTCGGGGCCGTTGGCGTACTTGGGCACGCGGATGGCCGCCGAGCGATTGGCCAGCGAGAAAAAGATGTTCACCGGCGCCTCGTAGCCGGGCACCAGCCGCCGGTACGAGTTGGTGCTGGGGTTGGTGAACGCCAGCAGCGCCGGCGCGTGCGCCAGCAGCCCGCCGATGTAGTGCAGCGCTGTCTCGCTGAGGCCGGCATAGCCCGCCTCGTCGTAGAACAGGTTGCGCTCACCGCGCCACAGCGTCTGGTGAAAGTGCATGCCGCTGCCGGCCTCGCCGTAGAGGGGCTTGGGCATGAACGTGACCGTCTGCCCGTGACGCCGGGCGACCATCTTGGCGACGTGCTTGGTGTGCATGGCCATATCGGCGGCGGCCAATGCGTCCAGCAAGGGGATCTCGATCTCGCATTGGCCGGCGCTGCCCCCCTCGTGATGGTGATAGCGCACCGGCACGCCCATGCCCTCGAGCTCGGCGATCATTTCGGAACGCAGGTCGTAGAGGGTATCGGCCGGGGGGATGGCGTGGTAGCCGCCATGGCGCGCGATCTGGTAGCCCAGCCCATCGCGGCCCGAGTTCCAGTCGGCCTCCTTCGAGTCGAGCCGGTAGCCGGCGCGGTTGGCGTCATTGTCCACAGCCACGCTGTCGAACACATAGAACTCGAACTCGGGCCCCCACATGCTGCGTTCGGCGCTGCCCTGGGCCACCAGGTGGCGCTCGGCGCGGCGCAGGATGCCGCGCGGGTCGCGCTCGAAGGGGGCGAGCGTATCGGCCTCACAGACGTGGCAGAGGAAGCTGAGCGTCTTGAGCGACCAGAAGGGATCGAGCGCGCCGCTCGTGAGGTCGGGCACGAGCACCATGTCGCCTGCTTCGACGCTCTTGAAGCCGACGCTCGAGCCGTCAAAGCCGACGCCGCGCTCCATCAGCTCGGGGTTGAGCTGGCTCAGCGGCAGGGTCACGTGGCGCCAGGCGCCCCACAGGTCACAGAACTTGCAGTCGACCATGCGCACGCCTTCGCGCTGTGCGAACTGCTGGGCCTCGGCGAGGTTGGCAAACATACCTAGCTCCTTTACACGGGTTTGCGGAAGATGTGCTGGGCCTTGACCGGTCTGTAGCCCAACCTCTGATAGAAGCGGTGCGCTTCATGGCGGATGACGTTGGAGCGCACACAGACCTCGGCGTAGCCGTGCTCGGCGGCCCAGCGCTCGGCCTCTGCCATCAGCGCGCGGCCGGCACCTTGCCCGCGGCAGGCCTCGTCGACCACCAGCCCGCCGATCTCGGCAAAGGGCTCGGCCTCGAGCAGCCGCCGGCCGTGGATGTGCACCCAGCCGGCTACTGCGCCCCCGGCATCCTCGGCGACGAACAGGCCGTGGTCGCCGCTGCCCAGCAGCGCCGCGAGCCGGCGCGCGATATCGGCCGGGGTCGCCGGGTAGCCGAGTTGCGTGGCCAGCCGCGCCACAATCGCGGCATCGGCCGGGGTCATGGCACGTACGTGCACGGCAGCCTCCGAGATGCGTGATGCGTGATTGCGTAATGCGCAGTGCCGGCTGCCGGCGTTCAGATCGTTTGCGCCAGGGCATAGAGCCGGTCGGCGAGCGACTCGATCGTCTCGCGCAGGGCCAGCCTATCCCGCCAGCTCTCGGGGATGCCCTGCTCGCCGTAGTAGGCCCCCGCGAGCTGCCCGTAGACCGCCGCCGTCGTGTCGGCATCATCGCCCAGGTTGGCGGCGAGCAGCGCGCCGTCGCGGAAGGACTCGCTGCGATAGAAGGCCCACAGCGCGGCTTCGAGCGACTTGACGACATAGCCCGAGCCATGGATCTCGGGCGGCTCGCGGCGCTTGAAGGAGCCGACGGCTACCTGCTGCACCTCGGGGGCGAGCGGCTCGCGGCGCCAGCAGCGGGGCACGGGCGCATAGTGGCCCGAGAGCAGCTCCTCCTTGCTCGCGCCGTTGACGGCGCCGACGATCAGCGCGCCCAGGTAGCGGCAGGAGTCGATGCAGGCGCGCGCGCCGTGGGTGGTGCGCGAGCTGTCGGCCGAGCGCGCGATGGCCTCCTGTGGCTGGCGTGCGTAGGCGAGCGGCACCGGCGCCAGGCGCATGATGGAGCCGTTGCCCGCCGCGTGGGGGTCGTGGGAGCCACAGTAGGGCGCGCGGCTACGCTCGAAGCGGACGAGGGCTGCGTGGGTGGTGCCGCCGATGTCGAAGCAGTGGCCGCTGCTCGAGAGGTAGCCCTCATTGTGCCAGCGTACGTAGCGCTCGAGCTGGTCCACCGGGTCAAAGCCCTGCCGCTCGACCAGGCTGGTTGCCAGGCACAGCGCCATCGAGGTGTCGTCGGTCCACTGGCCCGGCTGCAGGTCGAAGGGGCCGCCGCCCACGATATCCTCGATGGGCTCGAAGGAGCCGGGGGTGCGAAACTCGAGCGTCGTGCCGAGGGCATCGCCGGCGGCCAGGCCAAGCAACGCGCCGCGGTAGCGTTCGATAGCGTCCATCACAGTCTCCTCCTTGGCCTCCATTGGCAACGAAGGACAGACGTCGAACTGCTTGCCGATGCAGGGGTAGTATACACCAGGCCGGCGCGAAGAGGAAACAGCACTGCTGTGGAGACACCTGACAGGTCTCTCCACGGCCCTTTGCCATCTGCCTGTTCTGATGATATACTGAGGACAGACAGAGTGCAAAGGATGTGCGACGTGTGCGACAGAGTGCCGAGATGGCAGCGCATGGTGTGGCTGGGGCTGTCGGTCGCCCTGCTGCTTGCGCTCTGCCCTGCGGTGGCGGCCCAGCCAAGCCCCGTGCGCCTGCTCGAGGTGCGCGGGGTGATCAACCCGTTCGCGGCCCAGTACGTCGAGCGCAGCCTGGGCCAGGCCGGGGCGCGGCTCTACGTGGTGCTGCTCGACACGCCGGGAGGCTCCGAGGCCTCCATGCGGCGTGTGGTGCAGGCGATCCTCAACTCGCCGGTGCCGGTGGCGGTCTATGTCGCGCCGGCGGGCGCGCGGGCCGCCTCGGCGGGGATGTTTGTCGTGCAGGCCGGCCACGTGGCGGCCATGGCCCCCGGCAGCCACATCGGCGCGGCGCATCCCGTCGGGGCCACTGGGGAGGACATTGGCGGCGCCCTCGGCAGCAAAGTGACTAGCGATGCGGCAGCCCTGGCGCGCTCGCTGGCCGAGCTGCGCGGGCGCAATGCCGCCTGGGCCGAGCAGGCGGTGCTGGCGAGCACCTCGCTCACGGCCCAGGAGGCGGTGGCCCAGCGGGTGGTGGACCTGGAGGCGCGCGACCTGGCAGACCTCCTCGCCCAGCTCGACGGCCGCCGGGTGACCACAACAGCGGGTCAGGTCGTGCTCGACCTGACCGGCGCGCCGCAGGAGCGGGTGCCGATGACGGCGCTCGAACGCCTGCTGCAGGCCCTGATCGACCCCAACATCGCCTACCTTCTGATGACCATCGGCATGCTGGCGATCATCGTCGAGCTGTTCCATCCGGGCCTGGTGCTTCCTGGCACAGTGGGCGCCATCAGCTTGGTGTTGGCCTTTATCGCCTTTGAGAACCTGCCCCTGAACTGGGGCGGCGTGGTGCTGATCGTCCTCGCCCTGGTCTTCTTTGTGCTCGATATCAAAGTGAGCGGCATCGTCCTCAGCCTGGGCGGCGCCGTGGCCTTTGTGTTGGGCTCGCTGATTCTGTTCAGCCCCTTCAGGCCGCCATCACCGCACATGCCCGCCCTGCGCGTGAGTCCCTGGCTGATCGGCACCATGACCGTGACCACGGCGGCCCTCTTCCTGTGGGTGCTCCAGGCCGGGCTGCGCGCGCAGCGGCTGCCGGTGCCTGTCGGCGTGCACACGCTGGTGGGGGCCAAGGGGGTCGTGGTGTCGGCCCTGGAGCCGCTGGGCGTGGTACAGGTGCAGGGCGAGCAGTGGACCGCCGAGGGCGAGGGAGGGCCCATTCGGGCAGGTGAGCCGGTCGAAGTGGCGCGAGTGGAGGGCAATACGCTCATCGTGCGGTCTCTGTAGCAGCACCCACAGCAGGGTGGCCAGCAGACCAAGAGGAGGATACTATGGGACCCGTCGTCTACGGATTGGCGATAGCCGGGTTGGGGCTGGTGCTCTTGTGCCTGCTTCTGCTGCCGGCGATGATCAGGATCGTGCGCGATTATGAGCGGCTGGTGGTCTTTCGCCTGGGCCGCTGTATCGGTGAAAAGGGGCCAGGGCTGATCTTCTTGCTGCCGGTGATTGATCAGGCGGTCAAGGTCGATCTGCGCGAGCTCTTCCTGAGCATCCCGCACCAGACCTGCATCACCAAGGACAATGCCCCCATTGCCATCGACTTTTTGATCTACTGGAAGGTCGTCAACCCCACCCTGAGCGTGCTCAAGGTCAGGGATTTCGCAGGGGCCTCGACCGGTATCGCCACCACCACGCTGCGGGCGGTCATTGGCGATATCCTGCTGGATGACGTGCTGGCCAAGCGCGAGGCGATCAACCAGGTGCTGCGGGTCAAGCTCGACGAGGTCACGGAGCGCTGGGGCGTGAAGGTGACCTCGGTGGAGATCCGCGAGATCGAGCCGCCGAAGGAGGTACAGGCGGCGATGAACCGGCAGATGGCGGCCGAGCGCGAGCGCCGGGCCACGGTGACCGAGGCCGACGGCCGGCGTGAGGCTTCGGTGAAGGTGGCCGAAGGCGAGAAGCAGGCCGCCATCCTGCGTGCCGAGGGTGCCAAGCAGGGGGCGATCCTGCAGGCGGAGGGCGACCGCCAGGCGGCCATCCTCAACGCCGAGGGCTACGCCATGGCCCTGGAGCGCATCTACGCCATCGCCCACACGGTGGATGCCAAGACGATGAGCCTGCAGTACCTCGATGCCCTCAAGGCCCTGGGCGCGGGCAGCGCCACCAAGTTCGTGCTGCCGATGGAGCTCACGCGCCTCGTGGCGCCGTTCGTCGGGCACAACGAGCAGGCCACGAGCGAGTAGAGCACACTGTCACGTCGATGCAGCAAGAGGCGCCTTGGCTTGCCCAACGCGCCTCTTGCTGCATCGACGTGACACACCGTTTTCCACGATGAGCGGCTGAGCAGCCCTCTCCGGCAAAAGGCCGATGCGCTGCTGGCGAGCTCGTAGTGCGCACGCCTGTGCGCCGTGCCTCTCTGACGGCCAGGCAACGATTGTGCGAGCTTCCTGTGCCTGGACAGCTCGACGCCACGTCGCGCATGGCGCACAGGCGTGCGCACTACGAGCTCGAGCTCAGGCTCGCCAACTGCCAGAAGATTCTCGCCGAGCGGCCAGTCGCCATGCAAGTCCGTGTGACAGCTCTTCAGGCCCCAGGATGCCTGAACTGCGGCAGGTAGGCTGCGTTCTGCCTGAACATTTCGTCGACCATCTCCTCGATCTCGGCGAGCGAGAGCACGGCGGCGGTCAGCGGGTCGTTGGCGATGGCGTGGAAGACAAGCCGCGCATCGCCCCTGAGCGCGCCCTCCACGGCCATTTCCTCCACCTGCGCGTTGATGCCGGTGAGCGCTGCGCACTGCGGCGGCAGCGCGCCGACGTACACCGGCTCAAGCCCGTCCTTGGAGGCCCACACCGGCACCTCCACGCAGGCGCCCTGCGGCAGGTTGGTGATCAGGCCCGTGTTGGGCACGTTGCCGTGGTAGCGGAAGGGCTCGCCGCCCTCGAGCGCGTTGATGATGGCCGCGGCATACTCGTGGCCGCGCGCCAGGTCAACGTCCTTCTGCGCCAGCCACTCGCGCGCGGCGTAGCGCCAGCTATCTTCGGCAGCCTGGTACTCCTTGAGGATGTAGGCATAGACACCGGGGTTCCAGCCGGTGCCGTGGGTGCAGTACTGTTCGATCAAGTCGGGCCGCTTGCGGAACCACCAGTTGTACTCCGAACTGTGGCCGCTCGACTCGGTGACATAATGGTCGAGGTGCAGGAACATCTCGTTGCGCACGATCTCTTCGTTGTAGACCTCGGGGCGCTCGGTGATGGCCTGGCGGATCAGGGGGTAGGCGTCTCTGCCGTTCCACTCAAAGCGCGTGTACCAGGCGTTGTGGTTGATGCCGGCGCAGGTGTAGCTGATCTCGTGGTCGGGCGCGCCGATCCAGCGCGCCAGCATCTTGGCCGTGCCCTGCACGCTGTGGCAGAGCCCCGTCAGGCGGATGGGCGACTCGCGCTGCACCGCGCGGCAGAGCATGGCCATGGGGTTGGTATAGTTGAGCATGGTCGCATCGGGGCAGTAGCGCTCCATGTCGTGGGCGATATCGAGCAGCACTGGGATGGTGCGCAGCGCGCGAAAGATGCCCGACGGACCGCGCGTGTCGCCGACGTTGATATCGACGCCGTACTTCTTGGGGATCTCGATGTCGTGCCGCCAGACGTTGGTGTCGCCTACCAGGATGGTCACGAGCACGGCGTTGGCGCCTTCGAGGGCCTCGGCGCGCTCCATCGTGGCCATGACTGTGGCGGGGTAGCGCCCGGCAGCGACGATCTTTTTGGCGCTCTGCTCGGCAAAGTCCAGGCGCTCGGCGTCGATGTCCATCAGGGCCAGGGTGGCGTCTTGCAGCAGAGGGTAGGTGAGGACGTCGGTGATGAGCTTGCGGGTAAAGCCCAGGCTGCCCGCACCGATGAACGCGATCTTGGTCATCAGGTCTTTACTCCATGGGTTCTGGGTTTGTTTCGTCGCATCCAGTACTCTGCAGATGGAACGGCCTGGTTGATCACCGGGCTCCTCGCTCCGCTGCCGCCCGGTTCCAGCCCAGGGCGGGGGTTCTGATGGGTTGGCCGGAAGCCGGTGGCCAGCCGCGGCTGGCCACCGGCTTCCGGCCAACCCATCAGAACCCCCCCTTATGGTCGCCCTGCCGGCTTAGGGCGAAGCGTGCAGGCCGGCTGCCCCCTACCGGGAGACGAGGAAGGCCAGCTCGCTGGCGAACTGGAAGCGGCGCACCGCCCAGCCGCGCCCGGCGATGAGCTCCACGAAATGGGCCTCATAGCTCTGGGGCATGCCTTTGGCCACGCCGCACAGGCTGCGCACCGGGAACGACACCAGCAGGTGGTCGGCAGCGATGGTGTCGAGCAGGTGCGCCCCTGCCGCCGCGTCGATGCGCTCGAGGCAGGGGATGGCCTTGAGCAGCAGCGCCAGGTCCACGTGCCGCGCCGGGCAGTGGGCGATGACGTCGACGGCGCGCGCCTCGCCCGCCATACCGGCCAGCCGCAGGAACTCGCTTACAAAGGCCATCATATCTTCATAGATGTCGTAGGCATAGTAGGCCGCGCCCGCGGCGAGCGGCAGCCAGGGTAGGGCCAGCGGGTTCAGCCCGCAGGCCACGTCGAGCACCGAGCGCAACGGCGACAACCCGGCCAGCGTCGTCGCGTAGAACTGGCCGAGGATGGGCAGGCGCTCGCGTGACGATGTATGCGACGCCATAGCCTGCGCGCACGCCTGCAGGAAGGGCTCGCGCTCGCCGGTCTCCGCCGCCTGGCGCAGCGCCGCCAGGTGCGCCGCATAGTCGGTGCGCCGCTCCACGTAGGCGCCGGCTGCCTGGTGCAGCCGATCCTTGGTGGCCTTGATCGCCTGCTTCAGGCTGCGCCGCCGCCCCAGCTCGCACGCGCCGATGCTGCGCACCAGGTCGGGGCAGACGTGGCGATACCTGGCGCTCGCCGCGACCGCCGCCGCCAGCCGGTCGAGATCAGCCGGCCCGGCGTCCATGGTGCTCCGTCGGCGCAGGGTTGGGCGGTTCCCGGACCGCCCCTACGGGGCGCAGGCGGGCCGTCAGCCGCGTCATGGCCCGCAGGTTGTGCAGTGTGGCCAGGCGCAGGAAGAGGCTGTCGCCGACCTTGAAGAGGTGGTGCAGGTAGCCCACGCTGTAGCGGCTGCAGCACAGGCCGTCGCACTCGGGGTCGAGCGGCGTGTTGCGCTTGATGTGCCGCTGGTCGTTGATGTAGACGTACGACACGCCCTCGTCGCCCAGCACGTAGAGGCGGCCGTGGCGGGCATCGCGCGTGGGCAGGGCGCAATCGAAGAGCCGATAGCCCATGCGCCAGCAGTCGACGACGCTGGCCGGGTGGCCCACGCCCAGGGCGTGCATCGGCAGCTCCGCTGGCACCAGCTCGCGCGTGTAGGCGAGCACGTCGCGCAGCAGGTGACCGTGCGCGTCGAGCGGCCACCCGCCGTAGCCGTAGCCGTCAAAGCCCATGGCGAGCAATTCCTCCGCGCAGCGCCGCCGCAGCTCGCGCGAGGCGCCGCCCTGGATCACGGCAAAGAGCAATGGCCGCGCGCCCTCGCCCAGTTCCCTCTGTGCGACGATGCGCGCAAACTCGACCTTGCCCCGCCGCGCCCAATCGACCGTGCGCCGCACCGATTCCTCCTGCACCGCCGGCGGCGCGTCGGCGTGCGTGCAGTCGTCGAGGCAGATGACCACGTCGGCGCCGTAGGCGAGCTGCAACTGCACGCTCTTCTCGGGCGTGAGCTGGTACTTGCGCGCCGCACCCTCGGGCTGGAAGGTGAGGCCGCGCTCGCTCAAGCGGCCGAACCCGGGGTTCTCGCGGATCAGCGAGTAGGCCTGAAAGCCGCCCGAGTCGGTGACGATGGGGTGCGGCCAGCCGCTCATGTGGTGCAGGCCGCCCAGCGCCGCGATCGTCGACGAGCCCGGCCGCTGCATCAGGTGGAAGGTGTTCATCACCACCGCCTGGATGCCGCACTGTTCGAGGTCGGTTGCATCGACCGCGCGCACCACGCCCAGCGTGGCGTCGGGCAGGAAGGCCGGCAGGTCGAGCGTGCCGTGGGGCAGGTGCAAGGAATCGCTGTGCATGTTCATCCAGCACATAATACACATCAAAGGAAGTTATGCCAAATGGGGTTTTGGGGGGTTGCTGGAGCCGTTCGCCGTGTGCCCCCGCGGGCGGCACACGGCGAACGGCTCCAGCAACCCCCCAAAACCCCTTGCAGGGTTCGCTACCGGTTCTGAGCGAAGCGTAAAGCCGGTCGCAGGCTGGGCTGCTCGATAGCCGGCTAGCTGCCGGTGGACGTATAGTGCCGCACCCCGATCTTCCACACCTGCAGCGCCAGCGCGAGGAAGGCCGGGCCGGCGAGCGGCGCCAGCCACTGCAGCCACACGGGGCTGCCGAGCGGGTCGGGATGCCCGAGGATGGCGACGACGGGGAAGTAGCTGGCGCAGGCGAGGGGCACGACGAAGGTGAAGAAGCGCCGCATCCAGCGCTGGTAGATGGCCAGCGGGTACTGCGTGGTCTGCACGCCACCCGCGGTCACCGAGTTGACGATCTCGAGCGACTCGGTGGTCCAGAAAGCGAGCGTCGCCTGGAGGACGAAGAGGCCGTAAAAGATGCAGGCCCCGCCGATGATGGCGCCCGCGGCGAGCGCCAGGCGGGTCGGCGTCCAGGCGAGGCCGAGCTGTGCTGAACCCCACAGCAAGACAGTATTCCCCTGCGCCAGGCGGCCGATGCGCTTGAGGGTCAGCTCTTGCCCGGCGAGCTGCAGTGCAGTGGAGCGCGGGCGCAGGAGCAGGCGGTCGAAATCGCCGCTCTTGACCATGGCGCCGAAGAGGTCAAAGCCGCGTGCCGCCGCATCGGAGAACGAGTAGGCGATGTTGACCAGCCCATAGAACACCGCGACCTCGGCCAGGCTCCAGCCTTCCAGGCTGCCAAAGTGGCCGAAGAGCACCCACACCGACACGAACTCGATGCCCGTCGCTGCCAGTTGGCCCAGGCTCATCATGATGAACGAGGCCCGGTACTGCAACTGGCTGCGGACCGACACGCCGAGATAGCGGAAGTAGAGGTGCACGGCGTTGAACATGCTCAGCCCCCCTGCACCACGAGGCGGCGCTTGCCGCGCTCGAGCAGCCAACGCCCCAGGAGGACGAGCGCGGCGGTCCACGCCAGTTGCTGGGCGAAGAGGGGCAGGCATTCGGCGGGCGGGATGTTGCCCACGTACAGGCGAAAGGGCACGTCGATCAGCCCGCGGAAGGGCAGCAGGTAGAGGATGCGCTGCGCCCAGGCCGGGAAGAGCGGCAGCGGCACCATCATGCCCGAGAACACGAGCACCGCTGCCGGCAGGAGCAGGGCGATGCCGTCGTCGGAGGTAGTCCAGAGGAGCGAGATGTTCATCAGCGTGGTGATGGCGCAGCCCAGGAGCAGCGCTCCCAGCATGGCCACCAGGAACGCCGCCGCGCCGGCCGGCGACGCGGGCGGCCGCAGGCCGAAGAAGAGGCCCGCCACGACAAAGAGCGGCACCGAGCGCAGCAGCGTGGGCGCGGTGCGCCAGGCCAGCGCGCGGCAGTACCAGGCGTTGTAGAGGTCGATGGGCCGCAACAGCTCGTAGGCCACATTGCCCGAGCGCACGAGGGCGCGGATCTCGGCGTCGACGTTCCAGGGCAGCATGGCGAGCAGGCCCTGACCCAGCCAGACGTAGGTCACTACGTCGGCATAGGGCAGCGGCTGCGGCGCCGAGGAGGAGCGGTAGAAGGCCTCGTAGACCATGATAAGGATCAGCCCGAAGAAGAGCTGCGTGCCAAAGCCGCCCACTGCGGCGGCGCGATATTGCAGCAGCATGCGAAAGCGCGCGCTGACCAGGGCCCAGTAGCCTCTCATGGCAGCAGCCTGTGCTGTGCCCGTGGGACGGGCTTTCCAGCCTGCGGTTGTCGCGGCCTTGCCTTGCGGTCACCAAAGCCGGCGGCGTCCGGGCTCTGGGCTTCGCGCCTGACCGGAGCGGATCCCTTGGGGGGTTTGGGGCGTGTTGGCTGGAGCCGGGGCCAGCCGCGGCTGACCCCGGCTCCAGCCAACACGCCCCAAACCCTTTCCAGGTCAAGGCCGGGTAGCTGCGCAGCGAACGAGCCGGCCATGCGTCGCTTCACTGGGCCAACTCCTCGTACAGCCGGGCGATGATCTCCTCGATGGGCGGGTTCTCCACGTACAGGTCGCGGATGGCATAGCGGGCGGTGATGCGTGCGATGAGCTCGGCCGCTGCAATGCGCTCGGGGTCGAAGCGCAGGTAGAGCCGCGCGTGATCGCGGCGCACCACGGCCGCGTCAGGGTCCTCGAGCCAATCCTCCTCGCGCACCAGGTCCACGATCAGCCGCCGCTCGGTCGTGACGCGCGCCCGCAGGCTCGCCAGCGGCCCGTCGGAGAGGATGCAGCCGTGGCTGATGACCATGACGCGCGTGCACAGGGCCTCGATGTCGTCCATGTCGTGGGTGGTGAGGATGACGGTGACGCCGCGCTTCTTGTTCAGCCGGCGCACGAAATCGCGCACGGCGAGCTTGGAGATGGCATCGAGGCCGATGGTGGGCTCGTCGAGGTAGAGGATGGGCGGCGCGTGCAAGAGCGCCGCGGCCAGGTCGCAGCGCATGCGCTGGCCCAGCGAGAGCTGCCGCACCGGCACGTCGAGCAGCGGCTCCAGGCTCAGCAGGGCGATGAGCTCGTCGCGGGCGCGCGCGTACTCGGGCTGCGGCACGCGGTAGATGTCGCGCAGCAGCTCGAACGACTCGATCACCGGCAGGTCCCACCAGAGCTGCGTGCGCTGGCCAAAGACGACGCCGATCTGGCGCACGTGCGTGGTGCGCTCGCGCCAGGGCACGCGGCCCAGCACCTTGACCATGCCCGAGTCGGGCACGAGGATGCCCGCCAGCACCTTGACGGTGGTTGACTTGCCCGCGCCGTTGGGGCCGATGTAGCCCACCAACTCGCCCGGCTCGAGCGCGAACGAGACGCCGTCGAGCGCGCGCACGCTGCGCTCGCGGCGCTGCACCAGCCCGCGAAACGCGCCCGCCAGCCCAGGCTGCCGCTCGGCGATGCGGAAGGTCTTGACCAGGTTCTCGACCATGATTTGCGACATGCCCGCTAGTTTCTCACAATTGGCTGCGGGTGTCAACAACGGCGGCGTGGGTCGGGCTACTGGCTGTGGGCGCTGACGATCTCGTTGAGCGCCGCAAGGATGGGCCGCAGGTCTTGTGGCACGGCCCTGTCCATGGCGTGCACGCGCTTCATCGGGTGGCCCGCGGCGGTGTAGTGGATCACATAGCTCATGAGGTCACAGCAGGTGTTGGCGGGCACGTGCTCGCCCTGCATGAACAAGAAGCCCTGCTGCTCGAACAACGCCTCGAGCTGGGCGATGGCAGCCGCGTCGAGCGTGAACTCGATGGTCATGCCTCGCTGTGTGAGCTGGGCCTTGCCGTCAGTCATGATGACCAGCGCGTCGTCAAAGCCGGCGATGCCGCCCGTGCGCTGGTATTGCAGCAACTGGGTGGCCATAGGTGGGGTTGCTGGCGTAGCGCAGCCGGCGAAGTACAGGGCCAAGATGGCAAGAGCGAGCAGCGGGTATTTCATGGCAATAGCCTCCAGTGTACCATCCGATATCTGCTAGACGTCGCTGGGGCGTGAGAAGTTCCGGGGCGGGGCCGCGGACCTGGTCCCTGGCAAGGGGCGCATCCCAGAACCGACGAGGGCCACATGCCCAGGAGACACCTGACACAGCGATTCCCAAGGCGGTGTATCGATTGGCAGAAACTCGCTGAGGGCCGGCGAGCCTGAGCTCGAGCTCGTAGTGCGCACGCCTGTGCGCCGTACCCCTCTGACGGCCAGGCAACGCCTGTGCGAGCCCTCTGCGCCTGGACGGATTGGCGCCACGCCGCAGAAAGCGCACAGGCGTGCGCACTACGAGCTTGCCAGCGGCGAACTGGCTTTTTTGCCGGGAAAGGCGGCCCAACCACCCGCCATGGAAATCGGTGTGACAGCTCTCGGAGACTGTCAGGTGTACGGCAAGCCTAACCTATTCCCCCGCGACGGGGGAACGGCAGGGGGGCCACCCGTGGGTATGGGCAGGCGTCTGGCTGGGTTATTGCCAATCGCCTGCCCGCCATGGAAGACGGTGTGTCAGGTGTCTACCCGACACTCACCCCGGACGCGGCATGAGGGTGTCGGGGGCGCTGGAACAGATGCCGTCGACGCCGACCTGGCGCAGGGCGGCCAGGTCGCAGAGGCAACGCTCGTGCTCGCAGATGATGCCCAGGCCGGCCTCGCGCACGCGGCGCGTCCACTCTTCGCTTGGGGGCACGTGAGGCGCGCCGGGCGCCGCTTCCCAGGCCGGGTGCACGTATTGCGCGCCTGCGGCGCCGGCGAGGGTGACGGCATCGGCCGCGGGTGAGCCGAGCAGCACGGCGGTGGTGATGCGCGGCTCCAGCGCTCTGACCAGCGCCAGCCAGTCGGGGTGATACGAGCAGACGCCGACGCGGTCGTAGAGGTGGTGGCGCTGGATGGCGCGCACGACCGGCACGATCACCGCCTCCGATTCCAGCTCGAGGTAGAGGCCGAGCTGGTGCTCGCGGCAACTGGCGATGGCCTCTTCGAGGGTGGGGATCCTCTCGCCGTTGCCCGCGTCGAGCGCTTTGAGCTCGCGCAAGGTGCGCTGCGAGGCCGGCCCGTGGCCGTTGGTGGTACGGCTGAGCTCCTGCCCGTGCAGGATGACCGGCACGCCGTCGGCCGTGTGCTGCACGTCGAGCTTGACCAGGTCGGCGCCGTGCTGCGCGGCGATCGCAATGGCCGCCAGCGTGTTCTCGGGCGCATAGGCCGAGGCGCCGCGCCGGGCGATGCGGAAGAAACGGCGCTGGCCGGGCGGGATGGCGCGGCGCAGGGTGTACACCCACCAGGTCACGCGGCGCGGGATCCAGGCGAACAGCGCCGGCCAGGGCACGAGCGAGCTTTCGGGCACGGTGAAGACCTGGGCAAAGTCGAGGCTCGGTTCGAAGGCATAGCGCTCCAGGTGAGTGTGTACCAGGCGGTCGGCCTCGGGGCTCTTGGCACGGATGATGCCGCGGAACAGCCAGGTAATGAGCACGCCTTCGAGCCCGGCGTGGCGCAAGCACAGCTTGCGGGTCAGAGGGGCGAGGGTGTCGAGCCAACTGCGCACCGGCGCCAGGCTGTGCTTGCCCGCCTCGGCATAGAGGGTGAGCCTGCTGCCGGTGAGCGGCGGCTCGCCGTGCGCCAGCATCTTGCGATAGCGCCCATGGCGGCTGCCTTCGGCGTGGATCACCTCGCCGTTGGCGTCGAGGTACACCCACACGTGCTCGAGCTCGTAGAGGTGGGTGATATCCCAGTCCCACCAGAGGGCGTACTCGATGGCGGTGTCGGTGCCGCGTTTGCCCCGCTGCTCGAGCTCGACGTAACGGTGAGCCGAAGGGGAATGGACGCTGCGGCGAAAGATGGTGTAGCCCACGACGAGCGGCACAAAGGGCTCACGGGCGTCGAGGAGCAGGATGGGCGCGTACTGCGCCGCCAGCGCGCGGCCCGGGTCGGGGCCGGCATAGGCGGCAGTCAACTCGGCGACTGTGGGCTCGACCGAAGGATCGTACACGCGTGCCCTCCCACCAGATAGCCAGCACAAGAGCGAGAGATACATGCTCGCTACAGCACTAGTCGTGCCAGTGTGCCGCTCAGGAACTTGTCATTGCGAGTACCCCAGGGTTCGCGGAACCCTGTGCCTAGCATAGAACCTTGACCTGTCATTGCGAGGAGGCCGCAGCCGACGAAGCAATCTCCACGTCGCGATCGGGTGCTGGCGCACTTGGGGATTGCTTCGTCGGCTGCGGCCTCCTCGCAATGACAGTGTGGCCAGGGGAGCGAACTCAGTTGCGCCCCTGCCGGCTTGCGGTAGAATAGGCGTCGATCTGTCACTGTAGATATGCACAAGGAGTCGGGAATGCCACACCTCTTCTCTTCGTTCACCATGCGCGGGCTTGCGCTGCGCAACCGTATCATGATGTCGCCGATGGCCATGTACTCGGCGGGCGAGGATGGCGCTGCGACCGACTGGCACCTGGCGCACTATGGGGCGCGGGCGGTGGGCGGCGTCGGGCTGATTGTCTGCGAGGCGACCGCGGTCGAGCCGCGGGGCCGCATCACGACGCGTGACCTGGGGCTGTGGGACGATGGCCAGGTGGAGCCCTTGGCGCGCATCGTGCGCTTTTGCCACGAGCACGGTGCGGCTGTGGGGCCGCAGTTGGCCCACGCTGGCCGCAAGGCGTTCAGCGATCACAAGGGCGTGGGCCCGCAGGCGCCCGTGGGGCCAAGCGCCGTGGCCTATGACGAGGGCTGGGTGCTGCCGCAGACGCTCTCGGCCGGCGAGATCGACGCCATCGTTGCCGCCTTTGGCGCGGCGGCGCAGCGCGCTGCTGCCGCCGGCTGCGATGCCGTCGAGATCCATGCAGCCCACGGCTATCTGCTGCACCAGTTCCTCTCGCCGCTCGCGAACCGCCGCGATGACGAGTACGGCGGCACGCCGCAGAACCGTGCCCGGCTGCTGCTGCGCGTCGCCGCGACCGTACGCGAGGCCTGGCCGGGCGAGAAGCCCATCCTCGTGCGCCTTTCAGCCACCGACTGGACGGAGGGCGGCCTCACCGTCGATGACACGGTGGAGGTGGCGCGCCTGCTGCAGGCGCAGGGGGTCGATGCTGTAGACTGCTCCTCGGGGGGGCTGCTGCCGCTGCCGCCGCCCAAGATCGGCCCCGGCTACCAGGTGCCCTTTGCCGAGCAGGTGCGCCGTGACGCTGCTGTGCCCACGGTGGCTGTGGGCTTGATCTCGACGCCGGAGCAGGCCGAGGAGATCATCCTCAACGAGCGGGCCGACCTGGTGGCCCTGGGCCGTGAGCTGTTGCGTGATCCCTACTGGCCGCTGCATGCGGCGCGGCGGCTGAGGCACGAGGCCGCCTGGCCCTGGCAGTACGAGCGGGCCAAGTAGGGGCGGGGCAACCCCGCTGTTAGGGCGGGCAACCCCGCTGTTAGGGCGGGGCAACCCCGCCCCTACTCGATCCACCAGTCCTCGTTCTCGGCGGTGGGCCAGCGTGGCGGAAAGAGCGCGTCGAGGAGGGCGAGCAACGGCGCCGGGGCCTGGAAGCCGGGCCAGGTGGTCATCTCGCTGGCGCCGTAGGTGCCGACGAGCAGCGGGGCGAGCCCGTTGCTCGGCAGGCGCAGCACCCCCTGGGTGACGCCGTCGCGCGGCGCCGCCTGGACGGCGCCGGCATTGATCTCCAGGCTGGCCGATCCGCGTTCAGTGTCGATGGCGATGTTGCCTTGCCAGCCGGCGTAGGTCGAGAGGGCCAGGCGGCGTGTCAGCGCCGGGGCCAGCGCGTCGAGGGCGCCGCCGAGGTCGAGCACCTTGGCCTGATCGGCGTGGCCCCAGCGGCTGCCGCGCACCACGGGGCCGGTGAGCCGCGCCTCGCCACCCGCCAGCACGGCAGCACGCGCCAATGGGTGATCGGGTGGCAGGGGCAGGTAGACCGTGGCCAGCCCCGCGGCGCGCGCTCGCCTGCCCAGAACGGCGAGCAGCGACTGCGCGCCGCGGCCGTCGGGCGCGACGGCAGCCTCGACGACGCGCAGCTTGCTGCGCACCCCCCGCTGCTCGACCCAGGCATAGCCCGCAACCAGCCCGCCCGCGTCCTCGAGGATGGTCACATCCGTCATCGCCGGCTCGAGCCAGTGCCAGATGCCCGCCGTGCGTTCTTCTTGGGTCGGCACAGCACAGTAGGTGGCTGCGTAGAGGGCGGCCACATCGGCCAGGTCCTCGGCGCTGAAGGGACGGGCGCGGCCGGCGAGCGGCAACTCTGCAGCGACCTCGGCGGGCAGGGTGGCCTCGGCGTGGTGGCGCACCGGCGCAAAGCCGAAACGCGCGTAGCGCTGGATGGAGCCGTGCAGCCAGGCCAGCGGCAAGCCCTCTTCGCTCAGGAAGCGCAGGCTATCGTCGAGCAGGGCGCCAAAGAGCCCGCGGCGGCGATAGTCGGGGTGGGTCAAGACGTTTTCGACAAAGCCGGCGTCGAGCGCTACCCCGTCGATGAGCCAACGGTCGTGACGCAGGAGTGCCGCGCTGGCCACGCGGCCGTCGAGCTCGACAAAGCGGGTGAACTCGGGGCGGTAGCGCAGGTGGCGCAGGCGACGTTGGCACGAGGCCTGCTCGGCGGGGCCTTCGACCTCGCCAAAGAGCGCCGCCACGCGCTCGAAAGCGGCTGGGTCCTCGGCGATGCGCACGGTCCATTCGGGCATGGCTTGCCTCCATCGGCGCTTCTGCTGCCCAGCATACCCCATGCCACGCGGCCTCGAGGCATACGGCTTTCGCGCATACTACAACCGTACTTGGCACGTGACTGCTCAGCCTGTCATTGCGAGCCGCAGCGAAGCGATCCCCAGCCATGCGCGTCACGGCCACGTTGGAGATTGCTTCGCTGCGGCTGTTGAGAAACTTCCCGTTTGTCATTGCGAGGAGGCCGCAGCCTCCTCGCAATGACAGTCGCAGTTTCTGTGCTTGCCCATGCCGCGCAGCGGCATGGGGTACTCGCAATGACAGGCTGAGCAGTTGCCTTGGCGCTGCCACTGCCGGCCATCCAGGTAGGTGCCGGTTGATACGCTGCGCATCCGCCCGGCCTGGCCCGGAGGGGGGCTCTTGGGCTGGTTGGCCCGCCAAGAAGACCCCCAAGAGGCCCCGACGCAGCCGGCTGCTGCGATGGGTTCGTTCGGCATTTTCAGATGTTGCTGCGCGGGTAGTGGCCGCGATGGCTATGGCTTCGTTTCTCGACTGCGCTGTGCCGGCGGTTGGGGGCAGGCGACGGTCTGGGTTCGTTTCGTATTCCTGCGATGTGCGTCGTGCGCCTGGCCCGAGGCGACGCGGCGAGGGGTGGCTGCGCCAGGCACAGCCACCTGGGCAGGACGAGGAGCGCTTGCGAGGTCGTGTTGCCGGACATGGCGGAGCTCCTGGGCGCGGCGCACTGCGTCGCGCCGATCAAAGGCAAACGCAAACGGGCCTCCGCCGACAGATGTCGATGCAGGCCTGATGGCCGAGACGCGCGGCGCCGAGGCAGCCGCCACTGCACACGGCGCCGTGCGGCTGACTGCGGGTGACCTGGGCCGTGCGCCTCGCCGCCACGAGGAGCCAGGCTATGGCCACCCAGCAGTACTAATGTTCTAGGGGCAGAGTAGCACAGAATCCGTGTGGAGTCAATAGGCCAACCTTAAAATTCGGAGAATCTGGGTGGAGGCGAGGAGGGAGCCTTCGCGCGAGGCGACTGGCGCCTGATGAGGGCGCTGTTGGTGCGGTCAGGTTGGCTAATCAGGACTGCCCCCGCTCGAGGCAGGGGTATATCCCAGAATCGTCTGTGCAACAGGCGTATGTTGCGCACACCGCTCCGCTCAAGGCTCCCGTTAAGCCTCGGGCTACAGAGACAAAGCCCTGCGGCCTCGCGCTTCGACCTGTCTACGCTTGACCTGAGCTGTCTCCCACCATGGACGCGTGTCTCCCGAGATCACGGTGTTCAGGGGCGACACCAGCCACATGGGGGCTTTGTGTAGCCCGAGGCTTGACGGGAGCCTCGGGCGTGAGCGGCAGACGCCCAGACCATACGCATCATTCGGGCCTGAAATACACAGACGATTCTGGGATATACCCGCTCTGGGTTGTGGTCTGCCACCTGGTCGTGTATAATCGTGGTATTGGACTTTATCCCCTGGCTCTGCCAGGGCACGCGCGCCGGGCTTGCAGGCCGGCTTGCCGCCATTTATCGAGTCCTCATTCTTCGTGTCCCTTCGCCGGGTGGCAGGCGGCCGGAGGCCCCGCGACTGGAGGAGAGCACCGTGAGCGACCAGCCAGTGCGGAAGGGTTCCGTGCGCATCGTCACCGACACGACGGTCAATCTCCCACCGGGCTACGCCGAAGGGCACCACATCGAGGTGGTGCCCCAGGTGATCATCTTCGGCGAAGAGAGCCTGCTCGAGGCCTACGAGATCTCGAGCGCCGAGTTCGTGCGCCGTCTCAAGACCTCGGCGCACCTGCCCAAGACGGCAGCGCCGCCGCCCGGCGAGTTCGTGGCCGCCTACCGGCGGCAATTGGCCGAGGTCGAGACCATCATCTCCATCCATCCCACGACCGATGCCAGCGGCACCGTGCGCTCGGCGGAGACGGCGAAGGAGGAGTCCTTCCCTGATGCCGACATTCGCATCATCGACACGCGCACCATCGGCGGCGGCCTGGGCGCCATGGTCATGGCGGCGGCCGAATGGGTCGAGGCCGGTGTGGGCGCGGGCGAGATCGTGCGCCGGTTGCAGGGCCTGATCCCACGCAGCCGCACCTACTTTGTGATCCGCACCCTCGAGTACCTGCAGAAGGGGGGGCGCATCGGCGGCGCATCGGCGCTGTTGGGCAGCATCCTGCAGATCAAACCCATCCTCGAAATCCGGGGTGGGCGCGTCGAGGTGCTGGAGAAGGTGCGGGCGCAGAACCGGGCCATGGGGCGCCTGCTGGAGCTCGTCGCCGAGCAGTGCCCACGCTCGAGTGATGCGCGCGTGTGCGTGATGCATGCCGATGCTCCCGAGGAGGGGCAGCACCTGCTGGACGAGCTGCAGCAGTTGCTCGGCGTGAGCGACATCCCGCTCTACGAGCTTGGCGCGGCCATCACCACCCACGCCGGGCCGGGCGTGGTTGGCGTCAACTTCCTGGTTGAGTAAGGGCCACACCGTCGGTCCGCTCACCAGCGAAGCCGGGGCCGGCAACCGGGTGTGACGCTGCGCACTCGCCCGGTTCGGAACCATTCAGGCGGGGTTTTGGCGGGTTGGTTGTGCTGGCCGGCTGCCCCTGGCGCGCCCGCGGGCGCGCCAGGGGCAGCCGGCCAGCACAACCAACCCGCCAAAACCCCTTCCTGTTGTCTGGTGTGGTCTCACAGCGGTCTTTCGTACATGCGGTGCATCTTGTAGAAATCGATCCCCAGGCCGCGCAGCTCGCGCTGCATGTTGCCATTGTCTACGCCGACTTGCACCAGGTCGGCATGCTCGAAATGCCCCTCCAGCAGGCTCTTGTGCATCTCGCTGAAGAGGATGGCCGTGCCGCCGAGGCCGCGGTATTGCTCGACGATGCCCGCGCCGTTGATGTTGACCCAGCGCGTGCGCTTGAGCTCGAGGAGCAGGTCGGCCCAGCCGAGGGGCCAGATGCGCCCGCGGGTGCGCTGCATCGCTGCCGAGATATCGGGGTAGGCGAAGAGATAGCCGATGGGCTCATCGCCCTTCATGACGATCTTGATCAGCCTGGGGTCGGCATACGAGAGCAATTGTTCGGCCATCACCCGCAGCTCGTCGTCGGTGAGGGGGACGTTGCCGGTGGTGCCGGCGAGCGCTTCATTGTAGAGCCTGCCGAGCTTGGGCACCAGCGCGCGCAGGTCGCGCCGCGACGTAAAGCGCGCGATGGATAGCCCGCGATGCTTCATAATCAGCTCGGCCGCGCGGTGGATGCGCTCGGGGAAGGGCGCCGAGCGGTGCAGGTAGCCCGAGACGATATCGCCCGACCCGGTGAACCCGGCGGCCTCGACGAGCGCCCCATAGTAGGGCAGGTTGTAGGGGATGCCGAAGGCGGGGCGGTGCTCAAAACCTCGCACCAGCAGCCCCAGCCCGTCGAGTGCGGTAAAACCCTTGGGGCCGACGAGGCGCTCGAGCCCCCGGCCACGCGCCCAGGCAAACGCGGCGTCGAATAGGCCCTGGGCGGCGCCGGCGTTCTCGGCGCACTCGAAGAGGCAGAAGAAGGCCGTGCGCTCCTTGTTGAATTCGTTATAGTTGTGGTTGTCGAGCACGGCGATGCGGCCGGCCACGCGGCCGTCGGCGACGGCGAGGAAAAAGGCTGCATCGGAGTGGCGGTAGAAGGGATGGCGCCGGTCGAGCACGTGCCGGGCCTCGGGCGCGAGGGGTGGCACCCACTGGGGCGTGCTGCGGTAGAGGACGAAGGGCAGGTCCAGGAACTGCCGCACCTGGCGGCGGTCGCCGGTGTCGAGTTGGATGATCTCCATGGCACCTCCTCACAGGGTTTTTGGGGATGCCTGGCGCTATCGGCCCGCCCGCGGGCGGGCCGATAGCGCCAGGCATCCCCAAAAACCCTGGCCCTGATGGTGGCTACAGCGCCCGCTGGTACATGCGGTGCATCTTGTTAAAGTCGATCCCCAGGTCCCGCATCTCGCGCTGCATCTTGTCGTTGCTGACCGAGATTTGCACCCCCTCGGCATGCTTGTAGCCCCCGGCGACGGCGGCCTTTTGCAGCTCCGAGAAGAGCACGGCCGTGCCGCCGAGGCCGCGGTACCTTTCGACCACGCCGCCCCCGTTCACATTGATCCACTTGGTGCGCTTGGACTCGATGAGGATGTCGAGCCAGCCGAAGGGGAAGAGGCGGCCCTTGCAGCGCTGCAGCGCCGCCGAGATGTCGGGGTAGGCGAGCAAAAAGCCCACCGGATCATCGCCTTTCATGACGACCATGATCAGGCTCGGGTCGGCGATGGGCAGCAACTGGTCGGCCATGGCCTTGATCTCGTCTGCGGTCAGCGGCACCTGGTCGAAATTGGCGCCCACCGAGCGGTTGTACATCTCGCCGACCTGGGGGATGATGGCGCGCAGCTCGCGCTTGTTCTTGAGGCGCAGGATGCGTAAGCCCCGCCGGCGCTGCACGATCTCCGACAGGCGGTGGATGTGCTCTGGGAAGGGCGCGCTGACGTCGAGTTGGCCCGAGACGTCGTCGTCGAGTCGCTCAAAGCCGGCCGCCTCGATGAGGGCCTGGTAGTAGGGTGGATTGTAGGGGATGCCGATGGCCGGGCGCAGGTCGAAGCCCTTGACCAAGAGCCCCATGCCGTCGAGGGCGGTAAAGCCCTTGGGACCGACGATGCGCGTGAGGCCCCGCGCGCGCGCCCAGGCACAGGCAGCCTCGAAGAGCGCCCCCGAGGCTTCGAGCGAGTCCTCGCACTCGAACAGGTAAAAGAAGCCGGTGTTCTCGTGGTGGAAGGCGTTAAAGTTGCGGTTGTCGATGGCGACGATGCGCCCGACCGCGCGCCCACCGTCAACCGCCAGAAAGAAATCGGCTTCCGAGTGCCGGTAAAAGGGGTAGCGGCGGCGGTCGAGAATCAGTTGCATGTCGGATGCCAGCGGCGGCACCCACTGCGGGGTGTTGTGGTAGATGCGGAAGGGCAGCTCGATGAATTGCCGCACCCGGCGGCGGTCGTCGGTGTCGATCTGGATGATGTCCATGAGGCCTCCCAGGGATGATACACAGGATGGATTACACCATTGCGTGTACCAGTATACCTCCGAATGCTACGGCCGACAATGCTGAGTAGAGCCTAAAGAAACCCCATTCTCAGGGTTTTTGACGGCCGGCGCAGCGCGACGTACAATGCTGACAGTCTGGCATCTGAGGGGATTGGGAGGTCATGCCATGCAATGGAAGGCAGCGCGGTATCGGACCTTGTGTGCTGTTTTGGCGATCATGCTGCTGGCTGTGGGCTGCGCAGCGCCGCCGGTGCCCACACCGCAGCCGCCGTCGGCGGCCGATGTGGCCTGGCTGGGCACGCTGCAGGCCTTGACCGCGGGCGAGACGACGCTGGCGGTGACGGCCGAGGCACCAGGCACCTCCTGGGCCGAGCCGGGCCGCGAGGCAGCGGTGCTGACGGTGTGGCTCGACGGCGCCTATGCGGGCGATATCGTGCTCTTCATGGGCGCTGAGCCTCACGACTATGGCTTTGCCCTGGGGCCGGTGCAGGCCGGGCCGCACACCGTGCTGCTGGCGCCGGCAGCCGACAAGGGCGCGATCGCGCCGGTGCGGGTGAGCGACGTGCAGCTCACGACCTACGGCCCGCAGGATGCGCTGTACCCCGTGCTGCGCCACAGCCCGCTCATCTATGGCCGGCCGGCAATGAACCGCTCCGATACCCCGCTCCTTGCCTACCATGAACGAGCCGAGGCCGGAGGTGGGACCACCATCTCCTACACCGTCATCTTTTCCAACGAGGACGGTGGCACCAATCCACCCGCGCTGATGGCCCGTTGGGGCCGCGTGACCGATATCGAGTGGGTCTACAGCGTCACCCTCGATGCGGCGGGCAACCGTGTGGCCGACGAAATCCAGGCCGGGGGCCACCGCACGGTGCCCTTTGGCGGCGAGCGCCGCGGCGAGCATCCGCTGCTGCGCGTGGCCACCGAGAACAACATGGTCAGCGACTCGGGCGGCTCGCGCCTGCTCTTTGCGCCGGTCTTTGCCGAGGCGTTGCCCGCCGAGTGCCCGCGCGAGGCCGTGATGGACAGCCACCCCTGGAGCTACCGTGTGATGGCCGAGGAACGGCGGCGCGAGGGCATGGAAGTGCCCGGCAACGCCGCAACACCCAACGTCAGTGACCCTCGCAACTATCTCTACGTGACGTACAAGGCGCGACTGGATCCGGGCGCCTGCGCGCCGCGCCTGGCCGCCGCGGTCTATGACAGTGCGGCGGGCGCCTGGTACACCTCGGACCACGACGACCCCAGCATGCGCGTCTCGCTCGATGGCTGGCGGCGCATGGCCATCGAGCTGCCGCCGGGCATCCGGGCCGAGCAACTGGCCCGACTGCAACTGTGCGCGTACGGCGACTCTGCTTGCAGCGTGGGCATCGAGGCTGTGGGGCCGGTGTTTCTGCTCGACGAGGCCTACCGGCCGGGGGCTTTACTGTGGACGTGGCAGGGAAGCCAGGTGCTCGGTGCCGGTGGGGCGAGCGAGCTGACGCTGGGCCGCTGATGCCGGCGCGTGATGCGTGAGGCGCAGACTCTCCTTACGCATTACGCATTACGTATTACGCATTACCACGCAACCTCCTGCAGCACCACCCTGCGGTCGCTGATGCGCGCCGGGTCGCCGGCGGGCTCGAGGCGCTCGCCGCTCACCGGGTCGTACCAGCCGGCGGCCAGGAGGTAGCGGCCGTGGGGAACCTGGGCCATGTCGAGCACGAGGCGGTCGCTGACGACCTCGCCCGGCGCCCACTGGATGGTAAAGTAGGTATCGCCGAGGGGGAAGGCGTCGCGTTGGGCGACGTTCTCGTTCGTGGTCGGGTCGTAGAGGTGCAGGAAGACTTTGTAGCTGGCCTGCGGCGCCTCGAGCGCCTGCCAGTGCAGGGTGACGGCGAGCTCGCGGTCGCTCGTCTCCAGGTCGTAGCCCGGCAGGCGGATCTGGCCGCCAAAAACGACGCCGACGGGGTGGGCAAAGGCCGGCAGCGTCGTCTGGCGCTGTGCCGCCTTGACGCGGATCTCGTTGGGCGCCTGCCAGCGGCCGAGCGCGCGGCCGTCGGGCGCCAGGACCTCGAGCGTCAGGTCGTAGCGACCTTCGGGCGTGCCCGGCGCCACGTGCCCGCTCACACGGCCGTTGACGAGGGCGTGCTCGGGCCAGCGGCTGGGCGGAAAGCCGGGCGTGATGGCCGCCTGGCGTGCAGCGACTTCGCGGCCCTGCTCGTCAATGAGGACGAGGCGCCAGGCCGCGTCGAGCAGGGGCGCCGCCGTGGCTGCCCACTGCACCTGGGCAGCCAACTCCTCGCCGTCGCTGATCTCCTCGCGCTCGAGCTGCCAACTGCTCAGCGCCAACCCCCCGAACTCGTGCAGCAGCGGTGCGCCGGCGTCGATCGTCGGCTGCGCCAGTGTCACATCGGCGATGCGCAGCGACCCCAGCCCCCTGAGCGTGCGCGCCTGGTAGAACCCCACCTCCACCTGGTAGCTCGAGCCCGGTGGCGTGCCGCGCGGCACGGTGAGCCGGTAGAGGTCGGCCACGGGCACGCCGGCCGGCCAGAGGCTGGTGGGGTACATGCCATAGCGCGGCTGCACGTCGAGCCCAGCGCCGGGCACGGCGTGGCCCTCGGCATCGAGCAGGCGCACGGTGGTGACATAGTCCTCGCCGAGTGGCGCATTGGGCCGCCAGGTCAGGCGCACGTCCAGCGCGCCGGGCGAGGGCTCTGTCACCGCGGCTTGCAGCAGGTCAACGGTCGATTGCCCCAGCCGGCCGACCGCAGGCTGGCTGGAGGGGGCGGGCGGACGCACGCGCACCGGGGCGAGATAGATCGTGCCGAGCCCGGCGCCCTGGCCGGTGTGCGGCGACAGGGGGCCGTCAGGCCCGCGCACCTCCACGGCCAGCAACGCCAGGCCCGGCGCTGCCTCGGGTGGGATGGTGAGCGCGTGTTCGGTCACGGCCGCCAGCGGCGCCTCGCTCTGCGCCAGGCTGGGCGCCTGCAGGAGTGGCTCGGCCGCCGTCGTCAGGCGCACGGCCACGCGCAGCGGCGCATCGCTCGTGGCCTGCCAGTGCAGCCGCACCTGCACCACGTCGCCCTCGGCGGCCTCTTGCGTCGAAAGCTCATATCCGGCGAGGCGCAGGGTATCTCCAAAGGCCACGCCGCTGGGGTTGCGGTGCAGGTAGGGCAGGCGGATAAAGTCCATCGTCTCGGTGGCCAATGCGCCGTGCGACGGCGCGGCGTGGGCGCTCAGCACGCCGAGCAGAAGGCCTGCGCCGAGCGTGAGCGCCACCAGCCCGGCAGCAAAGGCGGCGCCGCGCCAGGCGCGCGCACGGATGAGGGCGATGACGGCGAGGGCGAGCGCGGCCAGCGCGGCGGCGAGCGAAAGCGCTTCGGCGGCGCGGCGCAGGGGCGTCGGCGTGAGGCGCAGCGCCACTTCATGCCGGCCTGCGGCGAGCGTGAGCGCAATGCGGCCGTTGGCGATACGCGCGTCGATGGCCGCCGGGAGGCCGTCGACTGTGGCCTGCCAGCCGGGGAAGGCGTAGGTCCGAAAGGCGACGGTGGCCTCGGGTGCGGTGACCTCCAGCGTCCAGGTTTGCGACGTGGGGGCGGCGGCGAGCAGGTGCGCGCCGGCGAGCGTGCCTGCGACGGCGACGGGCGCGGGGTGGGGGTCGCCCGCGAGCAGCGCCGCGCCGGTGAAGGGCCGCGGCACGGCCTGCCCGGGCAGGTACTCGGCGCGCACGGTGCTGCCCACGTTGCCGGTGAGGTGCTCGTAGAGCTGCAGCCGCTCGGGGGTGATGTCGGCCTCGGTCACCGGCAGTGGCTCGGGCCGCAGGAGGGCGAGCGCCGAGTAGGCGAGCAGGGCACCGAGGGCCACGGCCAGCAGGCTGCGCAGGATCGTGGGGATGGGCTCCCTCACCCCCGGCCCCTCTCCCACGTGCGCGGGGAGAGGGGAGGTGCTGCCGCTTTCGTGCGTCGTCTGTGCCGGAGCAGTCGGCTCCCCTGCCACGTGCGCGGGGAGAGGGGAGGTGCTGCCGCTTTCGTGCGTCGTCTGTGCCGGAGCAGTCGGCTCCCCTGCCACGTGCGCGGGGAGAGGGGAGGTGTGTCCGCAGCCGGGCTCTGGGAAGTCGCGGCCATTTGCGCCGACCGAGGTCACCAACGCCTCCCCTCTCCCCGCGCACGTGGCAGGGGAGCCGGGGGCCTGCGCCCCGAGGGCTCGGCCCGCAGGGGTGAGGGCCCCCTTGCCGATGCGAGGCGAACGTAATGCGGCCAGCCCGGCGCCGGTGAGCAGCGCGGTGGCGAGGGAGGCAATCGACAGGAAGCGCCAGGGGAACTGTACCATGGGCAGGAGCGGCACGTGCGCCCAGAGCGCGGAGGAGCTCGGTGTGATGGGCCAGATGGCATAGCCGGCCAGCAGCGCCAGGCCCAAGGCGAGGGCCAGCCGGCGGCGTTGCCGGAGGCCGGCCACGAGCAGGGCCGCGAGCCCCATGGCGGCCAGCCCGGCCTGCAAACCGCCCATGGCGAAGGGGGTGCGCGCGGCGTCGATGGCATAGTCGAAGCGCAGCGAACGCTGCACCAGCTCGGCCCAGCGAAAGTGCCCGGCATAGTTAAAGTAGCCGGTGGTCATGTCGTTGAGCGACACGGCGCCTCGTTCGAGCAGCGCGGGCACCCAGAACCAGGCGCTGAGTGCTGCCCCCAGCAGCAAGCCTGCGGCGCCGAGCAGGAAGACGCGCAGCCGCGCCCGCGGCGCCGTGGCCGCGGCCACGAGGAGCACCAGCCCGGCCAGCGGCGAGAAGATGAGCGCCGAGATGTTGTGGCTGAGCATGAGCCCGGCGTAGGCACAGGCCAGGATGGCGATGTGCCCGGCCGTGGGCCGGCGGCGCAGGCGCAGGATGCTCCACAGGATCAGCGGGTAGAAGACAAAGGCATAGAACTCGCTGAGCGAGTCGCCCCGCACGTAGACGTTGACCATGTGAAAGGGGGCCAAGGTGTAGGCCGCGGCGGCCAGGAAGCCGGCGGCATGATCGTCGAACAGCTCGCCGGCCAGGGCGTACATCGCTACGGCAGCGCCGAGGAAGCCGATGAGCTGCGCCAGCTTGAGGCCCCAGAGCACGCCCGCACCGGCCAGGCTGAGCGCCGCGCCCAGGTAGTAGGGCAGCGAGGCATAGTAGTTGAAGAAGGGGTAGCCCAGGCCATAGGCCGCGTCGGGCATCCAGCGGGCGGGTAGCGTGCCCGCCCGCAGATTTGCCTGCAGCTCATAGGTGCGCAGGAGCAGGAAGGGGCTATCGCCGCCGGCGCGCGTGTTGACGAGGCCGGGCGTGGCCAGCAGCGGCCAGGCCGCCAATGTGGCGACGACGAGCGCGGCCGCCAGCCAGAGGTCTCGCAGGCGGCTCGGACCCTTCTCAACGCCTGAACTCATGCATCACACTCTCTCAGCAAAGAACATTCCAATGGGGGTTTGGTGGGTTGGCCGGCCTCGCCGGCCAACCCACCAAACCCCTGCTATGCCTGCGGCGGGTTGCGGCGCAGCAGGCGCGGCCCGAACAGCAGGGCGACGGCGACGAGGGCCAACAACACGCCACTCACGCCATAGAGGCCCCGGCCCATCGACGAGGCCAGTGCCACACCGGCAGGCACCGGCGTCGGCGTGGGCGTCGCCGTCGGCGGCGGCGTGGGCGTCGGCAGCGCCTGCAAGCCGAGCGCGACGGTGGGCGAGCCGCCCGGCGGCAAGGTTACCGTCCATTCGAGCGGCGTGGTGGCGGCATAGCCCACCGGCACGACGCCCTTGACGGTGTAGCTGCCCTCGAGCAGGCCGCCAAAGCAGAAAGGCTCGGTGCCCAGCGCCGGGCTCGACGTCTCGGCCCTGCCCGCATCGATCAGCGCAAATTGCGCGCCGCCGAGCGCTTCCTCGCCGGCGCCGCGCGTGCCGTTGCCGTCCTTGTCGTTGAACGCTTGCACACAGATGGAGCCGGTGACCGGCGTCGCCGTCGGTGTGGCCGTGGCCGTCGGCTCTGGCGTGGGCGTGACCGTGGGCGGCGCTGTGGGCTGCGGCGTGTTGCTGGGCCGCGGCGTGGGCGGCACCACCGTCAGGCAGGCATCGTCCCAGGTCGACTCGTTGTTCTTGACCGGGAACTCGCACTGGCCGCGCACAAAGACGGTGACGGCGTCGCTCTCGGCGCGGGCGCTGATCGAGAGCTGTATCCAGTTGTTGTACTCGATGCGCGGATCGCTCCAGCGCACGCTCGGCGCGGCCCAGTCGGTGCCGCCGGTGGGGTCAATGCCTACCGAGAGGCGATAGTTCCCAGGCCCCGAGACGCTGGTCGGGTCATCGCCGTCCGAGCTCCAGGCCAGCGCCCAGGCCGTAAAGGTGACCTGGCTGCTGCGCGGCACTGCCACCCGTTGGTACAGCCCGGCGTTGTGCGTCGCCCACTGCGTGCCGAGCTTTTGCGCCCAACTGCCGCCGTGCACGCGCTTGCCGCCCAGATAGCCGGCATCGAAGCCGCCAAATGAGGGCCGCCAGTTCTTGCCAAAGGACTGGTCGGGGCCGTCCTGGAACCAGGGGTTCCAACCGGGGGCCGCGTAGCCGTAGCCGCCGCCAAAGTGGTCGATGTAGGCGCCTTCAAAGCTGTTGTTGTTCAGCCCGCAGTCGGCGCGCACGGGCTGAGCCATGAACGGGCCGGCCACGAGGGTCAGGCACAGCACGAGTACCACGAGCACGAGCCGCAGACGCGTTTGCATGGATGGTTTCCTCCCTTGAGTTGGGCGCCGCGCGACTCGTGTTCGCCGGCCTGTAGCGAGGCCCACAAGGGGCTAGTAGTCTGTCGCACTGGTTCTGATGGGCTACGACGCCCACCAAGCCGCCTGCGGCGGCCAAGGGGGGCTAGGCTACGCCCATCAAAATCAGTGCGACAGACTACTAGGCTACAGGTTGGCCGACGCGAGCCGGCGCGGACGCAGTCGGCAACGCGGGATCGGTTGGAAAGCTCAGGGCGTGCTGACCAGGACGGCATCGTCCTGTGTGGGCACGCGCGATTCGATGACGCGCAGACGGGTCACTGTGGCCGGGTCGTACAGGCCGGCGATGACGCGGTCGCTTGTCGGATCATACGGGGCCGAGAGGTCGATCTCGTGCACATCGACGACCTGGTCGCCGGCGCGCCAGGCCGTGCTGGGCAGTGCGCCGCCCGCGGGCGGGCCGTCGTGCTGGCCGAGCATCGCGCCGCCGCGCACGACGTGGACAAAGGCCACATAGTCGATGGCGGGCGGCTCGGCGGCCTGCCAGACCAGGCGCACGCGCAGCCGCTGCGGCGCCACCTGTTCGACCTGCGCCTCGATCAGGCCGATGCCGCGCTCGAGGGCCGCCACGGGGGGGCCGCCCTCGGGCCGGACGCTGGCGCGGAAGAGAAGGGCCAATTGGCGCGCTTCGGGGTCGAGGTCGCCTCGCTCCTGCAGGTCAGCCAGCACCTCGATGCGCGAGGCCGCCGGCAGGCAGGCCAGCGCCGGCCGGTAGGGCTCGAACGGCCAGACGGCCAACAACGTCTCGCCCGTAGTCGTTGCCGGCGGCGGCTGGTCGGGCGCGATCAGCCGCAGGGCCGGCCCCTCGGGCACGAGGAAGCGCAGTGAGGGCCAATCGCGCCAGAGGCGCTCGGAGACATGGGCTGTGCGCGAGGTGCCCGGCGCGCCCAGGAAGGCCGTGATGCGCTCGGCCAACTCGCGGGCGCCGGCCTCAAAGTGATAGTAGACGGTCTGCTGCTGGGCGTATGGGCCCTGGTAGGCGTAGACGGTGCTTGCCAGCCCGATGAGCAGGACGGCCGCTGCAGCCATGGCGCCGATGCGGGGTCGGCCGCAGCGTTCGAGCCAGCCCCAGGCGGCCTCCAGCCCCAGCGCGGGCACGATGAAGAGCAGCGGCTGCACGCCCACGGCGCGCAAGAAGTGCGGCGTGTCTTCGGCGACGATGGTGGGCACGAGCAACACCGCCACCCAGAGCAGCACGAACCAGCCCGCGCCGCGCCGCCGTATGGCCGCTACGGTGCCGGCGACAAAGGCCGCGCCCAAGGCCGGGTCGAAGATCGGCCGCCAGGGCAGGTTGTGGCGCGGGATGCGGTCGCCGCGCACGAAAAAGGCCTCGAGCGCCAGGAGCGTCTGCCGCGCCAGGGTGCCCCAGGGGTCGCCGTGCGAGATGGCCGGGTTGAGGATCGACACCTGCCCGGCACGCTCGCCGAGCGCCTCGGGGTGGCCGGCCACGTAGGCCGCGAGCGGTGCCGCGGTGAGCAGGGCCACGGCCAGGAAGATGAGCACGTGCCGCGCCCTGGGCCGGGGCAGGCGCGCCGCCGGCCACAGCAGCAGGGCGCCGAGCAGCAGGAGCGCCACCGGCGTAAAGCGCGCGGCCAGGTAGGTGTAGAGCGAGGCGCCGTAGCACAGCCCCGCCGCCACATAGTCGGTCCAGCGGCCGCGCTTTAGCCCGCGCCAGAGAAAGCCCAGCGCCAGGGCGGTGAACAGGGGCAGGGCCACGGCGCGGAAGCCGACCCGGCTCAGGTGTACCGGCCAGAAGGCGACGGCGGCAACGGCGGCGCTGAGCAGCCCTACGCGGCGGTTGAACATCGTCGTGGCCACAAAGGCGGTGGCCGGCACGGTGAGCAGCCCCAAGAGCAGCGCCGGCGCACGCACGGCCACGGCGCTGCGGCCCAGCGCGGCCACGCTCAACGCCACCAGGTAGATGAAGAAGGGCTCGCGGCCGTTGTTGGCGGGGAACCAGAGGGGGTGCGACCCCGAGAGTACCTGCAGGGCATCGAGCCCGTTGTAGGCCTCGTCGTGGTACAGCCCCGGAGGGATGTGCCCGAACCCGGCCAGGCGCGCGGCCAGCGCCACCGCCACGATGGCGGCCAGGGCCAGGCCGTACAGCCGCGTTGGCAGGTGCTCCTTGTCCACCCTCTCGAGCCTTTCGCTTCCCTCAGCGCTGCGGTGTACCAACGGTGTCATTGCGAGCACCCCAGAGTTGCCGTAACCCTGCGGCAGGCAGATGACGTCGCACTGCAGCCGCGGCATCGTGCCGCGCGGGAGAGTCCCGCGGCAACATGCCGCGCCTACAGTCCGGCGGCCTACGTCATGGGCAGCGAAGCGATCCCCAACTGGACCATTGCGCGCTCAAGGAGATTGCTTCGTCGACGGCTGCGGCCGCCTCCTCGCAATGACAGGCCAAGATTCTGTGCTTGGCCCAGGGTTCGGAGACCCTGAGGTACTCGCAATGACATCCTGAGCATTCACGGTGCAGTCGATAGGGCCATTATAGGAGAAGCACGGGGCCTGTCAATAGTCCATGCCTTGACATTTCCAGCACAGTGCAGTATGTTGGTATTGTGTGTCCGCAGGGCAAGCTTGGTCTGTGCCACCTAGAGAGGAGCGACATCAATGAAGATGGATCGTGTTTCGGCCGCCATGGCGCGCGCCGGCATCCCACCGCGTGACGCCTACGACCTGCCCACGAGCTCGGCCCGCTTCCCCGATGGCGCCTGGTATCGCATGGAGGTCTCTGGAGTCGAGCGCCCCGAGGTGCTGGAGGCCCTGGTCGACGAGGCCGACCGGCGGCGCGTGCCCATCCACCGCCTGATCTCGACGGTGATGGGCGCGACGCTGCTCGACAAGGACGAGCTGCGCCGCTTCGCCCGGCTGGCCGCCGACGCCCGCATGGAGGTGATCATCACGCCCGGGCCGCGCTCGGCGTGGGATACGGGCCGCCAGGTTGCCACACCTGAGGGCGCGCTCTCGGGCCTGCGCTTCCGTGGCTCCGACCAGTTGCGCTACGTCATCACCGACATCATGCGCGCCATCGAGCTTGGCTTCCGCGGCTTTCTGGTCATCGACGAGGGCCTGCTCTGGCTGCTGAACGAGCTGAAGCAGCGCGGCGACATCCCGGCCGACGTGGTCTTCAAGGTCTCGATCTATGCCGGCCACGCCTCGGCGGCGGGCGGGCACGTGCTGGAGATGCTCGGCGCCGGCACCTTCAACCCGGTGGCCGACCTCTCGCTGCCCCAGCTCGCCTCCATCCGCCAGGGCACCAATCTGCCGCTCGACCTGCACATCTACCTGGCCGAGAGCTTTGGCGGCTATAACCGCTTCTACGATGCGCCCGAGATGGCCCGCTGCTGCGCCCCCTGCTACTTCAAGATCGAGCCGGGGCCGGCCTGCGCTGCTGGGCCGGGCGCGCTCTACAAGCCGTGGACGAGCGTCGAGGCGCTGGCCGCGTTGGCGCGCGAGAAGGTCAAGTACGCGCAGATCATCCACGAGCTGATCCAGGAGAACTATCCCGAGGCGCAGCTCTCCGAGCGCGGTGCCAAGGACCTGGCCATCCCCAAGCCGTAGCCAAGCGCGGGCAACCTTGCGAGGGTTAGGCAATCCTCGTAAGGTTGCCCGCACGTTGCAGACCGTCATTGCGAGCCGCAGCGGAGCAATCTCCACGCCTGGTATTGGAGATTGCCTCGCTGCGGCTCGCAATGATAGGTCAAGGCTCTGCGCTGGACACGGGGTTCCGAGCCCCTGTGGTACTCGCAATGACAATGTGCCCCCCGCCTTAGATTTTGCCCCGTGCTCACGACTCCCTTGGCCGCCAGGGCTATCTGGACCGCGAATTGCTATGAGGCAAGGTACCCCGGTTGGGCCGCAGCCTTGGTGACAGCCTCTACCCGCGCGTGCGGGAGTCCATTCGGGCAGCGGAGGGCAGGCTGTAGTGGCGAGGAGTCAACCCTGGCAGGAGGCTCGCACCTGGTTCACACCCGAGGAACCGGACCGCACCGTGCGGCACTGGGGGCCGCTGTTGCTGCGCTCCGGGCGCCGGCGCGTACTCGACGTCGGCTGCGGGGGCGGGCGGCACACCATCTACCTGGCGCGGCTGGGCCTGCGGGTGACCGCTGGCGATCAGTCGGCGCTGGCCCTCGAAGAGACCAGGCGCTGGCTGCAGCGCGAGCAGTTGCGGGCCAGCCTGACGCAGCTCGACATGGTGGCGCTGCCGTTCGCGCCCGAGACGTTCGACGCGGTGCTGAGCGTCAACGTCTTGCACCATGCGCAGCCGGGCGAGGCGCGCAGGGCGGTGGAGGAGGTCTGGCGCGTGTTGCGGCCCGGCGGGCTGTTCCTGGCTGTGCTCGCGGGGCCTCGCGATTGCCGCTGCCTGCTCGAGCGGCCGCTGGGGGCGGTGTGCCCGGTGTGCAAAGGTACGGCCGTCGCGAGCGATAGTGCACGGCCGTGTGATGAGCTGGACCTCTACGGGCTCTTCGCCGGCTTTAGCATCCTCAGCACACAGCGCCGCAGCCTGAGCCTGCCCGGAGGGGCGGGTCCGCCCTGCTGGCGCGGCGTGAACTGGCGGGTCTGGGCCGAGCGGCCCGCAGTGTGAGCAGGCGCGGCAACTGAGTCTGCCGTTCTAGCGCCGGTAGATGATCACCTCATCCTGGTCGTACGCACGCTCCATGATGCGGTCAAAGAGCGCGATGGTGTTCGTGCCAAGGCCGTACTTCTGGCGCTCGAAGGGACCCACGTAGACATACGCGACGCCATACTTGTCGAGCAGCGCACGCACGGTGGCGGCGTTGTGGCCCTGGTAGATGGCGGCCACATCGGCTTGGCGCTCGGCGAGCAGCGCGCCGTCGCGGCCCCACTGCCCCTCATGGATGGCCCAACCGAGCACCGTCGGCAGGCCCGTCCAGGCCGAGACGCGGCTCTGCTCCCACCGATACTCGTCGCCGGGCGCCTCGAGGATGGTGGGGCTGCCTGTGACGTGCTCCTTCAGCCAGGCGATGGCTGCGCCCTCGCCCGCGCTGGGGTCGAGGCAGGCCGTACCGTCGAGCGTCGCCGGGCCGGCAAAGAGGCCGGCCTTGCTCGCCGCCGCAGCGCCCGGGTAGTAGAGCGCTGCGAGCAGCACCAGGGCCACCCCGCCCAGCCACAGACGCCCGCCGAGGCCCCCTTCGCGCGCCCGGCGGGCGATCTCACTCACGCCCCAGGCCGCGGCGATGCCAAACAGCGCCCAGGCCTGGTAGTAGAACTTGAACATGGTGTTCATGCGCGTGTCAAAGCCGTCGCGGATGAACACAAACTCGGTGCCGAAGGTGAGCAGCAAGGCGGTGACGGTGAGCAGCAGGGCAAAGGTAGGGGCTGCATCGCCTGCGTGCGGCGCGTGCAGCCGCGACCAGAGCACCGCGGCCCCCAGCGCTACCAGCAGCGCCAGAGTGAATGCCAACCATGGCGCCTGGAAGGCAGAGCCGATGATGGCGAGCAGGATGCTGCCCAGGCCTCCCACGCCCGCAGCGAGCAGCGCCGGCAGCGCCAGGGCAGCCACCAGGGCCACGCCGTAGGCGCGCAGGAAGCGCGGCCGGTGCACCATGGCCAGGCCCTGGCCGATGAGCCAGGGCGCGAGCACGACCAGGAACGGCCCAAAGATGAGCAGGTACTGCAGCCAGGGCGTTTTGGTGTAGGAGACGACCCCCAGCCCCGCAGCCTGCGAGCGGAAGCCGATGTAGAAGGGCAGGTAGAACGCCAGGCTGAGCACGGCCAAGAGCAGGGCAAAGCCGATGGTCTCGCTGGCCCAGGCGCCGCCAAGCCGCCGGTAGCGCCAGGCACGGCCGATGGCGTAGGCCAGCAGCACGACCAGGGCGTAGGTGGGCATGTCCCAGCTATTGAGAAAGCCGAGCGCGCCGACGACGAGCGGCAGCAAGAGCGGCAGCGATGGCAGGGCGGGCCAGGCGATGGAGCGGCCGCGGGTGAGCTCGACCCGGCTGCCCTCGGGCAAGCCCGGGGTGGTCGCGAGCAGATTCCAGGCCGTGGCCAGGGCCAGCAGGCCGAAGGGCAGCGCCATGACGTGCGGGTGCAGGTCGCCGAGGATAAAGCTGAACGAAGGGAACTCGGTGATGACCTCGGGCAGCTTGCCCAGCGGGTTCATATCCTGGATCAGGCGCGTGGCGCGCCACCACCACCAGTCGAGGTCGGGCAGCCAGCCGCCGCTCGCTGGGGCTTCGCTGAGCGCCGGGATGTTTACCCAGCTCCAGAAGGCCGCGCTGCCGACGCTCCGCGCGTGCAAGAGCTCCAGAAAGCCCTCGAGGTTGCCCGCGATGGCGACCATGACGGCGCCCAGCAGGCCGTAGCGCCGCGCGCGCTCGCCCGCCCGGCCGGCAGCCAAATCGCGCACCAGGCCGTAGGCGCCGGTGACGGTGAGGGCAAAGACGGTGCCCAGGGCCAGGTTGTAGGCGACGCCGTTGGGTACGGCCAAGAGCTTGGCCGGCAGCGACATCAGCAGGTAGCCGAAATAGTAGTAGCTGATGGCATAGCCCGAGAGCCACATGTCGTTGGGCGGGAAGGTGCGGCTGCGCAGGATGGCATTGAGGAAGCCAAAGTCCATCGGCTTCTCGGTGTGGTTGATGGCCGGGTCGAAGGCGCGGAAGGCGAGATAGCCGGCAAAGGCGACGAGGAACACCACCTCGGCGGCCAACAGCTCGCGGCGTTGGGCGCGCCACAGCTCGCCCAGGCGCTGCTGGCGCGTGAAGAACCAGGAGAGGCCGGCGACGAGGAGCAGCACCAGCAGCATCGCCGTGCGCGTGTTCTCGAGGACCTTGAGCGAGACCAGGAGCCACAGCAGATAGCCGGCCAGGAGCAGCCCCAGGTGCTTGGCGAACGCCGCCCCGCGGCTGGCCGTGCCTCCCAGGAATGTAGCAGCCAGCGGCCAGGCCACCCATCCGATGGCCTCCAGACACAGCCACCAGGCTGCGACAGCGAAGACCTGGCTCAACGTGCCCTCCTCTGCCAAGAGCCTATCCGAAAAGCCGCGTAGCCTAGGGCACCTTGGCCACCACAGGCGGCTTGTGCCCGTTTCGCCCGGCCATGACGCCAAACATGCCATGAGCAACGCCTCCAAGCCGCCACGGCGGCCACGGGGGGCTATGCTACGGCTTTGCGGATAGGCTCCAGCTGAATGCTGATCGCGAACGAAAAAAGGGAAACGGCATGCGGCCGTCTCCCCTCTCTTCATACACCTGCAAGGCGGCGGGCAGCGCCGCTAGACCCGAGTCAGGTACGCCCCGGTGCGCGTATCCACGCGGATCGTGTCGCCCTCCTGGACAAAGAGGGGCACGGTGACCTTGAGGCCGGTCTCGGTCGTGACCTGCTTGGTCGCGCCGGTGGCCGTGTCGCCGGCGATGGCCATCGGCGCATCGGCGACGACCATGTCGACCGTGGTGGGCAGTTCGACTTCGATCGGCTTGCCTTCGTACAGGCTCAGCTCGAGCGTGACGCCTTCTTTGAGATAGTTCACGGCGTCGCCCAGGGCCTCGACCGTCAGCGCGGGCTGCTCGAACGTCTCGGTGTCCATAAAGTAGTACAGGTCGCCATCATGGTACAGGTACTGCACGGTGTGATGCTCGAGCCGGACGTCCTGCACGCGGTCACCCGACAAAAAGTTGCGATCGATCGTGGCCCCGGTGCGCAGGTTGCGCAGCCGGGTGCGGATGATGGCGTTGCCGCGGCCAGGCTTGTAGTGCTCGTACTCGAGCACCTTGTAGAGCTGGCCATCCATTTCGAAAGTAACGTTCTTGCGCAACTCAGTGACGCTAATCATGCTTCCTTGCCTCCCCGCCACGGCTCACGAAGGGTGATTATAGACAAGCGTAGAGGGGCTGTCAAATGCTCTAGGGGCTTGGGATGAGGTGCCAAACACCTGAGGCATCCTGGTAGGCGGGCTGGGCCTGGAGGCCGCCGGGAGGCAGGGTGCGCTCGCCGAGGTAGGTGTACTCTTCGTAGGCGCGCAGGGTGACGCCCGCCACGGCGGGCCAGGCTTCCTCGCTCTCCTCAATCAGCACGGCCAGCTGCGGCAGGGTCACCGTCTGTCGGCCGGCATTGCGTACGGTGAACTGGGCGCTGACCGGCCCGCCGGCAACCGAGGCGGCGGGAGAGAAGCTCAGGGGCTGCGTGATCACGAGCCGAGGCGCCGCGACACAGCTCTGGCGCTTGACGATGGCCCGCTCCACCTGCGGCGGGCAGGTCACGGCCCCCGACGCATCGACGAGCTCCAGGCGCAGGCTGACGGGGCCATCGGGCACGGCGGCGGCGCACATGTCCCAGTAGAACCCCAATCGGGGCGTGGTAAAGTTGGGGCCGGCCGTGTGCCAGGCGCCATCATAGTGGGCGCTGAAGCGAGCGTAGCCTCCGTCGCCGCCGTCGACCCGGCCCTGCAGGAGGACGGCGCCGTCCTCGATCACGGCGCCCTCGGCGGGGCTGCTCAGGGCGCCGCCGGGGCCGGGCGCGTTCGCCGACACAACGGTCTGGCCCTCGATGAGGCCGGTCCAGGGCACTTCGGCAAAGTCGACGGGCACGATGCCGGTGGCCCAGGGCAGCACAGCGGCGTCGTTGGCGTCGGTCCAAGGCGTGTGGCCGTTCGAGACCATGTAGTGCAGGTGCACGCCACAGGCATAACCGGTCGCGCCTTCGACGCCCACCAGGGCGCCGTAACCCACCTGCTGGCCTACCTGCAACGGCACGCTGCCGGCGGCCAGGTGCAGATACCAGGAGTACTCGCCCGTGTCGTGCTGGATGACGACCAAGTTCTCGTAGCCGAAGGCCGCCGGGTCGCAGGCGCCCTCGCGGCTCGACTGCTTGACAAAGACCACCTGCCCCGGCTTGGTCGCCAGCACCTGGCCCGCGGCGGCCAGGCCCTGAATGTCGAAATCGACCTGGTGCAGGTGGCGCCCGATATCCGTTTGGGTCACATAGGCGCTCAGGCCGGCGGGCCAGGGCAGGCGGTGGCCGAGCGACGCGGTTGTGGCGACGGCAACGTCGGGCTGGCGCAGGAAGGCCTTGTGGCCGGCGTCGAGCAGCGCGTCGGGCACCTGGTCGAGGAGGGCATTGTACGCCTCGCGCGCGCCCGAGAGCGGCGCCAGGGCATACCAGCCGCCGGCCTCCTGGCGGCCGAGGAGGGCGACAAAGCGCTCGGCCACCGGCTGGCCGCCCGCATCGACCTCCTGGGCATAGGCGTAGGCCCAGGGGTCGAGGCGCTGCACGGCGCCCAGGCGGTAGCACCCGTCCGGCGCTGCGTCGCGCGCGTAGGCGTCGAGCACCGCGCGGAACGCCGCTTCGGGGGCGGCATAGGTGCGATAAGGCGTGGGCGGCGCGGCGACCGCACGCAGGCTGGCCGCCAACCCCAGGGCGGCCAGCCCTACCACGAGCAACAACCCCAGCTTGAGCATGCGATGCATAAGGGAATCCGTCCATTGTCTGGGCACCGAGGGCAGGTGCGCGTCTTGGGGCAATCGATGTGTCACTAGAGGGTGGTTCCTGGAGGCGAGATTCCTTCACCAAGTCTGGGGTGGGGAACCTTGCGAGGGTTCCGAACCCTCGCAAGGTTCCCCACCCCAGATGCTTCAGGCCGGCTGGGGCTCTGGCTTGTAGGCCATCTCGGGCTTCCAGACCTCCCATACCCTGCCCACGAGCTCGGGGCTGGGTGTGAGCGTCGGCTGGCCCGGCTGCCAGCCCGAGGGCGTGGCCTCGCCGGTAGCGCGCACGAGCTGGAAGGCCTTCACCTGGCGGATCAACTCCGACACGTTTCGTCCGACGGATGGCGTGAGCACTTCCATGGCCTGGATCACCCCATCGGGGTCGATGATGAAGCGCCCACGCAGTTCGGTGGTCTCTTCCTCGCTGTATACGCCGTAGACCTTGCCGATGCGCCCACCGGGGTCCGACAGCATGGGGAAGGGCACGCCGCCCGGCACCATCTTGGAGAGCTCTTGCTCCTGCCAGATCTTGTGCGTGAAACGGCTGTCGACGCTGATCGACAGCACCTGCACATCCATCGCCTGGAGGTCGGGGTACTTGGCGGCAACTGCCGCCAGCTCGGTCGGTCAAACAAAGGTGAAATCGCCTGGGTAGAAGCAGAGCACGACCCAATGGCCACTATAATCGGACAACTTGACGTTCCTGAAGGTCCCCTGCACAAAGGCGGTGGCTTCAAAGTCGGGGGCCTGTTTGCCCACGAGCATCGTCATCCTGGGCTCCTCCTTCCGGCTTGTCGCCGGCGTTTCCGGCACGCCGATGGGGCCGCGGGCGGTATGAACGCACGGGCTCTTGGCTTTGGCCATGCCGGGCCTCCTTTCAGTGAGGCTGGAATCTTGCGAGAGGTTTGAACCCCTCGCAAGGTTCCGGCCCGGTATCCAGAGCCAGTGCAGCATTAACCGGACCACCAAGTAATCATGAAGGCGGAGCTGTCAACGGATCTTGGGAACGGATTGATCGGATTGGCCTCGCCGCGGCGACAAGCAATCCGTTCAATCCGCTCCAGAAACCCGTCAACAGCTCCGCCTTCATGATTGCTTGACGTTCAGATGGCTGCTCTTCCAGGCAAGGATGGCCTGGTCGTGTCCGCCACCCGACAACTCGGATGGCAGGCGGCTTGGCGGGAAGTAGGTCGGGTTGCGGGCCTCGGCGGTGGGCGCCAGTGCGCCGCCGACGGCGCGGCCACGATAGACGATGAGGATGCCGTTGCCCCTGGGATCGTCGGCAAAGTAGTACACATCAGCCAGGCCGACGATCTCGACCTCGATGCCCGTCTCCTCGTGGGCCTCTCGCACCGCAGCTTGCCTGGGGGACTCATTGGCTTCGACATAACCCGCGGGCAGGTTCCAACGACCTGCAAAGGGCGGATGGGCACGCCGCAAGAGCAGCAGGCAGCCATCGCGCTCGATGAGTACCCCGGCGCCGACCTTGAGTTGCTCGTAGTGGATGCGGCCGCAGCTGGGGCAGACGGAACGCGGTCTGCCGTCCAGCGCGCGCGGGCTAAGCTGGGTGCCGCAGTCTGAGCAGAAGCGCATGGGTTGCTCCTTTGGGATGGTGCATGAACGGCCTGGCGCTCACTCCCGGCGGGGCGGTTCGCGAACCGCCCCTACAGGCAAAGGCCGGCGATGCGCAGATGACTGTGCTTGGTGCGGAAAACAGGCTGAGGGGATTGCCCCTACAGGAAGACGTATTCGTCGAAATCGCAGACGGGCCGGTAGCCGATCTGCTGGTAGATGTCGTTCGATGTGGGGTTGGCCAGGTCGGTGAAGAGGGTGCAAAGGCGGTAGCCCGAATCGAGCAGTCGCTGGCTGAGGGCGGCGACGCACGAGGTGGCGTAGCCCTGGCGGCGCAGCTCGGGCGGGGTGTAGACCAGGTTGACGGTGATGCCGTGGCGCGTGGGGCGCGAGCGGGCGGCCATGGAGACGGGGCGGCCATGCTCCCACACATAGACGTCGCCTGCGGCCACGCGGCGCTGCAGCGCCTCGCCGACCTCGCCGGGTGTGCCGGGAATACCGGCCTCTTCATGGAAGGCGACGGCCCAGGCGGCGACCAGATCACGGTCGGCCGTCTCGGCGGGGCGCAGGCGGCCTGGGCTGTAGCGGATGGGGCTGACCTGCCGCAGCTCGTAGACTCGCTGGAGCATGCCGGGCTGCCAAGCGCGGCCAGAGGCGGCGGACCAGGCCTCAGCGCAGGCGCGCGCGATGGGCTTTGGGCCCAGGACGCCTGGCGCGGTGTAGCCTGCAGCGAGGAGATGCTGCAAGAGCAACGCCGGCGCCTCGCCGTAGGCAGCCCGGTCGCTGTGGACGACGAGGTTGTGGGGCGGGGTCATCAGCGCGGCGATGACGAGGCCCTGCTCGTCGTTCACGGTGGCCAGGTAGGGCGGGGGCGCCGCCTGCGACGGGGACTGCGCCAGGCGCAGGGCGATGCCCAGCATGAGGTTGTTGGCCGCCTCGTGTTGTTCGAGGAGCCCCTGTGTGGCGGCGAGAAAGGCGTCGGCGCTCGCGTAGGCCGTTATCAGCATGGCTCTCCTCCATTGTCAAGGTGGCTGTGCTTGCGATGGGGGGCGGTTCGCGAGCCGCCCCTACAGGTGCGCCGGCAGGGCTGTTGCTCCCTCGTGCTCAGTCAGCACACCGCCAGCGCCTCGTAGAACGGCTGCGCATCCTCCGCCAAGGCGAGCACGAGCGCCTCCTGCGAGTCGGTCAGGCGCAGCCACAGGCCGCCTGGCAGTGGCCGCGTGTGGTCGGCGAGCAACTCGGCTCCCCGGGCCAGCAGTGTGGCCAGCGGCACGTCGCGGCGGGCGGTCTCCACGAGCTGCGCGGGCGTGAGCCAGATGAGCGCGGGCAGCTCCATGGCCGGCCGGGGTGGGCCCGCCAGCTCGGCCAGATAGACGACCAGGCAGGCCTCGCCCTGGTTCCGCTCATGCCAGGGCTGGTGCGGTGGGGTGCGGTAGCGGCGAAAGACGACGGCCGCCGGCGGCTCGCTGCCCACCAGCGCCAGGCGGTCGAGCCGGCCCGGCCCGTGCACGATGACCGTCTCGGCGGCAGGCAGCAGGCGCACGGCGCAACCCATCTCTTCCTGGCCCTCGCGCAGGGCGCCTGCGGCGATGGTCTCATCCTCGGCCTCCACGCCGCCACCGATGCCGGTCAGCTCGGCCACCAGGCGCTCGCCTTCCGGCCGCGGCTCGCGCAGGCCGTAGAGAAAGCGCCCACCGTGGCACAGGATGAGGCTGGTGCCGACGAACATGCCGGCGGGCACGAGGTCCGCCAGGCAGTGAGGCCCTTCATTCTTGCCGATGGTGCTGTAGTTGTTCATAGGCTGCTTCGTCCTCCGCATTTCGGCCCATCCGTGGCCGGGTATCTCGCTTCGCCAACGCCCGACTCCGACCCAGGAGGGGTTTTGGCGGACCTGTTGGCTGCGCCCTGGGCTGCCCCGCGGGGCAGCCCAGGGCGCAGCCAACAGGTCCGCCAAAACCCCCTGCAAAGGGCGCTTACCGGGGCAGTGCGGAGCGTGTGAGCCGGTTGCCGGAGGGTCTGCCGCGCAAGGCTCGGGCTGCTTGGCCATGCAGCCCGAGAGGCCGCGACTCGGCAAGACTCCCGGCTCCGCAATCACCGTTGCAGATGGAAGGGCACGTCGATGATCGCCGGCTGGAAACCGCGCCGCCGCCGGCGGAAGAGCAGCGCCGTGCGCAGGAGCAGGGCTGTCTGGTTGTGCAACAGGGTATGCCAGCGGCGGGCCGGCACGAGATCGGGCAGGAGCACGGCGGCGAGCCGTCCGTCGTGGTGCTCGCGGTCGGTCCTATCGAGATAGTCGAGCAGCGGGCCGACGATCGAGCGATAGGGCGAGGCCACGACCACCAGCGGCACCTGCGGGCACCACTTCTCCCACTGCTCGCGCACGCGCCGGCCCGAGCCGGGGTCGACCTCGATGTAGAGGGCCGTGACGTGATCGGAGAGCGACAGAGCGTAGGTGACGGCGCTCAAGACGCCACGGTGCACGCCCGAGATCGGGACGACGATGCGCGGTGGGGAGGGACGCTCGAGGGCCGGCACCTCACCCTGCAGCGAGAGCTGCTCGGCCACGCTGCGGTAGTGGGTGCGGATCCTGAAAAAGCCGGCCAGCAGCATGGGGATGAGCAGGATGGTGAGCCACGCTCCATCGGCGAACTTGCTGGCGCCGACGATGAGGAGCGTGATCGCGGTCGCGACCGCCCCAAGCCCGTTGAGCGCCGCTTTGACCCACCAACCTGTGCCGCGCTCGCGCCACCAATGGACGACCATGCCCGACTGCGACAGCGTGAAGGCCAGGAACACGCCCACGGCAAAGAGCGGGATGAGGGCGTGGGTGTCGCCGGCAAAGAGAACGATGAGGGCACCCGTGCCGACGGCGAGGAGCACAATCCCGTTGGCGAACACCAGCCGGTCGCCCAGACTGGTGAGCTGGCGGGGCATGAAGCCGTCTTTGGCCAGGAGCGCGGCTACGCGCGGAAAGTCAGCAAAGCTGGTGTTGGCGGCCACGGCCAGGATGAGCATGGTGCCGGCCTGGATGAGCAGGTAGGCGGGGCCGCTGCCGAGCAGGCGCCGGGCCAGCGCCGAGAGGATGGTCTCCTCGGGCCCGGCCACCACGCCCAGGAGCTGCGTCAGGCTGATGCTACCCACAAAGAGCACGCCCATGAGCAGCGCCATGACGAGGAGCGTCCGGCGGGCGTTCTCGGTCTCGGGGGGCCTGAACGCGGGCACGCCGTTGGAGATGGCTTCGACGCCCGTCAGCGCTGTGCAGCCGGCCGCAAAGGCGTGCAACACGAGGAGCACGCCGAGAGGCCGCACCGCCGCCGGGGCTGCAAGCGCCGGGGGCGCGACCCGCCCGGTCGCTGCGCAGATGGCCCCATACGCAAGCATGGGCAGGTAAGTGAACAGGAACAGGTAGACAGGGAGTGCCATCACGGTCCCCGTCTCGCGCAGGCCGCGCAGGTTGGCCAGGGTGATGATTGCGAGCAGCCCCAGCGCAAGCACGACCCGGTAGGGCCAGAGCTGCGGGAACGCCGAGGCGATGGCCGCCACCCCCGCGGTGAGGCTGACGGCAGCGGTCAGGACATAATCGATGAGCAGGGCCGCGCCGGCGACGAGCCCGGGCAGCGTGCCCAGGTTCTCGCGGGCCACGACGTACGAGCCGCCGCCGGAAGGGTAGGCCGAGATGGTCTGATAGTAGGAGATGGCGACGATGGCCAGAAGGGCGGCGATGGCGAGGCCGATGGGCAGGGCCAAGGCCAGCCCCGCGCCCCCGGCTACGACCAGCCCCAGGTAGATTTCTTCATTGGCGTAGGCGATGGACGAGAGCGCGTCGGGAGAAAAGGCCGCCAGGGCGCGGATCTTGTCGAGCCGCGCGTGCTTCATCTGCTTGGTTGGCAAGGGGGAGCCGATCAGGAGCCCTTTGATGCTGGGCAAGACACTGTCTCCTTCCTGAGAGCAAACCACAGGATTGCCCGCGCTATGCGCTCCGATCGAGCAGAGCGGCCACCTGGGCCAGGTCGATCGCCTCGATTGTTTCGTGGAAGAATCGCTCTGCTGCCTCGCGCTTGGCGCGCAGGTCGTCGAGGCCGGCCACGAAGAAGAGCGGCTCGAGCCGGCGCACGACCTCGGGTGGCAGTTCATAGTAGACGTAACGACTGAAGAAGTTGTAGCGGATGGGGTTGTACCTGATGCGCAGCGCCTCGACCAGCGGACGCAGGGTCTGCCCCTGGTAGTAGGCGATGGCCTCGATGGGGTTGCCGCGGTGAATCTCTTTGAGAGTCAGAACCTGGAACAGGTCAAAGCAGGCGCGCAGTGCCTGCAGCCGACGCTCGATCTGCGCCAGGTGCGCCTGCCGGTCGAGCGGTGGGGCTGCGACGACGCCGGCCTTGTCAAAGCGCACGACGGGCCGGCCGTGGATTTCGGGCTGGATGAGCTTGTCGGGGTTTGAGTGCTTGATGACCACGAAATCCAGGAACAGGAAGGGGCTGGCATCGCGCAGGCGGTAGAAGGCCTGGGCGTGGCCGTGCCAGGTGGGCTGCGGGAGCTCGTACTTGAGCTCGATGGGTGACAGCCCGCTCAGCGCGCGGTCCGTGGCAGCAAAGACATCGACCACATGGTCGTCGGCAGTGTCGATCTGCACGTCAATGTCGGACCATTCGTCTACCCGGTCAAAGCCGGCGGCGCCTCCTTCCCACATGGCGTAGACGTAGGGCAGGGGCTCGAGCGCGTCACGCAGGGCGGCGAGCACGGTGGCTCGGGTCACGGGGGCCTGGGGGATGGGGTTTCGCATGGTGCCGGCGAGTCCTTTCAACGATCAACGACGCCACGACTGTTGTGCGGCGCAACCCGGCCAGTGGTTCGCCGCATTGGTTCTGATGGGCTCCGACGCCCACAAGGGGCTAGGCCACGCCCATCAGAACCAATGCGGCGAACCACCAGTATATGACGACCCCGTCTTCAAGGCAAGAACTGCCCATCTGCCGGGTGTAGTTCAGTTTTGGGGCAAGTTGTAGACAGTCTCCCAGACACCGTCGAAGCGATTGCTGAGGATAGCTGCCCGGACTGGGATCACGCGCTCGGCACCTTTCCTGTTCCAGCGCATGCCGGGTCCAGCCATCCG
>JAKPJZ010000079.1 GCA_029553955.1 Chloroflexota bacterium
GTCGGACCCGGCCGTGGCCAGGGCCGTGGCCGGCTGGCTCGAGCGGCCTGCGCCTGAACTGGCGCCTGTATCTGAACTGGCGCCTGCGTCCGAGCCTGCAGCCGTGCGGGCGCCCACGCGCCCCAGTTGCCCATGGCACGCGGCCTCCACCAAATCGAGCAGGTCCATGTCCACAAGCGGCAGCGCCGCCTGGGTTTCGGGGTCGCCCAGCCTGCAGTTGAACTCGAGCACCTTGGGGCCTTCCGAAGTGAGCATAAGGCCTGCGAACAGAGCGCCCACAAACGGAGTGCCCTCCGCCGCCATCTGCTCGATGGCCGGCCTGAGGATCGTCCGCTCAATGGCGGCCAGCATCGCCTGATCGGTCTGCCTTGCGTCACGCGAAGGCTGGGCCGGATCATTCGCCGGATTTGAGCCACAGGCAGTTCGTTCCGCGCCCGTGACGAGCGACGCAGGGGCTACAGCCCCCATTCCCCCGGTATTGGGGCCTCGATCTCCGTCAAGTGCGCGCTTGTGGTCGCGAGCCGGCGGCAGGACCCATATGTCAACCCCGTCCGACAAGCACATCACGCTGGCCTCCGGGCCGACGAGCCTATCCTCCAGGAGTATCTTGCAGCCCCGTCCCCCGCCCATTGCGCCGAGCTCGTCCACGGCCCGCGCAGCCTCCCCCGGGTTGCCTGCGACCACTACGCCTTTGCCGGCCGCGAGGCAGTCCAGCTTGACCACTACACCGCCCGCCTCCTGCGCAATAGCGCGTGCAGCATCGCGCGCGCGACCAGTGTCCGTAAATGCCTCGCAGTGCGCCGTCGGTATTCCCGCCCGCGCCATGATGCCTTTGGCGTAGTGCTTTGACGATTCTATCCGGGCCGCCGCCGCGCTCGGTCCGAAAACTGTTATGCCCGCGCTACGCATGGCGTCGGCCAGCCCTGCCGCCAGCGGCGCTTCAGGGCCCACTACCACCAGGCTGCACTCGGCCTCCCGGGCTAGCCTGACTAGCCCGGGCACATCAGTCGCCCCGACCGGCGCGCACGCGGCTAGCCGGCCGATGCCGGGGTTGCCCGGGGCGGCCACAATCCGTCCTATCCTGGGGCTCTTGGCGAGTTTCCAGACTATCGCGTGTTCCCTGCCGCCCGATCCCACGACCAGCACATTGGGGCGAACAGACGGATTGCGCATTTTCATATGTAAGCCTCCTCAGTGTCGGAAA
>JAKPJZ010000065.1 GCA_029553955.1 Chloroflexota bacterium
AGACCGGCGATGTGCTGATTGTCTGGCCCGACGATCCGGTGTGCGTTTCCATGCGTTCTCCTCCTCGTTATGAGCGTGCTACTGGAACAGGCCCAGGATGGACGCCGCCATGGGCGCCCCGATGGCCACCAGGTAGGGCAAGAGATAGAAGACCAGGATGGGCAGGATGAGCTGCGAGCCGATGGCTTTGGCCCGGCGCAGGACCTCGGCCCGGTAGGCCGTGGACATGTCGGTTGCCAGGCCCTCCAGCACGGCCTCCACGCCAGTGCCCGTTCGCTCCAGCTCGCCCAGCTGGGCGATCAGGTTGGCGAGCTCGGCGATACCGGTCTCCTGGGCTCGCCGCAGGAGGACTTCCAGCGGTCGCTGCCCGCGCGCCTGCGCCAGCCCTTCGGCAAACCAACCGCTGGCCAGGCCCGGTTGGGCGGCGATCCGCTCCAGGGCCTGGGCGACCGAGAGGCCCGAGGCGACGAGCATGGCCAGAAGATGGGCCAGGTGCGGGAGTTCGCGCCGGAAGGCGCGCTCGCCGCGCCGCGCCCGGCCGGCCAGCAGGAGCCCGGGCAGCCAGCCGCCCAGGACGACACCGGCGACCGCCATGGCCGGCGAGGATGGGGCCATGAGTAAGAGGCCGAGGGTTGCGCCGGCCAGGCGCAGGCCGGTGAAGCTGACCTCGTCCCAGCCCAGCCAGGCGCCGCTGCGCTGTGCCCAGTAGAGCTGGCGGCGCGTGCGGGCCAGAAGAGCGGCCGGCAGGTAGCGGCTCAGGCGGTTGAACGGCTCCAGGAGCGCCCGCCAGAGAGGCACCTGGGCCTCATCCACCGGGCGCAGGCCCGCGATCCTCTCGTACTGGGCGGTACGTGTGCGCACGGCGACCGGGAGCAGCCCGTAGGCGATGGCGGCGACCAGGAGCGAGAGCAAGAGGGCGACGAGCATGGCCATCTATGCCACCTCCTCGACCATAGAGACCATGACCCGGTAGCCCAGGAGCATGGCGGCAGCGCACAGGAGCAGGACGAACTGGCCGGCCAGAGAGCGGTAGAAGGCGCCGAACTGCGGGTCGCCGAGCAGCCCCAGGGTGACCAGGGCCAGCAGAGCCGGGATCGCCTTGCCGGCCAGAAGGGCGTCTGCGGCCGAGGTGACCGCTTCCTGGCGGGCGGCGGTCCAGTCACGGATGGCGGCAGCACGGCGCTCCAGCACCGGCAAAAAGTCGCCGCCGACCTGCACATAGAGCGCCAGGGCGCCGGCGAGCAGGGCCAGGGCCGGCGAGGGCGAGCGCGCCTGCAGCCCCTGAAGCGCTGCCTCGCTCCCCAGGGTGCGCATCTCGGCGGCTGTGCGCAAGAGTTCCTCGGGCAGGTGGCGCTGCCCGCCGGCCTGCAGGGCTGCGGCGGTCAGGCGCAGCGCCTCCGCCAGGTCCGGCTGCACGCGCAGGTTGCCCACCAAAAGGGCGATGGCGCCCGGAAGCTCCTGGTCGGCATCCCGCGAGCGCCCCTGTTCGCGCTGGGAGACCCAATAGCGGGGCAAGTAGCCCACGCCCACGGCAGCGCCCAGCGCCAGGAGCGGCGGCAGACCCAGGGCCAGGACCGCGCAGCCGCCCAGGAGCCCGAGGGCCAGGGAGAGCAGGATGAAATCACGCCGGCTCAGGGCCAGGCCGGCCGCACGCAGGCGTTGCTCCAGTCCGCCCGCGGGCACCGCCACGAGCTCCGCCTCCTCGCCGGCGATGCGCTCCCACTGGCGCACGCGCTGCGAGCGCAGGGCGCCGGGACGCAGGACGAAGGTGTAGAAGGCGACCAGGACGACGAGGGTAACCAGGATGACGGCAGGCAATGGTGATGGCATGGGCTACCCCCTGCTGAACTCGCCGACCTGTTGCCAGGCCGTCGAGGTGGGCTCGAAGCGGTAGAGATCGGTGAGCTGCACTTCGCCCCCACGCAGCTGCCGGCCGACCTCGGCGATGTGGGTCACCCGGCGCAGGCCGGCA
>JAKPJZ010000088.1 GCA_029553955.1 Chloroflexota bacterium
AACAGCTTCGCGCTCATGGGGGCGCAGTTCCCGGGGCTCATGGGGGCCATGGGAGGGAGCTATCAGACCAACCTGGACCTGATGCGGGGGGCGACGCTGCCCTCTGACATCATGGGGTACGGCTCCGCCGCACTCTCGGATCTCTCCAGCATGTACGGGGCGGAGCAGGCGCAGCTGCAGCGGGCGCTCGATCACACCCTTGACTCCATCGATGCCTCGGAGGAGGGCTGGGAACGCGCCTGGCAGGCCCGTGCCGATGCCGTAGAGGAGGAGACCGACCGTCAGCGTGACCTGCTCGACCAGCAACTCGAGGACCTAAGCGATGCTCACCGTGATCAACTCGACGAGCTGAACAAGTTCTACGATGACAAGCTGCGGCTCCTAGACGACCGCGAGCGCGAGATCACCCGCGCCGAACAGCGCAACCGTGCGGCCAAGAGCGTAGCCGGGCTGGAGGACGAACTGCGCATCCTGCGCGGTCAGGGTTACTACACCGAGGCCGACATCGCCCGTATGCGCGAGCTGGAGACGCAGATCCAGGAGCAGCGCGACGAGATGACCCGCCAGGAAGCGGCTTGGGCACGCGAGGACGAGCGCACCCGGCTGCGGCGCGAGCGCGATGAGGCGGTGGCCAGCCTGGAGCAGCAGCAGGAAATGGCGCGTATCGCCTTAGAGGATCAGGTGGAGGCGGCGCGCAAGGCTCTCGATGCCCAGCGCGAGGCCATGGACCGCGAGCGCGAGCAGCAACGTCAGCACTTCGAGGATCTCCGCCGCCAGGCCGAGGCCGCGCATCAGGCGGAGCTGGATCGCGTCATCGAGAAGTACGCCGCGCTCATGCAGGAAGTGATTGACGCTCAGAACGAAATGCTGGGGGAGGCGGGCGCCTACCAGAACGCCGGCCAAGCGCTGGGACAGGCATTTGCGCAGGGCATCATGGACGCCATCCCCGCCATCCAGGCGGCCGCACAGGCTGCGGCCGAGGCTGTCTCGCGTTATCTAGAGCTGCACTCGCCGGCTAAGGCAGGTCCTCTGGCAGAGCTAGACAGGTGGTGGCGCGCGTTTGTGCCGACCCTCGTGCGTCCGCTTGACACTTATCAGGCCGGGCAGGCGGCTAGTGCGGTGGCCGCGGGCGTGCGTCAGGTAGCCCGTGCTGAGGAGGTTATCCGTATAGAGTTTGCCGGCGACGCTACCGGGCTCGATATCCGCACGCTGGCCGATATCGTGGAGGACCGGCTCAAGCGCAAGATCGACGTGCGCCGGGGCGGCCTAGGGAGGCAGCTATGACTGAGCCACTTGCCGCAAAGCGCTTTCACGGCGTCAACTTAGCCGACTATGGTCTCGTCACTACAGCCGTTGGCGGCGTGCACGATCTAGCCCCGGCCGTGCTTGACCGGCAGTGGGTGGCAGGCTCCGATATGCCCTGCGACACCGTCCAGAGACGAAGCCTCGTAGATATGTCGTTTAGATGCGTGGTGGCCGGCGACGACCATGCCGACCTCGTCGAGAAGCTGACCGCCCTACGGCCGCTCATGGACTACGAGCTAGG
>JAKPJZ010000077.1 GCA_029553955.1 Chloroflexota bacterium
GCGCGCCGTACCCGGTTGCCCGCACTGATCAGCCCGTCGTAGTCGATGGGCAGGCGCGCCATGTGCGTCACGTCCGGGTCGGGCAGCCTACTCTCGCGGCGTTGCCCGGAGGCGTTCAGGCGCGTCACCAGCGCAGGCAACGGCCCACAGGCGCGCGTCCAGGTGTCCGCGGCGCGCGTGCGCGCGTACACGGTCACGGTGTCGGACATGCGGTCGCTCAGGCCCATGAGATGCCCACCCGCTTGTAGGGGTCAAACAGGGCGGCAATCGACTGCGGCATGTTCCCCACCATCGGCTCGAGGGTGACGCTGTACCCGTCCACACTTTCGGACTGCACGCCGCCTCCGCCGCGGCTTGAGATGAGCCAGGCTACGAGCTTGACCAGCGCGGTCTTGAGGCCCGCCGGCGCGGTCGTGGAGGTGTACCCGGCGTAGCCTTCGACCTTGAGCGCGCGCAGCCCGGAGTTCCAGTAGCCCTCCAGGGAGATGAGCCGCCCGGCCACGGTGTCCGCCGCGTAGTCGGTGGCGTCCACTGTCGTGGGTGCGGTGCTGTCCGGGTCGGCGGTGACGGTGAGGGTATGCGTCGCGTCCACCACCAGCGGCCAACGCCCCAGGGCCAGCGTCTGGATGTAGTCGGGCACGTCCAGGTACAGCGAGAACGCGGCCAACTCCAGGGGCCGGTGGCAGTAGTCATCGGCGAGGCCCTGAGCGCGGCGGATGGCCTCGGCAACGACACCAGACCCTGCGGCTGTCGCCTGCGGAGCCCACCAGTCCACGTCGGCGGCGGTGATGAGTGCCATGCTCGCTTACCCCTTCGTCTTGCGCGGTCTGCCCGGCTTGCGGCGTTGCGGGATCGGCGTCGGCGCGGGCTCCTGGTCCTCGCCGAATGGCGGCGGCGGTGGCGGCTCCAGCATCACCTCGGCGACCGGCTCGAACCATTGCGGCAGGGAGGCCAGCAGTTCCAGCGCCGTGTGCTCCGCGAGGTCAACGGTCTGCCCCGGCGCAATGCGGACCGGCTTGCCCTCCACGCCACACCAGCCCCGGTACGGCCCCGCGCCTACGTAGTGCACTTTCAAGGTCTGCGCCTCCCTTGCGGCTTCGGCAGGTAGATGATGTTTGGCGCCTCTGCAGGCAGCGGCGGCTCATCGGGCGCACTCTGCTGCGGCCCCGGCCCCTTGTCCTCCCACAGGTTCGGGAAGTCGTTCAGGAGGTCGGCTGCGGTCGTGGCGCTGACTGTAACCGTTTCGCCCGCCCGGACTTTGACCGGGCAGCGGCCTTCTTGATCCCAGCCCCGGTAACTGTCACCGCCGGTGTAGCGCAATTGGCGCGTTTCCACTTCGACGCCTCCCGGTCGATCTGCCTCTGCTGGTATGCGGCGTTCGCGGCCCGCAGGTCCAGGTCCGCCACGGGTTGCACGGTGCTGCGCAGCAGCAGGCCAAGCAGGTCACACAACTGCGGCGCGGGCATGTAGCTGGCGCGCCCCGGAACCTGCGCGAAGAGCGCCGGGCGGTAGTCGTCTACGACCACCTCCGCGCGCATTAGGTCGCCCAGGATCGCCAGCAGCGGCACCCGACAGGCGCCCGCGAGGTGCAGCGGCCCGGTGCCTACGGTCAGTACCGCGCGGGCGCTGCCGATGATCTGCCCGAGTTCGGCGATGCTGGTCTGCCCGGTCAGGTCCTCGCACTCCTCGGGCAGGCCGGGGATCGCCTCCCCGTGCACCACGACGCAGCGCAGGCCGTGTTCTGCAGTGCAGGCCATGGCGGCGGCCTCCACCTGCGCGAGGTGGAGGCCCGAGAACTTGGTGCTGCCAATGGGCGCCACCACCAGATACTCCCCGTAGCGCGCAGCCGCCCACGGTTCCGGGCGCACCCAGGGGTGGTCCGGGAGTAGCTCCCGTGGCAGGTCAATGCGGTCGGCGATGCGCGCCATGAGGTTGCCCGGTGCGCAGTAATCCCAGCCCATCATGCGGGGCGGGTCGCACAGGTCGATCTCCTCGGCACCATCGGAGGGCCTGCCCACGCCCGGCGGTACAGGCAGGCCCTCCTCCGCCCACTGCACGTCCCCCTTGCTGCGCAGCCCGACCTGTCCGCCGCGTCGCGCGAGGCCGGCGGCAATGCGCACGGCCACGCAGTAGTCTCCTAGACCGCGCGGGTA
>JAKPJZ010000118.1 GCA_029553955.1 Chloroflexota bacterium
TGCAGAACATCCTCCGCGGCGAACCGCTCTCGGCTCCTACCCAGGACGCCCTCTTCCGGGCGCTGGAGCAGCGCGTGCCGATCACGAAGTTGTTCCGCGTCGTGGTCGGAAGCACCTCGGAGGTGGCGCAGTGAGCACCCCCAGCACCATCTGGATGACCACCGCCGAGGCAGCGCAGACGCTGGACACCGATGGCAGCGTGATCCGCCAGTGGCTCAAGCGCGGGCTGCTCAAGGGCCGGAAGCGCAGCTCCGGAGGGTGGCTGGTGGACGCGGCGTCGGTGTACCACCTGCGGGCGCAGCGACAAGCGCGCCTCGCTGCCGTGTACGCCGCCCTCGACAGTCTTCCCGTGGCCCCCCCCACGGGAAGCCCCAGCCGTCGGGCATTCGCCGTTCCGCAGCCGCCAGCCCGATGGCCACTGACGCCGCCGGTGTGGCTGAGCCCCCCCCGTCTCAGCCCCCGGCGGCTCCCCCACGACGACACTCGCCCCTGGTAGCGGAGCCCCGGCAGGCGGCCCATCATCCCCCGAGGCCGGTGCGCGGGTCGCCCGGCCCATTATCCCGGCTGCCCGCCGGGGCGGAGGTGCGCGGTGATTACCTACAACCGCCAACTGCAAGCCTTCCGGGTGGAGTGCGCTCACTGCGACGCCGTGCGCTACATCAAGGCGCACTTCCGGGAGGACGCCACGCACCGCCCCTGTTGGTAGCCGGGTGGGCCTTCGTGGAGATCGGCACCGAGATCAAGCTGGAATACTGCCCGAAGTGCCGAGCTTCCCTGACCGTGGAGGTTGGGCCATGTTCCTAGCCTGCGCCCTCTCTTTCGCCGCCGGTGCCGGGCTCATGCTCTGGCTCTGCGACCGCGAGGTCAGGCACCACCAGGAACAGGCGCGCCGCGAACACACCAGCGCGCAGATTGCCCGTGAGGCACTGCGCCAGATGATGGAGCGGACACCATGCGACATACCGCCGAACGGATAGGCGCCGAAGTTGGCAACCTGCTGTTCGTGTACGCCGTGCTGTTGGCGATGGTCTTCGCCGCGATCCTGTGCGGGATCGCCGGAGACGAGGCGCCGCTATGAACACCATCAACGGGCTCGACCTGCTGCTGTGGGTAGTAGCCGGAGCCGTGGCCCATGCACTCATCCGCGGCGTTGGCCGCACGAGTGGCCCTGCTGGGCGGGGCATCACGAGACGAAGGAGGAGGACGGGTTGACGCACCGCTCGCGGCGAGCGGAAACACACGGGGCCTCCCGCGCAAACGGGAGGCCCCAGGAGGCACAGCACAGCCGAACACACGAGAGGATGATACGCCATGTATGGTCACCTGTCAAGCAACCCCGTCACGCGCCTGGCTCCTGCGCCGCTGGAGCCCGAGGAGATCATCCTGAGCCAGCCCCGAGAGGGAGGAGTAGACATGACCCGCGAATGCGGCGACATCATCGGCACGTGCCATGTCTGTCAGGCAGCCATCGCCTATAACGGCGACATGGAGCCCGAGTGCGACGGGTGCGGGCCGCTCACCAAGGCCTACGCGGAGACAATGGAGGCGGCCTGGGCGGCTGCCCGCGAACACGACACTGAGCGCTGGCTCTCGCTCATGGCCGAGGCCATCGAGCAC
>JAKPJZ010000143.1 GCA_029553955.1 Chloroflexota bacterium
CATGTAGTGGGCGAAGTAGTGGCGGTGGTGAATGGCATCGTCCAGCGTGCCATGCTGGTCGCGGTCGAGCAGGCCCAGGTCGAACATGCCCTGGGTCAGCACCTTGACGGTGGCCTCGTGGGGGTCGGTGAAGCGTGCGCCCGGTTTGGTGGCAGCAATCGCCGCGTCCTGGCTGGCTAGAACCAGGTCGTACAGAGCGCGCTGCGCGCCGGAGAAGCGGCCATTGGCGGGGAAGGTGCGGGTGATGTCACTCGCGTAGCCATCCAGCTCGCAGCCGGCGTCGATCAGCACCAGCTCGCCGTTGCGGATGGGCGCGGTGTCGGCGCGGTAGTGCAGCACGCAGGCGTTGGCGCCGGCGGCGACGATGGAGCTGTACGCCGGGTACTGCGAGCCGTGCTGGCGGAACTCGTGCAGCAGCTCGGCGTCGAGGTGGTACTCGCGCACGTCCTGGCCGGCGCGCAGCATGGCCGCGCAACGCTGCATGGCGCGGATGTGGGCCCCCGCGCTGATCTGTGCGGCGCGCCGCATGATGGCCTGCTCGTGCGCATCCTTGATCAGGCGCATCTCGTCGAGGAGGGCGCACAGGTCGTGCTGGGCCTGCGGGCACAGCGCGCCATAGCGCACCCGCGCCCGCACCGCGTTGAGCCAGCCGTCCACGCGGGTCTCCAGCCCTTGGTGCGTGGCGAACGGGTACCAGACAGCAGAGCGGTTCTCCAGCAGTTTGGGCAGGCGCGCATCGAGCTCGGCGACGGAGTACGCCGCGTCCACACCCAGGTGCGCGGGCGCTTCGTCAGGGCCCAGGCGGATGCCGTCCCAGATCTCGCGCTCCAGGTCCTTGGGCTGGCAGAACAGCGTGGTGTGGCCGTCGGCGGTGATGACCAGCCAGGCATTCGGCTCGGAAAAGCCGCTCAGGTAATAGAAGTAGCTGTCGTGGCGGAACAGGAACTCGCTGTCGCGGTTGCGTGATCGCTCGGGCGCGGTGGGAATCACGGCGATGCCGCCGGCGCCCAGCTGGGCGGCGACGCGGGCGCGGCGGGCGGCGTAAAGGGAGGTGCTCATCGGTTCG
>JAKPJZ010000156.1 GCA_029553955.1 Chloroflexota bacterium
CAGCTTCGCCGCGGCCGTGTCGCCGGTGTGCGTCTCGGGGTCGCTGTCGAACGCGACGAACACCCGGCGGAAGGCCCAACGGCGAAGGAGCCAGCGGGGGGCCGTGGTGCCGACGGGCGCGACGGCCGGCACGCCCACGAGGGCCAGGCTCAGAACGCACATGGGGCCTTCCACGAGCACGGCCGGGTTCGCGTCGAGGGCGCCGGGCCAGGCGAAGACAGCTTGCCCACTGGGGCCAAGGGTGTGTGTCTTCGGCGTGTCCGTGGTGTGGGCCTGGCCGTCGGTGTGCCGGCCGTTCACCGCCAGCAGCTCGCCGGCTTCGTTCCGCAGGGGGAACAGCACGGCCGGCCGGCCGAACCACCGTGGGGCAAAGCGCACGCCGGCCGCGTGCGCCAGCTCGGGGGGAATTCCGCGCTCGGCGAGGTATTCGGCGCCGGGGGTGCCGGCCAGGGGGATCGGCTTCTCTTGCTTCATGCGCCGGCGCAGGTTCGCCAGCTTCTCGGCGTCGGGCTCTTCGGCGAGGGGCGGTAGGGCCGTGGCACGGCGCAGGGCTGCACGGTGCTTCTCCCTGGGGGGTAGGGGTGTCCACTTCTCGCGCAGGACGCCACGGGCGCCGCAGGCCGGCCGCTGGCAGAAGAAGGCGCCGGTATCGAGGTTCACGCACAAGCAGCGCCACCACTTGCGCCGGTCGCTGTCGTCACCGCAGATCGGACAGTAGAACCGGCGCTCTCGACCGCGCGGCGGGGGCGCCGTCGGGTCATAGGCTTCCAGTTCGGCCAGGGCGAGGGCCGGCCGGTCGTGTGGCGCGGCCGTGGTGATCACCTCACCAGCTCCCTTCCGTCCGGCAGGCGGAACGTCCAGTGCTTGCCCGTCCACATCCCGAGGGGCTGCCCGGTGCCCACTATGCGCGAGAGGGGCAGGGCTTTCCAGAAGGCCGGCGCCTTCTTGCCGTGCGCGCGCAGCGCAGCGTCGGTGCCTGCTGCCTGGTCTGCCGTGCCGGCCACGAGCAGGATCGGGGCGTCAAGGTCCGGGTCGCCGTCGATCTGCACTGCGGCGAAGGTGATCTCTTCGCCGTCCTCTGCCTCACAGGCCACGAGGAACAGGGGATCGTCCATGGGTTCATGCCTCCGTGAACCGCTGCAACGCACCATGCCAGGAGAGGGGCACCGTCTTGCCGACGGCGCCATGCCGGTTCTTCGCCAGGCGGCAGGTGACCGGCACCTCGCCCATGGCATCCTCTCGCGCGTCTTCCTTGCGGGCCAGGTCGATCACGGCTTCGGCGCCATATTCCAGCTTGCGGGTGCCGGCGCCGGCACTCAAGCCGCCCTTGTCCATGCTCGCCCGGTTCCTCTCGGCAATCGCCAGCACGGGGCACCGCAGGCCCGCGGCGAGCTTCCGCAGGGCTGCCAGGTGCTCATTCAGGGCGTCGTACTCGGGGGCGCCGCCGGGGGCGCCTTCGGCCCACGAGTGAACGGAGTCCACCACGAGCAGCAGGTGGGGGTGCTTCCCCTTCACTGCAAGGGCCTTGTCTCGGATCCATTCGGGGGAGGCGTATGCCTGGGTGGCATCGGCGAACGCCAGCAGGGGCGCCGCTTCGACCGCCTGCCGGGCGAGGGCCAGGGACGCCTCCGGCAGCAGCTCGCCCGTCTTCAGGCGCCCCAGGAAGGTGCCGGTCGTTCGGGCCGTCACTCGCCGGAACAGCTCCAAGGGCGCCATCTCGCAGGTGACATAGAGGGCCGGGAAGCCGCAGCTCGTGGCGAGCTGCAACGCGAAGGCCGTCTTGCCGACGCCGGGGGTGCCGTGTAGGATGCTCATACCGGGGGCCAGGCAGCCGCCCAGGTCGGAGTCCAGCTTCGGCAGGCCGGTGATCGGGCCGCGCAGGGTGCCGGCCGCGCGGGCGTCGTGTGCCGCTTGGGCGTCGGCTTGCCAGGCGTCGAGAAGGCCGGCCAGGTTCACCAGGCGCGGGCTCTGGGTGACGATCTCAGGAGGTGTGTCTGTGCTTTGCATGGCCCTACTCTACCAGAAGGCGCGCGCACCCGCCAGGGTAAGCGCGCGCCACTTCAGTATTCAGTATTCAAGGCGTGGGAAGTGTTGCGGGACAAGGGCTCCGGGAACCAACTCCCGCAGCTTTGAGTACTTCTCCCGCAGTTTTGAGTACTTCTCCCGCAGCTTTGAGTACAACTTGCGGGCCTACAGGGGTGGGTTGGGGTGCAGGCGCTCGTCATTCCACCCATCCCGGAACCGGGAATACCAGAGTTGCAGGGCCGCGGGCTTCAGGTGGGGAGGCGCGTCGTACTTCGCGATGAACCGGAGGATGTCTTCGCCATCGCGCACCGGCTCCAAGTTCTCCCTGTATGCCTGCCGCCCAAGCTCAAACGGATCGGAGGGTCGCCTTGCCATTCGCTCGCTCTCACTTCTTCTTGCGTCGGGTGCTCTGCTTCATGGCGATCAGGGCCTTCACTTCCTCGGGGGCCGGTCGGAATTCAAGCCGCTGCTCGCTGTACCAGAACGTCTGCCAGTCCTGGCGCCACTCTTCCCACGTCTTGCGGCCGGCAGGGAGAGGGGTCACCTCGCGAGGGGGAACGGCGAGCACGACGGCGCGCTTCTTGTCTGTCTTGCTCTTAGGGGGCAGGAGCAGGTCAACGGCCGCGTCCCAGTATTGGCGTGCCCGGCTCGGGTCGTTGCCGGCAAGCAGGGCCTCCACCTCGGCGCCGACGCAGACAAGCACATCCTTGCGGGTGAAGGTGAAGGACACCGCGGGGACGTTGTCGGTGCCCTGATGCAGCACGCGCGCCGCCCGCTGCCGCTGCCGGAACAACTGGTTCAGGGCCAGGCCCATAGCGCGCGCCCAACGGCCGGAGGCTTGCCCGTCGGGGATGCGGGCCAGTCGCATCACATCCCCGAAGAAGGTCAACACGTCGTCACGGTTCACCAGGTTGTCTATGTCGGGGTTCAGGCCCACTGTGACGGCAAGCGGGGGCTCGCTGCCGTCGAGGGCGGGTTGTGCCGGCCACTGCTCTCCGAACACGCGATAGAGGGCCTCCCGCGAGAGGGTGTCTATCAGCTCGCCGGTGCGGGTGTCTTTGAACTTGCCCGGGCGGGGTTCGGGGTTGGTGAGGCTCTGCCCAAGGAGCAGGTAGCGCCACACCTCACGGCGCCAGGCCAGGCGTTCGGTCTGGGTTCTAGCAGGCCGGCCCTTGACGGTCATCGCAATGTCGTCAAGGGGCCGGCGAATGAGGCTCTTCTTGTCCTGCAAGCCCCAACCGACAACCACAGCCAACTGGAACGCCGCGGGCAGGCCCGCTTCGCGTAGCTCCTCGCGCAGCGCGTCCTTCGTCGCCGGTCGGTGGAACCAGTCGAGTAGCGGGCCGGGGGTAACCTTGGTCACAACCTTGTGCCCGGGCGTTCGGTGCAAGAGGGCTTCTTCGGCGGCGATCTCCTGGTAGTTCCGGCCGGAAGGGCCGTCGGCGAGGGCGCGCATTTGAGCTGCTACCTCGGGGAACGTTGGTTGCGGGATCTTCTCCGGGCCGCGCCTGGCGCGCGTGTGGGGGGCGGGGGCGAGGGATGCCAACCACTCCCGCTGCGAGTGACCAGGTTCAAAGCGCCAGGCATACAGCTCCCGCAGCTCGGGTGTCAGGTCCTCTTCGGCCGGCTCACACCAGGGCCACGCGTCGGGGCTCGGATCGGGGAGCTGTTGGGGCCAGGGTGGGGGGCCGGAGGTGATGCGCTTCGTCAGCTCCTCGCCGGTCGTGGTGTGCGGGCAGGTGCCGCAACCGTCGGCGGCGAGCAGCTCGAGGCGATCACAGTTCTTGTGGCAACCGGGCTTGCCTATCCAGACGCCGGCGAGGAAGGCACGTAGCTCTGCCTCTATGTCGGGCTCTCGGCAGAAGAACTCGTCGGCAGCCAGGGGCTCATACCCGCCAAGGGATAGCAGGATTAAGTTGTCCAGATCGGAGAGGCGGGGTGTCGCCGGGCCTTGGAAGAAGAGACCACTCACGGGGGTTCGGGTGCCGGGCACCTCGTCACCCGGAACCATGAAGCGCCGGCCTTCGGGGCCGTCGATCAGCATGTGCCGGCGCCGGAAGAGGGTGCCTTCGTACTTCACGGCCAGGAAGTAACGGCCGTTGTAGCGTTCCAGGCACACGGAGCGGTGCCGGTATTCGGTGTCTTGGAAGTAGGCTCCGGCGCGTTCCAGGGCTTCATGTGCCAGGTCAAGGGCCTGGTTGGTGATCTGGGTGTTCAGTTCCTCTGAGCTGACACCCAGGGCGCGCGCCATGGCCCGATGCAGCTTGCGCCCGCCTTCGTGGTAGGCTTCAAGCCCGGCGCGCTCTTCGTCTGTGAGTGCCTCTCCGGCCCGCTCGCGCTCGCGTAGGCTCTTGTAGTAGGCAGCCAGGCGCCGGGCTTCTTCGCCCTCAAGGGGAATGCCCTTCTGGGCTCGCTCGCGCAGCTCGCGCAAGTCTGCCGCATCGGCCGGGCGGGTCGTGTCTTCGGCCATGTGTTCCTCCGGGGGCCGGCCCGGCGCACCAGGCCGGCCCCGTTATTCGTGCCGAATACTCAGGCGGGCGTGAGCAACAGGTGATCGCCGGCCAGGAACAGCCGGCCCTTCACCTTCACGAGCTGCGCGGCGAACTCGCGCGCCTGCTCCTGGCTGTCGAGGCAGAAGGCGTGCGAGGTGCCGCCGGCCTCCACGTCCACCACGGCGCCCTTCTGGAGGCGCACCCGGCACACCGGCCGGGCGAACTTCACCATACCGGACTGCTTCAGTGTGTTCCGCATCTTCGTGACACTCTACAGCGACTGAAGTCGCGTAGCTTCTTGGGGCACGCTCGTCGCAGCCGACCACGTTTCGCCCCAAAGGCGCTGTCCGCGCCCAAGGATATTCAGCGCCGCGTTGTGATCCCTATCGAGAGACAAGCCGCACGCGCAGTCTACCCACCTGTCGGCAAGCGTGAGGCCCTCAAAGATGCCTCCGCAAGCCGAGCAAGTTTTCGACGTGTAGGCGGGATCCACCAGGTACACCAGCTTGCCAGCCTCTGCCGCTTTGCAAGCCAGCCTGTGTACCAGGTAGTTCCACCCCGCGTCCAAAATGCTCTTGGAAAGATGGTGGTTCTTCACCATGTTGCGAATCCGCAAGTCCTCCAGGGCGATCCGGTCGTTCTCCACGATCAGCCGGTGCGCCAGCTTGTTGAGGTAGTCCTTGCGCTTGTTCTTGATCCGCTCGTGTTGACGCTGAAGCGCATTGACCGCCTTGCGCCGGTTACTGCCGCCCTTCTTGCGGCGGGATACCCGGCGCTGGAGGACGCGCAGTTTCTTTTGCTCCTCGCGATACCAGCGCGGGTTCTCCACCTTCTCGCCGTCGCTCGTGGTGATCAGGCTGTTGATGCC
>JAKPJZ010000159.1 GCA_029553955.1 Chloroflexota bacterium
CGACCAGCCCACGCAGGTGGGCGCCGGGCGCCGCAGCGCCCCCTTGGCCGCCAACGGGGGCTCCCAGGCGCGATTTCCAATCGCCGGCTCCGTCGAGACGGGCGAGGCGCTGTTATTTGATAGTACTTACGCGGTCGTGCAGGGCGCTGCAGTGCCATCGTATAGAGCCCATCCTCCCGGCCTCGCCTTCTGCGCTGCGGCGGGAAGGGGGAGTCCTTAAATGGGGGTTCAGCGGGCGCTTCGCGCGTCGCGCGAAGCGCCCGCTGAACCCCCTAACCTCCAGTTTCCCCGCCCCCGCGCCGGGGGCGGGGCGGAGGCCCCCGAAGGGGGCCGGGGGGGTGGGGGGGCTTGATGCTGGAGGCAGGTCGACCGCGTAAGTACCATTATTTGAACTGTATTGCTACTAGCCCCCCTTGGCCGCCGCAGGCGGCTTCGTGGGCGTCGGAGGGCGAAGATTCGGCCGCCTGCGGCGCTGCGCAGGAATACTTGACGATGTTCTAGGCTACGGCGGTTTGCGAACACTCCCGCAGGTCTCTGCGCTCGGAACGAACCAAGCCCCGTCACAGCCGGTCGAGGGCAACACCTGAGGCTCCATATGGGCATGGTGCAAGGATCAACCCGAGTGTGCGGGGCAAGGGCTACGGCCGCGACGGGCTGCGCCAACGCAGACAACTCGGACCCGAAATACACCGACGATCTTGAGATAGGCCTTGGCCGCCGCGGATCTCCCAGAATCGTCGGTGTCACCGGCACTTGTCGCGGCGCCGCCCGAGGCTTAACGGGAGCCTCGGGCCGAGTCTCCAGAACCTTGCCGACCTACCGTCCCCGCCCGCCGAAGGAGCGCACCTGGCGCAGAAAGAGAAAGCCCACCAGCAGCGGCAGCCACACGCTCAGGCCCCGGTAGACGATGGTGATGGCCACGGCGCTGCCAAAGGCCACGCCCAGTGAGGTCAGCACCGCGACCATCACCCCTTCGGCCACCACCAGGCCGTTGGGGATAAAGGTGACGACCGAAAAGACTGCCTGCATCGAGAAACTGGCGATGATGGCCCCCAGGCTCAGCGGCTGGCCGAACGCCTGCCCAACCAGGTGCACCGTCGCCAGGTTCGTCAGTTGCGCGGCGCTGGCCACCCCCAGCGTCTGACCCAGGCTGCCCTGGTGCGTGGCAATGTCGTTGGCTGCCCGCGCCAGGTCGCCGGCGTTGCGCGCCGCCCAGCCCTCCGGCAACAAGGGCCTGTGCTGCAGCCGCCGCCCCAGCTCGTTCGTGATCCACTGCAGCTCGTGCAGGCCGCGGCGCAACAGGTGCGGCGCCAGCCGGCCGGTAAAGAGCGCCGCGCCCAGGCTGGCCACAAAGAGGGCAAAGAGCACGCTGCCAAAGACCTCGTAGAACACCAGCACGTGGCGGTAGGCCAGGTAGCCCAGGGCGATGGCAACCAGCGGCAGCAGTGTCGACAGGTCCACCGCCAGCACCAACAGCGACCCCTCCGCCGCCCGTGCCGCCGACTGTCCCCGCCGCGCCGCATCGTCGACAAAGACCGCCGCCCCGCTGACCCCGCCCGACGGCACAATCGTCCGCAAGAAGATCGAGGCAAACATCACCGGGATCAGCTCGCGCACCTCGCTGGCGACCTCCACCGTCGCAAAGCCATACTTGTACTGCGCCGCGTACAAGGAATAGTAGGCTGACTGCGCCAGCACCGCAGCGCCCAGCCACAGCGGGTCGCCCTGTAGCAGCGTCTGCCCCAACGTGGCCAACTCGCCACGGCTCAGCACCAAGAAGATGATAAAGCCGATGATCACCAGCCACCACAGCCAGCGCCGTCTGAACCAGGCCAGCCAGTCGCGCCTCACGCGCCTCCTCCACGCCGAGCCTGCGCCGGCCACGCCCAGTGCCCCGAACCTCATCGCGCCTCCTCTCTGCACTGTCGCGCGGCCGGCGGCTCCACACCGAGTGTAGCAAGACGTGGGCCGGGCCGCCCGCGGGTGTATCCCAGAATCGCCGGCAACCGACGGGGGCCGATCACCACGAAGGACACAAAGGGGGCAAGGAGGCACCAAATCCTTTGTGGTTCAAGAGCCCCGGCGGTTCTGGGATACACCCCGCCCGCAACAACGGTTTACTTGGCCCTGCGTTTGTGGTATCATCGTGGCGAACGGTTGACAGCTATCAGCGAACAGCGCTCAGCCTGTTTTCCGCATCCAGCAGAGGCGGCTCCCACGCCGCCGGGTCGCCGGATGCGGCGAACCCCGTCGATGATATCGCCCCGTCCCCGTTTCCGGTGGGGTGGGAGCCGCCTCTGCTGGATGCGGAATCGGCTCAGCTGTCAGCTTACCCGGAAAGGAGTACGCCCCTATGAAAGCAGTTGTCATGGCCGGCGGAGCGGGCTCGCGCTTGCGCCCGTTGACCATCAACCGGCCCAAGCCGATGGTGCCCATCGTCGACAAGCCGGTCATGGCCCATATCCTCGACCTGCTCAAGCGCCACAACATTACCGACGTTGTGGTGACTTTGCAGTATATGGCCGATGTCATCCAGGCCGATTTCGGCGATGGCCGCAGCATCGGCATGAACATCCAGTATTCTATAGAAGAAACACCGTTGGGGACCGCAGGTAGCGTCAAGAACGCCCAAGAATTCCTCGACGAGACCTTTCTGGTCATCAGCGGCGATGCCCTCACCGACTTTGACCTCACCGAGGTCATTGCCCAGCACCAGGCGCGCCAGGCCATGGCCACCATCACCCTCTACCGCGTGCCCAACCCGCTCGAGTACGGCGTGATCGTCCTCGACTCCTCCGGCCGCGTGCAACAGTTCCTCGAAAAGCCGAGTTGGGGCGAGGTGATCTCCGACACGGTCAACACCGGCATCTACGTCCTCGAGCCCAGGGTGCTCGACTATTTCGAGCCCGGCGTGCCTTTCGACTTTTCGAAGGACCTCTTTCCTATCCTCCTCGAACGCAGCGAACCGATGTACGGCTACGTGGCTGGCGGCTACTGGTGCGACATCGGCAACCTGCAGGAGTACATGCGCGCCAATGCCGACCGCCTCGAGGGCCGCGTGCAGCTCGAGCCGCCGGGCCGCAACATCGGCGGCAACATCTGGTGCCAGGATGAGGTCGAGATCGCGCCCGACGCCCAGCTCTACGGCCCCATCTACCTGGGCTATGGTGTCAAGATCAAAGGGGGCGTGATCATTCACGGCCCCACCGCCATCCGCGACTATACCGTCGTCGACAATCGCGCCCACATCGACCGTTCCATCGTGTGGCGCAACTCGTACATTGGCGAGGGCGTCGAGCTGCGCGGCGCGGTGATCGGGCGCCAGTGCAGCCTCAAGAGCAAGGCCATCGTCTTCGAGGGCGCCGTCATCGGCGACGGCTCGATCGTGGGCCAGGGCGCGGTGATCCACCCCAATGTCAAGATCTGGCCCGAAAAAGAGATCGAGGCCGGCGCCACGGTCAAAACGAGCCTCATCTGGGGCTCGCAGGGCCGCCGCGCGCTCTTTGGCCGTTTCGGCGTCACCGGCCAGGTCAACGTCGACATGACCCCCGAGTTTGCCACCAAGCTCGGCGCCGCCTTTGGCGCCAGCCTGCCCAAAGGTTCGGCCGTCACCATCAACCGCGACCCGCACCGCTCTCCGCGCATGATCAAGCGCGCCATCATCTCGGGCCTGCCCTCGGCCGGCGTGAACGTGCTCGACCTGCGCAGCGTGCCCATCCCGGTGGCGCGCTACTATACCCGCGTCTCCGATGCGGTGGGCGGCGTGCACGTGCGCCTCTCGCCACACGACAACCGCGTGGTCGACATTCGCTTCCTCGACGCCCGTGGCCTGCCCCTCAGCAAGTCGGTCGAGCGCGATATCGAGCGCGTGTTCTTTCGCGAGGACTTTCGCCGCGTCTACCTCGACGAGATCGGCACTATCGACTATGCGCCCGGCGTGATCGAGCGCTACAGCGCCGACTTTCTCGCCGCACTCGACGTGCCCGCCATCCGCGCTGCGCGCCTGCCCATCGTGGTCGACTATGCCAATGCCCCCGCCTCGCTCGTGCTGCCCTCGCTCCTCAGCGACCTTGGCTGCCAGGTCGTGGCGCTCAACGCCACGGTCGACGAGAACAAGATGTCGATCTCCGAGGAAGAGTTCGACCGCTCGTTGCACCAACTGGCACTCATCTCGCAGGCGGTGCAGGCCCGGCTCGCCGTGCGGCTCGACGTGGGCGGGGAAAAGCTCTTCGTGGTCGACGACCAGGGCTACATCGTGCCCCCGATCACCTTGCTCGCCGCCACGGCCAGCCTGGCGCTCCAGGCCGAGGGCGGCGGCACCATCGCCGTGCCGGTGAACATGCCGACCATCTTTGAAGAGATCGCCGCCCACTACGGCGGCACCGTCGAGCGCACGCGGGTCGACCTGCAGGCGGTGATGGCCGCGGCCAGCAAGGGCAAGGTCATCATGGCGGGCGACGGCTCGGGCAACCTGATCTTCCCGCGGCTGCACCCGGGCGCCGATGGTCTCTTCGCCCTGGCCAAGCTGCTCGAGTTCCTGGTGCGCCAGAACGTGACCCTTTCGCAGGTGATCGCCTCGCTGCTGCCCTACCACATCGCCGAGCGCCGCGTCTCCTGCCCCTGGGAGTTCAAGGGCACCGTGATGCGCCTGCTCAACCAGCAGTTCAAGCCGCCGCGCAGCGCCCAGATCGACGGCACCAAAATCGAGCTCAGCGCGAAAGAGTGGGTGCTCGTCCTGCCCGACCCCGACGAGCCCTACTTCCGCGTCTTTGCCGAGTCGGACTCCGCCCCGCAGGCGGCGGACCTGGCCGACAAGTACGCGCGCATCGTCGAGGGTCTGCAGCATTGATGCCACTGGTCGCCTTTCGCATCGGCAACGAGCCCTTCTATACCTATACGCTACTGCTCGACCTCGGCCTGCTCCTGGCCGTGGCCGGCCTGGCGCGCGAGGGGCACCGCCGCGGCTGGCGCCCCGCCGCCACGCTGGAGGTGCTGCTCTGGGGGCTGGGGCCGGCGCTCGCCGTGGGCCGCGTGGTCTACCTGGCCGGCCTTGGCTTGGCGCCCTGGCCGTCACACCCCTGGGGCGACGGCTTTTCCTTCGCCGGCGCCCTCGCCGGCGGCGCCATGGGGCTGGCGGGCCTTGTGCTCATGCGCCGGCGGCAATCGTGCGAAGGTTCGGAACCTTCGCACGATTGCCGCCACTTCGTCGCGCTCGCGGGCGCCGTGGTGCCCGGCCTGACGCTCGCCCAGGCGCTGGGCTGGCTCGGCGCCGCGGCGCATGGCGTCTCCGCCGGCGTGCCGCTCGGGCCGGCGGCTTGGTGGGCGCCGCCATTGCGCGATCTCTACGGTGTCGTGCTGCCGCGCTTCCCGGTGCAGTATCTGGCTGTGGCGCTGAGCCTCGTCGCCTGGGCCTGCATGGTCGGCGGCCGCCTCGGCGACCGCGAGCGCATCGTCTGCTACGCCGCCGTCACCGGCCTGGGGCTCACCGCGCTCATGGGGCATGTCGAGCGGCACCAGGCCCTCATCGCCGGCCTCAGTCTCGACCAGGCCCTCCACCTCGCCCTCGGCCTCGCCGGCCTCGCCTACGGCCTTTTTTGCCGGTTTTGGCGTTCCGCGCTAGAATCAGCATGATACACCCTCACCGTCCGAGCCCCGGCACGCCTACCAGGCTGGCCGGCCACGCATACACACGACACCACAGCACAGGTGCTAGAGATGCCAACCAACGAGCCCACGATCGCCGACTATGTCCAGCGTGTAGGCCGCAAACTGCTGGCCACCGAGGGGCCCGCCATCGCCCCCTTGCCCGCCAACGAGCGTGCGCGGGGCGTACGCGCGCGCGCCGGCACCAGCTACTGGCGCTATGAGCGGGCAGCCTACCGCTTTATTCTGCGCCATGAGGCCGGCATCCAGCGCCTGCTGGTGGTGCTGCTCGGCATCGCCTCCTGGGGTCTGATCGCGCTGCCCTTCGCTCTGGGCCGGCAGGCACCGGCGATCCCGGTCGTGCTGGCCCTGCTGTACCAGGTCTACTGGCTGGGGCGCGGCCTGGGCACCCTGGTCTACGGCGGCGTCGGCTGCCTGCGCGTGCGTGTGCACCGGCGCATCGACTGGCGCGCCCGTTATGAGGCCGAGCGCGCCGCCGGCGGCGCCGCCCTGCCGTGGAAGAAGATCCGCCATATCGTCGTCATCAGCAACTACTCTGAGCCGGTGGCCAAGCTGCGGGCAACCCTCGAGGCCCTGGCGGCGCAGCGCGAGGTGGCCTCGCAGCTCTGGGTGGTGCTGGCCATGGAGGGTCGCGAAGAAGGCGCGGCGGCCAAGGCGCGGGCGCTGCAGGCCGAGTTCGCCGGGCGCCTGGGCGACCTGCGCTACACCCTGCACCCCGCCGGCCTGCCGGGCGAAGTGCCGGGCAAGGCGGCCAACGAGGCCTGGGCCGCGCGCTGGGCGCGCCGCCACTATGTGGACGAGCTGGGCCACGACATCCACCGCATCACCCTCACAAGCTGCGACGTCGACTCGGTCTTCGACCCGGGCTACTTTGCCTGCCTGACCTACAAATTCGCCACCGACCCGGCGCGCCAACGCCGCATCTGGCAGGCGCCGGTCTTTTTCCACAACAACGCCTGGCAGGTGCCCACCTTCATCCGTTTCCTCGGCCTGTCGCTGGCCGTCTGGCAGTTGGCCGATCTGACGAGCCCGCTTGGCGACCCGCACCCCATCTCGACCTACAGCATCAGCCTGGCCACCCTCGACGGCGCCGGCTACTGGGACCCCGGCATCGTCACCGAAGACTGGCACATCTACTTCAAGTGTTTCTTCCGCTACCGTGGCCGCATCAGCATCGAGCCGATCTACCTGCCGGTCTCGGCCGACGCTACGCTGTCGACCAGCCTGGCCAGAACGGCGACGGTGCGCTACGAGCAGGCCAAGCGGCACGGCTGGGGCACGGGCGAACTGCTCTTCGGCGCCGTCAAAATGGCATTTCGCCACGCCGAGATTCCGGCGCACGTCAAGATGCCTCCGGTGCTCATGCTGGCCCGCGAGCACATCCTGTGGTCCACCAGTTGGTTTGTCCTCACCCTGGGGCTCTCGGTGCCCGCCGTTCTCAACCCCGGCTTTTTTGCAGCAGGGCTGGGCCTGTCGCTGCAGCGGCTGTATGCTCTGCTCGGTGCCGCCATGACCGCGCTGTCGCCGGCGCTGCCGATCATCGACCTGCTGCTGGGGCCGCCACGACCGCAAGAACGACGCTGGTGGCAGACGGCGTGGGCCGCACTGCAGTGGTGGCTCATGCCGTTCATCACTCTCATCTTCGCCGTCTTGCCCATTCTTGACGCCCAGACGCGCCTGCTCTTGGGCCAGCGCCTCGCCTACCGCGTCACCGAAAAGGTCTAGCAGGCTGTCGGAGAACCATCCCGCTGCCCTCAGCATCCCGGCAGCAGCCGGGCAACTCTGTTCCGCTGCTGTCTCCTGGGCGTAGACAAGCTGGCACAGACGCATAGATGTGGCCATTCTCTGCGTTCTGTCGTGAGGCCGCTTCTGGAGGCCGCGAGCATATGCTGGCAGGAGGCCGGGCGATGCCAACACCACGGGTCGAGACCCTCACCGGCAAGCTGGAAAAGGGCGGCGCCAAGACCCTCGAGATCCTTGGCGCGCTCGCCCCCGAGCAGTGGACGCGCACCGTGTACGCCGGCCCACCGTGCTGGGACGTGCGCGCGTTGCTGGCGCACCTGTACTCGGCCGAGGTCGCGCTGCTCGCCCTCTGCCGCGAGGTGGCCCTCGGCGGCATGGGCGCGCCGCCGGGCTACGACTATGACGCCTTTAACGCCGAGGAGCAGGAGCGGCTCAAGGAGCGCACGCCGCAAGAGTTGCTCGCCGCGCTCGCCGAGGGTCGCCGCGCCACCATCGCCTGGGCGCGCACCCTCAGCGACAGCGCGCTCGACCGCGTGGGCCGGCACCCGGCGCTCGGCGAGGTCACGCTCGAGACGATGGCCACGGCGATGTATGGCCACCAACTGCTGCACATGCGCGACCTGCAGGGCGTGATGCGGGAGGCGTAATGGGTGATGCGTGATGCGTAAGGTCCGTCTGTGCACGAGTCGCTGCATAGACAAACCTTACGCCTTACGCAGTACGCATCACGCATTACGTAGTACGTAGTACGCCGTACGCCAGACTACTGGCGACCACAGGGGGACATACCATGGCGATGACTGAACGAGTGGCCCGGCTGCGGCAAGAGAGCCTGGAGGCGCGCCCGACGCTCTCCACCGAGCGGGCGGAGTTGATGACCGCGTTCTACGCGCAGGGCTGGGAGGGCCGCGTGTCGCCGCCGCTGGTGCGCGCCATGGCCTTCGCGTATCTGCTGGAGCACAAGGCCATCTACATCGGTGAGGGCGAGCTCATCGTGGGCGAGAAAGGCCCCGCGCCCAAGGCCACGCCCACCTACCCCGAGCTCTGCTGCCACAGCCTGCAGGACCTGGAGATCCTCGACTCGCGCCTAAAGATCCCCTTCGCCGTCAGCCCCGCGGCGCGCCGCGTCTATGAAGAGACGATCATCCCCTTCTGGCGCGGCCGCTCGATGCGCGAGCGCCTCTTTGCCCAGATGACCGCCGAGTGGCGTGCCGCCTATGACGCGGGGCTGTTCACCGAGTTCATGGAGCAGCGCGCCCCGGGCCACACCGTGCTCGATGGCAAGATCTACACCAAGGGCCTGTGCGAGTTCCAGGCCGCGATCGACGCCCGCCTCGCCGCGCTCGACTACCTGCGCGACCCAGAGGCGTACGCCAAGCAGGAGGAGCTGCGGGCGATGCGCCTCGCCGCCGAGGCGCTCATGCGCTACGCCGAGCGCCACGCCGAGCGTGCGCTCGAACTGGCCGCCGCCGAGGCCGACCCCGTGCGCCGCGCCGAGCTCGCGCGCATCGCCGAGGTGTGCAGTCACGTCCCGGCGCAGGCGCCGCGCGACTTGTGGGAGGCGCTGCAGTACTACTGGTTCGTGCACCTGGGCGTGACGCTCGAGCTGAACACGTGGGACGCCTTCAACCCCGGCCGCCTCGACCAGCACCTCGAGCCCTTTTATCGCCAGGGCCTGGCGGCGGGCACGCTCACCCGCGCGCAGGCCGAAGAGCTTGTGCAGTGCTTCTGGATCAAATTCAACAACCAGCCGGCGCCGCCCAAGGTGGGGGTCACCGCCGAGGAATCGGGCACCTACACCGATTTCGCCCAGATCAACACCGGCGGCCTGCGGCCCGACGGCTGCGACGGCGTCAACGAGGTCACCTACCTGATCCTCGACGTCATCGAAGAGATGCGGCTGCTGCAACCCAGTTCGTCGATCCAGGTGAGCAAAAAGAGCCCCAACGCCTTTATCAAGCGCGCGGCGCGCATCATCCGCACCGGCTTTGGCCAGCCCTCGATGTTCAACGCCGACCTGATCGTGCAGGAACTGGTGCGCCAGGGCAAATCCATCGAAGACGCGCGCTGCGGCGGCTCGTCGGGTTGTGTGGAGGTGGGCGCTTTTGGCAAAGAAGCCTACATCCTCACCGGCTACCTGAACATGCCCAAGGTGCTCGAGCTCACGCTCAACAACGGCGTGGACCCGCGCAGCGGCCGCCGCCTCGGCCCCGAGACCGGCGACCCAGCAGGCTTTCGGACGTTCGCAGAGCTGCTGGAGGCGTACCGGCGGCAATTGCGCCACCTCGTCGACGTCAAGGTACGCGGCAACGCCGTCATCGAGCGCCTCTACGCCACGTCGCTGCCGGCGCCCTTCCTTTCGCTGATTATCGACGACTGCATTGCCCGCGGCCGCGACTATCACGATGGTGGCGCGCGCTACAACACCAGCTACATCCAGGGGGTGGGGCTGGGCACCGTCACTGACGCCATGGCGGCTATCAAGCACCACGTCTACGACCGTGGGACGCTTCCGATGGCCGAGCTCTTGGCGGCGTTGCGCGCCGATTTCGCGGGGCAGGAGCGGCTGCGGCAGTTGCTCGCCAACCGCTCGCCGCGCTACGGCAACGACGACGACGCGGCCGATGCGGTGATGGTGCAGCTCTTCGACGCCTACTATGACGCCATCGAGGGCCGGCCCAACACCCGCGGCGGCCACTACCACATCAACCTGCTGCCGACGACGGTGCACGTCTATTTCGGCTCGGTGGTGGGCGCCAGCGCCGACGGCCGGCGCGCGGGCACGCCGCTCTCGGAGGGCGTCTCGCCGGTGCAGGGGGCCGACCGCCACGGGCCCACCGCGGTTGCCAAGTCGGTGGCCAAAATGGATCATGCCCGCACCGGCGGCACGCTGCTGAACATGAAATTCACGCCGCAACTGCTCGCCGGCGACTCCGGCCTCGACGACCTGGTGCACCTGGTGCGCGGCTATTTTCTGCTCGACGGCCACCACATCCAGTTCAACGTTGTCGACGCGGCCACCCTGCGCGCCGCCCAGGCGCACCCCGAGGAATACCGCAACCTCATCGTGCGCGTCGCCGGCTACTCGGACTATTTCTGCGACCTGGGCCGGGCGCTGCAGGACGAGATCATCGCGCGGACGGAGCACTCGGCATTCTAGTGTGAAGCAGTGTAGGGGTTTTGTAGAATAGCGGCAGGCCGCCCCGCGGGGCGGCCTGCCGCTATTCTACAAAACCCCTACACTGGTCGTGTTTTCAAACCCAGCAGAGGCGGCATGGGAGCCGCCCCTGCTTGTTTGCAGACACAGCCTACTGCGCGCCGGTATCGACGAGCTGGAAGTGGAGCACGGTGCCGCTGCAGCGGCTGATGGTCACCGCGCCGCCCGCGGCCTGGCCTGAGACGAAGCCCGGCGGCGCCGGCTCGATCCACACCAGCTTGTACTGCCAGCGCGGGGCCTGCAACCCGGCGGGGAGCTGCGGCTGCACGCGCACCGTCCAGTCGGTCGACTGGGGCGGGTAGAAGGTCCACAGCACCGCCTGGCGGCCAAAGGCGTCGTGGGCGGTGTGGAGCGTGGGCTGCTCGCCGCCGCCCACCCAGGCCCGCACCGGCGTGCCCTCCCAGGCGCCATAGATCACCGCCGCCACGTCGGCGCGCTCGCAGAGTGGCGCCGGGGCCGCAGGCGCCACGGACGGCAGCGTCCTCTGGAAGACGTATGCTGTGCCGGCGTTCGTGCTGGCGCCCACGGCATGGTGTACCGCGGCCACGGCGATGGTATTGCCCGAGATGGCCACCGCGGAGCCCAAGTAGTCGCCGGCGGCGCCGCTGCCGATGCGATTGCTCGTGCCCGCCGGCCCCTGGGGCGACCACTCGGTGCCCTGGCGAACGAACACGTAGGCCGCGCCGGCTCCTGCCTTACCGCTCACGCGCTGGTGCGACGCCCCCACGACGATGGTGTCGCCCGAGATGGCCACCGAGTTGCCGAAGAGATCTCCGGGGTCAGCGCCAAAGCCGATGGGGCCCGTGCCCGTGCCCACTTTTGGCCCCTGGGGCGACCAGGTCGTACCCTCACGCACGAACACGTACGCCGCGCCCATTTCAGCGTCCTTGTACGGCGCCCCCACGACGATGGTATCGCCCGAGATGCCGACGTTCAAACCAAAGTACTCCTTGGCATCGGAGCCGGTGCCGATGGGATGGCTCGCGCCGCTTGCCGGCCCCTGGGGCGCCCACTCCGTGCCCTGGCGCACGAACACGTACGCCGCGCCGGCATTCGGCTCACCGCTCACGGTCTGGTACGGCGCCGACACGACGACGGTGTCGCCCGAGATGGCCACCGAGCGGCCGAACTGGTCGCCGGGGGCGCCGCCGGTGCCGATGGGGTCCGTGCTCGCGCCCCCTGTCGGGCCCTGGAACGACCATTCATCGCCGCTGCGCACCAGGACGCAGGCGGCGCCAGTACCACCGTTGCGCCCCGGCACCCCCACGACGATGGTGTCGCCCGAGATGGCCACCGAGTAGCCCCATTGGCTGCCTGGGGCGCCGGCACCGATAAAGTCCGTGCTCTTGCCGCCTGCCGGCCCCTGCTGCGCCCAGGTGCCGCCGCCGCGGACAAAGACGTATGCTCCGCCGCTGCTCCCATCGCGCTGCGGCGCTCCCACGACGATGGTGTCGCCCGAGATGGCCACCGCGCCGCCGAAATAACTTCCGACGATGCCCATCGTAAGTGGGCTGCCCTCCTGCACCCAGGTGTCGCCGCTGCGCACGAACACGAACGCTGCGCCGACATCCGCTGTGCCACCATCGTCATAGCTCGGCGCCCCCACGACGATGGTGTCGCCCGAGATAGCCAGCGCGTAGCCGAACAGGTCGCCGGCGGCGATGCTGCCCCGGGTGAGCTCGAGCAACTGGCTCCATTCGGCGGCGCTCAGGGCCGCCGCGGCGGCGGCCGGCGGCAGCGGCGTCCGTGCGGCCTGGGCGGCCTGTGGCGCGATGGCCGCGAGCGCCAGTACGACGACGAGCGCCAGGGTGGCCGCGATACGCCCGCCCCTGGCCCACCCCATACCCAACTTGATCCTGTCCACGATGTTGTCCCCCCCTGTGTGAAAGATGTCAAACAACGTCACATTCGATGCGTATGGTCACTCACAGCAAACCTCGCGGATGGCGGCATACAGATCCTTCCCAGAGAACCCAACCTGCAGCACTGCATCGGCGCCGGCGGCCTCGGCCCGTTGCGCCTGAGCAGACGTGCGGGCGAGGACGATGCAGCGGACCGGGGGCCGCAGCTTACGGACCTGTTCGAGCAGCGGCCAGGCCTCGTCCCCGGGAAGGCCGGCATCCAGAAGCAGCAGGGTTGGCCGGCTTTTGACGATGAGCTGCCAGCCTGAGCGCCCATCGTCGGCTTGGAGGATGCCTGCGATGGCGTTCGTGGCCTGGAGCAGAACACATAGGCTGTCTCGCCAACGTCCTGCTGGGCCGATGATCAGAGCCGAGGCAGCAAGAATCCCGCGCATGATTACTAGGCCTTTTTTCGACGGTCGTTTCGGCGCCAAGCAGTGGGGCACTCACGGTGATGCTCGACTCGTTCTTTCGGTGACGACGTTGCACCCAAGCAACCGAGCCAGAATGTATCCCCTTGATGACGCGTTATGAGGCCACTCTGCCACAACAGGCCGCCGAGCGCGGATCGCCAGCCGAGGCGGGGCATAGCTCACTGATGCCTATGACGCCCCGGACGGGTCGGCCAAGGTCTTGGACGCCCGCCGGCTTTGCTGCCAGTTCGCGTAGGCCGTCGCCAACCTGTCCGCAGCCACGACCGTTAGGGCCATTGCCAGGATGCTCTGCCAGTACGACAACTGGTTAAAGCCCACCAGGAGGATGAACCACCCAATCAGCACCCAATGGATGAAGTAGATTGGGGTCACCTCCCTGCTCCAGAATAGCAGCTTATTGGTGACGGCCGCGGGGAACACGCTCTGCAGCAGGTACAGACCGGCCAGCCAGACGAGCATCAGGGAGCCGTGGAATGCGAGGCCCACCAGGTCAAGATGGTAGTAGGCGTAGGGTGCGGTGATGCCCATGTAGTACAGCAGGTTGAAGCCACCGATGGCGCTGGTGATCAGGAACGTGACCGCCCCTGCGAACAGAGTCCAGAGGTAAAGGCGACGTGTGTCGCGGTAACGCCTGAGCATGGTGCCGAATGCCACACCTGCCAAGGGATAGAAGGCCCAAGAGAGGAAGGGGAAATAGGTCGTCTCGCTTGTTCCCCAGATCAGACCGACCAGCGCGTCCGCTACCGGCTGGCCTGTGCTGAACCCCCGCACCAGGTAGTTGAGGGCGGCAAGGAGCACCCCTATGACCGGGTATACGCTCCAGTGAGCTCTGACGGCCCTGAGCCCCGCGACCAGAATGAGGCTGAGGCCGGCCAGGTGCAGGATGTCGACCTCGAGCAGCGACAGGACGACATCCCCGTATGGCACGGCTTCGCTGTCGACCAGCCCTGCCTGTATGCCCAGAGTCCAGGGCACAAATCCCCGCAGCGCATTCAGAAGGTAGGCGGCCAGGAGCAACAGCAGGCCTCGCTTCAGTGCATAGCCCGCGCTCTGCCGCCGCGAGTAGACCAGGCCTACCCCCATCATGAACATGAAAAGTGGCGCCGCGGGAAAGGTGGTAATGAGCTCCACTGCGTAGCCGAACGCAGAGTGCTGAACCTCTGGCAGGGAGTACATTTCCTGGACATGGACACAGATCATGAGCAGTACGGCGAGGCCTTTGGCGATGTCGAGCTCCAGCCGCCTCTCAGTACTGCTGCGTGCTTCTGCTACAGTTGCCTTCATCTACTTCACCGGTCTGATGAGCCAAGTAAGGATCAGGATGGTGACGGATATCGCAGCGATGCCTTCGGCCCAGAAGAAAGCGATGAAATCGCTCAGCGTGCCTACCGGCGGCGTGCCGGGCAGGGCATTGCGCAGGGCCCAGAAGCCGAACAGCAGGCTGGCCGCCAGGCTGAACATACCCAGCTCGACCTTGCGCCCGCGCAGGAGTACAGCCAGCACCATGAAGGCCACTGCGAGCGCGATGGCCCACATGACGGCCATGGCAAAGATGGCAAAGAACCTGACGGTGCCCGAGCGGGTGATCTCTATGTCCACGGCTACACTGCCCACTTCCTCCGGCCTGATCTCAGCAGAGGGCTCGGCCGAGATCTTTAGGCCGGGCAGGGAACCGTAAAAGCTGATCGCCACGGGCACGGCGGCCGCCTCGGTGCCGGCCTTCTCATCCACTGGCCTCTCGACATCCAGCCAGAGCTGCGCCTTGTGCAGATCGAACGGATAGTCGTTCGCCTGGCCCTCATAGATGTTGATCGTCACATCCATCGGGTTGATGTGCTTGCCGTTCTCGAGGGCAGCCTCTTGCTTGCCGCTGGCGCTGTTGACATAGAGGCTGAGGGGCGAGGCCAGAGTGTAGCCCTCGTCGGTCGTCAGGTCACCCTGGGGCGTAAAGGTCAGGCGCAGGGCCACCTCGCCCTTGATGGGATCCACCGAAAGCATGGTGGCGTCGACGTCGAGGTAGCTCGTCTCTTCGGTGTTGCCAGCCTGGAAGGCGCTGGAACTGCGGGCGCTCTCGGCCCCATAGCTGTTGAGAGTCATGCCGTAGAGGGCACCCAAGGCGATCACCGCAATGATGCCGATGATGATCTCGCGCGCCCGACCCTTCTTGGGGACTGCGGCAGTCGCTTGCATGAGTCTCACTCCTCCAGTTATCTCTGACACGGCCGCGGGGCGCAGCGGCAGGGACGCTGCGCCCCGCCGACGGCCTGCACCTCACGAAGCGAGGGGCTGGCCCTTGGCGTCGTTCAGCTTGCCAGTGGCGATCATGATCACATCGATCAGCCACCAGACGCCGACGCCGCCCAGGGTGATCAACTTCAGGATGCCCAGGCCTGTGTAGCCCAGGTAGAAGCGATCGACCCCCAGGGTGCCTAGCAGGATCGACAGGATCAGTGTGGTAGTCTTGTTCTTCTGCATTTCGAGCCTCCTCTATGATGCGGCCTGACTATTCGGAGAGTCTAGCCTAGGATAGACTCAAACCGCAGAGCGTACAATGGAGAAAGGCTGGTTCTGGGGATGGGCAAAAACGCCACTATCTGGGCTGGTGGGTGGGCAAAAATGACCACGGGGGGCGGAGGCGTGAGGAGTGATGCGTGACCTCGTTCAGTGCGAGATGCGCCGGTGCTGAGCGAGGTCACGCATCACTCCAGGCTTGCCAGTCCTTCTCTCAGCGCGTACAACGCCGCCTGGGTGCGGTTGGCGAGCTGCAGTTTGGCGAGGATGCTGCTGACGTACTTGGCAATCGTGCGCTCGTGTACCGTCAGGGTGCTGGCGATTTCCTGGTTGCTCAGCCCCCGTGCGATGAGGCGCAGCGTTTCCAGCTCGCGGGCGGTGAGCGGTTCCGGCGTGGGGGGTAGATTGGGGGGTTGATCGAGCTCGCGCATCACTTTGAGTGCAATCGTGGGGTGGAGGAACGCCTGTCCTCGGGCCACATCGTGAATGGCCTGGAGCAGCCGGTCGCGCGGCGTGTCTTTGAGCAGATAGCCCAGTGCCCCGGCTTTGATGGCCGCGAACACGAGATCGTCGTCGGCGTAGCTGGTCAGCACCAGGATGCGAGCCGCGAGGCCGGCCCGCTTGAGCTCGCGGATCACGGCCACTCCATCCTGGCCGGGCATGACCAGGTCGAGCAGGAGCACGTCGGGCTGCAACCGGAGGGCGAGCGCCAGGGCCTGTCTGCCGTCGGCAGCTTCTCCAACCACCTCCACATCCGGCTGGGCGGCGATCACGGCAGCCAGCCCCTCGCGCATGATGGGATGGTCGTCAGCGATGAGGACACGGATTGTGCTCGTGGGAGCTCGTAGGAACTCGTGGGAGCTCATGGGAGATCGTCAGGGAGAGCCAAGGATGCGCTGCCATCATCAGTGGTATAGTCAGCGGAAGCCTCTTTGACCCCCATGCTTCGATCCCATGTGCCCTCCTGGCGTTTGGCTCGAAGCCCTTTGATCAACTGCTCCAGGAAAAAGGTCGTGTCACCGTAGAGACGAACCAGTCTGTCCAAGTCGCTTCCCCTGACCAATTCCCACCGTTCGCAGTCCTGTACCTGGCTGCCCAACTCGCCCAGAGACCCGCGCGCAATCTCGCAGAAGCGGATATAGTCTCCGAGGGCGTTACGGCAGTATCCTTCGGCGATATTCGCTTTCACCGAAGATGCGGAGCCCAGCATCTGGTTGGCCAGCTTCCAGTAACTCGGCTTGAACTCAACCACGAGTTCATGCACAAGTGCCGCCAGATCATCGGCCGCCTGCCAGGCGAGCAGGTTCTTGTATCCATACAGTTTGCGAAATGCCCGAGTCCCACCACCCTGATAGCCCTGGTATGGCATTGAAGCCTCCCTCTTCCCAATGAACAACTGCCGAGGAAGTCGAACTCGTGGGAGCTCGTGGGAGCTCGTTGGAGCTCGTGGAGCTCGTGGGAGCTCGTGGGAGCTCGGAAGGGCTCGTGCGGATTCGGGTGCTGTTCAGGGCGTTATTGTGAGGAGGCGGTCGCCGCTGGTTGCGAGGAACGCGGCCAAGCCAGCCCCCAACCAGCGACGACACCAAGTCCCTACGAGCTCCCACGAGCTCCCACGAGCTCCTACGAGTTCCCACGAGTTCCACGCGCTCCTACGACCTCAACCCTCACCCTCGTTCCCTGACCCACCGCCGAGACCACCTCCATCCGCCCCCCCACTTGCTCTGCGCGCTCGCGCATGTTCGCCAGGCCCATGCCGCCTGCGCGGCTGTTCGCCAGATCGAAGCCGCAACCGTCGTCCTCAATCTCCAACACCACGCACTCCTGCTCCCGTCGCAGATGAACAGTAACCGACCTGGCCTGCGCGTGCCGCAGGGTGTTGTTCAGCGCTTCCTGGGCGATCTGGTACAGGGCGGCCTCGATTGCGGGTGGCAGGCGCAGGGTCTCATCGGCCAGCAGACGGGCGTGCACGCCGGACCAATCCTCGACTACGGCCAGGCGCTGACTGAGCGCATAGGCCAATCCGTATTGGTCGAGCTCTGGCGGGCGCAGCCGGTGGACGAACAGCCGCATCTCGTTGAGCGCCTGGCGGGCCGTGGCCTCGATGCGGGTGAAGGCGGCCTCGGCCGCATCCGGCGTCCCTGCCTCGAGGCGTGCTTGCCCCGCTTCGACCAGCCCCACCAGGCCGTAGAGCGACTGCATGACCGAGTCGTGCAGGTCGCGTGCCAGGCGCTGGCGTTCGTCCAGCGCGGCGGCCTGCTGGCGCAGACGGTCGCTGCGCACGGCGATACCCACCTGGTCGGCGATGGAAGCCAGAAGCGCTACCTCCTCGGCGCCAAAGGCCTCCTCTGGTTTGCGGATCAGGACCAGGGCGCCCAGCGCCCGGCCATCGGCCCGCACGGGCACCATCAGCAACGGCCGGGCGCCGAGGCTGCGCATGTCCGGGGGCACGCGTGGGTCGCCGGAGGGATCGAGGATCAACAGAGGCTCGGCCTTTTGCAGCAGCCACTCGAGCAGGCTGTCTGCGACCATGACGTCAAGCCCCTGCTGCGCCATCAGTTGCCAACGGGGCCGGGCGGGCGCTTCAGCCAACCCCTCCAGGAGGTAGATGGCGCCTGCGTCGCCGTGCAGCGCCGCCAGGGCCTGGCCAAGGGACTGCGCCAGGAGCATCTCCAGGTTGCTGGCCTGGCTGGCGGCTGCAGAGACCGCGTACAGCACGGCCAGCTCGCGGGTGCGATCGGCGATGCGCTGTTCCAACGTGGCGGTCAGCTCGCGCAGCGCTTCTTCTTTTTGCCTCCGTTCGGCAATGTGGGTCTTGATGGAGCCGATCATGCCGTTGAACGAGTGAGTCAAAAAGCCGATCTCGTCGTCGAAGGCAATGGGCACGGATACGTCGAGGTTGCCAGCGTTGGCCTCTTTGACCCCTTGGAGCAGGCGGTGGAGAGGCTTGATGATGCCGGCCTGGAACAAGGAAGGGTAGACGATCAGGATGAACAGACTGCTCAGCACGACCACGCCGGCCATGATCAGCCCCTGGCGATGGATCGGGCGGTTGGCATCGGCCAGGCTGATGATAACCTGGTACACCGTACCATCCAGGGTAAAGGGGGATGCGACGTATTGGCAATAGCTGCCCGGGGCATGACTGCCGTAGTACAGGTGGAATGGCCGCAGGCTCTGGCTATCCAGGAAGGGATAGTCGTAGGTGTAGCTCCAGATCGGGGGCGGGGCAACCTGTTCGGCCCCCTGGCGGCGCATCTCCTCCAACAGGCGCAGGTCGGGCTGGCGATCGCTGGCATAGAGCAGGCGGGTTTCCCTACCGCCAGCCTCACCATCGCCTGGGCGCGGGGCATCCACAGCGACGACGGCGACAATCCGCTCGGGGAGCGCGGTCAGGTCGCCGGCCTGGACCGCTTTGCGCACCACGTCCACTTCCAGCGCCCGCTCGGCTTCGGCCTGCACAGCCGTCTCTTGGATGCTGGAGATGCCGACCGCCCCGAGGACGGCCAGCAGCGTCACCAGCGAGAAGCCGATCAACTTGACGGTCAAAGAGGGTTGCCGGGTGGCCTGATTCCAGATGGCGTAGACCAGCGCCACGATCATCACCAGGAGAGAAAGCCCGATGGCGTACACATCCCGCGGCGTGGGCAGCAGCCCGGCCATGGCCAGGCCAGACGCCAGCCCCTGCAAAAGCCCCAGCGACAAGCCCAGCGCAAAGTTGCGGAGCACCCTGGCCTGGCCGTGCGGATGCAGCAGCGCAGCCCGCCATCCGCTTGCCCTCGTTCGGCCGGGGCGTGACACCTGACAGGTCTGCTTGTGAACGCAGAGGGTTCGGCTCAGCGCAGAGCAGAGGGCCACCAGGAAGGCTAAGGGCATCAAGAGGGGATACGCTGGATGGACCCTGAGGCTGAACGTCTGCCGGACCAGGATCTGCACTGCGTACCAGGCACTGTAGGCGCAGGCGAGGACGGCCGTACCAATCCCGAACAGCAGGGCCAGCCGCGACCCCAGCGAGCGATCTCGCTGCGGGTAATGGTAGATGAACCCGATGATGGCGGCCATGCTGCACGCCGCAAAGGCATCTTGCGCGGGCCAGAAGGCTGCTCCCCACAGGACCAGTCCTGAGCTTACGGACATGGCCAGCATGCCGAGGGATAGGCTGGCCAAAGAGGCGACCAGAAACCAGGTGGCTGTGCTCTCGGCCCGGAAGCGTACCAGGGACACTGTGCTGACCAGCCCGACGATGAACAGCGGGACACTGACGAAGGCGTAGGGGCCGATGTGGATCACAGGATGCCGCCCTCTTACAGTACTTGTGGACAGTGCGTAGCCTCAGCCCAGATTCTGCTGGGTGTGGAAAACAGGCTCAGTGCCCCAGTCGTGACGCGACTTTTGGCAGATCGCCGTAGCCATGGGGTGGGCGCTGCCGGATTGAGAGCACCCCAGCCGGTATTCGTGCTTGCCCTTGCCGGTCCATGCTGCTGTTGATCGCGCACGTTTCGGCGGGGTCCTCCATGGTGGCGGTCTCCTCGATCCTCACTATAACATGCAACCACTGCCGGGTCAAACTCTCAGGTGCGCCTTGAGTGCGGTCAGTCGCCCGGTTTGCCCGCAGTGGCCTCCATCCGTCACGATCTCGACATCCCCGCACTCATCCGTGCGCCGCACCTGCGGCCGCACGTCCTGCAGGAACCGCAGGGTGGTGCCGTGCTGCCAGCCGTGATGGGCGACCTGGAGCACAGCGGCGGCGGCCATGCGGTCACCCCCTATGCTGGGGAGGATCGGGGCGACGGCAGCTTTGCCGTGCTGATCTACGACAACAACTGGCCCTCTGTGCAGCGCGAGATGGTCTTTGACCGCAATGCCGACAAGTGGAGCTGCACTGCCTCGATCAATCCCGACGAGGCCGAAAGCCGCTACTAGGGCGATGCCAACACCCAGTCGCTCTTTCCCTTCCCCACCGGCCTCAAGGGCGCGGGTAAGTTCAGCCTCTGGATCACGCGCATCGACGACGAGGGCGAGGACACCTTCCATAGGACATTGTCTTCCTGCGTCAAGTGTGTTATCCTATCTGGGATGATGAACGAACCGGAGACAGCCAATAAGGAAGGGTCTCTCATCTGTATCGAAGGCGCCCGAGATGCGCTTGCCAGTGCCCGCTACAATCTCGACGGCGGGTTCTTTGGCGTTGCCGTCAACCGGGCTTACTATGCCTTCTTCTACGCTGCCACTGCACTGCTCCTGACGCTCAATACGACACGGAGCAAACACGCATCGAGACCAGGCGAAGCACGAATGAGCGAACTAACCGTATCCCGTTTGACTGACAACGAGCAGGCTGCGATCGAGGAGTATGCCGCCAGGATACGCGGCAGGTATCCCGACCGCATCCGTTCGATCACCTTGTTCGGCTCCAAAGCCAGAGGGGAAGCCAGCGAGGGGTCCGATGTGGATCTCCTGCTTCTGGTGGAGGCCGAAGATCGCGAGTTGACCTCCGCACTCTGGCGCATCGCCTCTGATGTTTCGCTGGAGCACAACGTCGTGCTTTCCGTGCGCGTGTTCGCCGAGGCCCGCTGGGCGGAAAGCCGGCGCATGCGGCTACCCTTGTATCGGGCAGTGCAGGCAGAGGGTATTCCGCTCGCCTGCTGATGCTATACCTCGTGTAGCGTTTGTTTGTCATTGCTTCGTCGGCTGCGGCCTCCTCGCAATGACAGTGTAAGGATTGGCGCCACGTCGCGGGCTCAAGACGCTCAGGCGTCCATTACGAACCCCTCACGTATCACGCAGCACGCATCACTCGACCACATCCCACAGCGGGAAGATCGTCCGCGCATCCACCCCGTGCACCCACACGCTCGAGTGCGCTTCCACCCCATCGACGGTGAGCGTAAAAATGAGCTTGTGCGCCGCGTCCTGCGCCGCCGCGACGTCGATGTTGTTGAAATCCCACACCGGGTAGGTCACGGCGTTGCGCGTCACCAGCCGCTTGACACCGATGCCCACTTGCTCCATCACCCCATTGTCGAGCGCGCGCCACAGGCGGACCGTCGGGCTCCAGTCAGGCGAGACGGATTCCAGCGTGCCCGGGCGGAAGAGCATGGCCGTGAGGTTCGCCAGGCCGGCATGGCGCACCGGGGCGTTGCCGTGGGGCCAGAGGATCTCGATGCGGGCGTCGAGCGGCGAGCCGCGGTAGCCGGCAGCGGTGGGCACGTCTTGCGTGGGGAACCAGGTGCGGCCGTCCTGCGCGTGCACCCAGACGTTGGAGTGCGTGGGCACGCCGGCGACGCTGACGGAGAAGAAGAGCTTGTTCCTGGCGTCGCGCGCTGCGGAGACATCGACGTTGTTGAAATCGTAGAGTGAGCTCGACCCCCGCCGCACGCCGCTGGCGACGATCTGGGCCGGGCCGTTGTTGAGCGCGCGCCAGAGGTAGACGACCGGGTCGCCGCTCAGCGCGGCCGGGCGCAGCGTGCCTGGCTCCAGCAGCCAGGCCGAGAGGTTGGCCAGGGTGGCCTGGCGCACCGGGGCGCCGCCGTGGGGCCAGAGGATCTGGATGCGGGCGTCGACGGTGCTGCGCAGCTCGGCGCGCATATGCCACGACGCGCTGCCGATGCCGCCGTCCTTGTCCTTGGCCTGCACGTCGGCCAGGTAGATGGCTGCGTCGCCGGCGGGGATGGTGAAGCCTAGGCTATCCGCCGACCCCGTGCCGATCTCCACGCCGTCGCGCTTGAGGCTCCACTGGTAGTGGAAGCCGGCGCGCGTGTCGGCGCTCGAGGGGTCCGTCGCGTGCGCCCAGAGGCCCACCTGCGTGCCCGACGGCCCCCACGCGACGTGTGGGTCGATGGTCACCGCCGGCGCCACGTTGCGGACGATGGCCCGAAAGCTCGCGGTGTCATCGGCGCCGCTGTCGTCGGTGACGGTGACGCGCACCGTGTAGCCGCCGTCGTCGTCGTAGGCGTGGGCGCGGAAGCCCAGGGCGCCGGGTGCGCCCGTGGTGAAGGACTCGAGCGCCGAGCCGTCGCCCCATTCGACGCGCACCTGCCAGGGGCTGTCGGCGCCGGGGTCGGCAAAGGCGCCCAGGTTGAAGGAGGTCAGCGTGCCCTCGGCGGCTAGTTGGTCGAACTGGCCCGAGAGATGGGGCGCCACGTTGCGCACCACGACGCTCGAGCTCGCCGTGCCGGTCGCGCCATCCTTGTCGCTGACTCGGATGGTAACGGTATAGCTGCCGTCGCGGCCATAGACGTGCGTGCGGTTGGGCAGGGCGCCAGCCACGGCAAGGCCTGGGATCAAGTCGCTCGAGCCGTCGCCCCAATCGACGTGGGCCGCCCACGGGGCATCGTCGCCCGGGTCGGCGAACGAGCCGAGGCTGAAGGAGGCGGCCGCGCCTTCGTCGGCCGTCTGGTTGCCGGGGGCGGTCACACTCGGCGCCACGTTGTGGATGGTGACGATCGCGGTGTCGGTGCCGCTGGCGCCGCGGTCGTCGGTGACCGTCAGCGTGGCGCTGTAGATCCCATCGTCGTTGTAGGTGTGGCTGAGGCTCTGCCCGGCGCCCGTCGCCCCGTCGCCGAACGCCCATCTGTAGCTCAGCGCCTCGCCCGGCAGGTCGGTGCCCGTGCCGCTCAGGCTGATGGGCGAGCCCTCGTTGCCGAAGTAGGGGCCACCGGCATCAGCCGTGGGCGGGCTGGCCACACGGTGTGTCGCCGTGCCCGAGCTGCCAAGGAAGCTGCCATCGCCTGCGTAGGTGGCCGTGAGCGTGCGGTCGCCCTGGGTGCTGAGGGTGAGCGCGCAGCGCCCTTGTGCCACCGTGCCGGTGCAGCTCGCCACGCCGTCGCTCACCGTCACGCTGCCCATGGGCGCACCGCTGCCGGGCGCCACGGCCGCCACCGAGAACGCCACCGTCACCGCCACGCCGGCGTCAGAAGGCTCGGGGCTGTGGCCGGCGATGGCGGTCGTCGTGGCCGCCTTGTTCACGGTCTGGCCGCCCGCCAGGGTGGCGCTCGCCGGCGCAAAGCGGGCATCGCCGCCGTACGCGGCGCTGATGGTGTGGGTGCCCACGGGTAAGGCCGAGCTCGTGCACGAGGCGATGCCCGACGCATCGACGGTGGCTGCGATGGGGGCGCCTGTGCCCACGGAAAAGCTGACCGTGCCGCTGGGCGTGCCTGCGCCCGGCGCAGCCATGGTCGCCGTGAAGGTGACCGGCTGGCCGTACACCGAAGGGTTGGCCGAGGAGGCCAGCGTTGCCACGGGGCCGGCCCTGTCGACATACTGGCTAAACCGGTCACTCGAGGGGGCCAGGTTGTCGTCACCGCCATACTCGGCCCTGATCGTGTTCCAGCCCACACTGAGGCTGGAGGTGGACAGGGTGGCCCTGCCAGAGCCGTCGAGGGGGCTGGCGCCGAGCACTGTGTCATTCGCCTTGAACGTCACCGTGCCGCTGGGGGTGGCCAGCTCGGGCCTGGCCCAGGTCACTGTGGCGCTGAGGCTCACCGGCAGGCCGTACAGCGAGGGGTTGGGCGTGGAGGAGGCGACGCTTGTGCTGGCAGCCCGCTCCACAGTGTGCGCCAGCGTGGCCGCAGCGCCGGCACGATGGTCGTCGTCGCCGCCGTAGAGCGCCGTGAGGGTGTGGCTGCCTCTCGAGAGGGCATCGGTGGAAAAGGCCGCAGCGCCGGTCGCATCGAGGGTAACCGTGCCCAGCGTGTGCGCGCCGTCCAGGAAGGTCATCGTGCCGCCGGGCGTGCCGTCGCTGGCGCTCGCGGCGGCGGTCAGGGTCACCGCTTCGCCAAGGGCCGACGGGCTCTTGGAGGCGCTGAGTGTGACCGTCACCGGCGCGGGCGGCGCGCCCTGGTGTTCGTAGGCGCCCATGTCGACGCTGTCGTTGGCGATGCGCGGGCTGCCGGCCAGGTCGGTCGCCGTGCCGGGTGGCAGGGCGCTGTCATCGCCGGTATCGATGGCCGCCGAGCCGGGGTGGAGGCGCAGGTTGCCCGCCGTCGTCGGCGCCGATGCCGGGTCGACCGGGGCCACGAAGCGGGGGTTCGCGTCGACGTTGCCCGTACCCGCGTAGCCGCCCTGCACCAGGCTGTAGCGCATACTGGGCTCACTGTCGCCAGTGTTGTACATCTGCGGCCCGCTGCCGGCCTGGTTGCCCCAGAGGATCGAGTTGACCAGCGCCGGGCTGCTCGCGGAATTGTAGATGCCGCCACCCTCGCCGGTGGCGCGGTTGCCGCTGAGCGTCACCTGGGCCAGGCTGGGGACCGATTGATACTGGTTGTAGATGCCGCCGCCCCGTTGGGCCGTGTTGCCGCTCACGATGGCGTTGGTCAGCTTGGGGAAGCTGAGGCGGTTGTAGATGCCGCCGCCCCAGGTGGCCGTGTTGCCGCTCACCACGACATTGATGAGCGTGGGGCCACAAGACTCGAAATTGCACATGCCGCCGCCGGTGACCGCGCTGTTGCCCCGCAGGATGACATCGCGCATGGTCAGGCTGCCATAGTATTGGCTGTAGATGCCGCCGCCGCAATCCCACGGAGACTCTGCGCCGTTGGCATTGCCCCCGGTGATGATCAGGCCGTCGAGCAGCGTGCGCGTGCTGGTGTCGGTGGCGGTGACCACGTGGTAGCTGTTGTCTCTGCTGTCGCCGGCGACGCCGATATCGCCCGAGAGGATGGTCTCGTGCGTTCGCCAGTCGCGCTGGCCGAACTCGGTCTCGACGCCGGCAAAGCCGCCAAAGACGGCCACGTCGCTGGGGAGGCGAAAGCTCACCTCGCGGTTGGGGCCAAGCGTGGGCGTGTAGGTGCCGGCCGCCGCCCATATCTCATAATAGGGGCGGGCCAGGGCCAGGGCCATCTGCAGGTCACAGGCGCCGCCCCAACTGCTGCAGTCGCCGACGGCGCCGGGCTTGGCGTAGAGGCGATGGTACTCGTAGGCGCCCATGTCGATGGCGCTGCCGGCGATGCGCGGGTTGCCGTCCAGGTCGGTTGCCGGCCCCGGTCGCGGGAGGTGGCTGTTGCCGGCGTCGATAGCGGGGGAGTCGCGCCGCAGATGCAGATCGCCGCCGGTGGTGGGGGCCGCCGCGGCGTCGATGGCGGCCACAAAGCGCGGGTCCACGTCGAGGTTGCCATCGCCGGGGTAGCCGCCCTGCACCAGGCTGTAGGTGGCGCTCGTGGAGGAGTCCATAAAGTCGTAGACCTGTGGGCCCTGCTTCGCATCGTTGCCCCACAGGATGCAGTTGGCCAGGGTGATGGCGCCCCACTCCGTGCCGCCGCCCGCGTTAAAGATGGCGCCGCCCCACGATCCGGCCTGGTTGCCGGCGAAGGTGACGTTGGTCAGCGTCAGCTTGCCGCCCGAATTGACGAGCGCGCCGCCATACTCCCGGGCATAGTTGCCGGAGAAGAGGCTATCGGTGAGGGTGAGCTTGCCACTCTTGCCTCTTTCGAACTGGATTCCCCCGCCGTCCCGCGCCTCGTTGCCGAGAAACGACACGCCAGAGAGGACGGGTGTGCCGCCGTGGCCAAAGATGCCACCTCCATCCTTGTTGGCCACGTTGCGGCGAAAGGTCGTATTGCGCACCTGCGGGCTGCCCGAGCCGATGTACATCCCGCCACCATAATTGTGCCAGTCGGGGCTGTCGGCCTGGCCGTCGGCGTGTCCGCCGGTGACCGTAAAGCCATCGAACAGCGAGTCCACCTCCGCGAACTCGGCCATGACCACGTGGTAGCTGTGGCCGGCGCTGCCGAGGTTGCCGGAGAGGATGGTCTCGTTGGCCCGCCAGTCGCGCTGGCTGACGGCGCTCTCGCCGCCGGCAAAGCCGCCGAACATGAGCACGCCGTCCTTGAGGCGAAAGTGGGCCGTGCGGGGATCATCGGGGTCGTGCAGGGTGGTGGGGGTGTAGGTGCCTTTGGCCACCCAGATCTGCGTGAGGGAGTTCGGCGCTGCCCTGGCAATGGCGGCGGGCAGGTCGCAGGCATCGCTCCAACCGCTGCAGCCGCCGGTGGCGCCCGGCTTGACGTAGAGGATGCTGGCGGCGTAGGCGTGGCCCCCCAGGGCCGGCAGGAGCAGGCTCGCCAACATGAACGCTCCGATGAGGAGCCGGACGGCACGAATGCGGCGCGATCGCGTCGCCATGGTGCGTTCCTCCCTTGGCCAGTTGGGGTGCCCTTCCGCTGCCCCGTTTGCGCTGCGCAGTAGGCTATAGAACCACGCACTTGCCCGCCATGAAATTCGCCGTGTCGGGGTTCCGGCCCTGCGCCGGCTGCGGCCTCAACGGCCCTGCTCGAGCGCCGCCAGCCGCGCTTCGATATCCGCCATCCCTTGGCGCAGCGCCGCGTTCTCGGCCTCGAGCTGGTCGATGCGCGCCGCTTGCTCCTGCGCACGCTGGTACAGCCCCTGGATGGCCGCCAGCGCCACGCCGTCGGCGTCCAACGTGTTGATGTAGGTCTCCCCCTCACCGCCCAGGTCGGGCAGCAGCGCGTTGAAATCCTGCGCCATAGGGCCGACGTGGCGGATCGCGGGGTCCTGCGTCGTATAGTTCCATGTGCTGATGGGGATGGCCGCCAGGCGCGCCAGCAGCGCCTGCTGGTCGACCGGCGCCAGGTTCTCCTTGGCTGCCCGGTCGCTCACGCTGGCCCACGCACCGCTGCCGCTTTCGAGCTTTACGCCGGTGGTGAGGCCACCGTGGGTGTACAGCCACGCTCCGCCGCTGGCGCGCACGATGAACTGGTTATCGCCTGTGGAATGCAGGTAGCCAGAGGTCGCATCGCCCCACACAAAGGCCCCCTTGTGAGCGGCGGTGGCTTGCCTGCCGCCAGCAAAGCTGCACTCTCCGTTGGCATGGTTGTCGGCGCCCCCCGCGACGGTGGCAGACTCGCCATTGGCCGTGTTGGCGCGGCCCCCGCCGACGGTGGCGTAATAGCCACCGGCCGTGTTGCCCGCGCCCCCGCCGACGGTGCCAGAGCTCCCGGTGACGCTGTTCCAGTACGACTTGTCCGAGCCGAAGCCGCCGCCGCCGATGGTGGCGCCGATCACGCCCTCCCCGACCCAGTTGCCCCAGTGGCCGCCGATGACATTGGGGCTGGTGGCGTTGGGCTCCAGGCGCAGCGCGCGGGCGCCATTCACTTTGAGCTCCAGGGCCACATCGTCGCTGGTGCCCAGGTAGTTGCTGGCGGGGTCGCTGCCGGCGTTGCCGCCGAGCTGCCAGAAGGCGGCGGCATGCTGCCCGTCGAGCGCGTCGGCGTTCGTCGCCTGCAGGGCGTAGGGCACGGCGGCGATGCGGCGGTCGGGCTCCAGCCGCTGGAACGGGCCATCCGCGCTGCCGGCAAACCAGACGCGCAGATAGCGCTCGCTGCCGTCGAAGGCGTCGCAGGATAGTGTCTTCATGCCGCTGTCGCCCAGCAGCACGGTGAAGAGGCCGTTGCTGACGGTCAACTCGACGGCGTTGGCGGGCTCGCCGCTCGCCGTGTCGTCGTTCGACCAGTAGGTCGTGCTGCCGCCGGCGTCGACGACGGCAAACTTGAAGTAGCCCTTCCCATTGTAGGGCACGCCAGCGACCATCACCTGCCCCTGATAGCTGACGACGGCGGGCGCACCGCCCTGCGCGAGCGGCCACGCCGGCGGGCCGGCCAACGCGGCGCCGGCGCCGAGCGCGACGAACAGGATGGCGAGCGCAGAGATGGTCAAAAGGTAGCGTCTCATCTTCGGCCTCCCTGGGCAGTCGGGCCTTGCCGGCCTGCGAGAACCGGCGCGCCAAGCGGATACACGACGATTGCTCTCACAAGCCGACGAAGCGGTCTCCGGCCAGTGAATCGGAGATTGCCTCGCGCTGCAGTGCTCGCAATGACAAGCGGAGTGTTCCGAACAGGATGCACGCGCGCGGCGCTCGTAGTGCGTGAGAGGGGGATGGGCGTCGGGGCAGAGCCGCGGCTCTGCCCCGACGCCCATCCCCCTCTCACGCACTACAAACCTCGCCCCCCTCACTCGACCACGTCCCACGCCGGGAAGATCGTCCGCGCATCCACGCCATGCACCCAGACGTTGGAGTGCGCCTCGACGCCGTCGACGGTGAGGGTGAAGATGAGTTTGTGCGCCGGGTCGCGCGCGGCGGAGATGTCGACGTTGTTGAAATCCCACACCGGGTAGGTGAGGCCGTTCTTGGTGACGAGGCGCCTCACGCCCACGCCCACCTCCTCCGCCACGCCGTTGTCCAGCGCACACCATAGGCGCGGCGTGGGGCCCCAGTCGGGCGCCGCGGACTCGAGCGTGCCGGGGCGGAAGAGCATCGCCGTCAGGTTGGCCCGCTCGGCACGGCGCACCGCCGCCCCACCGTGCGGCCACAGGATCTCGATGCGGGCATCCACCGGCGAGCCGGAGTAGCCCGCGACTGTGGGCACGTCCTGCGTGGGCGCGTAGGTGCGGCCATCCTGGGCGTGGATCCAGACGTTGGAGTGCGTCTCCACCCCCGCCACGCTGACCCAGAAGAAGAGCTTGTTCTTCCCATCGCGCGCCGCCGACACGTCGACGTTGTTAAAGTCGTAGAGCGAGCTCGCCCCGCGCCGCACGCCCGTGGCCACGACCCCTGCCGGGCCGTTGTTCAACGCCCGCCACAGGCAGACGACCGGGTCGCCCCTGAGCGCGGCCGGGCGCAGCGTGCCCGGCTCGAGGAGCCACGCGCTGAGGTTGGCGAGCGTGGCCTCGCGCACCGGCAGGCCGCCGTGCGGCCAGAGGATCTGGATGCGCGCGTCGATCGCGCTGCGCACCTCGGCGCGCATGTGCCACGATGCGCTGCCGATGCCGCCATCCTTGTCTTTGGCCTGCACCTCGGCCAGGTAGATGGCGCCGTCGCCCGCGGGGATGCTGAAGCCCAGGCTATCCGCCGACCCCGTGCCCACCTCGACGCCGTCGCGCTTCAGGCTCCACTGGTACTCGAACCCGGCGCGCGTGTCGGCAGCGCTGGGGTCGCTGGGGTGCGCCCACAGCCCCACCTGCGTGCCCCCCGGCCCCGAGCCGGCGTGCGGGTCGATGGTCACCGTGGGCGCGACGTTGCGGATGATGGCCCGGAAGGTCGCCGTGTCGCTGGCGCCGCTCCCGTCGCTGACGGTGACGCGCGCGGCATAGGTGCCGTCGTCGTCATACGCGTGCGGGCGCAGGCCCAGGGCGCCGGGCGCTGCAGCGTCGAACGTGGCCGCTGGGGTGCCGTCGCCCCATTCGACGCGCACCGTCCAGGGGCCGGGCCCGGGATCGGCGAAACGGCCGAGGTTAAACGAGGTCAGCGTGCCCTCGGCGGCAAGTTGGTCGAACTGGCCCGAGAGGGTGGGTGCGACGTTGCGTACCGTCACGACCGCCGTGTCGCTATCGCTTGCGCCATAGCCGTCGGTGATGGTGAGCGTGGCGATGTAGCTGCCGCTGCGGGCGTAGGTATGCGCCGGCGTCTGGCCCGTGCCCGTCGTCCCGTCGCCAAAGGCCCACTCGTAGCGCAGGGTCGCCGTCTCGCCAGGGTCAGGGTCGCTGCTGCCGGAGCCGTCGAAGGTGATCGCCGCGCCCTCGTCGCCGCTGTAGGGGCCGCCGGCATTGGCCACGGGCCGGCTGTTGATGTGCTGCGCCACGCCGGCCGAGGTGCTGGCCAGGAAGCTGGCGTCGCCGCTATAGCCGGCGGTGAGGGTGCGGTCGCCGGCGGTGGTCAGGGTGAGGCTGCACTGGCCGGCGGCCACGGTGTTGCTGCAGGAGTCGCTGCCGTCGCTCACGGTCACCGTGCCCGTCGGCGTGCCGGAGCCCGGCGCGGTGACGCTGACGCCATAGCGCACGGTCACCGCCTGGCCCACGAGCGACGCCGGGCCGGGTGTGACGTCGACGATAGCCGTCGTCGTCGCCGCCTTGGCCACGGCATGGGGAGCGCCCAGGGCGCCGCTCGACGTGAGGTAACTCCTGTCGCCGCCATACTCGGCCGCGATGGCGTGGCTGCCGACGGCAAGGCTCGAGATGCTCAGCGTGGCCGTGCCGCTCGCGTCAAGCGTGCCGCTGCCGATGGCGACGCCGCCATCTCTGAAGGTGACGCTGCCCGTGGGCGTGCCGGCTCCAGGCGCGACGGCGGCGATGATGGCGGTGAAGGTGACCGCCTGGCCATAGACCGATGCCGCCGGACTGGCGCTCAGCGCCGTGGTCGTGCCGGCCTTGGCCACGACCGCGTCGCACGTAGCGCTCGACCCCTGCACGTTGCCGTCGCCGGCGTATTCCGCGGTGATGGTGTGGCGGCCCACGGCGAGGCTCGTCGTCGACAAGGTCGCCGTGCCGGCCCCGTCGAGCAGCCCGCTGCCAAGGGTGGCGGCGCCATCCCGAAAGGTGATCGAGCCGGTGGGCGTGCCGCTGCCGGGCGCGTCCACCGTCACCGTGGCGCTGAAGGTGACCCCCTGCCCGCAGACGGATGCGGCGGGGGCCGCGACCAGGGCGGTCGTGGTGTCGGCCCGCTTCACCGTCAGGCTGCAGGTGCCGCTCGAGGTGGTATAGTTGCCGTCGCCGGCGTATTCGACGCTGATAGTGCGAGCGCCCACGGCGAGGCTCGCCGTGGAGAGGGTCGCCTTGCCGCTGCCGTCGAGCACGGCGCTGCCGAGGACGGTGGCGCCATCCATGAAGGTAACGGTGCCTGTCGGCGTGCCGCTGCCCGGCGCCATGGCCGTCACCGTGGCCGTGAAGGTCACACTCTGGCCGTAGACCGGCGCGGCGGGGCTGGCGTTCACGGTCGTGGTGGTGGCCGCCGGGTTGACGTGCAGGGTGGCCGCGGCCGTGCTGGCGCCAAAGTTGCCCTGCGCGGCGTAGGTCGCATCGAGGGTGTGGTCGCCCACGGTGGGGCTGGCCAGGGTGTAGCTGGCCTTGCCCGCGATGAGTCCCTTTACCTGCTCTGCGCCGCCGTCGACCTTGAGCGCGACGTTGCCCGTGGGCGCGCCCTCGGTCGAGGAGACGGTGACGACGACCGCGGCGTCGCCGTGGTAGGTGACCGCCGGGGCGCTGATGCTCGTCGTAGTATGCCGCAGCCGCACCTGCTGGCTGAGCGTCGCCGAGCCGCCGTAGTAGGTGAGGTCGCCGCCATAGTCGGCAATGATGGTGTGCGTGCCCACCGCGAGGGCCGAGGCATCGCACGTGGCCTGGCCGCTCGCATTGAGTGAGCCGCTGCCGAGGACGGTGCTGCCCTCCTTGAAGGTCACTGTGCCCGTGGGCACACCGTGGCTGCCGCTCACGGTGGCCGCGAGGGTCAGCGGGCCGCCGGCGAGCGCGGGGTTGGCGGAGGGCTCGAGCGCGACCGTGCTCGCGGCGCGGCGGTCCTCCTGCCAGTAGCCGGCATTGAGGGCTACGGCGTCGCCGGCCGACGGCCCGGCGATGGGCTGGCCCAGGGTGCCGTCGAGCGTCACGCTGCCGCCCGCGGCCGGGCCACCCCCGCTGCCCAGCACCCACCAGTCGATGGCTGCTCCGGCCTGGGCGAGCGCCACTCCGGCCAGCGCCAGCGTGAGCAAGAGCGCCGTTGTCGCGATGCGTCTCGGATGATGGTGCATGCCGTGCTCCTTCCCTCATGCGCAAGGGAGCCTAACGCCGCAACCCTGCCTGGCAACAGAGGGCGCTCGCCATTGCGCTGGTGGCGGCAAACCTGACAGGTCTTCGAAGACCTGTCAGGTTTGCCTCACCGCCCCTGCTCGAGCGCCGCCAGCCGCGCCTCGATGCCCGCCATCTGCGCGCGCAGCGCCGCGTTCTCGGCCTGCAGCGCCTGGTTCTGAGCGTACAGCCCTTGGATGGCCGCCAGAGCTACGCCGTCGGCATCGATGGTGCCGATGCTGGTATCGCTATCGCCCAGGCCAAAGGCGGCGTAAAAGTCCTGCGCCATGGGCCCCATGTGGCGCACCGAGGCGTCCTCGGCCTTGTAGCTCCAGGTGCTGATGGGCATGGCGGCCAGCCGCGCGAGGACAGCGTGCACGTCGACCGGCGCCAGGTTCTCCTTGGCGTTGCGGTCCGAGCTGTTCGTCCAGGTGCCGCCACTGGTCAGGTAGGCGCCTGTCGATGTATTGAGGAAGTACCCCGATGGGATGCTGGGCGAGCTGGTCGTGCCCAGCCAGATGCCGCCCGAGGCGCGCACGATGAACTGGTTGGCGTCCGTGGAAGAGACGGAGTTCAAGACATCGTAATCGCCCCACACAAAAGCGCCGTCGTGGTTGGCGTGGGCGTTCATGCCGGCGGCAAAGCCGCACGTCCCTGCGGCGATGTTGGCGACGCCCCCTGGGACGGTGGCCGAGGCGCCGGTAGCATAGTTGGCCCAGCCCCCGCCGACGGCGGCGTCTTGTCCGCTCGCCTCATTGCCGGCACCCCCGGCGACGGTGGCATACTTGCCGCTGGCCGTGTTGCCACCGCCCCCGGCGATGGTGGCATGGCTGCCGCTGGCCGTGTTGGAAACACCCCCGCCGACGGTGGCGTATGGATGGTCGCCGGTAGATCCGGCGCCGTCTCCGGCCTGGTTCCAGAGCCCGCCGCCCACGGTGCCATAGTCATCGGTGATCAGGTTCGCGTGGCTGTCCGAGCCGCCGCCGCCGATGGTGGCGCCGAGAACGCCGGCGGTGGCGTTGTTCGCCCAGTGGCCGCCGATGACGTTGGGGCTGGTGGCGTTGGGTTCCAGGCGCAGGGCGCGGGCGCCGTTCACCCTGAGCTCCAGCGGCTGGCCGTCGCTGGTGCCCAAGAAGTGGCTGCCCGTCGTGCCGGCGTTGCCGCCGAGCTGCCAGAAGGCGGCGGCATGCTGCCCATCGAGCGCGTCGGCGTTCGTCGCCTGCAGGGCGTAGGGCACGGCGGCGATGCGGCGGTCGGGCGCGAGCTGCACAAAGCTGCCGGTCGCGCTCTGGCAGAACCAGACGCGCAGGTAGCGCTCGCTGCCGTCGAATACGTCCGCCGTCAGCGCGTTCATGCCGCTGTCGCCCAGGAGCACGGTGAAGAGGCCGTTGCTGACGGTCAACTCGACAGCGTTGACGGGCTCGCCGCTGGCCGTGCCGTCGTTCGACCAGTAGCTCGTCGTGCCTGCAGCGTCGACGACGGCGAACTTGAAGTAGCCACTGCCGTTGTGGGGCACGCCGCCGACCGTGACCTGGCCCTGGTAGCTGACGACGGTGGGCGCAGCGGAGGCGGCCAGTGGCTGTGCCGGCGGGCCGGCGAACACGACCCCAGCGCCAAGCGCGACAAGCAGCGTGACGAGTACGGAGATGGTCAAGGGATGGCGTTTCAACATGGGCCTCCTTTGAGCCAGGCCCGGCGCACGTCGCAGTCGCCGGGACGCGCAGACAGGCGATGACGATCCGGTGCGCTACCGCAGATGTGAAGAAGCAGGAATGAGCGGAAAGCACGCAGTGTGCCGTGATTCTAGGCCACGCTCCGGCGACCGTCAAATGCGCCCTCGGGCCTCACCTGCCTGCCAGGCAGCACGGCGACCCCGTCGACCTCGCTGCGGCCCAAATGGGGATGCAGGTGCCGGCAAACCTGACAGGTCTTCGAAGACCTGTCAGGCTTGCCTCACCGCCCCTGCTCCAGCGCCGCCAGCCGCGCCTCGAAATCGGCCATCTGCGCGCGCAACGTTGCGTTCTCGTCTTCGAGCTCGGCGATGCGCGCCGCCTGCTCCTGCGAGCGCTGGTACAGCCCCTGGATGGCCGCCAGGGCCACGCCGTCGGCATCGATGGTGCCGATGCTGGTATCGCTGTCGCCCAGGCCAAAGGCGGCGTAAAAGTCCTGCGCCATGGGCCCCATGTGGCGCACCGAGGCGTCCTCGGCCTTGTAGCTCCAGGTGCTGATGGGCATGGCCGCCAGGCGTTGCAGCACCTCCTGCCAATCGACTGGCGCCAGGTTCTCCTTGGCGGTGCGGTCCGAGTTGTTCACCCACTGGCCACCGGTGGTCAGATGGGCGCCGGTCGACGTGTTGAGGAAGCGGCCCTCTGGGATGCTGGGCGGGCTGGTTGTGCCCAGCCAGATGCCGCCACTGGCGCGCACGATGAACTGGTTTGGACCTGTCGAAGAGATGTCGGCATTGGTGGAATCGGCCCACACAAATGCGCCATCGTGATCGGCGTGGGCTTGCCTGCCGCCAGCAAAGCTGTAGTTGCCTGTGGCTTTGTTGCCGTAGCCCCCGGCGACCGTGGAGTAATAGCTCGTGGCAGAGTTGTAGCTGCCCCCGCCGACGGTGGCGTAGGGGCCGCTGGCTTTGTTCTCACTGCCTCCGCCGACGGTGGCGTACTCGCCGCCGGCCACATTGCCCACGCCGCCGACTACCGTGCCATAGTCGGCGGTCACGGCGTTGGCATAGGAAGCGCCGTCGATGGTGGCGCCGCCGCCGGCGATGGTGGCGCCGAGAACGCCGGCGGTGGCGTTGTTCGCCCAGTGGCCGCCGATGACGTTGGGGCTGGTGGCGTTGGGCTCCAGGCGTAGGGCACGGGCGCCGTTCACCCTGAGCTCCAGCGGCTGGCCGTCGCTGGTGCCCAAGAAGTGGCTGCCCGTCGTGCCGGCGTTGCCGCCGAGCTGCCAGTAGCTGCCATCGTGGTTGTGGCCGGCGGCGGCAAAATGGGTGGCATGGTGCCCATCCAGCAGGTCGGCGTTGAGGTTGGCCTGGAGCGTGCCATTGGCCTGCACCAGGTCGGCGAGGTGCTTGCCGTCGAGGGTGTCGGCGTTCGTCGCCTGCAGGGCGTAGGGCACGGCGGCGATGCGGCGGTCGGGCGCGAGCTGCACGAAGCTGCCGGTCGCGCTCTGGCAGAACCAGACGCGCAGGTAGCGCTCGCTGCCGTCGAATACGTCCGCCGTCAGCGCGTTCATGCCGCTGTCGCCCAGGAGCACGGTGAAGAGGCCGTTGGTGACGGTGAGGCTGACGGCGGCGCTGGGCTGGCTGCCGTTGGCCGATGTGCCGTCGTTCGACCAGTAGCTCGTCGTGCCTGCAGCGTCGACGACGGCGAACTTGAAGTAGCCACTGCCGTTGTGGGGCACGCCGCCGACCGTGACCTGGCCCTGGTAGCTGACGACGGTGGGCGCGCTGCTCGCCCCAAGCGGCCGTGCCGGCGGGCCGGCCAGCGCGGCGCCGGCGCCGAGCGCGAGCAGCAGCGCGGCCAGTGCGAGGGTGGCCAGTGGGTGACGTTTCATCGCGACCTCCTTGGGGCTCGCGCCCACGAGCGTGACCTGACACAGCGATTTCCCTGACGCAGGAGCGATTGGCAACAAATCAGCCATGCGTTCGTTTGTGTGAGGGGTGGGAGACCCCCTACCGTTCCCCCCGCGAGGGGGAATAGGTTGCGCTCGCAGGTGATGCTCCTGGCTTGCCATGCGCAGCGCGACGCCCACCGCAACGTGAACCTATTCCCCCTCGCGGGGGGAACGGTAGGGGGTCTCCCGCCCGCAGCGCAATGGCGCCATGCGTCGGTTACTATGCCAACTGCACCGAGTTTCTGCCAGAATGCGCAGCCCAGCCGCTCATCGAGCGGAGAGCAGATCGGTGTTTGCCAATCCGGCGCCGCGTGCGTGGCCCGATTGTGCTCAGGTCGACGTGGTAGACCGCTGATTGGCAGCTTGCCCTACCCGCACCCCCGTCCGGCGTCGCTGCCAGGCAGTCGATGTGCATCGCCGGGGCTGCCCTCTTGCGGCCCGCGCCGGGCTGCCGCTGCCGTCTCGGCCTCCAGAAAGGCGAACAGCGCCTCCAGGCTGGCAAAGCCGTGGCGCTCCCCGGTGTGCGGGCTCTCCAGCGAGGCCCGCCAGGCGCTCCCCTCGGCCTGCCAAAGCCGGAGCAGGTAGGATCGATGGTGCCGTCGCTTGTCCATCAACCGCGCTCCTCTGCGAGTACAGGCAGCATGCCTTCTAGGGATGATTCTAAGATGCCAGCGTCCTGAGAACGTCCAGAGAACGTGGCCTGGGGCTCCTACTCTGTCATTGCGAGGAGGCGCCGCAGCGCCGACGAAGCAATCCCCGATTCGCGGGCTGGAGATTGCTTCGTCGGCTGCGGCCTCCTCGCAATGATAAATTGCACAGTTGCGGCCTGGAGTGTTCTTGCCTGGTTTCTGCAGATGATGTACAATGCGGACGACCTCTGCCCGGTGGCCGACCGCATCGATGATGATGGCTGCGATGGCGGCTGCAGAGCCTTGGCGTGCCCATCGGGGTCTGTGCGAGCCACTGCCGGGGTCGGAGCTACAGCCATGGCCCATCTGACGCTGTCTCTGCTCGGCCCCTTCCAGGCGTTGCTGGATGGGGAGCCCATCTCTGGCTTTACGTCCAACAAGGTGCGCGCGCTCTTGGCCTACCTGGCGGTCGAAGCGACGCGCCCTCACGCCCGCCGGGTGCTGGCGGCGCTCCTCTGGCCCGACCAGCCCGACTCCGCCGCTCTCTCGGCGCTGCGCCATGCCCTCTCGGACCTGCGCGGCGCCCTCGGCGACCGCGGCGCTTCCGTCCCCCTGCTGCTGATCGGGCGCGACACGCTCCGCTTCAACGCGGAGGCCGGCTGCCAGCTCGATGTGACCGCCTTTCAACAAAAGCTGTCAGCTATCAGCGATCAACGATCGGCCATAGGCCGCCAGCGGTCAGCAGCCACCCGCAAGGCCCCAACCATGGGGGAGCTGCAGTCGGCCGTTGCCCTCTACCGTGGCCCTTTCCTGGAGGGCTTTTCTCTCGCCGATAGCTCGCCCTTTGAGGGGTGGGCGCTGCTCAAGCGGGAGGAGCTGAGCCAACAGGTGCTGGTGGCCCTGGGCACCCTGGCGGCGGCTCATGAGGCGCGTGGCGAGTACGAGGAGGCCATCGCCTGCGCCCGCCGCCAGCTCGAACTCGAGCCCTGGCTGGAGGAGGCGCACCGCCAACTGATGCGGGCGCTGGCGCTGAGCGCCCGGCGCAGCGCAGCCCTGGCCCAGTACGCGGCCTGCCGGCGCACCCTCGCCGAGGGGCTGGGCGTGGAGCCGGTGCCCGAGACCGTGGCCCTCTTCGAGGCCATCCGCGAGGGCGCGCTGCTCCCCGCGGCTGCGCCCAGTTACGGCCTGCACGCCGGCGACGAGGCGCCGACAGCGGTCTTTGTGGCCCGCGAACGGGAGCTGGCCCGGCTGGAGCAGCACCTCGCGCTCGCCCTGGCCGGGCAGGCGGGGGTGGCCCTGGTGGCCGGCGAGGCGGGCAGCGGCAAGACGGCGCTGCTGGCCGAGTTTGCGCGCCGCGCCATGGAGCAGCACGCCGACCTGGTGGTCGCGAGCGGGTCGTGCAACGCCCAGACGGGCCTGGGTGATCCCTACCTCCCCTTCCGCGATATCCTGGGCATGCTGACCGCCTGCGTGGAGGCCCAGCGGGCGGGGGGCGCCATCTCGGCCGAGCAGGCGCGCCGCCTGTGGGCCCTGCTGCCGGCCGCCCTGGAGGCGCTGGTGAAGGCCGGGCCCGGCCTGGTCGGCCTGCTGGTGCCGGGCGAGGAGCTGCTGGCCCGCGCCTATGCCCTTGGCCCGGCGTGGCTCCCTCGCCTCGGCGCGCTGGAGGCATTGCTGCAGCGCCAGGCTGCCGACCCCCCGGGCCTGGAGCAGGCCGACCTCTACGAGCAGGTCCGCCGGGTGCTGGGGGCGCTGGCGCGGCAGTGCTCGCTGCTGCTCCTGTTCGATGACCTGCAGTGGATCGATGACGGCTCGCTCAGCCTCCTCTTTCACCTGGCGCGGCGCCTGCCGGCCGGCCGTCTGCTGATCGTGGGCGCGTACCGCCCGGCCGACGTGGCCCACACGCCGGGCGTCGCACGGCACCCCCTGGCGGCCGTGGTCAACGAGCTGCGGCGCAGCCTGGGCGACATTGTCGTGGACCTCAACGCGGCCGATAGCCGGCGCTTCGTCGATGCCTACCTGGATAGCCGGCCAAACGACCTGGGCGATGCCTTCCGCACCACCCTCTACCGCCACACCGCCGGCCAGCCCCTCTTCACCGTCGAGCTGCTGAGCGGCATGCAGGAGCGGGGCGACCTGCAGCAGGATGAGGTCGGGCGCTGGATAGAGGGGCCGGCCCTGGCGTGGGACCGGCTGCCGCCCCGCGTGGAGGCGGTGATCGCCGAGCGCATCGGCCGTCTGCCTGTGGCGTGGCAGGCAGCGCTCGTGGCCGCCAGCGTGGAGGGGGAAGAGTTCACCGCCGAGGTGGTGGCGCGCGTGCAGGGCGTGAGCCAGGAGGAGGCCATCGGATGGCTCAGCGGCCCCCTGGGCAGGGTCCACCACCTGGTGCAGGCCACGAGCCGCGACCGGCTCGTTGGGCAGCCTCTCTCGCGCTACCGCTTCTGCCACACGCTCTTTCAGCGATACCTGTACAATCGGCTCGATGCGGTGGAGCGTGCCCGGTTGCACCAGGTGGTGGGCGAGGCCCTGGAGGCGCTGTATGGCCCGCGAGCGGGGGAGGTGGCCATCCAGTTGGGGCGCCACTTTGAGATCGCGGGGCTGCCGGCCAGGGCTATCGGCTATTTGCTCCAGGCCGGCCAGCGGGCTGTGCGGCTCTCGGCCTACGAGGCGGCCATCGGGCTCTTCACCCGCGGGCTGGCGCTGCTGGAGGCGCTGCCCGAGTCGCCCGAGCGCAGCCGGCAAGAGCTCGAGCTCTTCCTGGCCCTGGGCACGCCGCTCATGGCGGGCCGGGGCTGGGGCGCGCCACAGCATGCACAGTCGGTCGCCCGCGCCTACGCGCTCTGCCGGCAGGCGGGCACCACAGAGCAGTTGTTGCAGGCCATGTTCCTGCTGGCCGACCAGAGCAGGGCGCAGGGTGAGCACCGGCGCTCCCTGGAGCTGGGGCACCAGTACCTGCGCCTGGCCACCTCGGCCGGCGAGGCGGCGCACCTGGCGCCGGCCCACTGGACGCTGGGCGAAACCCACTTTTTCCTCGGCAGGCCAGGCCGGGCGCGGCACCACCTCGAGCAGGCGCTCGCCCTCTACGATCACCAGATGCACGGTGGCCTGACCGCACTCTGTGGGCCCGACCTGCAGGCGGCCTGCCGCAGTTGGCTGGCCTGGGAGCTGTGGGTCCTGGGCTACGCCGACCAGGCGCTGGCCCAGGGCCAACTGGCGGTGCGCCAGGCCCAAGAGCTGGCACAGCCCTTCTCGCTGGCCTTTGCCCTGGCCTTTGGAGGCGCCACCGTTCGCCTCTTGCGGCGCGAGGATGAGGCGGCCCAACCAGCGATCGAGGCGCTGGCCGAACTGGTGGCCCGCGAGGGCCTGGTCGCCATGCAGGTCTGGGCGGCAGTGTTCCAGGGGTGGGAGCAGGCCCGGCAGGGGCAGCCTGCCACAGGCATTGCTGCGATGCGCCAGGGCGTGGAGGCCTGGCGGGCCGCGGGCGCCGTGACCGGGTCCATCTTCCAGTTGCAGTTGCTGGCGGAAGCGTGCCGGCGCAGCGGGCGGGCTGCGGAGGGGCTGGGCGCTGTGGACGAGGCTCTGGCCCTGGTGGAGCGGACGGGCGAGCGCTGCTGCGAGGCCGAGCTGCACCGGCTGCGAGGGGAGCTGTTGGCGCAAGCCCCTGGGGCCGGCCCGGGAGTCGCTCGCGAGGCCAGGGCCTGCTTGCGGCGAGCGATCGAGGTCGCCAGGCGCCAGGGGGCCCGCGGCTGGGAGCTGCGCGCCACCATGAGCCTGGCGCGCCTGCTCGATAGCCAGGGCCGGCGCGCCGAGGCCCAAGAGATGCTCGCCGCCATCTATGGCTGGTTCACCGAAGGGTTCGACACCGCCGACCTGCGTGAGGCCAGGGCATTGCTCGACACACTGCGCTCGTAGTGAGGGAGAGGGGGTTGGGCGTCAGGGCCAAGCCACAGGCTTGGCCCTGACGCCCAACCCCCTCTCCCTCACTGCAAACAGGCGCTCATGTATCGACCACGAACCAGGGCGAGGAGACCTCGCCCCTACTGCACCACATCCCACACGGGGAAGATCGTGCGCGCATCCGCTCCGTGCACCCAGGCGGTCGAGTATGTCTCCACGCCGTCGACGGTGAGGGTGAAGGTGAGCTTGTGCGCCGGGTCCTGCGCCGCCGCGACGTCGACGTTGTCGAAATCCCACACCGGGTAGGTCAGGCCGCCCCGCGTCACCAGCCGCTTGACCCCCACCCCCACCGGCTCTGCCACCCCATTGTCCAGCGCGCGCCACAGCCGCATCGTCGGGCTCCAGTCGGGCGGGGCCGACTCCAGCGTGCCCGGCCGGAAGAGCATGGCCGTCAGGTTGGCCAGGCTCGCGCCCTGCACGTGGGCGCCGCCGTGTGGCCAGAGGATCTCGATGCGGGCGTCGAGGGCCGTGCGCACCTCGCCGCGCAGGTGCCATGATGCACTGCCAATGCCGCCGTCCTTGTCCTTGGCCTGGACGTCGGCGAGGTAGATGGCGCCATCGCCGGCGGGGATGGTGAAGCCGAGGCTATCGGCATGGCCGTGGCCGATCTCCACGCCGTCGCGCTTCAAGCTCCACTGGTACTGGAAGCCGGCGGCGGTGTCGGCGGCGCTGGGGTCCGTCGCATGCGCCCAGAGGCCGACCTGCGCGCCGCCAGGCCCGGCGCTGACGTGCGGGTCGATGGTCACCGCCGGCGCCACGTTGCGGATGATGGCCCGGAAGCCGGCCGCGACGCCGGCGCCATCCTTGTCGCTGACGGTGATGCGCACGCTGTAGGTGCCGTCGTCGTCGTAGGCGTGGGCGCGGAAGCCCAGGGCGCCGGGCGTCGTGGCGCTGAAGGTGCTCATCGTGCCGTCGCCCCATTCAACGCGCACCGTCCAGGGGCTGTCGGCGCCGGGGTCGGCAAAGCGGCCCAGGTTGAAGGAGGTGAGCGTGCCCTCGGCGGCGAGCTGATCGAACTGGCCCGAGAGGGTGGGGGCCACGTTGGCGACGTCGACCAGGAAGGTGGCCTCGCCGGCCGCGCCGTCCTTGTCGGTCACGCGGAGGGTGACGGCGTAGCGGCCGTCCTGGCCATAGACGTGGCTGCGCTGGGGCAGGGCGCCGGCGGCGCTGAGGCCGGGGATCAGGTCGCTCGAGCCGTCGCCCCAGCTCACGTGGGCCGCCCAGGGGCTGTCGAGGCCGGGGTCGGCGAAGGAGCCGAGGCTGAAAGAGGCCGCTGTGCCCTCGTCGGCGGTCTGATCCTTGGCTGCGGTGACTGCCGGCGCCACATTGCGCACGGTGACCGTGAGGGTGTCGCTGCCCGTCGCGCCGTCGTCGTCGTTGACGGTCACGGCAACTGTGTAGGCGCCATCCTGCGCGTAGGCATGGCTGAGCGCAAAGGCCTTGCCGCTCAGCGCCAGGGGCTGCGTGCTCGAGCCGTCGCCATAGTCGACGCTGGCCGTCCAGGTATCGGCGCCGGGGTCGCTGAACGAGCCCGAGCCGGTGAAGGTATCGCCCTCGTCGATGGCGGCGTCTGCGCCCGCCTCGACCGTGGGCACGACGTTGGCGATAGTGACTGTGAAGGTCACGTCACTCGCTGCCGTGTCCTTGTCGGTGACGGTGACGGTCACGGTATACTCGCCGTTGTCGGTGTAGGCGTGGGGCTGGGTGCCGAGCGGCCCTGTCGTTGCTGTCGTGAATGTGGTGTGCGCCGAGCCATCGCCCCAAGCGACGGCGACGGCCCACGGGCTGTCGGCGCCGGGGTCGGCAAAGCTGCCCAGGCTGAAGGAAGCCAGCGTGCCCTCGTCGGCGAGCTGGTCGTCGGGCGGGGTTACCGCGGGCGCGACGTTAGTGACCTCGACGATCGCCCTGGCGCCGCCCGCGCCGCCGTCTTGGTCGGTGACGGTCAGCCGCACGTCGTAGGCGCCGTTGTCGTCGGGCGTAAAGCTGAGGTCCGGGGCATCGCCGCTGGCATAGATGGTGGAGCCCCTGGTCACGGTCCAGGCGTAGGTGAAGGTATCGGCGCCGGGGTCCTTGACGGTGCTCGTCAGCGCGATCTCGGTGGCCTCGGGGCTCGCGGCCGGCGCGCCATGGATCGTGGGCGCCGGCGCTACGTTCTCGACGTGGACGACAGTGGTGTACTCCGAGTAGCCGCCATCCTTGTCGATGATGCGCCCGCGCACGGTGTGGTCGCTCGGGCCGTCGGGGTAGGTGCACTGGCAGGAGGCAGCCGTATCGCTCGTGGCATAGGTCGCGCTCGCCAGGCTGGCGCCATTGCAGGCGTAGGCATAGCGCAAGCCCGCCGTGGTGTCGGGCGTCGAGGGATCTGTCGCCCCGCTGAAGCTGATCGTCGCCGCGCTGCCTTCGTCCACCGGCCCATTGTTCCCCAGCGTCGCCGCTGGCGCCACGTTCGTGACGTCGATGGTCGTGCTCGCGCTGCCCTCGCCGCCGTCGCCGTCGCTCACGCTGAGCGTCACCACGCAGCTGGCGTTGTCGTCGGGCGTAAAGTTGAGGGTCGCGACGCTGCCGGCCGTGCCGTAGGCCACGCCGTCCTTGATGACGCTCCAGGCGTAGCTGAGCGTATCGGCACCGGGGTCGGTGACCGAACTATGGAGCGTGATCGCCGTGCCCTCCGGGCTGCTCCCCGGCGCGCCGGTGATGGCCACCGTCGGCGCGACGTTGTTCACGGTGATCGACGTGCAGCCCGCGCCGGCGTAGGTCGTCTTCCCGTCGCCCAGGTCGACGGTGATCGTCGGGCTGCTGGGCCCATTGGCGTATGTGTGGGTCGCAGTGCCGGCGCTGGTGTAGCTGTTGGAACTGCCGTCGGCCCAGTGTACGGTCCACACGCTGGGCGTGTAGCTCGCGGGCGTGATGGCGCCGAGCGTCAGCACGTAGCTCGACCCTTCGTCCACGCTCTCCGCGCCGCCCAGCTCGATGGTCGGGACCGTGCAGGCATCGCCGACGCCGTCGCCGTCGGTGTCGGTCTGCTCCGGGTTGGCCACCGCCGGGCAGTTGTCGCCCGAGTCGGGCACGCCGTCGCCATCGCTGTCCGTCTCGCCTGTGCCGCCCACACTGATCGTCTTGCTGCCTGCGCCTGTATGCCACCCATCCTCGTCGCGCAGGTCCACCGTGATGGTTGCGCTGCTCGGCCCGCCGGCGTACACGTGGCTTACGGCGCCGCCGCTCGGGTAGCTGTTGGAGTTGCTGTCGCCCCAGTGCACGAGCCACTCCACGACCGTATCGCTGCCCGGGTCGCTGATGGTGCCGAGCGTCAGCGCATAGCTCGCACCTATGTCAGCGCTCGCCGCGCCATCCAGTGCGATGGTCGGCGCCACGTCCTTCACCGTGATCGATTTCGTGCCCGCGGCAAAGCCCGTGCCGTCGGGGTTGCGCAGTTGTACGACGATCCCCGGCTGGCTCGGCCCGTCGGCATACGTGTGGCTCACCGGGTACGCGCTGCTGTAGTAGGTCCAGGTGCTGCCGTCGCCCCAGAACACGATCCAGGCGCTGGGCGTGTAGGTGTCAGGCGTGATGGCGCCCAGCGCCAGCCAGTATTCCGACCCCTCGTCCACGCTCGCCGCGCCGTCCAGCGCAATCGTCGGGCCCGGGCCCACCGTGAGGGTCACGGGGTCCGAGGTGCTCCCGTCATAGTCCGTGTCGCCGAGGTACTCGGCCGTGAGGGTATGAGTGCCCTCACTGAAGCCGGCTACACCCCCCGAAACCACGCCGCCCGCCAGCTCTCTTCTGAACAGCTCTGTCGTGCCCTCCCGGAAGACCACGGTCCCCGTCGGCGTGCCCGTGGCCGGCGACAGCGGTGACACCGTCGCCGTGAGCGTCACCGTCTGGCCGTGCGCCGGCGATGCAGGCGAAGAGCTGAGCGCCGTCGCCGTGCCCGCCTTCACGATGACCGGCGGTGCCAGCAGGGCCAGCGAATGATGTGTACTCGCGGCGATGGCCGCCACCTTGCCCAGGCCCGCCGGCACAACCGTCTGGCCACGGTAGTCGGCATCGCCCGCTTTGACCCCCCAGGCGACCACCGTCCCATCATCCCTCAGCGCCAGGCTGTGATACGCGCCCGCGGCGATGGCGGTGACGTGCGCCGTGCTCGGGTTTTTCAGATCGGCCGGCACTGTTGCCTGGCCATAGTTGGCAGTGGTCGGGAACCAGCCGAAGGGATCTGGCGACGAAAAGTCGCCCCGGGCGACAACGGTCCCGTCACTCTTCAACGCCAGGCTGTGAAGATGGCCGGCTGCGATGGCCACCACCCCGCTCAGCCCCGCCGCCGGCACGGTCGCCTGCCCCTTGCTGTTGTCGCCCCAGCCGACGACACTTCCGTCGCTCCGCAGCGCCAGGCTGTGGGCGCCGCCTGCAGCGATAGCAGTGACGTCGGTCAGCCCGGCCGGCACATCACCATGGCTGGTGCCCCAGGCGACCACGGCGGTCGGCGGCGGTGCAGCCTGCGCCGGCAGGCACCACGGCCCTGAACTCAGGCCACTGCCCAGGAGCAGCGCCAACGCCGTCAACACCAGCGTGATGCGTTTCATCTCTCCCCCCTTGGCGCCAGCCCGCCGCGGCCGGGCACCCGGCCCCGTCGCCGAGGCCCTCGGCAGCCACGGCTCGAGCATGGCCGCCATCGCCAGGCGCGCTCTACTGCTGCGCGCCTCCCTCCTCCGGCCCAAAGATGCTGTCGACCAGTTCCTGTGCCGAAGAGATATTGATCTGCCGCCCGCACCACACGGCCGTTGCCGCGTTCTTGGGGCTGATGCCGATGAGCAGGAGGTGGCGCCCGACGGCGAGCATGGCCGGCGCCGCATCGGGGCGCTCCGAGGTCGTATCGAAGAGGATGACGTCGGGCGCCAGGCGGCCAGTTCCTGCGCGGTGGGCAGCGGCAGCTCGAGCGGGATGACCTCGATGCCCGGGCAGCGCCGCAGGCTCTCGCCCACCGCGCCCAGGATGATCGATTGCCCGTAGAGCACGACCCGCCGCGGTCTCTCCATCGCATCCCCCTCCGACACCAGCATATCAGCAAAGGTGGCGGCCCACAATGTCCCCTGAGACAGAAAAAGGACAGTCCCCACTCTGTGTGGAGACTGTCCCCAGGGACAGTGCCCGGCCCGGCGCCGGGGCCTATTCGCCTGGCTGCGTGCCGCCCAGGCCCGCTCGCCCGGCATAGGCCAGCACCTGGGCGCGGTGCTCCAGGTGCAGCAGGCGCATGATCTCGGCCATGTGATACTTGACGGTGCGTGCGCTCAAGCTCAACCGCACGCCCACCTCCTTGTAGGCCAGCCCCTGCGCCACCAGCGCCAGCACCTCGCGCTGCCGCGCCGTCAACCGCTGGGCCGGCGCTTCCTCACCCTTGGCCCCCGGCGCCGCCAGCCGCGCAAACTCGCCGAGCAGCCTGCCGGCCAGCCCCGGCGAAAAGGGCGGCACGCCTTGCAGCGCCTGCTCGAGGCTCGCCACGAGCGCCTCGGCGTCGATGCTCTTGAGCAGGTAGCCGCAGGCCCCGCTCTTCACTGCCTCGAAGAGGTCCTCGTCCCCGTCCGAGGTGGTGAGCATCACGATCCTCGCCGCCGGCATCTCAGCCTTGATGCGCCGCGTCGCCTCCAGGCCATCGCAGCCGGGCATACGGATATCCATCAGGATGACGTCGGGCTGCAGCGTGCGCGCCAGGCTCAGCGCCTCCAGCCCGTCGCACGCCGCCCCGGCCACCTCGATGCCGTGTACCTCCAGCAGGTTACGCAGCCCCTCCAAGAGCAGTTGGTGGTCATCCGCCAGGAGCACCCTCATCCTCGCCCCTCCCCTCGTCGCCCGCGGGCACCTGCAGCACCACCCGCGTGCCCGCGCCCGGCCGGCTGTCGATGGTCACGCAGCCGCCGGCCTGCGCCATGCGCTCGCGCATGCCGGCCAGCCCAAAGTGCTGCGCCTCGCTGCCGGCGACCTGGGCCGGGTCAAAGCCGCAGCCGTCGTTGGCCACCACGACCCGCACCTGGCTGCCCGCACGCGCCAGGCTCACCTCGACGGAGCGCGCCCGCCCGTGCCGTCGCGCGTTGGTCAGCGCCTCCTGGATCACCCGCAGCACCTGCACCCCGGCGCTCGACGGCAGGTCGCCCTCCTGCAGGTGCGGGGGCAGGGCCAACGTGACGTGCACGCCGTACTGCGCCTGGTATGACTGCAGGTGCTGCCGCAGTGCGGCCAGGAACGACCAGCCGTCTTGCGCGCCGGCCTTGAGGCCAAAGATCGACTCGCGCAGGTCGAGGTGGGCTGTCTGCGCGACGTGGGCCAGGCGGGCCAACTGCGCCTCGGCCGTGGCCGCGTCGCCATCGTGCACCCGCTTGCCGATGGCCTGCGCCTGCAGGCTCACATAGCCGAGCACCTGCCCCAGGCTGTCGTGCAGCTCGCGCGCCAGGTGCTCGCGCTCTTGCATGGTGGCCACCGCCCGTTGCTCCTGCAGCAGCCGCGCCTGCGCAGTCACCTCTTCGGTCACATCGCGCAGCAGGACCAACTGCCCCAGCGGGCCGTAGCGATCCTGCAGCGGCGAGATGTGCAGCAGGTAGTGGCGGGCCCCGCTACCGCCCTCCAGGCTGATGCGCGCAAGCATTGCGCCCCCCCCCCCCCCCCCCCCCCC
>JAKPJZ010000161.1 GCA_029553955.1 Chloroflexota bacterium
CGACCAGCCCACGCAGGTGGGCGCCGGGCGCCGCAGCGCCCCCTTGGCCGCCAACGGGGGCTCCCAGGCGCGATTTCCAATCGCCGGCTCCGTCGAGACGGGCGAGGCGCTGTTATTTGATAGTACTTACGCGGTCGTGCAAGGCGCTGCAGTGCCATCGTATAGAGCCCATCCCCCCGGCCTCGCCTTCTGCGCTGCGGCGGGAAGGGGGAGTCCTTAAATGGGGGTTCAGCGGGCGCTTCGCGCGTCGCGCGAAGCGCCCGCTGAACCCCCTAACCTCCAGTTTCCCCGCCCCCGCGCCGGGGGCGGGGCTAGGGGTGGGGGGGCTTTGCTGGAGGCAGGTCGACCGCGTAAGTACCATTATTTGAACTGTATTGGGGCTAGGCTACGTCGTCTATACGAGTACTTGACCGATGATCTAGGGTGTGTTTGCAGACCCGTAGTCTAGCCCCTTGTGGGCGTTGTTGGCGGCGAATCCGGTGCCGCGGAGACGCGAAACGGGCACGAGGCCGTAGGCTACGCGGCTGCTCGGATAGGCCCTTACTATAGCACAGGAAGGGCGCTCCCTCAAGCTCGTGCCGCGGGCGGGGTACCACTACGAAGGCATCGCCCGCTCCACCCAGGCGAGCATCTGATCGAGGGCGTCGAGCACCTGCGCCACTTCGTCGGACTCGATGGTGAGCGGTGGCAGGAGTTGGCTCACCGACTGGTCGTGGTTGGCGTAAATGGTCAGCACACCGCACTGCAGGCCGGCCAGGGTCAGCAGTGGCCCGCAGGCGGGGCTGGCCATCTTGAGCCCCATCATCAGCCCGCGCTGCCGCACCTCCACGAGCAGCTCAGGGTGCTGCGCCTTCAGCCGGGCCAAGCCGGCGGCGAAGCGTTCCGCCATCCCTTGCACATGGGGCAGGAAGCCGGGCTCGGCCAGGATGCTCAGCATCTCCAGCGCCGCGTAGCAGCCTACCTCGGCCCCGCCAAAGGTCGAGATGTGGATGAAGGGGTTGGCGCGCATGAAGGGGTCGAGGTGCTCGCGGTAGATGGTGGCCGACATGGGATAGATGCCGCCCGAGAGACCCTTGCCGCTGACGATGATGTCGGGGATGACGCCGTAGGTGTCGATGCCCCATACCGCGCCGCAGCGGCCCAGCCCGGTCTGTACCTCGTCGGCGATCATCACGGCGCCGTGACGGTCGCACAGGGCGCGCACGCCGGCAAAATAGCCCTCTGGTGGGATGGCGATGCCCAGGGTCGCCGGGATGGTCTCGAGGATGACCGCGGCGGTATCGTCGTGCATGGCCGCCTCGAGCGCCTCCAACTCGCCGAACGGCACCTGCACAAAGCCCGGCGCTAGCGGGCCGAAAGGCTCACGGTAGCAGACCTCGCCTGCCGCCAGCGCCAGTCCGGTGTGGCCGTGGTAGCCGCCGCATGCTGAGATGATCCCCGGCCGGCGCGTGTGCGCCCGCGCCAGTTTGAGCGCCACGTCGATGGCCTCGCCGCCGCCCACGCCCAGGATCACGCGGTTGAGGTCGCCCGGCGAGAGTCCGGCCAGGCGCTCACCCAGGAGTGCCCGGTGCTCGCTGATAAAGTGGTGGTTGCCGATGTCGAGCTCGTCGAGCGCGCGTTTGAGTGCGGCGATGACGCGCGGGTTGTGGTGGCCCAGGTTGAACACGCCCCCGTTGCAGTGGCAGTCGATCAGCCGGCGCCGGCCGTCCACATCCCATATGTAGACGCCCTCGCGCCGCCCAAAGACCAGGTCGATGCCTGCCTGGGCAAAGAACTCGGCCTTGCCGCTCGAAATGTGGCGGGCAAAGCGGGCAATGGTCTCTGCTTTGGGACCCTGGCCGATGAGCGACATACCTACCTCCTTGCGTGGGAAACACACGTGGATACACCACAGAGGAGGCAGAGGGTATCTGAACAAGCCTCAGCGCCCTCTGTGGTGAGTTACCCTCTCAGCTCGTCACTATCGCTTCACTTCATCCGGCAGGATGTAGGGGTAGCGGCCTCGCAGAAGCCGGGCGCGGATGAAGCGGTCGACCTTGCGCATGGCGAGGTAGAGCCGCCAGATGGTGGCGTCCTCACGGTAATAGTCGCGCACCTCGCGCTCCGCAATCGGTGCCACGGCCAGCTCGGCCGCCTCGCCCGCCAGGAAGTTGTTGGCTGCTGCGATGACATCGGGGATGAGATCGGCGCGCTGCTCCTTGTAGAGGTTGGCGATCAGGTCGACAACGACTCGGTGTGGCTCGTAGTAGCGATCCACCACATCCTTGAGGAAGAGCCAGCGCAGCAGCCACGCCATGAAGGAGGGAGCGCTGCGCAGGAAGAGCTCGGTGTCGAGCTGTTCGACGCCGGCGACGCGGTAGAGAGGGGTGCTGGTATCGACGTAGAGAAGCGCAGCGGGGCCGGCGATCGACCAGTTGGAGATTTGCCCGTCGATGGCGACCTGTAGGTGCTCCTGCCGGCGGTTGAAGGCCCACACCCGACGCAACTCGCCAAGGATGCGCCGCATCAGAGACAGCGCCTCGCTGCGCGGCAGCAGGTGGATGGCCCGGTTGCCGATCGAGTCGTAGGGCAGTTGCTGCTGGACGATGTAGAACACGGGGCGGCCCGCATCGTCGAGGAAGGCACAGTGACCGTGGGGGGGCAGCGTCAGGCCGATTCCTTCCGTGAGCAGGCGGATGTACTCGGCGTAGACGGCCTCGTAGCGCGCCACCTCTGCGCCATCTCGAAAGATGGGCAGGCGCTTGCAGGCCAGGCCGCGCATGCCTTCGGCCTGGACCTCGAAGACGGTGCTGATCTCGCCGTAGCCCAGGATGCGCGCGGGGATTCTGCTGCGCTCGGGCCGCCGCGGATCGAGGCCACGCTCGAACTCGCGTAGGAGGTCCACGTCGGTCGAGATGCCGCAGGGATTGTCCATCGGCCCCCTCCGTGGCGCTCAACTGTGCCGCCTATCGTGATTCTAACACCGCAGAGGGTGCAAGTCAATGCCTCTACAGCCATCAGGCAGAGCCGGTGTACTGATGCCGCCAGAGCAGGCGACGGCTCGTAGTGCGGGAGAAAGGGTTGGGGAGCCGGCCCCAGCGGTGCACCGCTGGGGCCGGCTCCCCAACCCTTTCTCCCGCACTACAAACGAGTCTGGCCACAGCGCCGCCGCATGGCCAGCGAGATAGCGAAATACGCAACGTTGACCGAAGCCGCATTCTGTGTTAGCATGGGGCACAGGATAGTTGAAGGCGAAGGAGTCGGCCAGGCGATGATCAAGACAGGGCTTCAGGTGCTCCTCCGCGAGCGCCGCGACCTCATGAGCGGCCGCCGCGTGGGCCTGCTGACGCATTCTGCCGCTGTGCAGCCCGACCTGACCGGTACCCGAGATGCGCTCTTGGGGGCCGAGGTCGAGGCGACGGCGCTCATCGACTTGCAGGAAGGCGACACAGCCGGCGCGCTGTGCGCGGCCCAACTCGCTGCCGTGGACCTGCTCGTCGTCGACCTGCAGGAGAACGGCGCGCGCTGTTCTACTGTGGGAGAGGCGCTCTTTGGCGCGCTGCAGGCCGCGGCCGGCGCCGGCTGCCCGATGATCGTGCTCGATCGCCCTAACCCCAGCGGCGGCGCCCTCGTCGAGGGGCCGGTGGCCGAGCCGGGCTTTGTGCCGTGTGCCGGCGGCGCCGGCCTTCCCATGCGCCACGGCCTGACCCTCGGCGAGATGGCTGGCTACCTCAACGAAGAGTGTGGTCTGGGTGCGACGTTGACCGTCATTGGCATGCGCGGCTGGCGGCGCGCGATGTACTTTGACGATGCCGGCCTGCCCTGGGTGCCTCTGGAGCCCGGCCTCCGCAGCCTGGTTGCGGCCCTGCTCTACCCCGGCACTTGCCTGCTCGATGGCACCAACCTCTCAGCCGGTGCCGGCAGCCCGTTCCCCTTCGAGGTGGCCGGCGCGCCCTGGCTCGAGGGTGACCGTCTGGCCGAGGTGCTGAACGCGCAGAGGCTGCCGGGGGTGCGCTGTGAGCCGCTGCGCTTCGTGCCCGGCGCTGGCCGCTATGCTGGCGAGCCCTGCGGTGGCGTGCGTCTGCGGGTCGCTGCGCGTGGCAGCCTGCGCCCGGTGGCCGCCACGCTGCACCTCATCGCCGCGGCCCGCACTCAGGCGCCGCGGCGCTTCGAGTTCCTGCCTGGCCCTGCGGATGGCCGGGCGCCCCTGTTCGACCGTCTTGCGGGAACGGCGCGCCTGCGCCAGGGCCTCGAGGCCGGCCTGTCCGCCGAGTCGCTCGTGCAGAGCTGGGAGGTGGAGGTCGCGCGCTTTGAGGCGCGGCGCAAGCGCTACTTGCTCTACAGTTAGCTTGCCTGTACCGGCGGGGGCTCGGGCACGGCCAGCGGCGCCCGCACCACGGCACGCCCCAGCATCTCCAGCGAACGGCGCAGCCCTGCGGCGGGCATCAGCATCGTATCTTCATGCTGTACCACGATGGCATCGTCGTAGCCCGCCAGACGCAGCGCTACCACCATCTCGCGCCATGTCTCCTCGCCATGACCATAGCCCACGGTGCGCCAGCTCCAGCAACGCTCGTGCTCATAGTAGAAGGGCTTGGCGTCGAGCAGGCCGTGGGCCGGGGCGTTGAGCGGGTCGGCGTGCGTGTCGGTGATATGCACGTGGCCGACGGCGGCGCCCAGGGCGCGGATGGCGTGCACTGGGTCGACGCCCTGCCAGAAGAGGTGGCCGGGGTTGAAGCAGGCGACAATGACATCGCCGACCAGCCGGCGCAGCTCGAGGAGCGTCTCGGGGTTGTACACCGCGTTCACCGCGTGCATCTCCAGGCAGAGCTGCGTCACGCCGTGCTCGAGGGCGAACTGCGCCTGCGAGGCCCAGAAGGGCAGGAGGGCGTGCTCCCACTGCCACTGGCGCAGCTTGACCTGCTCCGGCGGCCAGGGGTAGGTGACCCAGTTGGGGATGGCGGCCTGGCCCGAATCGCCCGGGCAGCCCGAGAAGGTGACGACCTTGTGCAGGCCCAGGCGCCCGGCCAGCACGATGGTGTCGCGCAGGTCGCGGCGGTGCGCCAGGGCCACGTCGCGGTTGGGGTGCAGGGGGTTGCCGTAGCAGCACAGCGCGCCGATGGCCAGCCCCCGTTCCTCCACGGCGCGGCGCAGCACGGCGGGGCCGTCGCTTCTGGCCAGGAGCGCCGCCGGGTCGCAGTGCACCTTGGTGCCATAGCCGCCCGTCGCGAGGTCCACCACATCGGCGCCCAGGTCGCGGATGACGTCGAGTGCCTGCTGCAGCGGCAGCTCCTGCAGCGTCGCGGCGAAAACCCCCAGCCTCATCGCACCTCCTCACCGGCTAGGTCGTGTTCGCAAACCGTCGTAGCCTGGTGGTTCGTCGCATTGGTTTTGATGGGCTCCGACGCCCACAAGGGGCTAGGCTACGCCCATCAAAACCAATGCGACGAACCACTAGGGCACCTTGGCCGCCACCGGCGGCTTGTGCCCGTTTTGCCGTTCTGTGGCGCCGGTCTCGCCACCCAAGACGCCCACGAAGCCGCCTACGGCGGCCAAGGGGGGCTATGCTACGGGTTTGCGAACACGACCTAGTTGGCCGGGTGCAGAGGTCGAGCAAGCCGCGTGCCAGGGGGGAGCATGAAAGGCACGAAAGGGGCGCGAAAGAGGCACGAAAGGGAAGAAGAGCGCTGTTGCCGTGCTATTGCCCGGGATGGCGCGACTGCGGTATAATGCGGCCGTGGCTTTCCGCATCGCCGCCCACTTGACCGAAGGAGGCTCTGTGGCCGCAAAAGGATGGACCGTTGTGCTCGACGCCCGTTGGTGCAAGGCCTGCGGCATCTGCATCGAGCTCTGCCCGCAGCACGTCTTCGCCGCCGAGCCCCTCACCGGCATCGTTCGCCTCGAACACCCCGAGGCCTGCAGCGGCTGCCGCCAGTGCGAGCTCCTCTGCCCCGATTTTGTGATGACGGTGGAGGAGGAGCGTAATGCGTAAAACGCAAAGTGTGATGCGTGAAACGTGATGCGTGACGCTGTTGAGTGTTCCACCGCATAGGTTCGGGCCAACGGAACACGCACCACGCAACACGGTCACGCATCACGCATCACGTACCACGCATCACGTGTCACGCCTCACGCCGTCAGCACCGCCCCAATCTGCCCCAGCATCCACTCCATCTCTTCGTGTGTGATGACGAGCGGCGGTGCCAGGCGGATGACGGTGCCGTGGGTCTCTTTGGCGAGGACGCCGCGCGCCTGCAGCGCTTCACAAAAGCGGCGCGCGCCGCCGGCCTCGGGCTTGAGCTCGATGCCGACGAGCAGCCCGCGGCCGCGGATCTCGGCCACGTGCGGGCTCTGCAGCTTGCGGAGCCGCGCCATGAGCTCGTTCCCCAGCTCGGCCGCGCGCTGGGGCAGTTGCTCTTCCACAATGACGCGCAACGCCTCGCGCGCCACTGCACAGGCGAGTGGGTTGCCACCAAAGGTCGAGCCGTGGTCACCCGGCTGGAAGACGCCGAGCACCTCGCGCGAGGCCAGCATCGCCGAGACGGGGTAGAGCCCGCCCGAGAGCGCCTTGCCCAGCGTCACCACATCGGGCCGCACGCCCTCGTGCTCGCACGCCAAGAGCGTGCCGGTGCGCCCCAGCCCCGTCTGGATCTCGTCGGCGATCATCAGCACGCGGTGCCGGCTGCACAACGCGCGCACCTGCTGCAGGTAGCCCTGCGGCGGCACGATCACCCCGCCCTCGCCCTGCAGCGGCTCGAAGAGGAAGGCCACCGTCTGCGGCGTGATGGCCCGCTCGAGCGCCTGCGCATCGCCATAGGGCACGAGCTTGAAACCGGCGGGGAAGGGGCCAAAGCCGTCGCGGTACTGCTCTTCGGACGAAAAGCCGACGATGGCGGTGGTGCGGCCGTGAAAGTTGCCTGTGCAGGCGATGATCTCGGCCTGGCCGGCGGGCACGCCCTTGATCGTGTAGCCCCACTTGCGCGCCGCCTTGATGGCCGTCTCTACCGCCTCGGCGCCCGAGTTCATCGGCAGCATCATCTCGTAGCCGATCAACTCGCACAGCTCTTGCGCCAGCAGCGGCAACTGGTCGTTGCGGAAGGCGCGCGACGTCAGCGCGACGCGGCCGAGCTGCTCGACCATGGCGCGCACGATGCGGGGATGGTTGTGCCCCTGGTTGACGGCCGAGTAGGCCGACAGGCAGTCGAGGTAGCGGCGGCCCTCCACGTCCCACACCCATGGGCCCTGCGCGCGCGTAATGACGACATCGAGCGGGTGATAGTTGTGAGCGTTGTAGCGGTCTTCGAGGGTGATGAACTCTTGCGTGGCGAGTTGTGTTTTGGCCGTGGTCATGCTTCTATTCCTTTCAGGGATCCGGTCACACACGCTGACGTACCAAGAGTACCGAGCAGGGGGCGCGCTCGGCCACCTGGTCGGGAATGGCGCCAAAGAGCCAGGTGCGCACCCACGACTCGCCGGTGGCCCCGATGACGATCAGATCATAGGCCGCGCGCCGCGCCTCGGCGAGGATGGCCGGCATGGCCGCGGGCTCGCGCGTCAGGCGCAGTTCTGTGCCGTAGCGCAGGCCCGGCGCTTCTTCCTGCAGCAGCTTGACCAACGCCGCGCGTTCGCCCTCCCAATCCACCTCGCCGGCCATCGGCAGCACGCGCAGCACGGTCATTGCGGCCCTGGTGTTTGCGGCCAGCCGCTCGGCCAGGCGCAGGCCCAGGCGGGCGTGTGGCCCCCAGCCGACCGGCAGGAGCACTTTGCGCAGCGGGCCCAGCTCCGACCCATGCAGGCGCAGCACGGCGACATTGCTCTGCGCCCGGCTGACAATGGCCTGGTTGATGCTGCCGCGCAGCCGGCGCCCGCTGACAGCGCCGCGCCAGCCGAGGAGCAGCAGCCCGAGGTCGGGCAGGCTGCCGGCATAGTCGAGGATGCCCGCTGCGGCCTCGCCGGCGACCTGCAACTCGGTGCTCAGCGACAGGCCCGCCTCCACGGCATAGCCCGTGGCTTGGGCCAGGGCGCCCTCGTACTGCTCGCGCATGGAGAGGATGTAGCGGCGCGCCTCTTCGATGGGCACGCCACGAGGGGCGGTGACGATTTTCAGGGCGACGAGCTCAGCGGCGGGGCGGCCCGCGCCCAGCGCGCTCGCCATCTGGATGAGGCCGCGAGCAGTCGCGGGGTTGGCCACCGGCACGAGAATGCGGGCCAGCTTGAGCCCGGGGGTGGGGACGAGAGGAATGACGGTCGCTTGCTTGCGCTCGGCGCTGCGTCGCACAGGAGGAGAATCCTCCTTCGCGATGTCGAGGTGCGCCGACGGCCGTGACGGCCGTCGCGGCTTTTGTGCACTACTTTGTGCCAATGTCGATTATCCCCTAGTCTAGTGATCCACCGGTGGTGCAGGTGGCTACGGAAGCCTGGAAAGGGGCCGATCGTGCTTGGCCTGTAGGACTCGCATTATACGCGTGCCCGGCGGGGTGTCAACTCGCACAGCACGCGCGGGTCTGCTAGCCTTTCTCCGAGTTGGCGATGGCATGGATGCACTCGGGCCGGCCGATGCCCTCGGGGTCTCCCTGGTACATGCGCGTCTCGCGGTAATACTCGGCAAAGCCGTGCGCGTGCACGAGCTGCAGTGCGGCCGCATTCGCCGTGGGCACGCCGACATGCGCCGGCTCGGCGCCGATTGCCTGCAGCGCGTGGGTGAGCAGCGCTTCTGCGGCCCGGGTGCACACCCAGGGGCCGATCGTCCAGTGGTCGTGCGTCACGCGGGCCATGAGGTAGCCGCCCACCCCGGCGCCGTCTTGGGCCAGGACAGCGACTGGCGAGAGCTGCAGCAGCCCGCGCAGCGCCCGGCCGCGGCCCGAGCCGAAGCAAGGCCAGTCGAACATTGTCACCGCGTGCAGGTCTCGCGCGCGGAGGGGCCCCACGGGGCCGGCGCTGGCGTTGGGCGCCGGCTGCGGCGGTCGCTTGAGGTAGAGGATGTCGAAGGCGGGCTGGAAGCCCGAGCGCAGGTACAGGTCCGCCGAGCCCGGCGTCGCGTCGAGCCCCACAGTGCGCACGCCGCGGTCAAAGAGGTAGGCCACCGCCCTGTCGAGCAGCGCCTGGCCGTAGCCGTGCCCGCGCTGCGCCTGCTTCACGACCAGGCTCGATACCCAGCCGAGCTTGCCGTAGGTCACCGTCAGCGCCACGCCCACCGGCTCGCCATCCACCTGGGCAGTGAAGCAGCCCTGCGGCTCGTATTGCACCGGGCTCTCATAGTCGCGCGCCGCAACGCTCCAGCCTTCGAGCTCTGACGGATGGGCGGCAAAGGCGACGTCGTCGGGACAGAAAGGCCTGATCAGCATCGCGCTGGCCTCCTCGCCTCGCACGGCGGCTCGCAAACCCCATGACTCCATTATAGCGTCCGAAGCCATCCATTGTCAATGCTCTACGAGGGTTTTTTCGCCGCCCCGGACTCCCGAACTTGTTCGGGCCGTCCCCAACAAGTTGGGGGCTCCGGTCCCGGACTGCTATACGTTGAACCTGATGTTCAGGATGTCGCCGTCCTTCACGACATAATCTTTGCCCTGCAGCCGCACGTGGCCGCGCTCTTTCGCCGCCGCCAGCGAGCCTGCAGCGATGAGGTCGTCGTAGGCCACGACCTCGGCGCGGATAAAGCCGCGCGCCAGGTCCGAGTGGATCGCGTCTGCGGCCTCCACCGCTGTCGCGCCGCGGCGTACCGTCCAGGCGCGCACCTCGTCTTGGCCCACGGTAAAGAACGACTGCAGCCCGAGCAGCTCGTAGGATGAGCGGATCAGCCGGCTGAGCGTCGGCTCGCTGATGCCGAACTCGTGCAGGAAGGTCTCAGCTTCGTCGCCCTCCATCTGCGCGATCTCCATCTCCAGGCGGCCGCGCAGCTCCAGCATCTGCGTGCGGCGGTGCTCGTACGCGAGCGCCGCGGCCTGCGGGGCGCCCTCGTCGCCGATATTCAGTGCCACGAGCACCGGCTTCAGCGTCAGGAAGGCAAAGCCGCGCAGCTCCTTCTCCTCTTCGGGCTCCAGCGCCACATCGCGTAGCGGCGTGCCCGCCTCCAGCGCCTCTTTCAGCCGCAGGAGCAGCGCCTGCTCGCGCGCCGCCGCCTCGCGCCGCGCCGGCTGCGGGCTCTGCAGGTCCTTCTGCATGCGCTCGAGGCGCGCCTCGACGATCATCAGGTCTGAGAGCAGGAGCTCCGTGTCGAGCGCGGCCAGGTCGCGCGCCGCGTCCACCGAGCCCGCGCCGTGCGGGATGGTGTCGTCTTCGAAGGCGCGCACCACGTGCAGCAGCGCATCGTTCTGGTTGATGGCGTTCAGCAGCGGCCCTGGGATGCCGCCGTTCTTGCCCACACCCGGCGCCAGGCCGGCGATGTCATTGTATTGGACCTGGGCGTAGGTCGTCTTGCGCGGGTGGAAAAGGTCGCTCAGCACGCGCACGCGCGGGTCGGGCACATCCACCGTCGCCGCGTGTACCTCGGCGGCGCACGCCGGCACCGGCGTCGTCTCGGCATGGCCCCGCGTCAGCGCGTTGAAGATCGTCGTCTTGCTGCTGTTCGGCAGCCCAATGATGCCAATCTGCACAGGTAGAACCTCTCTTTGTCGCAGTGACTCACAAATAGGGGGCGGCCAGCCCGGCCGCCCTCATTCGACAGTGATTCTAGCATGAAGGAGAGGCCAGCGCAAACGGGCGAGCACACCTGACAGGTCGCCACAGACCCGTCAGGTTGTGTCGGGTACTACGAATGGATCTCGCCGACGGGTCTGGGACGTACCCCGTTGTGCGGGTATATCCCGTCAGCGTTGGCGACCGGCTCTTGGGCTTCGCACGAACCCGGCCAGCACATGGGTGCCCCACAACTGTGGGATATGCCCCCGTTGTGCCGGCTTCTTGAGGAAGACCCCTGCTTGTGGTATAATCTTGACACGCAACCGGCGCTGCCGGCCTGCTGCAGCCTCTGAGCACTGGCCGGGCGACAACGCCCCCAACTCCTTCGACCCCGTCTGGGCGTCCTCTGGTCGAGTCGCGGCGTCATTCTCTCGGCGGGCTGGCTCGTTGCGATGATTACCCGCATTGCAACCCTCTGGCGGGAAAGGGAGGGGAGAGCTATTGGTTCCGGTAGCCATTCACAGCGTTCAGGTCAGCCTGATGTCGCACCACCGCGTGGTGATCCTGAGGGATCTGGAGTCTGAGGAGGAGCGCCTGCTGCCGATTTGGATCGGCCCGTTCGAGGCCGACGCCATCACCATCCGGCTGCAGGGGCAGGAGGTCGTGCGGCCGCTGACGCATGACCTGCTCAAGTCGGTCATCGAGGCGCTGGGGGCGACGCTCTCGCACATCGTGGTCAGCGACCTCGACGAGGGCACGTTCTACGCCCGCCTCGTCTGCCTGCGCGATGGCCAAGAGTTCGAGGTCGATTCGCGCCCCAGCGATGCCATCGCCCTGGCGGTGCGCGCGCAGGCGCCCATCTACGTGGAAGAGTCGGTGCTCGAGCGCGCCGCCATTACGCCAAGCCCCGACATCTCGACAGGCCCCAAGCCGGCCGAAGGTGACCGGGGCTCCGACGCATTCCGCGATTTCGTTGAGGGGCTGGATCTGGGCGGCCTCGAGGAGAAATAGGGCGTGTCGGTCGAACGTCTCCCGCCGCAGAACGTGGAGGCGGAACAATCGGTGCTGGGCAGCTTGCTCATCGACCGCGATGCGATCATCCGCATCGCGCCGTTTTTGCGGCCCGAGGATTTCTACCGCGAGAGCCACGCCCAGATCTACCAGGCCGTGCTCGACCTCTTTGAGCGGCGCGAGCCGGCCGATTTCGTTACCCTGTGCGATACCCTCGAACGCCGTGGCGCGCTCGAGGCGGTCGGTGGCGCGGCGTACATCACCTCGCTGATCAACGCCGTCCCGACCTCCATCCACGTCGAGCACTATGCCCGCATCGTCGAGCTGGCCGCGCTGCGCCGCCGGCTGATCGACGCCGCCGGCCAGATTGCCCGGCTGGCCTACGAAGAGGACCGCGAGATCGACGAGGTGATCGATCGCGCCGAGGCCACGCTCTTCGAGGTCACCGAGCGCCGCGAGAGCAAGGACCTGGTGCCGATCAAGCGGCTCATGGCCGACTATTTTGACCGCATCGAGTATCTGCAGGCGCACAGCGACGAGCTCGTGGGCCTGCCCACCGGCTTCATCGACCTCGACAAGCTGTTGGGTGGCCTGCAGCCCTCGGACCTGCTGATCATCGCCGGCCGCCCTGGCATGGGCAAGACCTCCTTCGGCCTGACCATCGCCCAGAATGCGGCGCTCAAACACAGGGCGGTCGTCGCTTTCTTCACCCTCGAAATGTCGGGCGAGCAACTGGTGCAGCGCATGCTGTCGGCCGAGACGGGCATCGACTCGCGCCGTCTGATGGTGGGCGACATCCACGACGTGGAGCTGGACCGCATTGTCAAGGCCTCGGGCGATCTCTCTGATACGCTGATCTTTGTCGACGACACGCCCTCGCCCACGCCTTTGGAAATCCGCAGCAAGTGCCGGCGCCTCGCTGCCGAGTACGACCTGGGCCTGGTCATCATCGACTATCTGCAGCTCATGGCCGGCGGCGTGCGCATCGAGAACCGCCAGCAAGAGATTTCCTACATCTCGCGCTCGCTCAAGGGCCTGGCCCGCGAGCTGCACGTGCCCGTGATCGCCCTCTCGCAGCTCTCGCGCGCCGTCGAAGGCCGGCAAGACAAGCACCCCATCTTGTCGGACCTGCGAGAATCCGGTAGCATCGAGCAGGACGCGGACATTGTCATGTTCATCTACCGCGACGAGGTCTACGACGAGCTTTCGGACCGGCGCAACATCGCCGATATCATCGTCGCCAAGCACCGCAACGGTCCCACCGGCCAGGTGGCCCTGCGCTTTGCCAAAGAACAGACCAAGTTCATGGACCTGGAGACGTATCGCACGGATGGAGAGTATGCGTGAGGCGCGACGCACAGCCCATGACCGACAACACACCCTTCCCCGGCTTTCCTGGCGGCCGGCTGCGCTTTGCGGCCGTGCCGGATGTGTTCTTTAGCGAGCTCTTGCCGGCCATCGACGACCTGGCGGAGCTCAAAGTCACGCTGCACGCCATCTGGCGGCTGCAGCGCGTGAAGCGCGAGCCGCGCTACCTGGCGCTGGCCGAGCTGCGTGCCGACGCCGCGCTCGTGGCGGGGCTCGCTGCGACGGGGCAACCGGCCGAGGTGGCGCTGGAGCAAGCCCTGGCGCGCGCCGTCACCCGCGGCACGATGCTGCGCCTGCAGGGCGAAGGGAGTGACGAGGCCTGGTTCTTTCTCAACAGCCAGCAGGGCCGCCAGGGCTTTGAGCGGGCGCTGCGCGGCGAGGTGAGCCTCGCTGGCGGTGCGCCGGGCGTTGAGCCGCGCCTGGTCGCGCCGCGGCCCAACATCTATCAACTCTATCAGCAGAACATCGGGCTGCTGCAGCCGCTCATCGCCGACCAATTGCGCGATGCCGAGGCCACCTACCCCGCCGAGTGGATCGAGGAAGCCTTCCGCATCGCCGTCGAGCGCAACGCCCGCAACTGGCGCTACGTGCGCGGCATCCTTGAGCGTTGGGCGCGCGAGGGCAAGGGCTCCAGCGAGCGTTCGGGCTCTGGAGGCGAGCGTCTCGAGCGTGACCGCTGGAGATACATAAAGGGGAAGTATGGCGACCGCGTCAAGTACTAGGCGCACACCTGACAAGCCGCGGAGCAGCGACTCGGGCGCCCGGGCACGCGCCTCGAAGGTTCCTGCAGCGCCGGCAGTCTGCGGGCGCTGCGGTGGCACGGGCTATTACCGGCGCGACGTGCCCGTGGGGCACCCCGACTTTGGCCGCGCCATGCCCTGCGATTGCCAGGCGGCGGCGCAGCAACAGGCGCGCCTCGACGGACTGCGCCGCGCCTCGAACCTGGGCATGCTCAGCCGGCAGACCTTTGACACCTTTGTGCCCGACGGTTTTGGCCTCGCCCCGCACGTGCAGGCCAACCTGCGCCGCGCGTTCGAGATGTGTCGTGCCTACGCTGAGCAGCCGCAGGGCTGGCTGCTCTTGCGCGGCCGCTATGGCTGCGGCAAGACGCACCTCGCCGCGGCCATCGCCAACTATCGCATCGCCCAGGGCCACTCGGCCATCTTTATGGTGGTGCCCGACCTGCTCGACTATTTGCGCGCGGCCTACCGGCCCGATACCGATTCATCCTACGACGAGCAGTTCGACGCCGTGCGCAACGTGCCGCTGCTTATCCTCGACGATCTCGGCACGCAGAGCACCACCCCGTGGGCGCAGGAAAAGCTCTTCCAGCTTCTCAATCACCGCTACAACGCACTCCTGCCCACGGTCATCACCACCAACCGTGAGCTGGAAGAGATCGACCCGCGCCTGCGCTCGCGCCTGGCCGACACTGAGCTCTGCCAGGTGCTTACCATCCTCGCGCCCGATTTTCGTCAGGCGGGCACCGAGGGCTCGGAGCTGAGCAGCCTCTGCTTGCACGGGGACCAAACCTTTGAGAGCTTTGACACGCGCGGCCGGGAACTGGCACGCGATGAACGCGACAACCTGCGAAACGTCCTGGAGGTGGCGCGCAACTATGCCGCCGCGCCTCAGGGATGGCTCGTCCTCATGGGCGAGTATGGGTGTGGCAAGACGCACCTCGCCGCCGCCATCGCCAACGAGCGCGTCGCCAATGGCCATCCGGCGCTCTTTGTCGTCGTGCCTGACCTGCTCGACTATCTACGCGCCGCCTTCAACCCGTCGAGCACGACCTCGCTCGACCGGCGTTTCGACGAGGTGCGCAGCGCGCCCCTGCTCGTGCTCGACGACCTGGGCACGCAGAGCGCGACGCCGTGGGCGCAGGAAAAGCTCTACCAGCTCCTCAACCACCGCTACAACGCGCAGTTGCCGACCGTCATCACCACCAGCATGTCGCTGGAGGAGCTCGACCCGCGCCTGCGCACGCGCATCCTCGACCCGCGGCGCGTCACCGCCCTGATGGTCGTGGCTCCCAGTTACCATGATCGGCTTCACACCCGCGCTCAGAGCGGTGACACCGGCCGGCCCAAGTCGCCGCGCACGTATCGCGGGAGCAGGTCATCAAGATAAGCGCCAGCGCACAGGGGGCGTCGGCCAGGCGCACTTGACAACCCCCGCCACTTCCAGTACAATATGGCCACCTCAAGCCGAGGTAGCTCAGTTGGTAGAGCACGCGACTGAAAATTGCGGTGTCCCCAGTTCAATCCTGGGCCTCGGCACTGACCGGGGTTCGCCCCCCGGCCGAGCGGAAGTGGCTCAGCGGTAGAGCATCTCCTTGCCAAGGAGAGGGTCGCGGGTTCAAATCCCGTCTTCCGCTCCACGCCTATTGCGTAATGCGTAATGCCAGCGTTGTGCGCATACCCGTCGAAGCCAATACGCATTACGTTTTACGTTTGTCCCGGCGACGTAGCCAAGTGGTTAAGGCAGGGGTCTGCAAAACCCCGACCGTGGGTTCGAGTCCCACCGTCGCCTCCTGGATACAGCATATGGCAGCCCAAGAACGGCCCCCCACTACCGATCGTGGTAGCGGGGGGTTTTTCGTTCCGGGCCGTGCTAGGGCGTGTTTGCAAACCTGCGTAGCCTAGGGCCTTGTGCCCGTTTCGCGTCTCCGCGGCACCGGGTTCGCCGCCAACAACGCCCACGAAGCCGCCTGCGGCGGCCAAGGGGGGCTAGACTACGGGTTTGCAAACACGCCCTAGTTCTTGGGCATCCGTGCCAGGATGATGACCTGGCTCGCCGTCGCCTGCACCGGCCACGACTCCATGACCGGCCCGGCCATGGTTGCCTCGACCATTTCGCCGAACTCGAGCGCGGCGAAATCGACCGGCACCAGTTGCTCGCCCTGCTGCTCAAAGAGCTGGGTTTCGCCAGTGATGCGCAGGTCAGCGCGGCCGTACTGGTTGCCCGCGATCTTTTCACCCTCGACACGGATCACGCCGAGCACGTCGCCCCGCGCCTCCGCGCGGACGTCCGACAGGTTGCCCTTGATGGTCACTGCGGGGGCCGAGCCTTCATCCGGCTGTGGCGTGCTCGAAGCCGCGGGCGACATGCCTTGGGCCGTTGCGCACGCGCTCAGCGCGAGCGCCAGGGCCAGCAGTGCCACACACCTGATTGTCCTCATTGGTCGTACCTCCCTATGCCGGCGTCATCTCGCCGGCGTTGCACCCTTGAGACGATCCCCAAGCGCCAAAAGTTCCCCATTGACAGCCGTGCAGAACCACGATACACTATCTATGACCTCAACTGCAGTGGCCCGAAACGGACGAAACCGGGCGGCCTTCTGGCCCGGCACGATGAACCACAGGAGGTAGTGTATGGCTGCCAAGGAACCAAGGTTCATCATTTTGCGCGATGGGCAGCAGGTCGCCATGGCCTGGTCGCACGACGAGGCCTGGCAGCACGCGCTCACCCTCGCGCACCCCGGCTGCGTCGTGCGCTGCGAGCCGACCGAGGTGCCTATCGCGGCCGAAGCGGACTCTGAAGCCCAGCCGAGTCTGGCCGATTTTGCCCCAGGCGCGTAGGGGCGTTGTGAGGGTCAGTTGGGGGCTGGCGCTGCCCGCCGCCCGCGGGCGGCGGGCAGCGCCAGCCCCCAACTGACCCTCACAACGCTGCCCCCTCAGTGAGCAGCCTCCCACGTCGCTTCAGGCTGTCATTGCTTCGCCCCGCTGACTTGAAAATGCGCGCCAACCCGCAGCCTAGCCCCCCTTGGCCGCCGCAGGCGGCTTCGTGGGCGTTTTCATCGCTTGTGGTGCCACTGGGGGCATGTCGTCTGCTCAGAAACTTGGTCCTGTCATTGCGAGCGCAGCGAAGCAATCGCTTGGTTGCGAGCGCAGCGATGCAACTCCACGTCGGGCATTGGATTTGCCTCGCTGCGCTCGCAACGTGGGGATTGCTTCGTCGGCGGCTGCGGCCGCCTCCTCGCAGTGACAGGCCAAGGTTCTGTGCTTGGCACAGGGTTCGGCGAACGCTGGGGTACTCGCAATGACAGCCTTGCCGCGCTCTATCCCCGCGCAGCACATCTTCAGCCCCTCCTGCGTGTTATCCAAGAGTGAGTGCTCGACCCTCTGCTGGCTGATACCTGAACGCTTCCCTGGAGGTCTGCATGTTTGAACCGATCGTCATCACCGGCATGGGCGCGGTCACGCCCCTCGGCCTCGGCGTACAGGCGCTGTGGCAGGGCGTGCTCGCCGGTCGCTCGGCCGTTGGCCCCATCACCCGCTTCGACGCTGCGGCGCTGGCCACGCGCATCGCTGCTGAGGTGCATGATGTGGACCCGCTGGCGCACTTTGACCGCAAGGATGCGCGCCGCCTCGAGCCTTTTGTGCAGTATGCCGTGATCGCCGCGCGCCAGGCGATCGCCGACGCCGGCCTCGACTTGCGCCCGCCCGCGCGCACGCGGATCGGTGTCATCGTGGGCACCGGCATCGGCGGCGTGGGCATGCTCATCGAGCAGGCCAGAGTGCTCGAAACCCAGGGGCCGCGCCGCGTCAGCCCCTTTCTCATCCCCATGATGCTGCCCGACATGGCGGCCGGCCAGATCGCCATCGACCATGGGCTCGAGGGACCCAACATGGCCGTCATCTCGGCCTGCGCCAGCGGCGCCAACGCCGTCGGCGAGGCGGCTGCGATGATCCGCCGCGGCACTGCCGACGTCATGATCGCCGGCGGCACCGAGTCGGCCATCCTGCCGGTGGCCATCGCCGGGTTCAACGTCATGGGCGCGCTTTCGACGAACAACGAGGCCGGCCCCGCGGCCAACCGTCCCTTCGATGCTCGGCGCGATGGCTTTGTGATGGGCGAGGGTTCGGGCGTCGTCGTCCTCGAATCCCTCGCCCACGCCCGTGGCCGCGGGGCACGCATCTACGGCGAGGTGGCCGGCTACGGCGCCTCGGCCGATGCCTACCATATGGCGGCCCCCCGCGAGGACGGCGCCGGCGCCGTTGCGGCGATGCAGGCTGCCCTGGCGAGCGCTGGGCTCACGCCGGCCGATATCGACTACCTCAATGCCCACGGCACCGGCACCCGGCTGAACGACGCCATCGAGGGCCACGCCATCCGCCAGGTCTTTGGCGCCGAGGCCGATCGGGTGGCCGTCTCCTCCACCAAGCCGGTGACCGGGCACCTCCTGGGCGCGGCCGGCGCGGTCGAGGCCATCATCTGCCTCATGGCGATGGCCGAGGGCGCCATCCCGCCTACGGTCAACTATGCCGAGCCCGACCCGGCCTGCGGCGGCCTCGACTATGTGCCCGGCGGCCCGCGTCGCGCCACCCTGCGCGCCGTGATGTCGAACTCATTCGGCTTCGGCGGCCACAACGCCTGCCTCGTCTTCCGCCCGGTGCCTGGGGAGGCCGGATGAAGCCCCGCGCACAGGTCACAGGCTGGGGCAGGTGTCTGCCGGAGCGCATCGTGACCAACGAGGATCTGGCCAGGGTCGTCGACACCTCCGATGAGTGGATCCGCAGCCGCACGGGCATAGCGGCGCGCCGCATCGCCGCCGCGCACGAGACGACCGCGTCGCTGGCCATCCGCGCCGGCCGGCAGGCGTTGAGCATCGCCGGACTGCCGCCGCACACGCTCGACCTGATCATCGTGGCCACCGCTACGCCCGAGCACCAATTCCCGTCGACCGCCTGCCTGGTGCAAGATGCCCTCGGTGCCGCCCACGCCGCTGCCTTTGACCTCAGTGCGGGCTGCACCGGGTTCATCTACGGCCTGAGCGTGGCGGCCGAGATGATCGCCGCCGGCACCTACCGCAGCGTCCTTGTCATCGGCGCCGAGACCCTGTCGCGCATCGTCAACTGGAAGGACCGCAACACCTGCGTCCTCTTTGGCGATGGTGCGGGGGCGGTGGTGTTGCAGGCGGGCAGTGGGGATGGGGGCGTGCTGGCGACGACGCTCGGCGCCGACGGCTCGGGCGGCGACCTGCTGATGATCCCGGCGGGGGGCTCCAAGCGTCCCGCGAGCGCCGCCAGCGTGCAGAAGGGCGAGCACTACATCCAGATGGATGGCCGCGAGGTCTACCGCTTTGCCGTGCGCATCATGGTCCGCGCTGCGCGCCAGGTGACCGCAGAGGCGGGCGTCGCGCTCGATGATGTGGCCTTGCTCGTGCCGCACCAGGCCAACGTGCGCATCATCGAAGCGGCCATCAAGGACCTGGGCATGGCGCGCGAGCGGGTCTACATCAACCTGCAGCGCTATGGCAACACTTCGGCGGCCTCCATCCCCATCGCGCTGTGCGAGGCGGTGGAGGCGGGGCGCCTGCAGCGTGGCGATTGTGCCGTGTTGGTGGGCTTTGGGGCGGGGCTAACCTGGGGCGCAGCCCTCCTGCGCTGGGGTGTGGCCACACCTGTGCCGCCGGTGCCGCGCTGGCGTCGCCTGCTGCATTGGCTGGGCTACCGCCTCGCCGCCCTGCGTTCGCTTGGCATGCGCCTGGCGCGGCGTGTGGATGCCTGGCTCAGCGAGCCACTCAACGGCAAGTAACGGGAGACGGCTCACCGCGAAGGCGCGAAGACGAACAAGTTCCGGATCTCCTTGGCGTCTCCTTTGCGTCTTTGCGGTGAATCGTGCCTATGGTTCGTCGCATTGGTTCTGATGGGCGTAGCCTAGCCCCTTGTGGGCGTCGGAGCCCATCGGAACCAATGCGACGAACCACTAGTCGAGGGGTAGGCGCCAGAGGGTGCCGCCGAGCTCGAGGGCGTAGAGCGCGCGGCCGCCGGCTTCACCCGGGCCGGTGGTGATGCTCACATAGCGGCCCGAGCGGGCCTGGCCGCTGCAGGCCTGCCAGGTGCGTCCGCCGTCGAGCGATTGGAAGAGGCCGCTCGACGTGGCCGCGAAGAGGGCGTCGTCGCCGCCGCTGGCCAGGCCCAGGATGTTGGGGCCTTCGGGAGAGACCTGGCTGCCCACCCACACGTCGCGCCCGCCGGTGAGCGGCCGCAGGCATTGGGTGTCGGTGGCAAAGTAGGCGGCATCATAGGGTGCGCGCCCCGGCGCCGGCGGCGTCACGGCATCGAGCCAGGTGGCCGGCGTCGGCTGGTCGAGGATCTTTTTCCAGGTGCGCCCCTCATCGGTCGAGCGCCAGATGTGCACCGTCGGCCGCCTGCGCCAGCCCACCTCGGTGGCCGTGCCCAAGAGCAGCGTGTGGTCGTCGGCCAGGTGTGGTGAGGCGGCGAGCAACAGCGCGCGCTCGCCTTCGGCCTCACTGGAGAGCGTGGCCCAGGTGACGCCGAGGTCCTTCGAAAAGAGCACCTCGCCGCCGGCCGTCGCCGCCCACACGCGGCGGTCGGCCGGACCCAGCGGCGCTGCCAGCAGGCAGAGCACGTCGGGGCCTTCCTGCGCTACCTGCCAGTTGCGGCCGCCGTCGCTCGAGCGCAGGAGCCCGCTCATGACCGAGCTGACCAGAAACACCTCGCCCTCTGGCGGATGCGCGATGGCGCAGGTGCTCAGCGGCAGGTGGGCCGTCAACGATGGCACCTGCTCCCAGCACCGGCCGGCATCGTGCGAGCGCCAGAGGCCCTCGTTGGGTCCGAGGGCGAAGAGGCCGTGGCCGGCGGCCACGAGGCGCGCCAGGCCACGCGCGGCCAGGCCGGCGCTGAGCGAAGACCAGGTGCGGCCACCATCGCTCGACTGCCAGACGCCCGAATCGTAGCTCCCCGCCACGATCATCGCGCCGCTGCCGGCCAGGCTGAGCACGGCGCCGGGCTTGGCCGAAGCGAGTTGCCACGTGGCGCCGCCATCCTCCGAGAGAAAGATGCCCTCAGTCGTACCCGCCAGGACCGCCCGTCCCCCAGTGCCTGGGGCCACGTGGATGGCATTCACCGGGCTGGCCGTGTTGGGCTGGCCCAGGCGCCGCCAGCTGTGCCCGCCGTCGCTCGAGCCGTAGACGTAGCCTTCCTCCGTGCCGGCGTAGAAGGGGCCGCCGACCACGTCTTCAGCAGCAGCCAGGGCCGAGATGGCCGCGTCGGAGAATGGCCAGTCGGCCTCGCGCCAGGCGCGCCCGCCATTGCTCGAGCGGAAGAGGCCCTCTGAGGTGCCGGCCAGCACTGCCTCCTGCTTGTCCCACGAAGGGGTGCAGAGGAGCACCTGGACCGACTCATCGTCGAGCCCCAGGTTGGCCGGCAGCCAGCGCCTGCCCGAGTCCTCGCTGCGCCACACGCCGCTGCCCTCGGTGCCGGCCAGCGCCGTGCCATCGCGGTCGAACCTGGGCGAGGTAGCGATGCAGGTCACCGGGGCGAGGTCGGTCGCATGGAGCAGGGTGCTGCGCTCCCAGGCCTGGCCGCCGTCGAGCGAGCGGAAGATCTCTCCGTTCATGCCCCCAGCCAGGAGCGCGCCTCCGGGAGCGGCGCAGAGGCTCGAGACGAGCGGCGTGCTCAGGCCGGCCAGGTGCTGCTCCCAGGCGCCCTCGCTGCGCCGCTGAAAGACCCCACAGCTCGTGGCCGCCCAGACGTGACTGCAGCGCGGGGTGGTCTGCACGGCCAGGTCAAAGACCGAGCCTCCCTCGGCCACAGGGCCCACCTTCGCCCAGTTCTCGGCCGGGGCGCTGCCCGGCCGCCGTTTGCCCTTCTGTGTGCCTGTCATGGCTCTACACCCAGCTCCGGTTTCCCACGCAGGACGATGGTGCCCGTCCGGTATGTGTCGCCCTCAGCAACAGAACGCAGAGTATCATAGCACAACTCCCTGCCCTGGCAAAAGCCATGCAGAAGCATACCCCAGAACCGTCGGCGAGTGCCGGGGGACACCTGACACAGCGATTTCCCTGGCAGGAAGGCGATAGGCAAAAACCCAGTCAGGGGCCTGCCCATGCCGCGGCTGGGCCCCCCCTACCGTTCCCCCGCGACGGGGGAGCGGTAGGGGGGCCCACCCTGCAGCAGGAGAAACCGTCTGTCAGCCGCGGCGCGAGCTGGACCGGGTTTTTGCCAGAGAGCTGGCGCTGACCACCCGCCAGGGGAATAGGTGTATCAGGTGTCCCCCGGGCACCCGCTCTCCGGTACTACAAGCGTGTAGCCCCGGCGATTCCGGGATGCGCCCGCCACTTGGAGTGCCTTGGCATGGCCGCTCAGACGTGACGGGCTAGTCGTACGTGAGGACGACCTTGATCGTCTCATCGGGGTGGTTGGCGATCATCTCATAGGCGTGGGGTGCCTCGGCGTAGGCGACGCGCTGTGTCACCATGCCTTCGGTAGCGGCGAGTCCGCGCTCCAGCACGGCGATGGCCGTGCGCTCGAGGCGCTCCAGGCTCCACATGGGGTAGAGGCGGTGCGGGCAGCCCCACACGGCCATGCTCGAGATGAGCGTGGGTCGGTTGTGGTGCCACTCGGCGCCCAGGCTCAGAGCTGCGGCGCTTCCTTTGTAGTAGCTGGCCGCCACCACGCGCCCGCCCACCTGCACCGAGCGGATGGCCTGTTGCAGCGCGGCGTAGGCGCCCGAGATTTCCATCGCCGTGTCGACGCCCCGGTTGCCGGTGGCACGTTTGATCGCCAGCGCCACGTCGCCCTGTGCCGGGTCGAGCGCCTCGTCGGCTCCGAAGCGGCGGGCCAGGTCGCGGCGCATGGGGATCAAGTCGACGGCAAAGATGCGCATGGCGCCGTTGAGCCGTGCCATCTGCACTGCCAGCAGCCCGATCGCGCCCAGGCCGAAAATGGCCACTACATCGCCGAGCTTGATCTGCGCGTCGTGCACTGTGTTGAGGGCAAAGAGCGCTGGGTCGGTGAAGAGCGCCGTCTCGGGGCTCATCGTGGACCCCAGCGCGTAGAGTTGCTCAGCGCGGGCGACGTTGGTCGGCCGGTGGGGCAGTCCGCCGTGCACGAGGTCGCCCACGCGGAAGCGCGTCACTCCTTCGCCGACCTCGATCACTTCGCCCGCCAGCCACGAGCCCAGGTGGTGCGGGTACAGGCCCACGGCCTCGGCCTCGGTCGGCAGGAAGAGGCGGCACTCCAGGTCAAAGCGCTGTGTGAGAAAGGGGGTAGAGCCGGTGTAGAGGGCCATCTCCGTGCCGTGCTTGATGCCGCTCACGATAGTGCGCACGCGCACCTCGCCGGGGCCAAGGGGCGGCTCGGAGTACTCCTGGAACTCGATCTTTCGGGGCGCCACAAGGACGAATTCCCTGGGCATCGAATGCTGCCTTTCTAGTCAGCCTACTCGTCGTCCAGGTCCAGCCTGCCCAGTCGCTCGACCACGGCAAAGACCAGCCGCTCGGCGTTGCGCTGCGCGGGACCCAGGTTGGAGATCATGGAGAGCCACTGAAAGCGGCGGCCGATGATGTCGGAGACGGCGCGCACGACCAGGAGGGGCACGTCGTGCGCCGCGCATGCCGCGGCGATAGCGGCGCCTTCCATCTCCACGGCCACGATGCCGTGCTCGTGGGCGAGCGCCTCGCCCCAGGCGCGCCGGCCGGCCACGCGGTTGGTGGTGGCCACGCCGCCCTCGATCACGCGGGGGCGCCGCCCGGCCACCGGGCGCAGCAGGGTATCGCCGGCCACGAGGCGGGCCAACTCCAAGAGGCCGGCATCGGCTCGGTGCCGCGCTGTGATGTGCCCGCTGGTGCAATCGTAGAGGCTCTCGGCCAGCACCAGGTCGCCCACGTCGACATGCGGCGCCACACCCCCCGAGACGCCGGTGAGAATGACCGCCTGCGGCGCATACTCCTGGAGCAACACCTCGGCCCAACGCTGCGCAGCCTTGGGCCCCACGCCGCAACTGGCCAGGACCACCGGGCAGCCGGCGAGCAACCCCTCGTGCCAGCCCCGGCGCCGGCGCCGGCTCCATGGCCCCACTTCGAGGGCGCGCGACAGCCCGGCGCTCTCGACACCCATCGCCGTGACGACGGCGATGCCCGGCCGGCCTCCTATGCTCTCCAAGGTGATTGCGAACTCCTGTACGAACGTCAGCGTCAGGGGGCGGCTCACGAGCCGCCGCTACACGTTTCATTCTAGCGGCTGGCGCGGGCATGTCAAACTGTTTGGTGCACATGCATGCGGAACCCTGCGAAGGGTTCAGACTTGCGCAGGGTTCCGCATGCATGGTGCAAAGCACGGCCGCCCACCATGCCGGCGCCGGAGGGCAACTGCTCAGCCTGTCATTCCGAGTATCCCATGCCGCCGCGCGGCATGTGCAAGCACAGAAACTACTGCTGTCATTGCGAGGAGGCCGCAGCCGACGAAGCAATCCCCAAGTGCGCCAGCACCCCAGATCGCGACGTGGAGTTGCATCGCTGCGCTCGCAACCAAGGGATTGCTTCGTCGGCGGCTGCGGTCGCCTCCTCGCAATGACAAACGGGAACTCTCTCAACAGGCGCAGCGAAGCAATCTCCAGCCGTGACGCGCATGGCTGGGGATTGCTTCGCTGCGGCTCGCAATGACAGGCTGAGCAGTGACGCCGGAGGTACACATCTTGCCGCTGTGGCGGGTGGAGTGCCTCGAGGGAGGGAGGGGATCTGTTAGCGCATCTGTGGCTACCACAGCAGATTGGGCTGGCCGCCGTCCTGAGTGGGCTGATCGTCATTACGCTGAGCAACATGCGCGAGCTGCGCCCGCTCGGCGAGCACGGCGCGCCCGAGCGGCAGCCCAGTGTGTCGATCCTCGTCCCGGCGCGCAACGAAGAGGCGAGCGTCGGGCGTTGCCTGCGCTCACTCCTCGCGCAGGATTACCCGGACTATGAAGTGATCGCCATCGACGACAACTCGGAGGACCGCACGGGCGAGATACTGGCCGGCCTGGCAGCGCAGAGCCCGCGGCTGACCGCGCTGCAGGGGGCGCCACTGCCGCCGGGCTGGCTGGGCAAGAACTGGGCCTGCCAGCAACTCGTGCGGCAAGCACACGGCGAGTTGTTGCTCTTCACCGATGCCGATACCTGCCATCACCCGCGCGCCCTGGCCGACGCAGTGGCCGCGCTCGAGGCACAGCGCGCCGACTTGCTGACGGCGTTCCCACAGCAAGAGACGGTCACCTGGGCCGAGCGCCTGATCGTGCCGGGCATGATGTGGACCTTTCTCCTCTTCATGCCGCTGCGCCTGGCCTACCGCTCGCCCAAGCCGGGCTTGTCGGTCACCTGCGGCCAGTTCATGCTCTTCCGCCGTCTGGCCTATGAGCGCATCGGTGGCCACGACGGGGTGCGCCAGGAGGTGATCGAAGACATGATCCTGGGGCGCCGTATCAAGGAGCAGGGCCTGCGCTGGCGCGTGGCCGACGGCTGCCCCCGCGTGCGCTGCCGCATGTACCACAACCTGCGCGAGGTGCTCGACGGCTTTGGCAAGAACATGTTTGCCGGGTTCCAGTACAACATCTCGGCCTATCTGCTCGGCTGGCTGTTCGCCGCTGCCCTCGTGCTCGAGCCTTTGGCCGTGCTCGCGCTCTGGCTCCTGGGTGCGGCGCTGCCGGGGGCGGCGGTCGCGCTGGCCGGCGGCGCAGTGGGCGCCACGCTGCTCCTGATCGGCGCTTCCTACCGGCGCTTTGGCTTTCGGCCCTACCTGGCGCTCGTGTACCCGCTCACGCTGGCCATCGTCATGGGCATCGCCGTCTACTCGGTGGTCTTGGCGCTCACGGGTCGCTCCTACTGGAAGGGCCGCCAGATCGCGCGGCCCAAGATTCGGCTGTGGTGATGCGTGATGCGTAAGGTCGTCTTGAGCAAACCGCGCCGCTGTGACAGAGGTTGCGTATTACGCAGTACGTAGCACGCAGGAGCCACGACAACCTGCGCAAGGAGAAACGATGGAAGCCCTATCATTCGGCGCCAAGGTCGGCCGGCCCGCGCCGCATTTCGATATGCGCACGACCAAGGACCTGGAGACACTGGAGGAGCGCGCCCACCTGTCGGATTACCGGGGGCAGTGGCTGATCATGTTCTTTTATCCCGCCGATTTCACTCTTGTCTGCCCCACCGAGATTCGTGGCTTCCGCGATCACTATGAGCAGTTGCGCTCGCTGAGGGCCGACGTCCTGGGTGTGAGCACCGACAGCGTATACAGCCATCGGGCGTGGATCGAGACGCCGCCAGGCAAGAATGGCCTCGGGCCCGTCCCGTTTCCGCTGGCGTCGGACATCACCAAGGAGGTCAGCCGCCGCTACGGCGTGCTCGACGAGGAGGAGGGGATGGCGCTGCGCGGTCTCTTTATCATCGACCCCGATGGCGTGCTGCGCTACCAGGTGGTGCACGATATGGACATTGGCCGCAGCGTCAACGAGACGATGCGCGTGCTGCAGGCGCTGCAGAGCGGCGGGCTCTGCCCGGTGGAGTGGCAGCCCGGCCAGGCGACGCTGCAGCCTGCCTAGTGCTGCCCCACAGCGATTCCGGCAGATGGTGTGGCGTCGCGTGTGGGGCCTCGCAGTTGTCGCAATCATGTTGAGGCACTGAGAGGTGGCGCGCAACTGGTGGGCACCATGGCTGGTGTTCCTTGCCCTGGCCGTGGCGCTGTTTCTGGCCTTCCCCGAGATCCGGCGCATCTTTGCCCTGGCGCTGCAGGCCGACCCGCGGTGGGTGGTCGTGGCGGCGGTGCTGCTTCTGGCCCACTACGTGGTCGATGCTGTGCTCTTCAAGGTGAGCTTTGACGTCGTCGGCGTGCGCAGTACGGTGGGCTCGCTGGTGCCGGTGGTCTTTGCCTCGCTCTTTGCCAACCTGGCCGGCATCGGCGCCAGCAGTGCACTGCTCGTCGAAGAAGCGGCACGCCGGGGCCAGCCGGCCGCACGGGCGACGGCCGGTGTGCTGCTGCAGTTGCTGCTCGACTATATCACCTTTCTGCTGTTCCTGGGGGTGGGTCTGGCCTACCTGGCGCTGCGCGGCCAGTTGCTTGCCTACCAACTGGCCGGCGCGGCGGCGCTGCTGGCCTTCATCCTCGTCTTGCTGACGGCGCTCTACCTGGGCCTGCGTCGTCGCAATGACCTCCGCCGCTACCTCGAATGGATCCGGCGGGTGGTCAACGCCGTGGCGGCGCGCTTTGGCCGCCCGGCTTTGCTCGCCGAGAGTTGGGCCAGGGAGAATGCTGCCAGTTTTGCCACGGCTGCCGTCGCGGCCCTCTCGCTGTCACGGCGCACGCTCGGCAACGGCGGCGTGGGCATCGCCTTTCACCTGCTCGAGTGGCTGGGCGCGTACGCCCTCTTCCCAGCCTTTGGCCAGCCCGTCGCGCCGCTCGAGGCGCTCGCGGGCTATGCCGTGGGGCGCCTGTTCTGGATCATCGGCATCACCCCACAGGGAATCGGCGTGGTCGAAGGCACGATGGCCCTGACCTACATCTCGCTCGGCGTGCCTGTGACCACCGCCGGCGCCATTGCCCTCACCTTCCGCGGCCTCGACTTTTGGCTGCCCATGCTCATCGGCGTCTTTTTCTTGCCTCGGCTGCCCGGATTCCGCCGCTGAAGCGGCTCCTCCTTGGGGGGTTGGCGGGCTGGCTGGCGTTGCCGGCTGCCCCGCGGGGTAGCCGGCAACGCCAGCCAGCCCGCCAACCCCCTACCGTAAGGGCCAGCACCGGGTTCGTGCGAAGCCCAAGAGCCGGTCGCCCACGATGATGGGATATGCCCGAGTGCGGGATTCGCGTTGACAGGCTGGTGTATAATAGAAGTGGAAGAGGATGTTGGAGTCGACACGCGTACCTCAGCCCTGGCGGATCACACTGCAAAGGAGTCGAGCATGACTGACTCACGCAAGAAAGCCATGGGGCGGCGCGTTCTCGTGACCCTGACGATCATCCTCTTGGTGCAACTGCTCCTGACGTCGGTATCCAGTGCGAGCAGCGGCCAATGTGTGTACACCGTGCGCCGCGGTGACACACTGTTCTCCATCGCGCGCCGCTTCGGCACGACGGTGAACGCGATTGTGCAGGCCAACTGCATCTGCAACCCGAACCTCATCTTTGCCGGCCAGTGTCTGGTGATCCCGGTGTGTTGCCAACCCGTTTGTGTTCCGGTGTGCCCTACCGTCTGCCCGACGCCGTGCCAAACGGCCTGCACGGCGGCTTGCTCGACGTGCTGCATGGCGGCCTGCCCAGTGACTTGCCCGACGACCTGCCCAGTGACTTGCCCGACGATCTGCCCGACGGGCTGTACTCACATTGTACAACGCGGTGAGACGCTCACTGGTATCGCAGCTCGTTTCGGCACGACGGTGTTCGCGCTGATGCGCCTGAACGGCATCTGCAACCCCAACCTGATCTTCGTGGGCCAGTGCCTGAGGGTCTGTTGACATGAACCGCCAGGGGTGCCACGCTGGCGCGCGTGGCACCCCTTCGCTCCCAACGTGGGTACAGAGTAGATGGCCCAACCGCTGGACCTGATTGTGCGCAATGGTGTCGTCGTCACCGCTGCCGATACGCGGCGCCTGGATGTCGGCGTTCGCGACGGTGTGGTGGTGGCGCTGGGCACCAACCTCCCCGAGGCGCCGGTGCTCGATGCCTCGGGCTGCTACGTCTTCCCCGGCTTTGTTGACCCTCACGTACACCTGCAACTGCGGGTGGGCGATATCGTCTCGACCGACGATTTCGAGACGGGCACGGTGGCCGCGGCCTGCGGCGGCGTGACTACGCTGGCCGACTTTACGGGCAATGCCCGCGGCGATGACTTGGCCGAGGGCGTGCGCGCTCGCTGGGCCGAGGCCGAGGGGCGCATTGCTGTGGACCTGGCGCTGCATCTGACGCTGACCGATGCCAGCGAGACGACATTGGCGGCCCTGCCCGCGCTGGCGGCTGCCGGGCATACCAGCGCCAAGCTCTACATGACCTATGCGGGGCTGCGGCTCGACGATGGCGAGATGCTGCGCGCGCTCGCTGCCTGCCACGCGCAACGCATCCTGCCTCTGGTGCATGCCGAGAACCACGACGCCGTGGCCTACCTGACGGCCCGCTTGCTGGCCGCCGGCCATAGCGAGCCGCGCTACCACCCGGCCAGCAGGCCGCCGCTTGTGGAGTCTGAGGCGGCGCAGCGCGCCCTGGCCCTGGCCGCCATGGTCGATGCTCCGGTGTACCTGGCCCACGTGACCTGTCGCGAGACGCTCGCCGCCATCGCCCAGGCGCGCGCCCGCGGCCAGCAGGTAGTCGCCGAGACCTGCCCCCAATACCTGGCGTTGAGCAGCGCCTGCTTCGACGCGCCGGGCTTTGAGGCGGCCAAGTACGTCTGCACGCCGCCCCTGCGCCCGGCCGGCCATGGCGACGCCCTGTGGACGGCGCTGGCCGAGGACGAACTGCAGATCGTCTCCACCGACCACTGCCCCTGGAACCATGAGGTCGAGAAGCAGCGCGGCAGGGACGCGTTCTCGCAGATCCCCAACGGCCTGCCCGGGGTCGAGACGCGCATCCCCCTGCTCTATGGGCTGGGTGTGGCCCAGGCGAGGCTTTCGCTGCAGCGCTTTGTTGCCGTCGCGGCGAGCGAGCCGGCCCGCGCCCTGGGGCTCTTCCCACGCAAGGGGACGATTGCCGTCGGCAGCGATGCCGACCTGGCCATTCTGGATCCCCGCGGCACGACCACGATGCAGGCGGCCGGCCTGCACCAGCGGGTCGACTATACGCCGTTCGAAGGCTGGACGGTGCCCGGCCGCCTCGTGGCCACAGTGTCGCGCGGCGAGGTCATCGTCAGAGAGGGCCAGTTCCTGGGCCGGCGGGGGCGTGGCCGGCTGCTCTGCCGCCAGCCATCGCCGTGGGCGTGACGTAGGGCGGGCTTTCCAGCCCGCCGGCTGTCCGCTAGAGCGGGGCCAGACAGGCTAGAAAGCCTATCCCACCGGCCTGTGGGGCGGGCTTTCCAGCCCGCCAAGTGCCCGCCAGAGCGGGGCTGGACAGGCTAGAAAGCCTATCCCACCGGCCTGCGGGGCGGGCTTTCCAGCCTGCCAAGTGCCCGCTAGAGTGGGGCCGGACAGGCTAGAAAGCCTGCTCCACTTCACCATCTCCACAAGAACAGCCGGCGCAGCTTGCCCCGCAGCCGCGCCCAGGCGGCGAGCGCCCGGCCAGCGTCATGCGCCGACGGCGGCTTGGCCGCATAGCGCGCCTGGACGTACGCCCGCCCGACGGCGTGCGCCTCCTCGGCTGCCCCGCTGGCCCAGGCGCCCCGGCGCTCGATCGCGTGGCCCAGGCGCTCGCTGAACTCGAGCGGCGTGTCGCCCGCGCCCGGCCCCAAGCCCACCCGCTCGGCCCAGCGCAGCATCTGCGCGTAGAGCCGCTGTGCCAGGCGCGCCGTGTTCAGACTGCGCCGCGCCTGCAGCAGGCGCCACGCCCACCACCAGACCCCCGCCAGGGCCAGCCCGGCGCCGGTCAGGGCGAGCATGGTGCGGGCCAACGACCGTTCACTCGACGGAGGGGCGCCCGGGGCTGGCGTCGGCTCCACCCGCGCGCCGGCGGGGCCACCCTCGGGCCGCTGGAACGCAGCGCGGTAGGGCGTAGGCTCGAACTCGACCCAGCCATAGCCCGGGAAGTAGACCTCCGCCCAGGCATGCGCATCGCGCCGGGCGACGGCGTAGGCAGCCCGGCCATAGTCGTAGCGCCCCATCACATAGCCCGAGGCGTAGCGGGCCGGCACCCCGGCGGCACGCAGCAGCACCACCATCGCCGTGGCGTAATAGTCGCAGTAGCCGCGCCGCGCCTTGAAGAGCACATAGTCGGCCACATCGTCGCCCGGCGGCGGCGCCGCGATCTCGAGGTCATACTCAAAGCCGCGTAGGTAGGCTTCGATGGCCAGGGCCTTGTCGTAGGGTGTAGCCGCAGGGCCGACCAGGTCGTGCGCCAACGTGCGCACTCGCTCGGGGATGGGGGGCAGCGCCAGGTAGCGGGCCGCAATCTCGGGTGGATACGCCGCGCCGGCCTGGCGCAGCTCGTAGGCCGTGGGGGCGGGGACGTGCGATACCACGGTGTAGGCGCGCGCCGCGGTGGCCAGGCCCACCAGGTCGCCCGCGGCGCGCTCGACGAGGGTGCAGGCCTGGTCGAGCTGCACCGGCTCGTGGGCGGCAGGCACCAGACCCTCGCCCGGCAGCCGCAGCTCGAAGGTCTGGGTGAGCACCGTGGCCGGCCCGATGACGGCGCCGAGTGTTTCCCCCGCCCTGCGGCCGGTGCGCTGCAGCGAGCTGTTCTCCCATCCGCGGCCGGTATAGACGTCGTAGGTCAGCTCGCGCCAGTAGCGCTGGGGCACGCCGGGGTCGCCGCCGGTGCGCTCGACCACCTCGGGCGGCTGGGGTGGCGGATCGCTCGTGGCCACCCAGAAGACGAGGTCCTGGCCGATAGCGGCCGGCCCGGCGAGCTCGTGGCTGCTTCCGCTGGGGCGGCCGGCGGCTGCCGCAGGTGGGGCGACCCTGGTGCGGCCGGCAAAGAGCCGGTCGAGCCGCGCCGTGACGGCCTGGTAGGGGCCGCCGGCGTAGCGCCAGAAGAGGTCCACCGTCTGCCGCCAGGTGATGTAGGGCACGGCCATGGCTGCGACCGCCAACACCGCCGCCACGCCCAGGGCGACCATCCTCGCGGTGCGCTGCAACTCGGCCGAATAGTCGATCTCCTGGCGCTCCCAACGTGCCTGTTGGCGGTCAAAGTATACCAGGGCCATGAGGAACAGCGTGCCGCCGAGGAAGACGCGCAGGTAGCCGATGCCGGCGCCGTAGGTGAAGGCTGTATTGGCCAGCAGCGCCCCGCCGCACGGCGCCAGCGCCGTCAACGCGCTCTGGCGCCGTGCGATCTGCCAGCCGGCAAAGTAGCAGAGCCACCAGGTGCACGCCGCGGCCAGGATGAGGAGCACCAGGTTGTCGTGGCTGGTGCGGCCCGCGAGCCCGGCCTGCGACCAGGCACCGAAGCGGGCCAGCAGGGCCTGCGCACGCCCCCACACGCCTGGGATGAGCGGCAACAGCGGCAGCTCGGAGCTCCACGAGCCGCGCATGGCGCTCCACAGCCAGCCGGCGCTGCGCAGCAACTCTGCGCCGAGGGCGCGCCAGCCGGGGAGGAGGTGCCCCAACGTCAGCGCGCTCCACTCGATGCCGCTGAGCAGCCCCAAGAGGCCCACGAGCCGGCCGGGCAGCGGCGTTTGCCCGGCCAGGAACCCCAGCCAGGCGGCGAGCAGCGCCACACCCACGAGCGCTGCGGCGCCGCTCAGCCACCCTGCCTCGCGCACGCCCAAGGGCAGGCAGGCGACTGTGAGCAGCAGCAGGGCCAGGATGAGGTAGCCCTGGGGAGGGCGCAGTCTCCTCAGCAACTGCAGCAACACTGGCGAACTATCCCTCTGGAACTGATGGAACTGGAGGAACTGATGGGGGCGGTTCCCTCAGTTCCCCCAGTTCCCTCGTTCTGGTGGCACGGCAATGACGCGCCCTGTGCTCAGCACCTTGAACGTCGGCCGCTGCTTGCGGGGCGGCACGAGTGGCCGGAAGCGGAAGCCCTGGTCGATCACGCGCACGGCGACGGCGCGGTCGTAGAGCAGGCCCACCATGGCCTCGATGTTGCCCTGGCCGCCGAAGGAGGCGGGGTCGAGCAGGATGACGCCCGCGGCCACGCCGCGCTGCTGCAGGTCGAGCAGCCCGCCCAGCCACTCGGGGTCGGTCGACGGCGTGATCAGGATCGCCGTGAGGCCGCGGGCCAGCACCGGCGCCGCCTGCGCGATGAGGTGGCCCAACCGGCGCCGGCCCTGGGCGCGAACGGTCGAGAGGCTGCGCAGGATGCGCCAGAGCTGGGCCTGGCCCCACTGTGGCCTGAGCAGCAGGTACTCACCGCCGTCGCAGAGGAGCCCCACAGCGCGATTCTGGCGCAGCATGGCATCGGCCAGCGAGGCGGCCAGGGTGACCCCGTACTCGAGCGTGGAGCGCTCGCCCGCGCCGGCGTGGACGGCCTGATGCAGGTCGAGGATGATCCACAGATCGCCGGCAGGCTCGCGGTCATGGTCCTTGACGTAGAGCTCGCCGCGACGGGCGGTCGTGCGCCAATGGATGCGGTGTGGGGCGTCGCCGGGGGTGTAGAGGCGCACCGAAGACACGCTGGGGGTGGCCTCGGCCGCGCGCAGGCTGGCGCGAACGCGGCCGGTCGCGCTGCCACGGGGCATGTCGAGGGGCGGCAGGGCGGCGATGACGGGGTAGACGACAAAAGAGCTCTGCTCGCCCAATCGCAGCGAGACGTGGAACAGGCCCAAGGGGTCGGCCAGGTGCACGTCGACCGGCCCCAGGGCAAAGGTGCCGCGCTGCCGGCACTCGCCTTCGACAGTCCAGTGCGTGTACGACTGCCCGTCGGTGCCGGTGACGCGCGAGGCGGTGTAGCCTGGCAGGGTCGAGTGATCGCGGATCTCGGCCCAGACGACGGGCAGCCAGGAGCGGTTGTGCAGGGTAAAGCGCTCTTCGAGAACGTCGCCCACCTGTGCCCAGCCGTAGCGTCGCTCGCGCTCCAGCGTCACCTTTGTGGCCATCTGCCTCGCCCAGTAGTAGCTCAGGGCCAGCGCGCCGGCGAGCACGGCCAGCACGTAGGTCAGCGGTGGCGCCGGCGCGACCATCTGCAGCACCAGCAGCAGCGACGCGATGAGGACGGCCAGGCTGAGGTGAGGGGTGATGCGGCGGTGGCGTTCCATACTCTGCTCCTGCTACACAACTTGCATTATAGCAGGATTGCAGGGCGCGGGCGAATGCGCTGCTGCAGTTGGGCATATCCCATCATCGTTGGCGACCGGCTCTCGGGCTTCGCACGAACCCGGCCCTGACCCAGCGTAGGGGTTTGGCGGGCTGGCTGGCGTTGCTGGCGGCCCCGCGGGGCAGCCAGCAACGCCAGCCAGCCCGCCAAACCCCTACGCCGGGTCAGGGCCGGGCGCACGAGGGCATGCGGCAAGTACGGTTGTCGTACTAGATGCTATCTGGCTCGCTGGGCAGGGGCGGTTCCCCGGCTGTCGCCGGTTCGTCTGCCGAAGATGGCGTTGCGGGCCCGGCCGGCGCAGGCGGCTCCTCAGCAGGCGGCGCTGCGGGCGGCACCGCAGGCGGCAGCACCGCCACAGGTGCGGCCGCTGCGGGGGCCGGCGCGTAGGGCGCCGTGCCGAAGCGACTCAGCACCACGGCGCCCAGGCCCCAGGTGGCGACCAGGATTGACACCAGGAACCCCAGGCAAGGGATGGCCGAGAGCACGGCCAGCACGAGCAGCCCAACCGCCACCGCCAGCACGGGCTGGCGATCGGCCTGTTTCAGCGCGTCGAGCAGGCGCTCGCCCAGGGCCAGGCCCGCGACGATCCAACCAAAGACCGCGGCGATGGCCAGCGCTGCCCCGCCGAGCACGGCCACCGGGATGCCGATACAGATCAGGACGAGCAGCGGCAAGGCCAGCAGGGCGACCAGCCAGGTCAGCAAGCCCACGCCGATGCTCTGCGCCGGGTAGCCGACGAGCGTGTGGCCGGCGGTGCGCGTGAGCCCGGGCACCAGCAGCACGACCACCACGCCCAGGACCAGCATCGTCAGCGTGCCCAGGAACGACTGCCAGGCCGAGCTGAACAGGTCAAACATGCCGCTGCGCCAGGGCCGGGCCAGGTTCCAGTCGGTCCACCATACCCTGGGGGCCGTGGGAATGCTGGGCACAACGAAGGGCAGGTTCACCCCGCCGTGCACATCGCCCACCTGGCCACGCACCACGGCGCCGGGGCTGCGGGTGACGCCGTTGGTGGCCAGGGCATTTCCCGAGACCAGTGCGCCCTCGCGCAGTTGCACAGCGCCGCCCATCGCGACGGCGTCGCCGTCCACGCGCCCCGCGACGTCGATATCGCCGCCGAGCGACACCACGCTGCCGCGCACCGCGCTGCCGTTCTGCAGCGTGATCGAGCCGCCAAAGGCGACCACGTCACCGTCGATGCGCTCGTCGCTCGTGATCGTCACATTCTGGCCGAAGGCGACGCGACCGCCTTCGTTGCCCTGCGCCAGCACCGGCTGGCTCAGCAGCACGAGGAGAAGCGCAGCGACCAACCAGATGCGCCACCGTATCATGATGTACCTCCACCAATCCTATAGCCCGGCAGCCCCTCGCCGGGGCATGCGCCGATGCGAGACCATGCGCAGCCAGCCCATGAGGGCCACCATGGTGAGGAGCGCATAGCCCATTGCCGCCGCCGCCGAGTGCGGGGTCAGCAGTGCCAGGAGCACGATGCGCCCCGTGCCGGCCAACAGCGTTGCCGTTTCCAACAGTTGGGCCAGCGCTGCGGCCATCACGCCCAGCAGGCCCGGCATCTGCGCCGTCGTCATGGCCGCGCTGCAGGCGCCGGCGAGGGGCCAGAGCAGCAGCGCCCCCAGCAGGCCGAGTCCGGCCACCATGGCGATAACGCTGCCGGCGAAGGCGCCCCAGCGTGGCTTGTGGACGCGTGCCAGCACCTTTGCGGTCAGGTCCTCTGGGGGCAGGGCCAGCGGCGCGCCCTCGAAGAGGCTGGCGATCTCTTGCCATTCGGCCCAGGCCGCGGTGCACGCCGGGCAGCCGGCCAGGTGGGCCTCGAGTTGTCGCTCTTCAGCGGCCGGCAGGCAACCATCGAGCCGCAACGACATCCATTCATGCACTTCGTGGCAGCGCATGTCCGGTCACTCTCCTCTCCAGCCCACTGGTGGGCTGTGTGGCCTGGCGCCTGGCCAGGTGTTGCGCCATCGACTCGCGAGCCCGGTGCAGCTTGGCTTTGATCGCGCTCTCGCTCGTGCCCAGCGTGTTGGCTATCTCCTGGTAGGAGAGGTCATGCCAGTAGCGCAGGACGAGCACGATGCGATACGCCTCGGGCAACTGGGCGAGCAGGCCCTGTATCTCTTGCTCCCTTTCCGCAGCCAGCAGCCTGCGCTCGGGCGCCTCGTCGGCCGGCTCGCGCGGCTCGACCTGCTCCTCCTCCAGCGACAGCGGCACGATGCGTCGCCGGCGCAGCCGGTCGACACAGTAGTGCGAGGCGATCGACAGGATCCACGACGAGAACTTGAGTTGCGGGTCGTAGGTGTCGAGCCGCCGGTAGACACGGACAAACGTCTCCTGGGCTGCCTCTTCTGCCTCCGCTGCTGTGCCCAGCATGCGGTAGGCCAGGTTGTATACGGGTCCCTGGTAGGCATGCACCAGTTCGGCAAAGGCCGCCTGGTCGCCCGCCAGGGCTCGCTGCGCGAGAAGGTGTTCGTCGACCATGCTTGCTCCGAAAAGCCGTGGCTCGGCCCAACACACGTACCGGCGCTATCTGCCCTACTATACGCAGGTGCCCCATCCAGGGTTGCGCGGTTGAGCGAGGATCTTCGCCTGCGGAATAGCGACTATTATACCGGGCGGTTGATCGGGACGCAACATGCGGTGGGCGGCCCTGTTTGGAGTGAGGGAGAGTGGACGGCGGGGCCTGGCGAACCTCGCGAGGTTCGCCAGGCCCCGCCGTCCACTCTCCCTCACTGCGAGCATCATGGCAGGGCGGCTATTTGACAGCCGCGCGGGCTGCGCGGTATCCTTGAGCAATGATTCATCTGGTCGCTTGGCAAAGGAGGAAGGCATGGCGAACTGCGAAGCGGAAGGATGTGCATTGGGCCGGGCGCTGCGCATGGGGATGGTGGGCGGCGGTCGTGGCTCGTTCATCGGCGCGGTGCACCGGCGGGCAGCCACGCTCGATGGCGGGGTAGAGTTGGTGGCCGGCGCGTTCGCCACGACGCTCGAGCGCTCGCGGAGCATGGGCCGCGAGCTGCGCCTGCCCGATGAGCGGGTCTATGGCACCTGGCAGGAGATGCTCGAGGGCGAGGCTGCCCGGCCGGCAGAAGAGCGCCTCGATTTCGTTGCTGTCATCACGCCCAACGACACGCACTATCCCATCGCCAGGGCCTTCCTGGAGGCGGGCGTTCACGTCGTCTGCGACAAGCCCATGACGACGACGCTGGCCGATGCGCGGGCGCTGGTCGGCGTTGTCGAAGCCACCGGGCTGGTCTTTGCCCTCACGCACAACTATTCGGCCTATCCGATGGTGAAGCAGGCGCGGCACATGGTGCAGCACGGGCAGCTCGGCCGCGTGCAAAAGGTGGTGATCGAGTATCCGCAGGCCTGGCTGCTGCGCAAGATCGAAGACGAGGGCCACAAGCAGGCCGTCTGGCGCACCGATCCCCGGCGGGCTGGCGCTGCAGGCTGCATGGGCGATATCGGCACCCATGCCGAGCAGCTCGGCCGCTACATCACGGGTCTGGAGATCGACGAGATCTGTGCCGACCTCACCACCTTTGTGCCCGGGCGGCAGTTGGAGGATGACGGCGCCGTTCTGATCCACTACGTGGGCGGGGCGCGCGGCATTCTCTACGCGTCGCAGATCTGCACCGGTGCGGAGAACGGCTTGGCCATCCACGTCTACGGCACGGAGGGTGCCGTGGCGTGGCGCCAGGAAGCGCCTAACCATCTGCACTTCTGGTCTGCAGAAGGCCCCGAGCACATCCTCAAGCGTGGCGGCAGCGACCTCTGCCCGTCCGCCCGGCGGGCGAGCCGCGTTCCGGGCGGCCACCCCGAGGGCTTTGTCGAGGCCTTTGCCAACATCTACCGCAACGCCACCGACACCATGCGCGCCCGTCTGTGCGGCCGCGAGCCGGCCGCGCTCGAGCTCGACTTTCCCACGGTGTACGACGGCGCCCGTGGCGTCTACTTTGTCGAGAAGGTGGTCGAGAGCGCGCGCTCGCAGCAGAAGTGGCTCCCGGCGCGCTGGGCCTGAGCCGAGATGCCGCACAAAGCAGAGGTGGCTCCCACGCCACCGGTCGTGGCCGTGCAAGCCGACCTCCGCCACCGACTGAGTCCGGCGGCGTGGGAGCCACCTCTGCTGGTTTTGTTAGCTGCCCCAAGCTTTCAGTTGTCGGTTCGCTCAGCTTTTCTCTGGCAGTCCACGCAGAGCGTCGCCGCCGGCAGCACCTCCAGGCGGGCCACATCGATCGACTGGCCACATTTCTGGCAGACCCCATAGGTGCCCGCCTCGATGCGGGCCAGGGCCAGCTCCGCCTGGGCCAGCCGCCGCCTGGCGGCGAGATGGGTTGCCTGAGCGATGGTCCAGAGCGAAAGATCGGCGGCGCAGTCGAGGGCATCGGCCTGAGGAGAGGTCATGGCCATGGGCAGCGGGCGCGCGGCCTGTGCTCTGGCGCGGTCGCGCTCTCGCTCAAGAAGGTTTCTGAATCGCAGAGTCTCAGCGAGGTTCATCTCTGCCTCCGTCCCCTGTCACACACCGAGGCTCCCGTAGCCTCGGGCAACGATCACACAAGGGGTACCGGGGATAACCTCCGCCTGGACCTGAGTCTCTCTAGCCCGAAACATCTGCCCTGGCCGCGCATGGTGCGACTGCATGAGCACTCTGCGGCCAGGATGGCGGCAACGCTGGACGGGCGAGACCCCGGAAGGATGGCGTGAGACGATCACCTCCTCAGATGCTTCTCAACGCACGATGCCTGCACGCATGGCTTTGCGCACCGCCTCGGCGCGGTTCGATACCTGCAGCTTGCCGTAGATCGATTGCACGTGGTTCTTGACGGTGCTGGGCGCGATGCCCAGCTCCAGGGCGATCTCGCGCACCGACTTGCCCTCCACCAGGAGTTGCAGCACCTGCTCTTCGCGTGGCGTCAGCGCCTCCTGTGGGGGCAGGCCGAGCGTGTTGGCCACGTCTTCGCCAAAGCGTGCGACGGTGAACTGCTGGGTGCGGTGCACGTGCCGGATGAGGTTGATGAGATCGTCTTTCGAGAAACCCTTCTCCAGGGCGGCAGTGGCACCGGCCTCGCGCGCTTTGGCGATGAGCTGTGGATACACCGTGACAAGGAGCACCTTTGTTTCCGGCACGCTGCGCGTGATCTGGCGCGTGGCCTCGGCGCCTGCCGTCTCGTCGCCGTGCCACAGCAGGTCCATCAGCACCACGTCGGGCCGGCGCTCTTGGGCCATCTGCACCGCTTCCTGGGCGCTCGAGGCCTCGCCGATGACCTGGATGCCTCGCACACCCTCCAGGATGCTCTTCAGCCCTTCACGCGCGATCAGCGTGTCGTCGGCGATGAGCACTGTGATGACCTCGTTGGGCATGGGGCATTCTCTCCTCTAGCGAACCCGCAGCGGCTCTTCCTGCTGCGCCGGCACGACGACACGCACGCGGGTGCCGCGGCCCGTCTGCGAGGTGACGTCGCAGCGGGCCTTGATCCCCTCGGCGATCTCTTTCATGCGCGTCAGACCGAAAGACTCGGGCTTGCGCATCTCGGCAGCTACGTCAAAGCCAGGGCCGTTATCGATCACCTCGAGCACCGTGCTCGCCCCCTCGTGGCGCAGTGCCACGGTGACCTGGATCTCGCGGTCGCTCACGCTCTGGAAATGCTTCTTGGCGTTGCTCAGCGCCTCTTGTGCGATGCGGTAGAGGGCATGCTCCACGTCTACCGGCAGCCGGCCCCCGATGCCGTCGGAGAACTGGACGCCGGTGAGGTTGATCGTCTGGCTGTGGTGCGCCAGGGCCTGGATCAGCCCTTCCTGGATGAGGATGGGGTGGCGCGTCTCCTCGTGCATCTTTTTCAGCTCGCCGAACACATAGCGCGAGGCGCGCCACAACTGGCGCAGCGTCTGCGCCGGCGTGTGTTGTGGCGCGCTGTCGACCTGTTCCCACAGCTTTTCGATGCGCAGCATGATCCCCATGTGGAAGACGTTGGCCAGGTCGTGGAGCTCGCCGGCCAGCCGGTCGCGCTCCTTCTGCACCAGCACCTGGCCGGTGCGCCAGTAAAAGTGCGCGCGTTCGATGGCGATGGCGGCGGCATTGGCCAGGGTGGGCAGCAAGATCTCGCGATCGAACTCGGTAAAGCCGGCGCTGGCGTCGAGCCCGCGCTTGTTCTCGACCTTGAGCACGCCGGTGATGCGGCCGCCCGGGTAGCGCAGGGCGATGAGGGCCAGCGAATGGCAGCCGCGCGAGGGCAGGTACTCCAGGTGCTCGGTAAAGCGCCCTTCCCAGGCCGGGTGGCTGCGGTAGCTATCGTCGGCGAAGAAGAGCGCTGTGCCCGTGGCGGCCACATAGGCTGTGAGACCGGCGCCGTCGGCGGCCGAGATGGGCATCGCCTTGCGCTCGAACATCTCCTTGGGGATGCACGACGAGGCCTCGAACTCGACCATGCCGCTGCGCGTGTTGTTGAGAAAGAGTGAGCAGTCCTCCGCTTCCAAGAGGCGGGCGCCGGCCTCGACAATGAACTGGTAGAGGGCGCTGGCCTCCGTCTCTTCGATGAGCCGCGCCAGGATGTCGCCCAGTCGCTGCAGCTTGGCGTTCTGTCGCCACTGCTCGAGGGTCGCCACCATCTGCTCGGCCAGGTTCTCGTAGACGTGCCCCTCGTCGTCGGTTGGCCGGCCCTTGTCGTCGGGGTTGTCGAGGGCGAGGATGCCCAGGAGCAGCCCGTCGCGGCGCCGCAGCGGCACGAGCAGGACGTCGTCGGGCCGCCACTGCGCCGGGCCGGCGTGGCCGAGCCCCAGGGCCTGGCGGTAACGCGTCCAGTCGGCTTCGGCTGCTCTGGCCTCGCTGGGGACAAAGTAGACGTTGGCATCGCCCAGGCGGAAGCCGGGGCGCAGCACGCGGTTCACCTGGTCGCGGCTGACCAGCCGCCCACGCAGCCGGGTGCTCAACTCCTGAGGCAGGTTGGCGGTGGCCCGCGTGACATAACCGCCACGCTCAGGGTCGTAGAGGTCGATCACCGCGGCGCCAAAGCCCAATGAGCGCACGGCCGAGCGGGCCATCTGGTCGAGCAGCGCATCCTGGCTTTGGTCGAGCCGCCAGGTCGTATGCTCCTGCAGGATGCGCGCCAGGCGCCCGCGGTTGGCCTGCCGGCGCTGGTGCAGCTCGGCGTTGCGGTAGGCCAGGGCCACGTGGCCTGCCAGGTTGCCCAAGAAGACTTGGTCGACGGGCGAGAAGGCATGCGGCTCGCTGGCGCCCAACAGCAAAAAGCCCATCGGCTTGGCCCCCACGCGCAGTTGGGCCGCCAGTAGGGAGCCGAAGGGTGGGGTCGTCACGCCGACGGTGGCCCAGCGTGCCCCGTCGGCCTCGGCGACGGAGAACACGGGCCCGCCAGGCGGGAGGTCATCGCTGCCGTCGAAGAGGCGGTGTAGGGGCACGGCAGCCAGCGCCGGCAGGCCCAGCTCGGCCCCGGCCCGCGCGGCCAGGGTGTAGAGGTGCGGCCGGCTGTCGGGCCAAAAGACGTAGGCCCCCGCCGCCTGGGGCAGGGCCCCCAGCACATAGTGCACGACCTGGTCGAGGATGGCGTCGGGGTCGAGCCGCTCCAGGAGCTTGGGGCCGAGCGCGATGAGCGAGCCATAGTGACGCAGGGTGCGGTCGCGCTCCTCCGAGGAGAGGGCGTTGTCGAGCGCCGTCGCCAGTTGCCCGGCGTAGACGTCGAGGAGCGAGGGCGCGGGCGTCTGGAACCGGCCCTTTTCGGGTGAAGTCAGGTGCAGCACAGCCAGACAGTGGCCGCGGGCCGTCGCGATCGGCACCACCAGGGCCGATGCGACCCTGTCGTGAAAATAGCGCCCGTAGGGGAATTGGAGCTCATAGTCGAGGTGGGCGGCGTGCGCGCCCTGCAGGCCGCGCTCGGCCAGGCTACGGCAACGGCCGGCCAGCCCCTGCACCGTGACCCCCGGGCTGAGCGAGAGGCCACGGATGGCATGGGCCAGGACGCGCCCCGAATCCTGTTGCATGATGAGCAAGAAGCCCTGGTGCGTGCCGGCCAGCTTGAGGGCCATCTCCAGCGCCTCCTGGGCCAGCTCCGTCAGGTCGCGTTGTGGGATCAGGCGCTGCGCCGAGTCCTTGAGCAGCTCCAGGTGCTGCAGGCGCTCCTCCTGACGGAAGTGGGCCATCACGTAGAGCCAGGTCGCCGATTCCAGGAGCGCCCAGAACACAGCGGCGTAGATCAGGCCCTGCACCATGGCCCTCGCCTCCCACTGCGTCTGCCACACGGTGAAGAGGTCGAAGGCCAGGATCTGCGCCAGGATCAGGTACTTGAAGGATCTGCTGCGGTCGCCATAGACGGCAGTGAAGGCGATGGGCAGCGCGAAGAGCAACCAGAAGGGGCTGCTGATGCCGCCGACGAGGTAGACCAGAATGGCGGCTGCGGCGATGTAGACCTCGGCGCGGAAGCGCGACACGCCGACCGAGTCGTAGAACCTGGTCTTGACGTAGCGCAGCAGCTCCATCAAGCCCTGGAAGGCGAACAGCACCAGCGAGGTGGCCAGCACACGCCAGGCGCTGGCCGTGTCACCGCCAGAGACGAGCAAGGTGCCGCCCGTCACGGCGATGCCGGCCGAGTAGAACCAACCATAGTAGCGCAGGATGATACGGCCGAGTGCCGACGGGTACTGCTCGTCCAGACGCTCGGCGGCGCGCTCACTGCTGGCCTGGCGCGTGGTAGCCATCTCACTCTCACAGTTGAAAAGCCAAGCTGCCGGAGTGGGGCCCACCGGGGTTGGAAGTATGGTCGTATTATAGCATAGCGCCTTGTTGACAACGAGATGCGAATGGAGGGGATACCGGTAGGGAGAACGGACTACTGTGGAGGCCGGTGCCCCTCGCGCGCTACAGCACTATGCGCAATGCCGGTGCTCTGCTCTCCCTTGCGAGAGCGCAAGACACGCAAAGGGGGAGGCCCCTGCATTATACACGGACCGCCCCCTTTGCGCCAACCTGGCAACCGTATCGGGTATGGACCAAGGGCGTCGCGACCCCCGTTGGCAGTATCGGAAAGCGGTGGTGGGGACACACCTGACAGGTCTCCGAAGACCTGTCAGGTGTCTCCCCAGCATTACCGCCGGTCGACGCTGACCTGGCCGCTGTCGTCGATGGTGATCGTATGGCGATACGGTGAGCTGCCGGAAGCGGCCCAGGCGGCATCGTTCACGACGATGTCGAACGGCGTGCCGGCATGGCAGAGGCTCTTCACCTCGCGCGCCAGCGCTGCCATGGCCGGCCCAGGGTCAATGCCGACGACAAAGTCGTTCCAGTAGGGGTATTCCTCGTCGATAGTCTTGCCGGCCTCCCCCGGCCCCGGCTCCCAGAACAGGCCGACCGGGATATGCAGGCCGTCGGGCACGACGATGGCCGTGCTGGGGGCCGCCGCCGGCTGGTAGGGGTGCTGGGCCGCGTGCGCGCGCAGCGCCCTGGCCAGGCGCAGCCCCTCGGCGTCATCAATGGGCGAGTCTTCGTGGAAGAGCCAGAGCAGGTAGAGGTTGGCGCCCTCGGAGTAGGTGGTGCTGAGCAGGGTGTCGGCCCACTGCGGCTCATTGCCAGTGTAGAGCGCCACGCCCCAACGGCCGTCGTACAGCCGGGCGGCGCCGCGCATCCACGAGGCGGCCAGGCGCAGGTTCGTCACGCCGTCCTCGGGCAGGCCCGCTCCATAGTGCCGGTTCAGATAGTGAACGTCGTAGCGTTGCATCTTGCCGAAAGCTTCCCACAGGTAGCCGCCCACCCCGGCAGCCAGGTCGTATTGGGCGCGCGAGGGGGGATAGTTGCAGTCCCACGGCCGGTGATGCCAGTAGCGGCCCAGGTAGCTGCCATAGCCCGCCACATAGGCCCGGTAGACCTCGGCGGCCTGGGCAGCGGTGAGCGGACCTCGAGGATAGTTCTCGGGGAAGGTGAGCGTGCCCGCCTCGTCTTTGCTGACACAGGCCTGGTCGTAGCTGGGGCACCTGGGGTCGCCAAAGTACGCCGAGGGCTCGTCGAGAAAGCCCATGCCGCCGAGCGCGTTGCTGCGGAACTGGTCGAGCAGGTCGACTTCGTCGCAGGGGCCGACCCCAAAGTAGGCCGGGCGGGTGGCCATCTCGGCCACAAAGCGGCGCGCGAGCTGCGATCGCGTGGCGCCGTCTTTGCTCACAAAGCTCATGTCGCCTTCGAACCAGTTAATGCCGCCCTTGATGACCTCGTCGAGGCGGCCCCAGTCGACCTCGCCGAGGGTGGCCATGGCGCCGGCGGCGTCGTGGGCTATGACGACGCGCGGCACGAGCGTGCCGATGATGAGCGAGGTGTCGATGCTCAGTGCTACTTCGGGCTTGCCCGGCGCGGCCACGGCCGCCGAGCCGTAGTTGAGGAGCACCGCGCGGCGCTGGAGGTAAGGCGTGCTCAGGTGATAGCCCGCCAGCCCGGTGACGGGCACGGCCGGGTGGTAGACGGTCGTCGCGTCGCCGCGGCGCACGGCGACGCCCTGGATGGTGCCGAGCGCCGTCTCGACCTCGACGACCTCGCCCTGCGTGGCGAGCGCCGGCAGGATCAGCGCCTCCGCGAGCGGCACCTGCGGCAAGAGAGCGGCGCCGAGCTGATCGGTGTAGCCGACCTCGGGTTCGCCGTCGATCTTGACGCGGTAGGCGCTGATGCGCTCGAACCCGGGGCCGTCGACCAGGAGTCGTATCCGCGCGGCGCGGTCGCGGCGGATCAGCGCCGTCCAGTTGCCCTGGCGCTCGGCCTTGGCCTCGGTGGGTGGCACGCCGATCCAAAAGCTGTCTTGCTGCCACTCGACCTGGTACCAGTAGCAGGTGCGCCCTTCGACCTCTTCACTGCCGACGATGGCGATCGTCGCCAGGGCCACGTTGGGGCGCCTGATGGGCTCGGTGCCCGGTTTGAGCCCGCTGTTGGCGGCGGCGTAGCGTTCCCAGCCGGGCACAGCGGCCTCGTCGTAGACGGCATACTGCACCCAGTCGCCCACGCGCCAGGGGATGGCTGGGCTGCCTTCGGGGCCGGCCTGCAGGGCGCGGAGCAGCTCGGCGGCGCGCTCGCCGGTGGCGATGGCCGGCTGCAGGAAGGCGTCGCTGGGCGTGCCGGAGGGGTCTTCATAGGCGAGGATCTTGGGGAACGGCGGGCGGCCGGCGAAATCCCCTGGATAGAGCCACGGCGAAGGGGTGGTCGCTGGCGCCGCTGGTGCCTGGGCTGTTGCCGGCGGCGGCGCGGTGGCTGTGCCCGGCGCAGGATGTGCGGGTGCACAGGCGGTCAGTACGAGGAGCAGCGCGGCGGCGAGGGAGACGAGTCGCGTCGTTGCCATGATGCACCTCCTGGGCATGTAGCCCGGCGGGAAACCTGACAGGTCTCCGAAGACCTGTCAGGTTTCCCGCCGAAGCCGGCTACACCGAGGTGAGCTCGGCGGGCGCCGGCGCGGGCCGCGAGGACGTGCCCTCCTTGACAAAGGCCAGTCTGCCGTCCTCCACGTCTACGACCACGTGGTCGCCGGGGACGAACTCGCCGGCGAGCAGCCGCTTCGACAGTGGGTTTTCCACCTCGCGCTGCATCACGCGGCGCAGCGGGCGCGCGCCGAACGAGGGGTCATAGCCGCGCTCGGCCAGCCACTCGCGGGCGGCATCGGTCAGGCTGATGGCCAGGCCGCGCTCGGCCAGCCGCTCCTGGATCTCTCTGAGCTGCAGGTCCACGATGCGCGTCACATCGGCCTTGCTCAACGTGTGGAAGATGATGATTTCGTCCACGCGGTTGAGGAACTCGGGCCGGAAGGTGCGCTTGAGGCTTTCCTCGATGTCGGCGCGCAGCTTGCTCTCCTCAGCGTCTTCCTCCGACCCCAGGCGGAAGCCCAGCGCGCCGCCCTTGTGCACGTAGCGCGTGCCGATGTTCGACGTCATGATGATGACGGTGTTGCGGAAATCGACCTTGCGCCCGTGCCCGTCGGTCAGCCGGCCGTCCTCCAGGATCTGCAGCAGGGCGTTCCACACGTCGGGATGCGCCTTTTCGATCTCGTCAAAGAGGATGACCTGGTAGGGGCGCCGCCGCACCGCCTCGGTGAGTTGGCCGCCCTCGTCGTAGCCGACGTATCCTGGGGGCGCGCCCATCAGCCGCGACACGGTATGGCGCTCACCATACTCGCTCATATCGATGCGCAGCAGGGCGTCGTCGTCGTCGAACATGAACCACGCCAGGGCCTTGGCCAGCTCGGTCTTGCCCACGCCGGTCGAGCCCAGGAAGATGAACGAGCCGATGGGGCGCCGCGGGTCCTTGAGGCCCGAGCGGGCGCGGCGGATGGCATCGGCGATGGCCTCGATGGCCTCGTCTTGGCCGATGATGCGCTCCTTGAGGCGCTCCTCCATCTGCAGCAGCTTTTGCGTCTCGGCCTCGAGCATAGAGGCGACCGGAATGCCCGTCCAACTGGCGACGACCTGGGCCACATCCTCGGCCTCGACGACCTCGTCGAGGTCCTGCTCCTGCATCCAGCTTTCCTTGCCGCTCTGGAACTCTTCCTCCAGCTTGAGCCGCTGGCTCTTGAACTGGGCGGCGCGCTCATAGTCGCGGGCCTGCCAGGCGTGCTCCTCCTCGGCGTTCAGCCGCTGCAGCTCGAGCTTTTTCTGGCGCAGCTCGGGCGTCAGGCCATAGATGGCGATGCGCAGCTTGGCCGCGGCCTCGTCGATGAGGTCGATGGCCTTGTCGGGCAGGTGCCGGTCTTTGACGTAGCGGTCCGACAGGCGAGCCGCGGCCACCAACGCCTCGTCGGTGATGCGCACGTGGTGGTGGGCCTCGTAGCGGTCGCGCAGGCCGCGCAGCATGGCGATGGTCTCATCCACGGTGGGCTCATCGACAAAGATCGGCGCAAAGCGCCGCTCCAGCGCCGGGTCTTTCTCGATGTGCTGGCGGTACTCGTCGAGCGTGGTGGCGCCGATGCAGCGCAGCTCGCCGCGCGCCAGGGCCGGCTTCATCATGTTCGAGGCGTCGATGGCCCCCTGCGCCGCGCCCGCGCCCACCACCGTGTGCAGCTCGTCGATGAAGAGGATGATCTCGCCCTGGGCGCGTTGGATCTCTTCCAGGGCTGCCTTCAGGCGCTCCTCGAACTCGCCACGGAAGCGCGAGCCGGCCACCATGCTTCCCAGGTCAAGCGCGACCACGCGCTTGCCCAGGAGCAGCTCGGGCACGTCGCCCGCCACGATCTTTTGCGCCAGCCCCTCGACGATGGCCGTTTTGCCCACGCCCGCCTCGCCGATGAGCACCGGGTTGTTCTTGGTGCGTCGCGAGAGCACGCGCAGCACGCGCAGGACCTCCTCATCGCGGCCGATCACCGGGTCGAGCTTGCCGTCGCGCGCCAGGTCGGTCAGGTCGCGGCTGTACTTTTCCAGCGTGCGGTAGCGGCTCTCGGCCTGCGGGCTGGTGACGCGCTGGCCGCCGCGGATTTCGGGCAGCACGCGCAGGATGGCCTCATGGGTGATGCCATGGTCGTTGAGCACCCGTGCCGCCGCCCCGTCGCGCTCGCCGACGATGGCCAGCAGGATGTGCTCCGTCGAGATGTACTCGTCTTTGAGCCGCTGCGCCTCGTCGTTCGAGCGCGCCAGCACGCGCTGCACGCGCGGCGTGATGTAGACCTGGCCGCCGGCCAGGTTGGGTGTGAACGACGAGCGCGACCCCGTCTCCAGCGCGCCTTCGATCTCCCGCTGGATGGTGTCGGGCGTGGCCCCCAGTTTCTCGAGGATGCCGGGCACGACGCCGTCGGGCTGCTCGAGGAGCGCCAGCACGATATGCTCCACGTCGAGCTGGCTGTGGTTCATGCGCTGCATGATTTCGAAGGCGCGAGCTGCGGCTTCCTGGGCTCGCTCCGTGAACCGATCAAAACGCATCATAGCTCTATTACCTCATACCGATCACTAACGGCCGGCCCCCCGGACTCTCGAACTTGTTCGGGCCTCGGACTCCCGAACTTGTTCGGGCGTTCCCGCGCCTACGCGGCCGCCGCCTGAGCGGCCCTCTCAAACACCAGTTGGCCCCCCTGGGCGTCGACGTACACCGTGTCGCCTTCCGCGAACTCTCCCTTCAGCAAATGCAGGGCCAAGGGGTCCTGCAGCTCGCGCTGTATGGCCCGTTTGAGCGGTCGCGCGCCATACACCGGGTCGAAGCCGGCCTCGGCGAGGTGCGCCTCGGCCGCGCTGCTGAGCAGCAGCTCGATGCGCCGCTCGGCCAGCAGGGCACGCAGGTGCTCGAGCTGGATAGCGACGATGCGCACCAACTGTTCCTGGCTGAGAGAGTGGAAGATGATGATCTCGTCGACCCGGTTCAGGAACTCGGGGCGAAAGTGCTCGCGCAGCGCCTCCAACACGCGGTTGCGCATGGTCGCGTCCTCGCCGCCCACGTCCTTGATCCACTGGCTGCCGATATTCGAAGTCATGATGACGACCGTATTCCTCATGTTCACCGTGCGTCCGTGGCCATCGGTCAGGCGGCCCTCATCGAGGATCTGCAGCAGCACGTTGAACACCTCGGGGTGTGCCTTTTCGATCTCATCAAAGAGGACCACCGAATAGGGCCGGCGGCGCACCGCTTCGGTGAGCTGGCCGCCTTCCTCATAGCCCACATAGCCGGGCGGCGCGCCGATCATGCGCGCCACGGTGTGCCGCTCCTGGTACTCGCTCATGTCGAGGCGCACCATGGCCTCGTCGGAGTCGAAGAGGAACTCGGCCAGGGCGCGAGCCAACTCGGTCTTGCCTACGCCGGTCGGGCCCAGGAAGATGAACGAGCCGATGGGGCGGTTCGGGTCCTGCAGGCCGGCGCGGGCGCGGCGTACGGCATTGGCCACGGCCGACACCGCTTCGTCTTGCCCCACCACGCGCCGGTGCAGCCGCTCTTCCATGCGCACCAGCTTTTCGACCTCGCCCTCCAGCAGCCGGGCCACGGGGATGCCCGTCCAGCGCGAGACCACGGCGGCGACGTCGTCTTCCGAGACCTCTTCCTTGAGCATGGGCGCGTCGCCCTGCAGCTCGTGCAGCTCTTTCTCCTGCTCGACCAGGCGCGCCTCGAGCTCGCGCAGGTCGCCGTAGCGCAGCTTGGCTGCGCGCTCCAGGTCGGCGCGGCGCTCGGCGTCTTCGATCTGGGTGCGCGTCTGCTCGATCTGCTCCTTGGTCTGGCGCAGGGCCTGGATGGCCTGCTTCTCCTGCTGCCAGCGGGCGGCCAGGGCGCTGCGGCGCTCCTGCAGGTCGGCCACCTCGCGCTCGATGCGGCCCAGGCGGGCGCGCGACTCGTCGTCCTTCTCTATGCGCAGTGCCTGGGCCTCGATCTGCAGTTGCATCAGGCGCCGCTCCACCTCGTCGAGCGCCGAGGGCATCGAGTCGATTTCCATGCGCAGGCGGCTGGCGGCCTCGTCGACCAGGTCGATGGCCTTGTCGGGCAGGTGGCGGTCGCTGATGTAGCGGTTCGACAGCACCGCCGCGGCCACCAGTGCTGCATCCTGGATGCGCACGCCATGATGGACCTCGTAGCGCTCCTTGAGCCCGCGCAGGATGGAGATGCTGTCTTCGACGCTGGGCTCGTCGACGACGATCGGCTGGAAGCGGCGCTCGAGGGCCGCGTCCTTCTCGATATGCTTGCGATACTCGTCGAGCGTGGTGGCGCCGACGCAGTGCAGCTCGCCGCGGGCGAGCATCGGCTTGAGCATGTTCGAGGCATCCATGGCGCCCTCGGCGGCGCCTGCGCCCACCACCGTGTGCAGCTCGTCGATGAAGAGGATGACGTCGCCCTGCGCCTCGGTCACCTCTTTGAGCACGGCCTTGAGCCGTTCCTCGAACTCGCCGCGGTACTTGGCGCCGGCCACCAGCGCGCCCAGATCGAGCGCCACGATGCGCCTGCGCTTCAGCCCTTCGGGCACGTCGCCGCGCACGATGCGCTGCGCCAGGCCCTCGGCGATGGCCGTCTTGCCCACGCCCGCCTCGCCCACGAGCACTGGGTTGTTCTTGGTGCGCCGTGAGAGGACCTGGATCACGCGCCGGATCTCCTCGTCGCGGCCGATGACCGGGTCGAGCTTGCCGGCGCGGGCGAGCTGGGTCAGGTCGCGGCCATAGCGCTCGAGGGCCTGGTACTTGGCCTCGGGGTTCTGGTCGACCACGCGCTGCGAGCCGCGGATGTCGGCCAGGGCGCGCAGGGTCGTGTCGTGGCTCACGCCCAGCTCGCGCAGGGTGCGCCCCACGTCGCCCGCGCGCTCGGCCGTAGCCGCGAGCAGGATGTGCTCGGTGGAGACGTACTCATCGCGCATGGCGCTGGCCTCGGCTTCGGCTCGGTTCAGGAGCTCGGCGGCCTCGCGCGAGAGCCCCACCTGCATGGTGGCGCCGTAGGCCTTGGGCCGGCGCTCGAGCGCGTCGGCCAGGGCGCGGTCGACCGCCTGCGGCGCGACGCCCATCTTGGAGAGCACCTGGGGCACCACGCCGTCGGTCTGGCGCAGCAGCGCCAACAGCACGTGCTCGGCGTCGATCTGGCTGTGGCTCAGCCCCGAGGCCAACTCCTGCGCTGTCTGGAGCGCCTGTTGTGCTTTTTCGGTATACTTGTTGATGTTCATGGTTGTCTACTCTTATGGTTGTGGACGAAACGGTCCTACGTGATGCGTGATGCGTATCCTGCCGCCTCATCGCACGACACCCAACACGCAACGCGCAACACCCTTACACGTGACGTATCACGCATCACGTTTCACGCCTTACGCATCAGTATCTGAGCAGCGCCCCGATCTGCCCGACGGTGCCCAGCGCGGTGCCACTGCGGACGACCTCGACGCGCGCGCCCTGTTGGAACGCCTTGTGCACAGCACGCTCGACGATGTTGCGCACCGGCCGGGCATTGGCGGTGCCGCAGAAGAGGCAGCGCTCTGCCTCGTTGACGGTCAGATAGTCGCAGTCGGGGCAGACAATGCCCGGTGCGGCCAGGCCATCTTCGACCAGGAGGGTCAGCACCCGGCCCTCCTGCAGGACGAACAGCGTATCGGCGAGCCCGATGGCCGCCGGGCCGTTCGCATGGTGCAGGGTAATCAAGCGGTCCACCAGTCCGAGCTCGCGCTGTTCTTCGAGATCGCTCAGGATTTCGCGCGAGCGCTCGACGACGGCTGAACCGGGCGCGTTGGCGTCGAGCGACATGGTGCCCACCACGGCCTGGCGCAGGGGCGAGGGCAAGAACTCGCGGAAACGGGCCATGTTCTCTCCGGTGCCGGCCAGGATCAGCCGCGAGCAGCCGGCGGCGTCGCAAAAGCGCGAGGTCGCCTCGGCGGCCGCCCGCAGGTTGGCATCGGCGTGCTTCTCGGTGTGCCGCTGGAAGCGGGGGGCCGACCAGCCGCCCTGCTTGTGGTGCTTGATCGGCTCGCCGACGGTGTCTTCCTCACGCACAATGCCGCCCATATCGATCAGGAAGAGGCGCGCCCCTTCGCGGCCGACCAGCGCGACGCTGTAGGGCGCGTACTGGTCGAGCAGGTTGCTGAAGGGGATCAGGTAGGCCTTGTCGCCCACGTAGATTTCGCTGCGTACCCGAACGGGCACAGGGAACGGCTGCCACAGCCCGTCGGCCAGGCAGGAAAAGATGATCAGCCCTTTTCCCTGCCAGTCGTACTCCAGGTCCACATAGCGCGCGATGCGCTGCAGGTCATCGGTGGGGGCATCGGCGCCCCTCGCCCGCTCCAGGAGGTCGCGCAGTGTCAGCTTGACTTGGTCCTTCTGGTTCCGTGAGAGGTCGGTGTCGAGATACAGGCTGAGCACTGGAGCCTTGACGGCGGTAAAGCCCGCCAATTCCCGCAGGTCTGCTGTCGCGATCACGACTCGTCCTCCTTTGGTTGGCTCGCCGGCCGGCCGCTCGGCAGTTGCCGGCGGCGCACGGTCGGCAGATTCCGGGAACGCTCGTCGAGGAGCGCACGCAGATGCTCGATCTCGGCCTCCATCTCGGCCCGCATCGCGTCCATCTCGGCCTGCATCTGCTCTATGCGCTCCGTCAAGTTGAGGATAACCTCTACGCCGGCCAGGTTCACGCCCAGGTCCTCCACCAAGCGAGAGATGCGCTGCAGCCGCTCGATGTCGCTGGGCGAGTAGAGCCGGACCTTGCCCCGCGAGCGCGAAGGGACCACCAGCCCCAGCCGCTCATAGTAGCGCAGCGTCTGTGGATGCAGCGCGACCAGCTTGGCAGCGATGCTGATGACGTAGCAGGGCTCGTCGTGCATCGCGCCTTCTTCTCTGTCTCGCCTGGTTGCCATAGACCTTACCTCAGTTCCCTAGAGTACTACTACCGTACTTGGTGTGGGCACTTGCAGGTGCTCCAGGTAGGTGCCGGCTGACCTGCTCCGCTGTTGCCCGGCCCTGGCCTGGAGGGGGTTTGGGTGGGTTGGTTGGCCCTGCTGGCTGCCCCTGGCGCGCCCGCGGGCGCGCCAGGGGCAGCCAGCAGGGCCAACCAACCCACCCAAACCCCACCTTAAGGATTACGTTCCGGCTACGTGCGAAGCGTAACGCCCGGATGCTTCGACTCTCCGGTCATGTACGGCTGTAGTGCTAGTCAGTCGGTCGCTGCGCCAGCCTGACTTCCACCACCTGCGCCTGGCCGTTGCGCAGGATGCTCAGACGGACCGTCTGCCCCGCGCTGGCCTCCTCAATCAGGTAGACCAGCAGGTCGTCGAACTGGCGCACCGGCGCGTCGTCGATGGCGGTGATCACATCGCCGCCGATATGCAGTTGCGCATCGCGCACGGTAACGCTGTGAGTCGATCCGTGCAGGCCGGCGCGCTCGGCCGGGCTGCCCTTGATGATATCAATCACCAGGGCGCCGCGGCGCTCGGGCAGCTTCATGGCGTCGGCGGTGTCGGGGTCCACATCGCGCCCCGAGACGCCCAGCCAGGGGTAGACGTAGCGGCCCTCTTTGATCAACTGCGGCACCACGCGCCGGATCAGGTTCACCGGCACGGCAAAGCCGACGCCCGAGTTGACGCCGTTCTGGGCGTTGATGGCCGTGTTGACGCCGATCACGCGGCCCTGCGAGTCGAGCAACGGGCCGCCCGAGTTGCCCGGGTTGATCGCCGCGTCGGTCTGGATCATGCGCGGGATGGAGAAGCGCCCCTTCACCGCGCTGGATTCGCGCCCCAGCGGCAAGGTGCGCCCAACAGCGCTGACGATGCCGGTGGTGAGCGTGCCCTGCAGGCCGAAGGGGTTGCCGATGGCGATGGCCACCTGGCCCACTTGGGCCTCGTCATACTCGCTCAGTTGCAGTGGGATAACGCCCGCGGGCACGTGATCGGCCTTGACCACGGCCAGGTCGCTATCGGGATCGCTGCCGACGACCTCGCCGCGCGCCTGGTCGCCATCGGCGTAGACGATGAGCACCTCCTCTGCGCCCTCGGCCACGTGATGGTTGGTGACGATGTGCCCCTCGCTGTCGATCACAAAGCCCGAGCCCTGGCCGTGGACATACTGATCGGGCGGTTCCCCTTCCTGGGGCTGAAAGCGATAGCCGCCCTCCGAGCGCTTGGTGACGCGCAAGTTGACCACGGCAGGGTTGGCCCGCCTGTACAGGCTGACCAGCAACTGCTCCTGCTCTGGGAGGCTGGGCAACGACCCGTGGACCTCAGGCACGGCTTTGGGCTCGCTGGCCGCCGGGGGCGCCGCCAGGCCGCTGCGCACAGCCCCGAATGGCAAGCCGCACGGCACGCAGCCCGCCAGCAGCACTGCCAGCACCCCTCCGATCAGCAGGACCCCCAGTCTCGTTCTCATCGATGTCTCCTGGCGCTCGCCAGGCCTGACAGGTCTCCGGAGACCTGTCAGGTCTACCGGCCTCTCAACTCGGCAAGCTGGCGAAAGAGCGCTTTCTCTTTCTCGCTCAGCCTCTGCGGCACCTGGATGCGCACCTCGACGTACAGGTCACCGCGGCGGCCCGCATCGCTCAGATGCGGCATGCCCTGGCCGCGCAGGCGGAACACCTGGCCGGCCTGCGTCTCGGGCGGGATTTTCAGCATAATCTGCCCCTTGAGCGTGGGCACGGGCACCTCGCCGCCGAGCACGGCGGTATAGACGTCGACCGGCACCTCGGTGCGCAGGTCATCGCCGTCGACCGTGAACCGTGGGTCGGCCTGCACCTCAATGACGAGGAACAGGTCGCCGCGCGCTGCACCTGAGCGGCTCTGTGCGCCCTCGCCGGCGATGCGCACCCGCGAGCCGGTGCGTACGCCTGCCGGGATCTTGACCTCCAGCGTGCGCCCGCTGGTGCGCAGCAGGCGCTTGGTGCCGTGGTAGGCCTCTTCGAGGGTGATCTGTACCGACTGCTCGTAGCTGGGGACGGCGCCGGCCTGGGCCTGCTCGTAGCCGCCGGCGCCGCGCGCGCCCATGCCGCCAAAGACGCTGCGGAAGAACTCGGAAAAGCCACCGGCGCCCGCAAAGAGGTCGTTGAGGTCGGCATATTCCACGTGCACGCGCCCGCCCGGCGCGCCCGCGGTCCACTGGCTCCAGTCGAACTCGCCCGGCCGCCCGCCCATGCGCTGCCATTGCTGATAGCGCGAGCCGAGCTCGTCGTATTTGCGGCGCTTCTCGGGGTCCGACAGCACCTCGTAGGCTTCGTTGATCTCTTTGAAGCGCTCCTCCGAGGCCTGGTCGCCCGGGTTCACGTCGGGGTGGTACTTGCGGGCCAGTTGGCGGTAGGCGCGTCTGATCTCTTTGTCGCTGGCGCCGCGCTCGACGCCCAAGATCTTGTAATAGTCCTTGTATTCCATATCTCGCCTTCCGATAGCCTGCGCCCAGCAGCGGCATGACTCACCGCAGAGGCGCAGAGGGCGCAGCGATGTCAATGGATGCGATAGTCTGTGCAAGCGCAGGAATCGAGGCAAGCATAGATCGAGGCCTCTCCTCCGCGCCCTCTGCGCCTCTGCGGTGAACCCGTCCTCAATCGGGCTGGCCGGCGACGACGCGGACCTGTGCGGCGCGCAGCAAAAAGTCGCCCTGGCGATAGCCACGCAGTTCCTCGGCCACCACGGTGCCGGGTGGCTCGGGACCTTCGACGAGGGCCACGGCCTCGTGCTCGGCCGGGTTGAACGGCTGCCCCAGAGCCTCGATCGGCTCGACACCCTCGCTGCGGAGCAGGCTGAGCAGTTGGCGATAGGTGAGCTCGATGCCCTCGACCAGCCCTTCGCGCGCCTCCTGGTGGGCCAGCGCCCGCTCGAGGTTGTCGCCCACGGTGATGATGCGCCGCAGCAGGTCGCGCCTGGCCTCGGCCAGACGCTCGTCGTAGAGGCGCTCGAGACGCTTGCGGGCGTTCTCTTTATCGGCCAGGGCGCGCAGATACAGGTCGCGGTTCTCTTCGGCTGCCCGCCGCGCCTGCTCGAGCTCGCGGCGCAGCGCCTCTGCGGTCAGTTGGGGTTCCGCTTCTGGTGTCGTTTCGGCCGGGCGGCCGCTGCCTTGCTTCTCTTCCATCACAGTCCATCCACCCAATCGTGAGAATAGCCAGCTTGTCATTGCGCTTACATTATAGACCTTTAGCCGGGCATTGTCAAGGTACTTGAGCCTAGTCTTAAGAACAAGGCTTATTAAAATCCTATAAAAAGTATTGACAACGCTCTTTGTGGCCGCTATAATGGCTCGTAGAACGATGAGGCAAGAACTGAGCATCTTGCCTATGACACCGCAGGAGGTGTGCGATGAGTATCACCCGTTGGGAACCTTGGAGTGAGTTGGTGACGTTGCGCGACGCCATGGACCGGCTGTTCCAGGAGAGCGTTGTGCGCCCTGGGCGGCTGCTGGCTGCGGGCGATGGGGGTGCCTTCCCGGTCGACATGTATCAGCAGGATGGCACGTTGGTCGTCAAGGCGCCGCTGCCTGGCGTCAAGGCCGAGGATATCGACATCACCGTCGTCGGCGACACCTTGACGATCAAGGGCGAGACCAAGCAAGAGAAAGAGATCAAGGAAGAGAACGTCATCCGCCGCGAGCGCCGTTTCGGCAGCTTTAGCCGCGCGGTGGCCCTGCCCACGCCGGTCGATACCAGCAAGGCCCAGGCCACGTTTCAGGATGGGGTGCTGACCCTGACGCTGCCGGTGGCCGAAGAGGCCAAGCCCAAGGCGATCAAGGTGCAGAGCAAGTAGGAGCTGGCTCTACCGCCAGTTGCAGATCAGCATCCCGGTGCAGGCCGGCAAGGCCGAAGCCAGCTTTGACAAGGGGGTGCTCATGCTCAGCATCCCCAAGGCCGAGGCGCTCAAGCCGCGCCAGATCAAGGTCAAGGCCGGCAAGTAAGCCCTTGCTCGCGATGCGTGAGAAGGCGGCGAGCCCCGACACCTGACAGGTCTTCGGAGACCGGTCAGGTGTCGGGGCTCGCCGCCTTCTCCCCTACTACAAACAGATCCTGCAGCCGATGCTCTAGTGGTCTGTGTCCCCCTTGGTCAGATAGGGACGTAGGGAATCGATCTGCCTGTGCAGCACCTCGACCTCGCGGGCCAGCGCGAGCACGGTCAGGCCGCCCAGGATCACCAGCAGCCACAGTACGACATGGCTGACGAGCCACAGACCCGACATTATTTCTCCCCAGAGCGCCACAACTCGAGCAGGCGCTGCAACTGCCGCGTGAGCCGCAAAAGCAGCCATAGCCCGGCAAGTGCCAGGGTTAGCGGCAGAGCATTCCGTGCTGCTGCCAGACTCCAGTTGCCGAACCCCGCATCATTCCATGATAGCCGCCCTCCGCCCCAGAACGCTACACAGAGGGCCATCGCCAGCAGCGCCGACTGGCCGGCAACGTGCCTGAGGCCGATCCTGTGGGCGAGCCTGGCGCCGAAGCAGCCGCACTCGAGGTCCTGGCGCCCGCGCATGAGGTTGATGCCCACGGCGAGGATAAAGAGCACCAGGAGCAGGGCGCACGAAGCGGCGACGGCCTGGCTGCGCCAGCCGATCAAGAGCAGAACAGCTATGACGGCCTCGGCAGCGATCAACAGCAGGGCCAGCGGTTGCACCCAGCCGTGCGGCAGCAGCCTGTAGGCTGCGACCGTGGCGGCAAAGCGGCGCGGGGCGCGCGCCTTGCCGACGGCTGAGGTCAGAAAGACCGCGCCGAGCGCAAGGCGCAGGCCGCCCAGTAGCCAGGATTGATGGTCCATGCTGGACGCTCCTGCTGAGCGGCGTCAGTTGCCTGACTCTTGTTTGAAGGAGATCGAAGTCGCCAGGTGCATGAGGTCGTCGAGGTTCTCGAGCGTCTCGGCATCCAGCGAGCCCGACTTGACCCGCTCGACAAACGCCTGCACTTGGCTATTGAAGGCTTGCCGGCTGGCATCGTCATCGCACTTGGTCACGACCGAGGGGACACACGGCGACCATGCCGCACGTGGCCACGCTGGTGTGGGACATTCGTGTACCTGCAGAGCAGAGCCCAAGCCGAGCAGGGGCAGCAGATTGCCGTTTAGCTCTTCGGACGATTGCTCTGAGAGAAACGGCGCCTGGAAGACAAAGCCGTTGATGGTCGGGTTGTTTGGCAGGTTTGCCTCGATTCTCACGACAGGTTCGAAAGCCGCACTTGCGACAGACTCTATTGTGGGCAGGTGACAGAGATCATACGAGTCGGTGAATTCAACCTTCCATATAATGTCAGTCTTCACTTCCTGACAAATAGGGGAAGAACTCTTGGCACACACGTCGCATGAGAGGGTGTCTCCGAATCCCCGGAAATCGGTCGGCACTGGCCCGCGCCCTGCCCCGAAATCCCTGCTTCGCCCGCCCGCTCGCAGGGGCAGAGCCTCGGCAAGTGTTCTTCTGCCGAAGAGATAGTCGTACGAAAGGCCCGAATCCGAAGGCCGCAGCCGAGACTCGATGCACCCCCAGGTCGCCGGGTACTCGAACTCGATGCTGAGCGTTTCATCGGTGCACCGGGTGAACCTGCCGGCTGGCGTGCACGCCAACCTCATCATTCTAACAAGGTGGATTGTCGGACCAGGTAAATCGGTAGATGTTGGTGGAAGAGGAGACAGTATCGTCACATCCTAGCAGTGAAATCACTTGTCCCCCAACTATCTCCATGTGTGAATGCTGATGCTCGAAGCATCCAGCACAAAAGGCGTCAGCTGGCACCGCTCCAAGCAGCTTCGTGCCACTGGTCAGATTGTACACTGTGTTGTCCACGACCTGAGGATTGGCGACGTGCCCGTACTTGACCGATCCCATGTAGTAACATCTGGCGTTGGAGTCGTCCCACAACTCGACAGTCACAATACGCTTCATGTCAGAGGTTGCACAGGGCTTGTCACCACAGCAACCGGGCCCTACCCAGGTTCTGATGCTTCTTACGTTAGGGTAATTCACACGGAGATATAGGTTTCCAGAGCCACCGACGTCGACCGGGTTAACCCACGGGTATCCGCCACACGTCAGATGTTCGGTCGCGTCGTCACAATACGTACTGAGGCCCTGGATGGTACCAGCAATCGGGCTGTTGACGTAGACTATGTAGACGGCCATCGAGGTATCCCTCCCATCAGCTAGCAAAAGACGACGATCTCACCCTTCGACCAGTGCTTTGCCAACGGCTTCGGGCATCTCACGCCACCCAGTATGCTCCATGAACATCGTGTACAGCACATCCTGCTTGATCCACTGCAGCACATAACCCTGCTCCGTCGGCAGCATGATGCCAGGCCGGGGAGTGAAGGACACCTTCTGAGGCTTTATCACGAAGAACTCTTCTTCCAGGACTCTCTGATCCGCTTCCTTGCGTGGGTAGCCAACAACAGGCTTGACCGGATAGGGTCGCGAGAACACCGGGCGAGCCGCCAGACTGATCAGTGGCTCTCGGGTATCTTGTGGACCAAAGTCGATCCTTGCTTCCCACACCTCACCGGATTCCACAAATCTCAGCACTTGTCCCTGAAGGAACACCATCCCATCAGGCAGTGAGCCAGGGACGAACACTCGAAAGCTGACACTATCCTTCGGGTTGTCAATGCTGTCGAAGTGAGACGCCTTTGCCCTACGCCTCTTCACTGCAGGGTTGTCCTCGTCCGCTGAGCCAACCGCGCCGGGGATAGGACATGGTGCGCGCGCAACGAAACAGGCACGGGCGCATCCTTCTCTAGAAGCACGAACCCCTCGTACCGCTCACCTCCTGATGGATGTGGATCGCTTTTCGGGTTGGAGGGCAGCTTCTGTGCCAGCCAGTCGAGCGGCGCCAAAAGCACGACACCGAGCGCTCCAGCCACTTTGAGGAACCTGCGCCGGCTCAGCATGGGCCTCCTCCTTATGATCACAGTGGCCATTGGATGCCTCAGCGATGCTGCCACTCTATCACACGGAGGATGATCTGTCATGGGGGTTGATACCTATTTCGCAATAGGCGGTTTCCCCTATTTCTTGGCCTGCGCCGCGAAGCCTTGGCTCAGCGCCCAGACCGCGGCCGCCGTCCGATTGGCGACGTCGAGCTTGCCGAGGATGCTGGCGACGTGGTGCTCAGCCGTTTTCGGCGTGATGTGCAGCGCCTGTGCGATCTCGCGGTTGCTCTTGCCCTGCGCCAACAGCACCAATACCTCCTGCTCTCGCTCTGTCAGGCTTGCCCGGCGCCGGCGCGCCTCCTCGCGCTGGCAGCGCACCTGGGCCGGCTGCTCCTGGCTGAAGGCCGTCTCTCCTCGGGCAACCCGGCGCACGGCCTCGAGGATGGCCACCGCAGGCGTCTGTTTGCGCAGGTAGCCCGCTGCCCCGGCCTCGAGCAGGCGCGATAGCATCTCTCCCGCATCGTCGTGTGTGCCCAGCGCCAGCACGCGAACCCCTGGCCCGCCGGCGCGCAGCCGCCGCAGCAGCTCGAACGCGTCCGCGCCGGCAGCTCGACGTCCAGCAGCAGGACGTCGGGCGCCAGCGCGTTGGCCAGGCGCAGCGCCTCCTCGCCGTCGCCGGCCTCGCCAACCACGACCATGCTGGGGTCGTCGGCCAGCAACGCGTGCAGCCCCAGGCGGACGATGGGCTGAACGTCGGCGATGACGACTCGGAGCCGCTCCATCACTCCCTCCTCGTCGAGGCAGCAGGTGGCCAGAGACCTGACACACGGATTTCCCTGGCAGGAGACAGTTGGCAGAGACTCCGGCGGGGGCTCTGGAGCACAAAGGTCGCGAAGGGGCACGAAGACGCGAAGGGGACTCGCCCCTCGTGACAGACTTTGCCCAGGAATACGGAGCTACGCCTCTTGTACTCGTGCCAGGACGAGTTATTGGTATGGCTGCAAGCCCATTTCCGCGTCAAGCCACTGAAGAAAAGCGATCCTGGCTATGGCTGCGATTCCCCTTCGTGTCCTTCGCGCCTCTTCGCGACCTTCGTGCTCCAGACTCCTCTCGCACCAAGTTTTTGCCAATCACCTTCCCGCCAGGGAAATCGGTGTGCCAGGTCTCGACTCTTGGGCGGCCAGTGCAGATTGATAACGTCAGGTTCGTACAGAGGCAAGTGAACGGAGCGCTCGAGGAGCACGCTCGCGGCCGACGGCCAGGCGAGGACCAGCGGAGCCAGGCGGATCGTGGTGCGCCGCTATGCGCCACACTATAGACGCCTCAGGTCCGCCGGGGGTTCCCAAAGCGGCGAGCAGGTCTATGAAGCAATGCCCAGAGCCACCCGCCAGGTAAACTGGTGTGTCAGGTGTCGCGGCGGCTCACGTCCTCAGCACCGAGTTGAACCCCCCCGAGCGATTGGGCACATAATCGTCGGCGGCCCAGTCGTTGGCCCACTCCCGACCATCCACCAGGTAGCGGAACTCGTAGCGCCGGCCCGGTTCCAGCTCGAGCGACAGCCGCCAGGCGCCGTCGCGGTCCTGGGCCAGGCGATGGCTGTGAGGGTTCCAGCCGTTGAACTCGCCGACGACCGCCACATCCCCCGCCCAGAGCGTGGCCGGCAGTTCAAAGGTCACGGTGACTCGCGTGTCTCCAGACCTGACAGGTCTTTGGGGACCTGTCAGGTCTGCGCTCGTCTCCTTGCGGATCATCCCAGCCCTCCCCCTGTTCTGAGACACCTGACAGGTTTGCAGACCTGTCAGGTGTCTGGACTCGGAGCACAATGTGTGCCAGGCGCCCTGGCACAGAAGTTGCTACCTCAACCGCAGGATCATCCGGCCCAGCGGGATGGCCTGGGTGCCGTGTGGGGCCTGGGAACCTTGCAAGGTTCCCAGGCCCCACACGGCAGGGTTCACGGGCCTTTCGCCAGGGCATACTCTGAGAAAAGAGATGAGCGCAGACTATAGCGTCGTCGTGTTCTCGCATCTTCGCTGGCGCTGGGTATACCAAAGGCCGCAACACCTGCTGACAAGGCTGGCCCGTGACCACCCGGTGTGGTATGTCGAAGAGCCGGTTGGCGAAGACACCGACAATCCATGGTTGGAGATTGAGGATGTCGCTCCCAACGTGAGCGTCGTCCGCCCCCACGTACGTGCCGAGTATCCGTTCTATGTCGGCGGCCAAGTCCCACAGCTCACCGCACTGATCTCTGGCCTGGCGGCCGAGCGGGGCATCGCGCCGCTGGCGCTCTGGCTGTACTCGCCCATGGCGCTCCCCGTCGCCGAGCAGCTGGCGCCGCTGGCGGTGGCCTACGACTGCATGGATGAGCTCTCGGTCTTTCGCTTTGCGCCGCCCGAGATGCGCGAGCGTGAGGCGCGCCTGCTGCAGTGGGCCGACGTCGTCTATACCGGCGGCCCCAGCCTCTACCGGGCCAAGCTTGGGTGCCATCCCAACGTGCACTGCTTCCCCAGCAGCATCGACGCCGCGCACTTTCGACGGGCGCTCGAGCCCGGCCTCGAGGAGCCGGCCGACCAGGCGGCGCTGCCGCGGCCGCGCCTGGGCTACTTTGGCGTGGTCGACGAGCGCCTCGACTATGAGCTGCTCGCCGCCCTGGCCCAGGCCCGGCCTGCCTGGCAGACTGTGATGGTCGGACCCTTCATGAAAGTGAACCCCAGCGACCTCCCCCAGGTGCCCAACCTGCACTACCTGGGGCAGCGCGCCTACGAAGACCTTCCGGCCTACATCCGCGGCTGGGATGTCGCCATCATGCCGTTTGCCCTGAATGAGGCCACACGCTTTATCAGCCCCACCAAGACGCTCGAGTACATGGCCGCTGGGCGCGCGATCGTGTCGACGCCGATTGCCGACGTTGAGGAGCCGTACGGCGATATTGCCTACATCGCACGCGATGCCGCGGCGTTTGTCGCAGCCTGCGAGCAGGCGCTGCACGAGCCACCTGCGGAGCGACTGCGCCGCCAACAGAGTCGAGAATCTGTGTTGGCCCAGACCTCGTGGGATGACACTGCCAACCGCATGCATGCCCTTCTCGATCAGGCCGTCGAGAACCACCTGTTCCGCACGCCGACCCCCAGGACTCACTGATGACATGATCCGAGACGAACGCGGATTTCCGCGCGCCTGGACAGTGGGGCGGGCTGCGCAGCCTGCCCAGTCAGAGAACCCAAGGCTCAGGGAACCTTGCTTCCCTGGGCGCGGGGGACCACAGTGATGAGGAGGAAGGTATGTGGACCGACACGTTGATCATCGGCGCGGGTCCGACGGGGCTGAGCGCCGCGTACCACTACCGGGGCGACTATGTGGTCGTGGAGCGAGAGAGCCGCGCCGGTGGGCTGTGCCGGTCGATCTACGATCGGGGCTTTGTTTTCGACCATGCCGGCCACATCTTTTTCACCAGTGACCCCTACATCAACGATGTGCTCACCCCGATGCTGCTGGGCGAGAACATCCACTGGCAGTACCGCGAGGCCTGGGTCTACTCGAAGGAAGCCTACACCCGCTACCCCTTCCAGGCCGGCACCTACGGCCTGCCGCCCGGCGTGGTCAAGGAGTGCATCCTCGGCGCCATGGAGGCACAGCGCAGCTATCGCGCCGACCGGCGGCCCCAGAACTTTGCCGAGTTCATGGAGGCGCAGTGGGGCGCGGGCATCTGCAAACACTTTATGGCCCCCTACAACCGCAAGATCTGGACCGTGCCGCTGCAAGAGATGAGCTGGGAGTGGCTCAGCGGGCGCGTGCCCCAGCCCAACCTCGAAGAGATCATCGATGGCGCCCTGCAGCCCCAGCCCAAGCCCATGGGCCCCAACGCGCGCTTTGCCTACCCGCTGCGCGGCGGGTTTGAGGCGCTGATGCGTGGCTGGCTGCGCTTTGTCGACAGCGGCCGCGTCTGGCTGAATACCCGCGTCACTGCTGTGGACCCCGCGGCGCACCTTGCCGTCCTCAGCGACGGGCGCACGGTACACTACGAACGCCTGATCAGCACCGCGCCGCTGCCCGAGTTCCTCCAGCTGATCGCCAAGGTGCCGGCTGAGGTCCAGGAGGCCGGGCGGCAGTTGCGCACCGTCTCGGTGCGTTGTGTGAACCTGGGGCTGGCGCGGGCCGATGTGAGCGAGCGCCACTGGATCTATTACCCCGAGGAGCGGCCGCTCTTCCACCGCGTATTTGTCCAGTCGAACGCATCGCCGCACGTGGCGCCGGCCGGCTGCAGCTCGCTGACGGCCGAGATCAGCTACTCGCCCACCAAGCCTCTGCCATTCGAGGGCGAGGCGCTGATCGAGCGCGCCATCGATGATGCCCGGGCGGTGGGCCTGCTGCGTGCGTCGGACTCGGTGCTGGTGGCCAACGAGGCCGATATCCCCTACGGCTATGTGCTGCCCGACCTGCGCAAAGACGCTGCCGTGGCCCGCATCCAAGAGTGGCTGCGGCCGTGGGGCATCATCTCGGCCGGCCGCTTTGGCGAGTGGAAGTACCTCAACACCGACCAGTGCTTCCTGGCCGGCCGCAAGGCGGCCGAGCAGACCCCCGCGCCTGTCACGGCACGCACCTTTGTGCCGCCGCGGCCTGCCATCCGCCTGGGCATGGGGAGCTGATCGGTGGATGTTGTCGACATGCACCTGCATGCGACGGGCCGCGAGACGGCGGGTGAGGTCCTGAGCGCCATGGACGAGGCTGGGGTCAGCCTGGCGTGCATCCTGGCACCCTTCCTGACCCCGCCGTACAGCCTGCAGGATGGCGCATCGTTGCAGGCGGCCAACGACTATGCGGCCGCCCTGGTGCACGGCGCCGAGGACCGCCTCGCCGGCTTTGCCGTGGTCAACCCGGCGTTGCCGGGCGCGGCCGCCGAGGTGGAGCGCTGCGTTGGCCTGGGCCTGCGCGGCCTCAAGCTCGTGCCGGCCGGGTGGTACCCCTACGATGATGCGCCGCGCGCTGTCTACGCGGCGGCCGAGGCCCATCGCCTGCCCGTGCTCTTTCACAGCGGCATCTTTATCGACGGCCGCTCGAGCCGCTACTGCCGGCCGGCCTACTATGAGGCTCTGCGCGACTCGCCCACATTGCGTGCCACCCTGGCCCACCTGGGCTGGCCGTGGTGCGATGAGGCCATCGCCGTGGCGCTGATCGACCGCATCCATGGCTTGCGGCCCAACGACTGCCAGTTCCGGCTCGACATTTCTTTCGGCCCACCGCCGCCGTATCGCCAAGAGGTGATCGGGCGGGCCTGGCAGGTGCTGGGCGCCGAGCTCTTGCTCTACGGCAGCGATCGCTTCCTGCCCTGCACTGGGGCCGACTTGCGCCGTGCCCAAAGTGAGGCGGCCGCCGTGCTCGACCGCCTGGGCCTTTCAGACGCGGAGGCGCGGCGGGTGTTCTCTGAGAATGCTCGCGACTGGCTGCATGCCAGGCCAACCTGATCCGGAAACCTGACAGGTCTCCGCAGACCTGTCAGGGTTCCAGGTCTGCGCTGGTCCGGGGCACGGACCTTGCCGCTACAGACCTGACAGGTCTCCGAAGACCTGTCAGGTCTACCGGTTCGCATGAGGACGGAATGAGGATGGATCCCTTACAAACAGAACCTGCATCTCTCCAGGTCCTCGAGGTGGTGGGCAATGCCATCGTCGGGGGCGTGGAGCGGCACGTGCAGTTGCTCGTCGAGGGCTTGATGGCGAAGGGCTTTCGCGTCAGGGCGCTCTGCCCGTTTGAAGGCGGCTTTGCCGATGGCCTGCGCGCCCGCGGCTGCCCGGTGCAGATTGCCATGCTCGAACAGTCGCTCGAGTGGCGCTCGCTGCTGGCCGCTGCCGAGATCATCCGCCGCCAGCAGGTGGACCTGGTGCACAGCCACCTGTTCAACGCCACGCTGCTGGGCAGCGTGGCCGGTGCATTGGCGGGCGTGCCGGTGGTGGCCACGATCCACGGCAATACCATCAGTGCCGAAGAGGCCGCAGTGGCCCGCCTGACGGGCACACATCTGATCACCGTGTGCACGGCGGCCTACATGATGGGCCTGTCGCTGGGGCTGTCCGACGACCAGATCAGCCTGATCCCCAACGCGGTCAACACCCAGGACTATCGCCCCGAGATCGACGGCGCCGCCTTCCGTGAGCGGCTCGGCGTGCCCGAGGCGGCGCGACTGGTGGGCATGGTGGCCCGGCTTTCGCGCGAAAAAGGCCCCGACCTCTTTGTGCAGGCAGCGGCGGCTGTGGCCGCGGCTCGGCCCGACGTCCATTTCGCGCTCGTGGGCGAAGGCCCGATGCGGGCCGAGCTCGAGCGCCAGATCGCGGGCCTGAACCTGGACGAGCGCTTCCACCTGGCCGGCCCCTTGGCCGACACCAGCGGCGTCTACCCGGCCCTCGACATCGTCTGCCTGCCCTCGCGCATGGAGGGCATCCCGCTGACGCTGCTCGAGGCCATGGCGAGTGCGCGCCCCGTCGTGGCGACCAGTGTCGGCGGCATCGCCGAGCTCGTGCGCATGGGCGAGACCGGCTGGCTGGTGGCCCAAGGCGACATGCGCGCCATGAGCGAGCAGGTGCTGTGGCTGCTCGATAGGCCCAAGCAGGCGTGCGAGATGGGCCAGGCCGGGCGCCGGCGCGTGGAGGAGTCGTTCGACATCCGTGGCCAGACGACGGCCATCGCCGGCCTCTTCCAGCGCCTGGTCGAGAGTCGTCGTCCGCAGGCCCTCACCCCCCTGCGCCTGGGCCGGGTGTACGGGCACGCGCGGGTGTCATAGCCATCGCTGGACCTGCCCTGACGCCTGACAGGTCCACAAAGACCCAAACCTGGCAGGTCTCCGCAGACCTGCCAGGTTTGGGCTCGCGAGGATGCATGCGCCACGACAGCCTCTTCCCCAGCTTTTGGATGGCGGGCTTTGAGTGCTCGAGCCAGGTGCACTACCGCGGGCGTGGCCGGCTCGACTATACGGCGTTCCTCGACCACGACCGCCGCGCCGACGACGACTATGCTCTGCTCGCCCAATTCGGCATGCGCACCGCGCGCGACGGCATCCGCTGGCACCTCATCGAGCGCCGGCCGGGCCATTTCGACTTTGCGACCGTCGAGCCCCTGCGCCTCGCCGCCGAACGCCACGGCGTGCAGGTCATCTGGGACGTCTGCCATTATGGCTGGCCCGAGGATGTCGACCCGCTGCGGCCCGATTTTCCCGAGCGCTACGCCCGCTTCGCCCGCGCTTTTGCGCAGTACATCAAGGAGAGCTCGCCCGCCGTGCCCTACTATGCGCCGATCAACGAGATCTCTTTCCTCTCGTGGTGCACCGGCGAGGTGGCCATTTTTGCGCCCTTTGGCCGCGGCCAGGGCAACACCGCCAAGTTCAACTATGTCCGCGCCGCAGTGGCGGGCATCGAGGCCATCTGGGATGTGGACCCGCGCGCGCGCATCGTGCACACCGACCCCATCATCCGCGCCATCGCGCCGCCGCACCGCCCCGAGCTCTTGTGCGAGGCCAAAGACAAGTGCGAATCGCAGTTCCAGGCGTGGGACATGCTGGCCGGCCGCCTCGAGCCGCAGTTGGGCGGCCAGCCGCGCTACCTCGACATCCTCGGCCTCAACTTTTACCCGCACAACCAGTGGGAAGTCGAGGGCAGCACGCTCACCCGCTCGCACCCCTGCTGGCTCGACCTGCACGAGCTCCTCGCGCAGGTGCACGCGCGCTACGGCCGGCCCTTCTTCATCGCCGAGACCTGCGGCCGCGGCCCCACACGCGGCCCTTGGCTCGAATATATCACCGGGCAGGCCATACTGGCCCGGCAGCGCGGCCTGCCGCTCGCCGGCATCTGCCTGTACCCCATCATCGACGCCCCCGACTGGAACACCGGCCTCTACCAGCACTGCGCCCTGTGGGATATCGTGCCTGCGCCCGGCGACCCGCTGGCCAGATCGCTCAACGAGCCCTATGCCGCCGCCCTGCGCGCCGCCCAGGCGCGGCTGGCCGCCCCCCCTTCGTCGTGGCGGCTTTGGTAGTACTTTGTCACTATGCCGTACGAAGCGGCTGGCCAGGTTCGTAGTCGGCGCTTGAGCGCCTTGACCCTGCGGACTGGCGCGGCATCCGCACTTGGCGTCATGTTGGAGGGTCAAGGCGCTCAAGCGCCGACTACGAACCCATTGCACATGGCGATTACTGACAGAGTACTACTAGTGAAGGTGGGGTTTGGGTGGGTTGGTTGGCCCTGCCGGCTGCCCCTGACGCGCCAAGGGCAGCCGGCAGGGCCAACCAACCCACCCAAACCCCTTAGAGGAACGCCATGAGTACAGACATGCGACCGGCGCCCAACGGCGCCCACATCTGCTTCTTTACCGACAGCCTCGAGCCCTCGGGCGTCGGCGTGCACCTGCTCAACCTCATGCGCTGGCTGCACCCGGAGCGTTACCAGGTATCGCTCGTCTGCCCCGGCACTGAGGGTGGCCTCCGGCTCATGGCCCGCGCTGCGCGGCTCGGCGCCGAGGTCCACCCCCTCACCGTGCGCAACCGGCGCGACCGGCGGAGCATCGACCGCCTGCGCGAGTTTCTGCAGCGCGAGGCCGTCACCATCTTTCACAGCCAGGTCGGCATCTCGTGGGAGGGGCTGCTCGGCCTGCGCATCGCCCACCAGGCCGGCGTGCCGGTGCGCATCGTCACCGAGCACCTGCCCTACCTGCTCACGCACCGCGGCCAGGTGCGCGAGCACCGCGAGACCACGCGGCTGGCCGACCGCGTCATCACCGTCTCCGAAGCCAGCCGGCGCACCTTCCTCGCGCGCGGCTACCCCGAAGCGCAGTCCCTCTGCATTCACAACGGCATCGACCTGCCCACTGCCCGGCCTCTCGGCGAGGCGCGCTGCGTGCGCGAGGGCCTGGGGCTGCGGCCGGGCGCGCCGCTGCTGCTCACCGTCGCCCGCATGACGACACAGAAGGGGCACGACCTGCTCCTCGCTGCCGCGCCCGCCATCCTCGCGCGCCATCCGCAGGCCTGCTTCGCCTGGGTGGGCGACGGGCCCGAGCAGGCCAGGCTCAGGCGCCGCGCCGACGCGCTCGGGCTCGCCGGCCACGTGCGCTTCTTGGGCCGCCGCGACGACGTGCCTGCCCTCCTCGCCGCCGCCGACCTTTTCATCCTGCCCTCGCGGTTCGAGGGCCATCCCATCGCCGCCCTCGAAGCGCTCGCCGTTGGGCTGCCCGTTGTCGGCACGCGCGTCTGCGGCCTGAGCGAAGCCGTTGCCTCGGGAGAGTCGGGGCTGCTCGTCGAGCCGGGGCACCCCGCCGACCTTGCCGCCGCGGCCCTGGACTTGCTTGCGGATAGCGCCGCACGCCGCCGCATGGGCCAGGCCGGCCGCCGCTGCGTCGCCGAGCGCTTCACCGCCCAGGCCATGGCGCAGAGGACGATGGAGTTGTACGAAGAGCTGCTGAGAGAGAAGGGATACTGAGTCTATCTCCCGACACCGGATCCTTGGTGTGAGTTCGTGTCATTCGTGGCCAGCCTCGTTGGCCTGCGCCTCAGAGGAGAGGTACGGAGCCACGAATGACACGAATGGGCACGAAGGAGGGTGTTATGCCGGCGCGCGTCGCGGTGCTGGGTGCCGGTTTCATCGGCGCCCGGCACCTGAAGAATCTGGCCACCATGCCCGATGTCGCCATCGCCGGCGTCGCCGACGTCGATGCGGCGCGCGCCCACGAGCAGGCTGCCCACTATGGCACCACCGGCTACGGCGACTGGCGGGTGCTCTTGGAGCGCGAGCGCCCCGATGCCGCCTACCTCTGCCTGCCGCCCTGCGCCCACGGTGAGCCCGAAGAGGCCCTCATCGCCGCCGGCATGCCCTTCTTCACGGAAAAGCCCCTGGGCACCACGCCCGACCTCCCGGAGCGCATCGCCGCGCAGGTGCAGGCGCGCGGCCTGCTCACCTCCGCCGGCTACCACTGGCGCTACCTCGACACCGTCGACCGCGCCCGCGAGATCGTGCAGGCCACGCCGCCGCGGCTGGCCATGGGCTACTGGTTCGATTATGTGCCGCCGCCCGCCTGGTGGCTGCGCCGCGAGCGTTCCGGCGGCCAGGTCGTCGAGCAGACCACCCACATCTTTGACCTGGTACGCCACCTGCTGGGCGAGCCGCAGCGCGTCTTTGCCGCCGCCTGCCCCGCCCGCCTGGCACAGCACCCCGAGGCCGACATCGACGCCGCCGCCAGCGCCACGCTGCAATACCCCTCCGGCGCCATCGCCGTCATCAGCTCCACCTGCGTGGTGCACTATCCCTGCCGCATCGGCCTCTGGCTCTACGCCGAGGACCTCGTCGTCGAGTGCCGCGAGTTCTCGCTGCGCGTCGAGCGGCCACAGGGCACCGAGACCAGCGAGCCCACGGTCGATCCCTTCCTCGCCGAAGACCGCGCCTTCATCCACGCCCTGCGGACCGGCGACCGCAGCGCCATCCGCGTGCCCTACGCCGAAGCGCTGCGCACGCACCGCCTGGTGATGCGCGTGGTCGAGGCGGCCCAGAGCTGACACATTAGCCCGCCACCTGCTGTGCCTGCCGCAGGTCGCGCAGCACCTGCTCGTCGCTCAACTCGGGGAACTGGCGGTAGTAGCTGGCCACGGCAAAGGGCCCGCCCTCCTGCGCGATCAAGCAGAGCACGTCGTCGGCCTCCGCCGCCACCCGCTCCAACGACCGCCGCGGCGCCACCGGCACGGCCACAGCGAGGCGCTGCGGCTCGTGGGCGCGCACCGAGCGCAGCGCCGCGATCATGGTATAGCCCGAGGCCAATCCGTCGTCGACCAGCACCACCAGCCGGCCGGCCACCGGTGGCGGGCCGCGGCGCTCGCGGTACACCCGGCTGCGCCGCGCGATCTCTTGCTGCACCGCCTGCGCCGCCCGCGCGATCTCCTCGGGCTCGAGGCCCAGGAGCGGCAGCAGCTCCTCGTTCAGCACCGTCGTGCCGTCCTCGGTCACCGCGCCCAGGCCCGCCTCCGGCTCCCAGGGGATGGGGATCTTGCGCGGCACGATGACGTCGAGCGGCGCCCCCAGCGCCAGGGCGATCGGCAGGCCCACCGGCACCCCGCCCCGCGGCACCGCCAGCACCAGCGCCTCCGCGCCCGCCGCACGCTGCAGCAGTTCATCGGCCAGCCGCCGCCCCGCCTCCTCGCGCGTCTGAAAGTACCACGAGGCGGGCATGGCCGGAATGGTTTGCAGCACCGTCAGGGCCATCGGTCCTCCTTGCGCAACGCGTACTGCGTAATGCGTAAAACGTGTTGCGTGTTGCGTGTTGCGTGGTCTCCGTCGCGGTGGCAGGCACTGCAGGGAGCGACCTTACGCAGTACGTATTACGTATTACGCAGCAGCGCTCAGGCAAAGCGCACCGGTTCCGGCTCTTTCTCGGGCTCGATGGCGCTGCGCTCCTCGGCGCCGGGCCCGAACTCGCGCACGGCCTCGGCCAGCTCGCGCAGCCGCGCCTCCACCGCCGCGTTCACCGAGCCTTCGGGGTAGTGGCCGTCGGGCGCGCGCTCGCCGGCGGGCCGCCCGGTCAACACCTCGATGCCCTGGTCGACGTTGCTGATGGCATAGATGTGGAAGCGGCCCTGGCGCACCGCCTCCACCACGTCCTCGCGCAGCATCAGGTGCTGCACGTTGTCGGCTGGGACGATCACGCCCTGCTCGCCGTTCAGCCCCAGCACGCGGCAGACGTCGTAAAAGCCCTCGATCTTGTGGTTGGCCCCGCCGATGGCCTGCACCCGGCCGTGCTGGTCGACCGAGCCGGTGACGGCCAGCCCCTGGCGCAGCGGGTAGCCCGAGAGGCTCGAGAGCAGCGCGTAGAGCTCGGTCGACGAGGCGCTGTCGCCCTCCACGCCCTCGTAGAGCTGCTCGAAGGCGATCGATGCCGTGAGGGTCAGCGGCTGCTCGACGGCGTACTTGCCGCCCAGGTAGCCCGAGAGGATGAGCACGCCCTTCGAGTGGATCGGGCCGCCCATCTTGGTCTGCCGCTGGATGTCGACCACGCCCTGGCGGCCGGGGAAGATGCGCGCCGTGATGCGCGAGGGCCGGCCAAAGGAATAGTCGGCCAGCGCCAGGACCGAGAGGCCGTTGACTTGGCCCACCGCCTCGCCTGTGGCGTCGATGCGGATGATGCCGCGCGCGATCATCTCGCGGATGCGCTCCTCGACCTGGTTCGAGCGATAGATGCGCGTTGCGATGGCCTGGTGCACGTCGGCGGCTTCGACCAAGGCCCGCTCGTTGTGCCCTGCCCAGAACGACGCCTCGCGCACCAGGTCCACCACCTCGCCCAGGCGCGCCGAGAGCTTGTGCTGGTCTTCGGCCATGCGCGCGCTATGCTCGAGGATGGCGGCGACGCCCGAGGGCGCAAAGGGGCGCAGCTTTTGCTCGCGGCAGACGTTGGCGATAAAGCGCGCATAGAGCAGGGCGTTTTCGGGCGTCCAATCCATCGCCACGGCAAAGTCGGCCCTGACCTTGAACAGCTCGCGCAGGTCCTCGTCGTAGGCTTCGAGCAGGTAGTAGACCATGGGGTCGCCGATGAGCACCGCTTTGACGTCGAGCGGGATCGGCTCCGGTTCGAGCGTGGTGGTGACGGCGAAGCGCAGCTCCTGGCCCATCTCTTCCACGTGCACGCAGGCCGTCTTGAGCGCCCGCTTGAGCGCGTCCCAGGCGAAGGGTTTGACCAACACATCGCGCACGTCGAGCACCAGGTAACCGCCGTTGGCGCGGTGCAGGGCGCCCGGCTTGATCAGCGTAAAGTTGGTCACCAGCGCGCCGAACTGCGCCTGGTACTCGATGCGGCCGATGAGGTTGGGGAAGGAGGGGTTTGTCTCGTGGATGAGCGGTGCGCCGTGCGCCTGCGCGTTGTCGACCAGCACGTTGACGCGGTACTTGTCGAACGAGGGCGCCTGGGCGGCGGCGGCCATGCGCGCGAGTGGCGCGGGCAGCTCCGGCGGCATCTGCGGCCCGTGGTTGGGGCGGAAGGTGTCGAGGTTCTCGATGACGTCCTTCTGCGCCTCCGACAGGTACTGGATCACCGCGGGGAACTCGCTGTAGGCCTCGCGCAGCTCGTCGAACATCGGCGCCGCGGCAAAGTTGGCCACCTCGCGGTCGAGTCGCTGCACGCGGTCGCGGGCGGCGCGCTCGAGGCGGCGTGCCAGGCGCAGTGTGGCGTTCAGCGCCGTCTGGATTTGCTGGCTCTCGTTCTCCAGGTGCTCGCGGGTGGGCTTGTCGAGGGCGGCGAACTCTTCGGGGCTGAGCGGCTTGCCCTCGCGCACCGGCACAATGGCGATGCCCGACGGGGTGCGCACCAGGCTAAAGCCGCGCTCGGCGGCGTAGCGCTCGAGCTGGCTGAACTCTTTCTGGCGCTCTTCGGCGAGCTGGCGGTTGATCTCTTCCTTCTGCCGCGCATAGTCTTCGCCCTCAAAGGCGCGTGGGATTTCGGTGATGAGCTCGTCGACCAGGTTGTTCATGTCGTTGCGTAATTGCGCGCCCTTGCCCGGCGGCAGGCGCAGCGCGCGGGGGCGGTGTGGCTCGGCAAAGTTGTTGACGTAGCACCAGTCGTCGGGCACCGGCCGCGTCGCCGCCTCGCGCTCCAGGTAGCGCATGATCGTCGTCGTGCGACCGGTGCCCGAGGGGCCGAGCGCGAACAGGTTGTAGCCGGGGTTGGCGATGCTCACGGCAAAGTCGATCGCCTCGACGGCGCGCGGCTGCCCGATGACCTCGACCGCGGGCTCGAGCTGGTCAGTGCTCTGGAAGTCGAGTTGCGCCGGGTCGGCCGTCCGCCGCAGTGCCTGGGGTTCGAGCTCTGCTGTCGCCATGTGCGCGCTATCCTTCTACAGTACGACTGTCATTGCGAGCCGCAGCGAAGCAATCTCCAATGTCCGACGTGGAGATTGCTTCGTCGGTGGCTGCGGCCGCCTCCTGATCTGAAAATGCTCCCAGGCGCCGTAGCCCCTTGTGGGCGTTTTCATCGCTTGTGGTGCCCTTGGGGGCATGATGTCTGCTCGGAAACTTGGTCCTGTCATTGCGAGCCGCAACGAAGCAATCTCCAATGTCCGACGTGGAGATTGCTTCGTCGGCGGCTGCGGCCGCCTCCTCGCAATGACAGTCATGGCGGCATGTCGCTACTCGTCGTAGTAGCCTGACTGCGGCTCGGCCGTGACGTCGGGGCCGCTCACTTGCTCTGGCTGCATAGCATAGAGCTCGATGTAGCCACAGTTGGTGCATACGCGTGCTTCGATGGATGAGATCTCGAGCGAGAACACACCGGCCAGCTCGACCTCACCGGTGCGCGGCGTGCGCAGCCGGGCCACGTCGACGTTGCCCCCGCATTTTTCGCATCTGACGAGCATGCCCGCTCCTCAAATAGACCTGTCAGGTCTGCGTTGACTGGCGGGAAGGGGGCAGCAAGAAACATGCCATGCCTGGTAGACCTGGCAGGTCTAGCGTCATGGCACACCTATTGCTCCTCTGCCCGGGAGAGCCCCCCTACCGTTCCCCCGTCGCGGGGGAACTGAGCTGGTCTTCGCGCGCGCTGCCACTGCTTGGCTGCATGTCAAGGAGGCCAGGCCGCTGTCGGGCAACCGGATTCCCCCACGACGGGGGAACGGTAGCGGGGGCCGCGGCTCGGGGCACTGGCAGGCGTCCGGCCGAACTGTCAATCCGTTTGCCAAGCCTGAGCCTGGCCGGGCGGGGAGGGAGGTGACGATGGAACGAGAGGCCATACTCTGGGAAAAGCTCGACGAGGGCCTGGTGCACTGCTTCCTCTGCGCCCAGGAGTGCCGCATCCGCCCTGGACGTACCGGGGTCTGCGGCGTGCGCGAGAACAGGGAGGGCACGCTCTACACCCTGGTCTTCGGCGAGGTCGTGGCGCTCAACGTGGACCCCATCGAGAAGAAGCCCCTCTTCCACTTTTTGCCCGGCACGCAGGCGCTGTCGTTGGCCACGGTGGGCTGCAATCTGCGCTGCAAGTTCTGCCAGAACGCCGACATTTCGCAGGTTTCCAAGGGCAAGACGGAGACAGTACACGGCGAGCCGTTGCCGCCCGAGCGCGCGGTCGAGCTGGCGCTCGACTATGGCTGTGCCAGCATCGCCTACACCTACACCGAGCCGACGATCTTTATGGAGTACGCGCTGGCCATCGCGGCGCCGGCGATCGAGGCCGGGCTGGCCAACATCTTTGTGACCAACGGCTTTATGACCCCGCAGGCGCGCCAGGCCATCCTGCCCTATCTGCACGCGGCCAACGTGGACCTCAAGGGCTTTGACGACCGCTACTACCGGCAGTTGTGTGGCGCGCGGCTGCAGCCGGTGCTCGATACCATCCGCGAGTTCCACGAGCGGGGGGTGTCGACCGAGGTGACCACGCTGGTCGTGCCCGGCGAGAACGACAGCGACGAGGCGCTGCGGGCGGTGGCCGGGTTCCTGGCCTCGGTCAGCCCCGACCTGCCGTGGCACTTGTCGCGTTTCTACCCGACCTTCGAGCTGACCGATCGGCCGGCGACGCCGGTGGAGACGCTGCGCCGGGCGGCGGATATCGGCCGCGAGGCGGGCCTGCGCTACGTCTACCTGGGGAACGTGCCGGGGCTGGGCGCCGAAGATACCGTCTGTCCGCAGTGCGGGGGCACGATCATCCGGCGCAATGTGTACGACATCAGCGTCTCGGGGCGGGCCGACCGCTGCATCTGTGGAGCGGAGTTGCCCGTGGTGGCTGAGTTCCGCCCGCAGACCTGACACACCGATTTCCCTGGCGGGTGGTTGGGCCGCCTTTCCCGGAAAGAAACAGCTCTCCGCTGGCAAGCTCGTAGTGGGCACGCCTGTGCGCTTTCTGCGGCGTGGCGCCAGTCCGTCCAGGCGCAGAGGGCTCGCGCAAGCGTTGCCTGGCCGTCAGGGGGGTGCGGCGCACAGGCGTGCGCACTACGAGCTCGAGTTCAGGCTCGCCGGCCTTCAGCGAGTTTTTGCCAATCGATACGCCGCCAGAGAAATCGGTGTGTCAGGTTTGCGGGCCGGTGAACTGGCCGCAGATGAACACGAATGAACGCTGATGGAACGGGCAAAGCTCGACAAGATCGGCGTTCATCCGTGGCCAAACCGATTGGAGTAAGCACAAGCATGGAACGGATCAAGACCGACATCCGGCAGGCGGTGTTGGAGCAACTGGCGAACGACGAGCGGGTCAGCGTCGAGAGGGTCGACGTGATGGTCAACGACGGACAGGTGACGCTGCGCGGCACGGCGCCGAGCTACCGCAGCAAGTGGGCGGCTGCCGAGGCGGCGCGCCGCGTGTGGGGCGTTTACAGCGTCGACAACGAGATCGAGGTGCGCCTGACTGCGCCCAATGAAGACCAGCGCATCGCCACAGACATTCGCAACGCGCTGATGCGCGACGCCGACCTGGATTCGCGCGCCATCAACGTTGACGTGCACGAGGGCCACGTGACCCTGCGCGGCACGGTGGCCACCGGCTGGGCCAAGAGCCGGGCCGAGGAGGACGTCCGCTGGGCGCGCGGTGTGGTCGGCGTGACCAACCAATTGGTGGTCGTGCCCTCCAGCTCGGCGACGGACCGCGACCTGGCGCTGCAGATCGAGCAGGCCCTGCGGCGCGATGCAGCGGTGAACGCCGACAACATCGACGTGGTCGTCGATAGCCGCCACGCGACGCTGAACGGCATCGTGCGCAACTGGGCCGAGCGCAACGCCGCCCTGGAGGATGCGCTGCATGTGCCGGGCGTGGTCGATGTGAGAGACGGGCTGTCGATCCGCTACGAGGCCGAGCGGCCGTCGCTGCCGACGCGCGGCCGCCGTGACTTGCCGGTGTAGAGTGTCGGGAAAGGAGCACAGGTGTGGAACTCGGAGCTCACCGCTGGCTGCCTGTCGTCGTGCTGACGGCCGCTGTGCTGGGCCTGATTCTGACCGAGTCGATCCTCGCCGCGCGCAACACGGTCGAGATCGCCCGGCCTGGTCAGAATGAGGCCATCAGCGGGGTCGTCGATGTACGGGGGACGGCAACCGGCGACGATTTCAGCTACTATCAGTTGGAGTACAGCGCACAGGGCCGGCCATGGACGCCCATCGGCCAGCCGCGCTGCAGCAGGCAGGTCAGCAACGGCACGCTGGGGGTGTGGGATACGCACCAACTGGCCCCAGGCCATTACCAGTTGCGACTGAGCGTGGCCGACAACATGGGCAACCATAGCCAGAGCACGATCGAGGTGACGGTCGCGGCCAATTGATGCGGCGGGATGCCAACCGGGTGATCGCCCAACCGGGAATCATGCAGTGACAGGCCAAACAGGCAATGGGGGAAGAAGCGGGTCCGGGCCGAGAGCCTGGATCCGCTTCTTCTTCTGCTGGCATGTTTCTTGCTTCGTTGTCTCCTACCACTCTCAATTCACCCCATGTGCGCCAGGTTCGCAGCCGGCGCTTGAGCGCCGGCTACGAACCTCGAGGAGGCTCTGCCGGTGCAGCAGATGGCGATACAGACGGGGCGGCCTGTGACCATGGCCTCGCGCGGCATTGTGGCGGCGCCGCACTATCTGGCGGCCGAGGCCGGCACCTGGGCGCTGCAGCAGGGCGGGAACGCGGTCGATGCTGCCATTGCGTCGAGCGCCGTGCTCTGCGTCGTCGAGCCGCACATGGCGGGCCTGGGCGGCGATGCCACGTTGATGGTGTGGCAGCCAGGGCGCGGGCAGCCCCTCTGCCTGAACGGCTCGGGCGCCGCGGGGGGCCGGGCGAGCGTCGAGTACTACCGCGATCGGGGCCACGATGCCGTGCCGGCGCGCGGCGTGCTGGCGGCCAGCACAGCGCCGGGTGCGGTGGCGGCCTGGGGCGACGTGCACGGTCGCTGGGGCGCGCTGGCCTGGGAGGAGCTTTTCGAGCCGGCGCTGCACTATGCCGAGAGCGGCTTTCCCGTGTCGGCGCAACTGGCGCGCCGGCTGGCACAGGCGCAGCCGCTGCTCGAGCGGAGCGAAGGCACGGCGGCCATCTTTCTGCGCGAGGGCGCGCCGTACGCGGAGGGCGAGACCCTGGTGCAGCGCGACCTGGCCCGGTCGCTCGAAAGCCTGGCCGCCGACGGCGCCTCTACGCTCTACACCGGCGACCTGGCCGCGGCGATTGCCGATGACCTGGAACGACGCGGCGGCCTGCTCAGCCGCAGCGACCTGGCCGGCCACCACTCGGCCTGGGTCGCGCCGCTGCGCACAGCCTACCGCGGGCGCACGCTGTACGAACTGCCGCCCAACACCCTGGGTCCGGCGGCCATGCTCACCGCGAACCTGCTGGAGGGCTGGGATGTGGCGGCCATGGGCGACCAGGGCGCCGTCTACTATCACACCATGGCCGAAGTGGCCAAGATCTCGCTGGCCGATGGCGGCGCCTGGCCGGCCGACCCGGCCTTCGTGGCGGCTTCCCTGGAGCGCCTGCTTTCGAAGGAGCATGCCGAGCGTCGGCGGACGCAGGTGCAGGCGAGCCGCGCACGGCCGCTCGCCGACTATGCGGAGTGGGCGCAACAGGCGGTGTGCCCCCTGCCGCCGCTGACCGGCACCGCGGCCGTCGTCGCCGTCGATGCGGGCGGGCTTGCCGTGTCGCTGGTGCAGAGCCTGCACGCCGATTTTGGCTCTGGCGTGGTGGCGGGCGATAGCGGCATCCTGCTGCATTCGAGCGGCGCGGGCTTTGACCTCGACCCGGCCAGCCCCAACCGCCTCGAGCCCCACAAGCGCCCCGTGCAGGCGCTGCTGCCGGCGATGCTGTTCGCAGGCGAGCGGCCCTGGCTCGTCTTCGGCGCGAGCGGCGGCGTGGCGCAGCCGCAGATCCACGCCGGCCTGCTCACGCGCCTGGCGGATCTGGGGCAGAACGTGCAGCAGGCCATCGAGGCGCCGCGCTGGCGCTACGAGGCGGCCGGCGACGGGGGCATGGGGACGCTCAACATCGAAGGCCGCGTGGCCGACTCGGTGCTGCGCCAACTGCGCGAGATGGGCCACGAGGTAAGGGCCGTCGACGACTGGGCCGAGATGATGGGCCAGGCGCAGGGCGTGGTCGTGGACCGCGAGCGCGGCATCCTCGCCGGCGGCGCCGACCCGCGGGGCGATGGGCAGGCGATTGGGTGGTGAGACGAGAGACGTGAGGCGTAATGCGTAAAACGTAATGCGTAAGATGTGTTGCGTGTTGCGTGCTGTGTCGTGCGTGTTCCGTTTCAGTAGGTGGGCAAACGGAATACGCAACACGCAACACGTCTTACGCATTACGCCTCAGTTCCGCCCGCAAGAAGCGCCCGGTATGGCTGGCGTCGACCTGGGCGACTTGTTCGGGGGTGCCTTGGGCGACGACCTGGCCGCCGGCGGCGCCGCCCTCGGGGCCGAGGTCGATGACCCAGTCGGCGGTCTTGATGACGTCGAGGTTGTGCTCGATGACGATGACGGTGTTGCCGGCGTCGACGAGGCGGTGCAGCACGTCGAGCAGGCGCTGGATATCGGCAAAGTGCAGGCCGGTGGTGGGCTCGTCGAGGATGTAGACGGTGCGGCCGGTGGCCGCGCGGCTGAGCTCCTTCGCCAGCTTGACGCGCTGCGCCTCGCCGCCCGAGAGGGTGGTGGCGCTTTGGCCGAGCTTGATATAATCCAGACCGACATCGTGTAGCGTCTGCAGGGTGCGGGCGAGGGCGGGGTGGTTGGCAAAGAAGGCCAACGCCTCCTGCACGTCCATCGCCAGCACGTCGGCGATGCTCTTGCCCTTGTAGCGGATGGCCAGCGTCTCGCGGTTGTAGCGCGTGCCGTGGCACTCACGGCAGGGCACCCACACGTCGGCCAGGAAGTGCATCTCGATCCGCTTCTGGCCGTGCCCTTTGCAGGCCTCGCAGCGCCCCCCTTTGACGTTGAAGCTGAAGCGGTTGCCCTTGTAGCCGCGCGCCCGCGCCTCGGGCGTGAGCGCGAACACGCGGCGGATATCGTCAAACAGCCCCACGTAGGTGGCGGGGTTGGAGCGCGGCGTGCGGCCGATGGGGTCCTGGGTGATGTCGATGACCTTGTCGACGAGCTCCAGGCCCTCGATGCGCTCGTGGGGGCCGGGGGTGGCCGTGGCATCGTGCAGCGCGCGCGCCAGGGCGGGGTGGAGCGTCTCGGCGACGAGTGAGCTCTTGCCCGAGCCCGAGACGCCGGTGACGCAGGTCAGCAGGCCCAGGGGGAAGCGCACGGTGACGCTTTGCAGGTTGTGCAGGCTGGCGCCGACGACGCTGAGCCAGTGGCCGTTGGGGCAGCGGCGGTGTGTGCCGTTGGGCGCGGTCACGGCGAGCTCGCCCGAGAGGTAGCGGCCGGTGAGCGAGCGCGGGTCGGCGGCCACGTCGGCCGGCGTGCCTTCGACCACCAGCTCGCCGCCCAGGATGCCTGGGCCGGGGCCGAGGTCGAGCAGCCAATCGGCGGCGCGGATCGTCTCGGCGTCGTGCTCGACCACGAGCACAGTGTTGCCCAGGTCGCGCAGCGCCTTGAGCGTGGTCAGGAGCGACTGGTTGTCGCGCGCATGCAGGCCGATGGAGGGCTCGTCGAGGATGTAGAGCACGCCCACCAGGCCGCAGCCGATCTGGCTGGCGAGGCGGATGCGCTGGCCCTCGCCGCCGGAGAGCGAAGGCGCGGGGCGGTCGAGGGTCAGGTAGTGCAGGCCCACGTTGAGCATGAACTGCAGGCGGGCGCGAATCTCTTTGAGCACCTCGCCGGCGATCTGCATCTCGTCGGGGGTGAGCGTATCGCCGAGGCTGCCGGCCCAGGCCTGGGCGGCGTCGATCGACATGGCGCTGACCTCGACGATCGATTTGCCGCCGACGGTGACGGCGCGCGCCTCGGGCCGCAAGCGGGCGCCGCCGCAGGCCGGGCAGGGCAGGGCGCTCATAAAGCTCAGGTACCAGCGGCGCGTATAGTCAGAGTGCGTCTGGTGGAACAGGCGGTTGATGTTGTAGATGATGCCCTTGATGGTGCTCACGCTCTCGCCCGACCAACTCGCATCGGGACTCTGCGCCTGGTAGCTGAAATGGATCTTTTCCTCAGAACCGTAGAGCAGGGCGTGGCGGAAGGCTTCGGGCAGGTCCTGCCAGGGGGTGTCGAGGCTGACGCCAAAGTGGGCGGCGATGGCCTGGACCTGGTTGTGGGTCCAGCCGCCCTGCTTCTTGCGCAAGGGGCCGTACCAGCGCAGGGCGCCGTCCATGAGCGAGAGCGCCGGGTTCTGCACGATGAGCGCCGGGTCGACGACGAGCTGGGTGCCGAGGCCGTTGCACTCGGGGCACATGCCGAGGGGCGAGTTGAAGCTGAAGAGCTGCGGCGAGAGCTCGGGGAAGGAGATGCCGCAGTGGGGGCAGGCGTGCTGCTCGCTGAGGGTGAGCTCGCCGCGCTCGCCCAGGTCAGCGATGAGCAGGCCGTGGCCGGCGGCGAGGGTCGTCTCGACCGAGTCGGCCAGGCGGGCCAGGAAGCTCTCCCATGGTGCAGAGTAATCGTGAGCATCCAGTTCGCGACCGCTAGTGAGGACTGGGTCCTTTACCACAGAGGTCACAGAGGGCACAGAGGACAAAGTGACCTCTGCGTTCTCTGTGTTCTCTGTGGTAAAGGACCCATTCTCGGGGTAGGTGGTTCCCGAACCGGGGGCGCTTCCCGAACCGCCCCTACGGGGTCCATCCGGCGCCATGTCGGGGCCGGGGGCGGTTCCCGAACCGCCCCTACAAGGGATTTGCAGGCGGTCGACGACGAGCTCGATGGTGTGTTGCTGGGTCTTGGCCAGCTTGATGGGGCCGGCGAGCTCGACGAGCACGCCGTCGATGCGGGCGCGCACGTAGCCGTCTTTGCGGGCTTGCTCGATGACGTCGGCATGGGTGCCCTTGCGGCGGCGCACGAGCGGCGCCAGAAGCTGGAAGCGGGTGCCTTCGGGGAGGGCGGCGAGCTGGGCGGCGATCTGCTGGGCCGACTGCGCCTGCACCGGCCGTCCACAGCCCGGGCAGTGGGGCACGCCGACGCGGGCATAGAGCACACGCAGATAGTCGAGCACTTCGGTGACGGTGCCCACGGTCGAGCGCGGGTTCTTGATGCCCGCCTTTTGCTCGATGGCGATGGCAGGGCTGAGGCCGCCGATATAGTCGGCCTTGGGCTTGTCCATCTGGCCGAGGAACTGGCGGGCGTAGGCCGAGAGGCTTTCGACGTAGCGGCGCTGGCCCTCGGCGTAGATGGTGTCGAAGGCGAGCGACGATTTGCCCGACCCCGAGACGCCGGTGATGACCACCAGCCTGGAGCGGGGGATGGCCACGTCGATCTTCTTCAGGTTGTGCTGCTCGGCGCCGCGGATGACGATGTGGGTGGGTTCCATGACGACTGCCTCGCTGCGAATGCCGCTCGGTGGAGCGGCGGCCGGCGCAAAATGGGTTCGTTTCGCAGTTCCGATGAAGAGCGACGCCATTCTCGGCTGGGGCGACGCCGCGGCCGCCTCGACGGTCTGCATATCCCTGCCGATAGAAGCAGAGGCGGCTCCCACGCCGCCGGAACCGCCGCTTGATTTCTGAAGGCAAGGCGAGACGTACGGACACCTGGCCCAGTGGGCCAGAGAACAGCAGTTCTATTCTACAACACATCGGCGAAGGAGTCAAGCGCCGGGGAGACACCTGACACAGCGATTTCCCTGGCGGCGTATCGATTGGCAAGAACTCGCTGAAGGCCGGCGAGCCTCAGCTCGAGCTCGTAGTGCGCACGCCTGTGCGACGCCCCCTCTGACGGCCAGGCAACGCTTGTGCGAGCCCTCTGCGCCTGGACGGACTGGCGCCACGCCGCGGAAAGCGCACAGGCGTGCGCACTACGAGCTTGCCGGCGGCGAACTGGTTTTTGCCAGGAAAGGCGGCCCAACCACCCGCCATGGAAATCGGTGTGTCAGGTGTCTCCCCGGCACCGCTGTTCGACTGGCACGCTTGTTGCTGGCAGCAGCGATCTAAGACGAAGGGGAGCGACGATGAAGCTCATTGCGGCGTTGCTTCTGGCCTCGGCGCTGCTGGTGGCCGGGATTCCCTACCTGAGCAACTGCCAACACGACGGCAAGATGCTGGCGCTGGCGAACGGCAGCCAGGCGCCGATGCGCTGCTACTGGACGGCGCGCGGCGAGGTGGCGCTGGCGGTGCCGCTGGCCGGGTTGGCGCTGGCCCTGGGCGTGAGCCGGCGGAAGGAGACGCGGCGGCTGCTGGCGCTGCCGGGCGCTCTGTTGGGGCTGGGCGTGGCCGCGCTGCCCACGTATCTGATCGGCACCTGTACCATGGCCGAGGCATCGTGCAACCTGGTGATGAAGCCGGCGCTGGCGCTGCTGGGGATCGTGGTGGCCGCAAGCAGCCTGGCGGCGGGGGCCATCCCCGAGGCGGCGCCACGGCACGCCCGGCCGGGCGGCGCGGCCGGCGGCTGATGGGAGCAGGCGTTGTCGCCGTTGGATGAGCTCAGGCTGGCCTGGCGCAACGTGGCGGGCAACCGCTTCCGCAGCGGGGCGGTCTTGGGCTGTGCGGCGGCCCTCGCCGGGCTGGCGCTGGCGACGGCGCTCCTGCTGAGTGGCGCGCAGCGGAGCCTGCAACTGGCGCGGGCGCGGCTGGGCGCCGATATTATCGCCGTGCCTGCGGGAGCGCAGCCTGGCGTGGAGGGCGCGCTGTTGATGGGCGTGCCCACGCAGGCCTGGATGCCGCGCGCGAACCTGGCGCGGATCGCCGCCATCCCCGGCGTAGCCGCCGTGTCGCCGCAGATGTATCTCGCGTCGCTCTCGAGGGCGTCGTGCTGTGCAGTGTCGGAGATGTTGCTGGTGGCCTACGACCCCGAGAGCGATTTTGCCGTCGCGCCCTGGCTGGCACGCAGCCTGGGGCGCGGCCTGGTGCTCGGCGAGGCTGTCGGCGGCAGCAGCGTGTTCGTGCCTGAAGGGGAGGAGGCCATCCGCCTCTACGGCTATGACGTGCGGCTGAGGGGCAACTTGGAGCCGACGGGCACCAACCTCGACCGCAGCCTGTTCTTCACCTTCGAGACCGCCGCCGAGATGGCACGGCTCTCGCACGGCCAGGCCGAGCGGCCGCTCGAAATCCCGCCCGACAGCATCTCGGCAGCGCTGGTCAAGGTGGCGCCGGGCAGCGATGCGCGGCTGGTGGCGCTGACCATCCTGCAGGAGGTGCCGGGAGTGACGCCGCTCGAGGGCGCGGATATGCTCCGCTCCTTTCGCGGCCAGATAGCGGGCCTCTTGCGCACGCTGCTGGCGCTGTTGGGGCTCACGCTGGGCGCCTCGCTGTTGCTGCTGGCGCTGGTCTTTTCTCTGGCGGCGCACGAGCGGCGGCGCGAGATCGCGCTGCTGCGCGCGCTGGGGGCGAGCGCGGGCGCGGTCTGCCGCATGTTGCTCGCGGAGGCGGGCTTGCGGCAGGGGGCGCCGCGCTGGGGAGCGCACTGGCCACGCTGTGCCTCGCTCTGTTCCGGGGCCTGATTGCGTCGTCACTCGCGATGCCTTTTCTTTTGCCGCCGTTGGGCGCCCTGTTCGTGCTCGCCGCCGGTTGTGTGGCCGTGGCTGTGGTGGGGGTAGCGCTGGCGGCGCTCGCGCCGGCGCTGTGGATCAGCCGCCAACAGCCGGCCATGGCGATGAGGGAGTGAGCGTGCTGCGCCGCGCGCTTGCGCTCTGGGCGCTGCTCCACCTGGCGAGCTGCGCGGCGGGCGGCGCGGCGGCCTTTGCGCAGACGCAGACGCTCCCCGGCGGCACGGCGACGTTGAGCATGGCCGAGTACCCCCCGCCGACGATGCGGCGCACAACGTTGCGGCTGGCGCTCAGCGACGTGCAGGGGCGACCCCTGGCGGGCGCGCGCGTGTGCCTGGACCTCGACATGCCCGACTGCCCAGCCATGCCGCTGAACCGGCCGCAGGCGGTGGAGGTGGCGCCGGGGACGTATGAGGCGGCAGCCCTCTTTGCCATGGCGGGCTACTGGCAGGCGCGGGTGGAGGTGGAAGGCGAGGGAGAGGCAGGTGTACACGTTCTACCTCAGGGTCAAGTAGGGTGGAGCGCCGGGCAGCGACCGGGCCTATCCGCGCCTTGGGCATTGAGCTCAGATTCCGCGCGCCAACAGGTCAAGGCGCTCAAGCGCCAACCACGAACAGGAGGGAGGCGATCTGAGCAGTGATACCCTTGGCGAGCACGCTGGGGGCGCTGTTGCTGAGTGGGCTGGTGGGGAGCGTGGGGCACTGCCTGGGCATGTGTGGGCCGCTGGCGCTGCTGGTGGGCGTGCAGACGGCCGGCCAGCGGCGGCGCTGGCCGCGCCAGTTGCTCTTCCACGGGGCGCGGGTGGCGATGTACGCGCTGCTGGGCGCGGTGGCGGGCGGCCTCGGCGGCTTTGTCGCGATCGCCGAGGGGGTGAGCGCGGCCACGGGGGCGCTGAGCGTGGCGCTGGGGCTGGCGACGGCAGCGCTGGGCGCGGGCTATGTGGGCTGGCGGCCGCCGGCGCGCCTGGAGGGGCGGGCGGGGCTGTGAGCCGGGGCATGCAGTGGGCGCTCAAGCGGGGCGGCGCGGCAGGCATGGCGCTCTTGGGGGCGCTGAGCGGGCTCTTGCCCTGCTGCCTGGTGTATGGTGCGCTGCTCGTAGCCGGCTCGACGGCGGGGGCGCTGCCCGGCGCGCTCAACATGGTCCTCTTCGGCGCAGGCACGCTGCCGGCGCTGCTCGCCGCGGGGCTGGGGGCAGGGCGGCTGGGCGTGCGGGCGCGCCAGGCCCTCAGCCGCGCCGCCGGGGCGCTGATGGTGCTGGTGGGGCTGCAGCTCGCGGCGCGCGGGCTGGCCGAGCTGCATGTGGTGCCGCACCTGGAGGTGGGCGGACTGGTCTTCTGGTAGACGGGTACGGCACAGATGGCAGGCGAGCCTGAGCGCCTTGACCCCGCGGATTTGGCGCCGCATGCACAGCTGGCGCCGGGCTGGGGGGCAAGGCGCTCAAGCGCCGGCTACGAACCTGGCCGCCCGCTTCAGATAAGCAAGGCACCGGGCGATTTCAGCGCGCTGCTGGCGCGGACCTCACCTCACGCTGCTCGGCCTCGGCCAGTATCGCCTGGATCTTGGCGTTGATTGCGTCGGCGAGTGGCTCGGGCTGGTGGTTGTGCAGGATGTGGCGCAGCCGCTCGGCGATACGCTGTTCCATGCTCTTGGCCCCCTGCTCGTGCCAGATGGCGTAGGGGTTGCGGTCCATGAGCGTGGGCACCCACAGCTCCTTGCGGCAGAGGGCGACCGACTCCGGCTCGGCGATGAAGAACTGGCCGGGGCCAACCTCGTCGATGAGGTCCATCATGATGGTGTCGGCGTTGACGACGATGCCGCGCATGATGCGCTTGGCCATGGCGATGGCCTCGTCGATGAGCACGAGCAGCGGCAGCGAGCCGGTGTCGGCGCAGTCGAGGAAGCCCAGGTCGTGCACCATGGCGGCGCCGCTGAGCGCCGACATGAGCACCTGGAAGGAGCACTCCATGGCGGCCTGCGAGTCGAGCAGCTTGCTCTCGGAGGCGCCGCCGGTGCCCATGAAGGGCACCTCCAGGTAGCGGCAAAGGTCCGACGCTGCGGCAGCGTGCAGGCTCATCTCGGGCCCGCCGTAGGCCGGGCGGGCGGTGCGCAGGTCCATGGGCTGGGGCGCCGAGCCGATGACCGTGGGCGCGCCCCGCCGCTTGAGCTGGATGATGGCGAGCCCGCTGAGCGCCGTGGCCAGGAAGATGACCATGGTGGCGGCCCCGGTGGCCGGCGCGCGCAGCCCCATGGTGGGTCCGCCGAGGTAGATGACAGGGATACCGTGTTCGGCGGCCCAGAACACATCGGCCAGGTCGTTGTCGGCGTGGCGCAGCGGCGTCTCAAAGGTGGCAAAGAAGGCGAAGCGAGGCCGCAGGCGCAGGGCCTCCTCGCCGCCCGCCACCGCCGTTGCGATGCGATAGATGTCGGCCACGTTCTGCGGCTTGTAGCCCCAGGCCACGATCGGCTTGGTGGTGTTGGCCACCAGCTCGGCGAACTCGTAGACCGGGGCCAACTGCGGCGTGACGTCGTCTATCAGCCCGAGGCCGATGCAGTAGTCGATGTTCTCGAGCGCATCGCAGAGGCGAGCCGTGAGCGTGCAGTCGCTGCGGCGCGACCGGCGCCGCTCGCCAGTCTCTGGGTCGATAAAGTTGGTGCAGGTCAGCCCGGGGCCAAAGGTCACCTTGCCCTGGGCTACCGGCATGGGGCGACGCCCATCGCGGTCCCACAAGGTGAAGGCGCGAGGGGTGCTCGCCAGGGCATCCTGGATGATGTGCGCCGGGATGCGCACGCGGTCGTCGGGGCCCAGGTGCGCCCCTGCCGCCGCAAGCAGCTCCCTGGCCTCATCGTTGCGCACCTGCACGCCTACGCGCTCGAGGCACTGCAGCGCCGCCAGGAACAGCTCACGGCACTGCGCATCGGAGAGCACGCGGAACTGCGGAGTCTGCCGGTCGGCATAGTTGGAAACGATCATGGGCTCCCCCTAGCGACAGGCCTTGAGTGCCTGGTCCAGGTCATCCTTGATGTCCTCGACGTTTTCCACGCCCACCGACATGCGCATGGTGCCCCAGCCGATGCCGAGGGCGGCCAGCTCCTCGTCGTTGAGCCAGTGATGGGTGCTCGTGGCGGGATGGATGCAGATAGAGAACACATCGCCCAGCGAAGTGGAGGCCATGACGACCTTGAGGGCATCCATGAAGCGGAAGGCCTTGGCCTTGTCGCAGCCGGCGATGTCAAAGCTGACCATGCCACCGAACTGGTCACCACGCAGGATGCGCTTGGCGACGTCGTGTTGCGGGTGGCTGGCCAGGCCCGGGTAGCGCACGCGCTCGATCAGCGGGTGGCTTTCGAGGAAGCGGGCGATCGCCATGGCGTTGGCGCAGTGCCGCTCCATGCGCAGGGCAAAGGTCTTGATGCCACGGAGCGCCAGGAAGGCCTCGTTGGGCCCCAGGGAACAACCGGTCTGGATCAGCATGTCGCGCAGGCGGTCAAAGTTCTCGAGGTGGCAGCTCACCGAGCCGGCGAGGACGTCGGCATGGCCCGAGAGGTACTTGCTCACCGAGTGCGTTACATAAGCGGCACCGACTGTGAACGGCTTGAACAGATAGGGCGTGGTAAAGGTGTTGTCGACGATCACCGCGGCCCCATAGCGGTGCGCAATGTCGATCACCGCCGGCGCATCGACGACCTTGGTGAGCGGGTTGGTCACGGCCTCAAAGTAGACGATGGCCGGCTTTTCGCGGCGGATTGTGTCTTCCACCTTGTCGAGGTCCGTCATCTCCATGAGCATGGTGTGCGTGCCCAGGGCCGGGAAGATGTTCTCGATCATTGTGTACACGCTGCCGTAGACGTCGCTGGAGCAGAGGATCATCCCTTCCTTGCCCGCACCGGCGGTCAGCAGCGCGAGGTGGCTTGCGGCCATGCCCGAGGCGCAGACGTGGGTGGCATCGGCGCCTTCCAGGGTCGAGATGGCGCGCTCCAGCGCCGTGCTCGTCGGGGAGCCGCCGCGCGAGTAGGTGTAGCCCGGCTTGCGGTAGTAGACGCGGTCGTCGCGCTCCTGGATGGTGTCGTAAAAGTACTCGGTGCCGTTATAGATGGGGGTGCTCGACGTCCAAAAGTCCTGCTTCTCCCAGCGCTCGCCGGCGTGCAGGCACTGGGTCTCCAGCGCCTTGTCGGCATAGCGCGGGTCGGCCTTGCGCAGCTCGGCGTGGGCAGGCTTTTTGGAGTACTTCCACTTGGCCATGATACCTTCTCCTCGATTGCACGGCGGGGTCCTGGCCCGCCTTGGTTTTGCTGCGGGTTCAATACTAGGTCGTGTTCGCAAACCGCCGTGGTCTAGGGCCTTGTGCCCGTTTGGCCTCGCCATGGCGCCAGATGCGCCGCCGGCGATGCCCACGAAGCCGCCTACGGCGGCCAAGGGGGGCTAGGCTACTGGTTTGCGAACACGACCCACAACCGTACATGACCGCAGAGTCGTGGCATCAGTGCGCGGAGCGGGCGAGCCGGCTGTTGCCGAATGCCCGGACGCCAAGAACGGTTGTGGCATTAAGCCGCACTACATGGTATGGCGAGGGGGCGACAGCTCCCAGAACAGCCCTACGGCCCGGTGGCCTAGAGCCTATCCGGAAAGTCGCGTAGCCTAGGGCCTTGTGCCCGTTTTGCCGCGCCACGGGGGGCTATGCTACGGCTTTTCGGTTAGGCTCTAGGTCACCGGGCCTACAATGCCCGCGCCAGGGCACGGGCGCTGGGCAGGCTTTCGAACTCGCGGACCAGGCGCAGCAAATGCTCGGCCGTCTCGCCGGGGACGACGTAGGCGGCGAGCCAGCGGAACTTGGCCTCCAGCAGTTCGTCATCCCACGACGGCGATTCGCGGTCGACGATGCCGGAGTCGAAGCTGCGGCCATCGGTCAGGGTGACCTGGGCACGGCTGGCGATGCGGGCGTCGGGCGAGGTGACGCCGCGGGCGCGCAGCCGGTACATGCGGTTGATCTCGGGATCCTCGACGACCTCGATGCGGCCGATGAGGTCGTTGAGCGCGGGGTCGTCGAGGCGCGGCTCGAGCACCTGGTCGGGGCCCACCTGGCCGTCGAGGAGCATGGTGGCCAGCGGCCACTTGATGCTGAACTGGGCCTCTTCGGTCGAAGTGGGGGGCTGCTGCCAGAGCCGCCAGCCCTCGTGAAAGGTGTGCAGCCGGATGCGTGCGATCTCGGAGACGCGAATGCCGTGGCTGCGCAGCAGCTTGAGGGTGGCATGGATGGCTGCGTGGCCCCACGCGCACGAGCACCAGCGCTTGCGGTTCACGCCGCCCTCGGCAAGAGAGTAGCGACTGCCCAGGTCGGCCACCCAGTCGCGGTACTCATCAAAGCCGAGGATGCTGGGGATGCCCGTAAAGCCGCGCGCGGCCAACTCGGCCGAGGTAACGCCGTGCATCGCGCCCCAGCCGATGCCGTGCTTGACCATCGCCGGGCGGTCGATATCGCGCATCATGGGCGCATTGGGGGCCAGGTACTCGGCGATGCCCAGGGCATGCTGCACCTGGCCGGCGTCGAGCCCCAGCAGCCGGGCACTCGCCGCCGCGCAGGCCACCGAGCCCCAGGAGGCACAGGCCTGGTAGGTCTCGTGATGGCTGTGCCAGGCGCGCGCGGTACGGATGGCGATCTCGTAGCCGACCACCAGGGCCTCGAGCAGCGCCTTGCCGCCGGCGTCGACCTTCTCGGCCACCGCCAGGGCAGCCGGGAAGAGCTGCGCCCCGGGGTGGCCGCGGGTATAGACGGCGTCGTCGTCGATATCCAGGGCGTTGGCGGCGCAGCCATTGGCAAAGGCGGCGCCGGCCGCCTGGGCACGGCGACCTGCGAGCAGAACAGTGGCCTCATCGCCACGCCAGGTGTCGGCGGCGTAGGCGGCGGCGATGCGGCCGACGCGAGTCAGTGTGCCGGCGAGCAGCGCGCCCAGGCTGTCGAGCAGGCACAGCCGTGCCTGCCGGCGCACCGGCTCGGGCAGAGACTCCCAACGCAGGCCGACGATGAACTGGGCCGCGTGTTCGTTGCCGTCCATGGCCTTGACCCCTTATGACAGTTGGCGCCGGGTTGACGCGCCTTTGGCCGCCAAAGACGGCCTGCGTGCCCAGGGACGTCGCCCATCAAGACCGATGCGGCGAACCACTAGGCTCGCGAGCCTCGCCGCCCCGCCACGGTGAATACGGGTTCCACCCGGCGTAGTTCGGCGAGCGCGATATGGCAGTAGATGCGATGGCCGTTGCCCGCGTCCTGTTCGGGCGGCTCCTCCCGCTCGCAGATGGCGCCCAGCTTGCGCGGGCAGCGGGTGTGGAAGTGGCACCCGGTGGGCGGGTTCAGCGCGCTCGGGACGGTGCCCTCGAGCCGGATGCGTTTCTGGTCGGCATCGGGGTCGGCCACGGGCACGGCCGAGAGCAAGGCCTCGGTGTAGGGGTGGTAGGGTGGGGCGTAGATCGCCTCAGCCGGGCCGATCTCACAGACCTTGCCCAGGTACATGACGGCCACATAGTCGGAGAAGAAGCGCACCACGCTCAGGTCGTGCGAGATGAAGGCCAGCGCGGTGCCATACTCGCGCTGCACTTCGAGCAGCAGGTTGAGGATTGAGGCCTGCACCGACACGTCGAGCGCCGACACCGGTTCATCACAGATGACGAGCTCGGGGTAGGTGGCGATGGCGCGGGCGATGGCCACGCGCTGTTTCTGCCCACCCGAGAGCTGGCGTGGTTGGCGGTGGTAGTAGCTCTCGTCGAGCTTGACGGCGCGCAAGAGCCTGACCACCTCTGCATGCACCTTGGCGGCAGGCACCTTTTTCATGCGGCGCAGTGGTCGCGAGATCTGGTAGCCCACTGGGAACGACGGGTTCAGGGTCGAGTCGGGGTTTTGGAACACCATCTGCAGCTCTTTGGTGATCTCGAAGGCGCGCTGCGAGGCCGGCGACGAGATATCGACGCCCAGGAACTCGAGCCGGCCCGAGGTGGGGGCCTCGAGGCCGACGATGGTGCGCGCCAGCGTGCTCTTGCCGCAGCCCGACTCGCCAACGATGCCCAATGTGGCCCCTTTGGGCAGCTCCAGGCTGACTCCGTCGACGGCCCTGACGTGCCGTTTGCGGCCCAGGCCGACAAGGCTGAGCAGCGAGGTCGACTCCTGCTCATAGTAGGTGCGGACGCTGTCGAGCTTGAGCAGGGGCGCTGCGCTCGCGGCGCGCGCCGGTGCAGTGAACTCGGGTGCCTTGGGGTGAGGCAGCCCGCCGGCCGCCAGTTCATCGGCGAAATGGCAGCGCACAACGTGGCCCGGACGCACCTCGCGCACGGTGGGGCGCTCGGCCCGGCAGCGGTCACGCGCCATGTCGCAGCGGGGCTCGAAGAGGCAGCCCGAGGGGAGACGATCGAGCCGCGGCACCTGGCCGCGGATGGGCGTGAGGTAGCTCGACTCTTTGCTGGCGCCCAGTTGCGGGATGCAGCGCAGCAGGCCCGCGGTATAGGGGTGGAGCGGCGCCGCAAAGACCTCGGCGACTGGCGCTCGCTCGACCATCTCGCCCGAGTACATGATGCCGACCCGGCTGCAGACGCGCGCCACGACCCCCAGGTTGTGGCTGATGTAGAGGATCGCCGTCTGCAGCTCGCGGCGCAGCTCATCGATGAGATCGAGGACGGCCGCCTCCACCGTCACATCGAGCGCCGTGGTGGGCTCGTCCATGATGAGGAGCGCCGGGTTGTTGAGCAGCGCCATGGCGATGATGACCCGCTGCTGCTGCCCGCCGGAGAGCTGGTGGGGATAGCGCCGCATGATGAGCTCGGGGTCGGGCATGTAGACGCGCTTCAGCATCTCCAGGCAGCGCGCGCGGGCGGCGGCCGCGCGCATCTTTTGGTGCACGGTGAGCACTTCGCTGAGCTGCTCACCGATGCGCAGGCAGGGGTTGAGGGCCTGCATGGGGTCCTGGTAGACCATAGAAATCTGGCTGCCGCGCAGTTGCTGCAGTTCGGCCTCACGCCGGCCTACGAGATCGCTGCCCTGGAAGACGATGCGTCCGGCGTCGATGTGCCCATTGCGCCCCAGCGAGTTGACGATGCTGAACGCCACCGTACTCTTGCCGCAGCCGGATTCGCCGACCAACCCGAAGGCCTCACCTTTCTCGATGTGACAGGTGACGTTCCTGACTGCGTTGACTTGGCCCTTGCGTGTCTGATAGGAAACGGCCAGGTCTTCGATGCTGATGACCGGCGCTCCCGAGGCATCATGGGATGTCATCCACTTGCTCCAAGGGTGATAGATCAGGTGCCCAACATGCGATGCGGCGTGATCCTGCGTGCTCCGTCTATGGCGCTGCCCAGGATCAATGCCTCTCAGATAGCGCTGCCTTGAGAGGCACAGAGCGCCGGCAGCGCATCAGCTACTCGTAGCGACCAAGCTCCTCCTGTAGCCCATCGGCGAAGAGGTTCAGCCCCACCACCAACGAAGAGATGGCCAGCGAAGGCCACAGGACCGCCCACGGATTAGTCCAGATATAGCGGCGGGCGACATTGACCATACTGCCCCAGTCGGGGCTGGGGGGCGGCAGGCCCAGGCCGAGGAAGCCCAGGGTGCCAATGGAAAAGACGGCATAGCCGATGCGCAGCGCCGCGTCGACGATGATCGGCCCCCGTGCGTTGGGCAGGATTTCTACGAACATGATGTACCAGGCGCTCTCGCCGCGCAGCCGGGCGGCGGCCACGTACTCGCGGGTGCGTATGTCGAGGGCCAGGCCACGCACCAGGCGCGCGATGCCCGGGGCTCCGGCGACGGTGATGGCGATGACGACATTGACCGGCGAAGCGCCCGCCGCGGCGATGATAATCAAGTAGAGGAGCACGGTGGGGAAGGCCATGATGATATCGACGATGCGCATCACCAGGTCGTCGACCCAGCCGCCGTGGTAGCCAGCGAGCAGGCCGAGGGTGGCGCCGATGATGAGCGAGCACAGCACAGAGAGCGGCGCCAGGACGATGATCGTTTGGCTGCCGTAGGCGATGCGCGACCAGAGGTCACGCCCCTTGTTGTCGGTGCCCAGCCAGTGGGCCGCCGACGGTCCCTTGTTCACCACGCCAGGCAGCTCTTCGAGCGGCCCATAGCGAGTGAGCAGCGGGGCGGCGATGGCCACCACTACCCAGAACAGCACCAGGGTCAGCCCCACCATAGCGATACGATTGCGCAACAGGGGCGCGACGGCACCCTTGAGGCGCTCCCATCGCGAGGGGGTGGCTGTGCTCGCGGCTGTGACTTGTCCCTCTGCCACCATTTGCTCTACCTCAACTGTAGCGGATGCGCGGGTTCAGGAAGGTGTAGGCGATATCGGCCAGGAGCTGTGTGCTCACGGCCAGCGCGACCATGACCATGGCCCCGCCCTCGACGGCAGCCACGTCTTTGAACAGCGCTGCTTCGTAGATGAGCTTGCCCAGCCCTGGGAAGCCAAAGATGGCCTCGACCACCACGATGCCGCCGATCAGCCAGTTAACGTGGAGCATGATCACCGTGATCGGGGCGAGCAGCGCGTTGCGCAGCGCGTGCTTGAAGATGATGCGCCAGTAGGGCAGGCCTTTCAGGAAGGCGGTGCGGATATAGGGTTGGCGCATGACCTCGACCATGCTCGACCGCGTGATGCGCAGCACATAGCCCAGCTCGATCAGGGTCAGAGTCAGCACTGGCAGCACGAGCATCTGCGGGTTCTGGAAGATGGCATTGTCGCTGGGAAAGAGCGTGGCGCCGGGCAGCCACTTGAGCCACGACGCGAATACCAGGATCAGGAAGACACCGGTCGCGAATTGCGGCGTTGCCGTCGTCATCAGGCCAAGGATCGACAACAGCCGGTCGAGGAACTTGCCCTCGTTCATGCCGGCGATGAGGCCCAGCAGGAGGGCCAGGGGCATGATGATGGCAAAGGCGATTGCGGCGAGGAACAGCGAGTTGCGCAGGGCGCGCACCAGGCTCTCGATGACCGGGCGCCCTGTCTTGAGCGACTCGCCGGGGTCGCCGCGCAGGAAGCCGCGTGACAGCGGGATGAACTCGACGGGTCCGCCTGCAGTGGCCACGAACCCCGAGCCCGATGAGGCTAGCGTCCACGAGGTATGGCTGCTCAGGAGGGCCGAGCAGAAGGTGCGATAGCGCAGCCGGGCGCCGTCAGGGATCGTCACCGCGAGCTTGTCGAAAAGCGAGTAGCGCACGGCCGGCTGCTCGGCCAGAAGGCGCCCGGAGACCTTGAAGACTCGTGGCTCCGACGCGCTGATACCCTCGGCAAGCGCGTCGACCATGGCGCCGGTGGTTTCGCCGCGCTTGCCCACGGCCGTGCCGCGAAAGCCCTTGCCGCCCAGCTCGCCGCGCCAGATCGTGCTGCCGTCGGCGCCGACAATCTCGACCTGATCGACATAGACGGTGACCTGCACAGGGAACTCGGTTGCGGGGGCGTCATAGTCGACCGCTAACTGCACGCTGGCCAGCTCGCGGCCGCTCAGCGAGCTCAGGTCGATCTCGCGGGTGGTCCACGTGCCCGGAGGCAGCGCGCCCGGCCGCTCGGCGCCTGCGTTGGCACGCACGGCGAGGCCGCTCGCATCGGTCAGGTCCGTTTCGCCGAGCACGGTGTTGTCGGCGAAGCGCAGGTCCACGGCGCAGGAAGCCGGGGCCGGCTTGGCTTGGACCCACTTGGCGGCCCGGTTGGCTTGGTTCACGCCCCAGGCGTAGCGCGTGCCTGAGGCGTCCTCGCGCCAGCGCTCGTTATCGGCGACCTCCTGCACCGTACCGTCGGGCCGGCGGCGCAGGGCGATGAGGTCGGTGCCATCCGCTTTCCAGCGCACCAGGGTGCCATCCTGGTCGACCGCCCACCATTCGGGGAAGCCTCGCTCGTCTCGGATGCGCTGCAGCGGCATGCCGATGAGTTGCTCGGCGTGCCAGTCGCTGCCGATGAGCCAGCTCACGTAGCGTGTGAGCAGCGGGCGGTTGTAGCCCAACTGCGCCATAAAGGACTTTTCCTGCTCGGGCGTGACAAATGCGCCCAGGATATTGCGTGCGATGTTGCCGGGAGCGATCTCGCTTACCAGAAAGACGAGGATCGAAACGGCGAGCATGGTCACGGCCATGAGCAGGAGACGGCGGACAATGAACTTTGCCATGGCAACTTTCACTTGAGCAGGGGCGGGGAAGAGGTTGGATGGGCCGGAAGCCGGCCCACCCAACCCACAAGGGCAAGGCGCGCTTAGCTCTTCTTGTCGAGCCAGACGGCCGAAAAGTCGTCATAGTTGCTGGGGTGGGGCTCCAAGCCCTTGACGCTCTCGGTGCAGATGCGCCAGCAGTTGCGCCAGTAGGGCACGCCGACCGTGCCGCGCTCCTGCTGAATCTGCTCGAGCTTGCACATGACTTGGCGGCGCGCCTCGAGGTCGACCGTAGAGTTGGCCTCATTGAGCAATGTGATGAACTCTTCGTCGACCCACTTGGTCTCGTTCCAGGCCGTGGGCTGGCCCTTTTCATCGACGGTGTAGGCCAGACTCATGACCATGGTGCCGAGTGGGCGGTGCGTCCAGATTGTGATGCCGAGGTCGACCTCGGTCCAGACGTTCCAGTACTCGGTGCCGGGCATGGTGTTGATGGTCAGGCGGAAGCCAGCCGGCTCGGCGTCGACCTTGAGGGTCTCGGCATACGACACCTGATCGGCCCAGGCCGTGCCGACCGTCAGTTGGACGTCGAGCCCATCCGGGTAGCCGGCCTCGGCCAGGAGTTGCTTGGCGCGCTCTGGGTCGTAGGCCGGGGTGTCGACCGAGCAGTACTCCGGGTGCACCGGGGCCACGTGATGGTCTTGCCCCTCAGCGCCCTCACCGAAGGCGGCGGTCTCCAGGATCTTTTTCCGGTCCTGGCACAGCATGAGGGCCTTGCGCACCCGCGGGTCCGACCAAGGCTCCACGTCGGCGCGCATGCGCAGCACGTTCGTCTGGCCGGTGACGACAGGTGTGATGACCAGGCCTGGGACGTTGCGTAGGGCCAAAAAGTCCTCGACCTGTGGCATTTCCATGACATCGGCCTGGCCCGACTGCATGGCCGCGATGTGCGCCGCGCGCTCGTCGCCCAGGTGGTACCACTCGAGGCGGTCGAGGTAGGGCAGGGCCTGTCCGTCGGCGCCGTTACGCCAATAGTCGGGCCGTCGCTCGGCCACGGCACGCTCTTCGGGTATCCACTCCTTGAGCACGAAAGGCCCGGTGCCGTAGGGCTGCTTGAGCCAGTCGCCCTCGAAGTCTCTGGGCAGGATCATGGCGGGGTAGTGGAAGAGGTGCTCGGGGACGGCGATCTCGGGGCGCGTGAGGTGCAGCGTGACGGTATGGTCGTCGACCCTCTCCACGCCGTTGGCGCTGAGGTAGGGCCCGATCATTCCCTTCATAGAGGAGGCCACATCGTCACTCAGCCACTGCTGGAAGTTAAAGACCACGTCGTCTGCCGTGAGCTCTCTGCCGTGGCTGAACTTGATGCCCTTGCGCACAAAGAGCGTCCAGGTCTTGGCGTCTTCGCTGACCTCCCACTTTTCGAGCAGGTAGGGGTGGGTGACGTTGTCTTTGTCGGTGAAGGTGAGGTACTCGACCATCTGGCGGGTCAGGTTCGAGACGGTGACCCAGGAGAGGCGCGCCGGGTGGTCGATGCGCGCAAAGCGTGCGGTCGACTTGAGCGTGCCGCCGCGCACGATGCCGGCCGGGATTGCGGTGGGGTTGCCCGCGGGCGCCGTGGTCGGGGCCGGTGCCGAGGTGGGAGCAGCCTGAGGTGCGCAGCTTGTGAGGAAGGTGTTGATGGCGCCGAGCGACATGCCGAGGAGCGCGGCATTGCGCATGAACTCGCGTCGGGTGACCCTCCCTTTCTGGAACAGGTTCTTGAGCTCGGGTACGTAGGGGTGCTCTTTCGAGGTACGGCCCATTCTCGTATCCCTCCAGGGCGTGTGGCGGGTCGCAGCGGACCCAAATGGGAGAACACGGGTAGCCAGAGCGCGCTCCGGCAAGCCTATGAAGACCCGAACATCTGAGGTTCTGCTGGCATGATACCATAGATTCCTGGGAGAGTCAACCCTTGTCGCATGCTAGGCAACAACAGGCTCTTGACCACAGCATGATAGTGGTGTATAATGCGCGTGAGAAACATCTGAAGTTCAGGGGTTTGTACGCGACCGGTTCCCAGAACATCTTGGGGAGCTGAATAGCCAAGGAGGCTGTTGATACATCGGACAACCGGCGCAGGCGCCTTGACCGGGTTGCGGAAACCGCGTATAGTATGCGCCCTATGCCACTGAAGTTCAGGCGTTTGGCACGGCCATCCCGCGATGCGTTCCTGGAGGGACTAACGCATGACTCAAGCTCCGCTGCCACGAGATAGCCTCACCGATGCCATCATCCGTGAGCTGAAGCAGATGATACTGCGTGGCGATGTGCTTCCCGGCGGTTGGCTTCCGCCCCAGCCTGCCCTGGCGCAGCGTTTTGGGGTGGGCCTCTCGACGATCCGCGAGGCGGTCAAAGGGCTCACCCTATTGGGCGTGCTCAAGCCGCAGCCAGGCCGGGGCACACAGGTCTGTGACGATGCCCTCTCGCTGCTGCGCCGCTTCGATCCGGTCGGCACGCGGCTCGCAGAGCTCGACGTGTTCCAGATCCTCGAGGCGCGTGATACCATCGAGGTCGAGCTGGCCGGGCTGGCGGCCGAGCGCGCAACGGAGGAGGACATCGCGGCCATCCAGGGCGCGATTGCCGCGATGCGGCAGGTGCGGGGCGACGACGTTGCCTACGAGGCAGCGGATCTCGAGTTCCATCGCTCCATCGCCCGCGCGGCCAGGAGCCGCCTGCTCGAAGAGTTCTACAATACGACGCTGACGTTGATGGCCGCCGTCGCGGAGCAGATCATCCCGCTCCCAGGCGTGAAAGAGCGAGGCCTGACATTCCAGCAGAGCGTCGCCGATGCAATCAGCGCCCACGACCGGCAGGCGGCCCGGCAGCGTACACACAAGCACATGCGTCGCGTGCTTACCATCCTTCGCACCTCGCTCAGCATGCGAGGCGACAGCGCGGCCCAGGGCGAGTAGTGGGCAAACTGGTTTTGCGGCCGAAGCAGTGGGGGCAGGCAGGCCCTCGTTCCCTTCATCAAGCGAACACCGAGGTATCGAAATGAACAGGACTCATGTGATGGCGAGGATGGCCGCCGAGTACACGCGGCTGGGTCAGGGAGAGCGGCAGGCGATCCACGACATGACGATGGAGCTCATGGAGCGCATCGGCATCCAGGTGCACGACGAGAGAGCCAAAACGCTCCTGGTCGCGGCTGGCGCCAAGGCCGACGGGGTGGTGGTGCGCATCCCGGAGCATATGGTGCGCAAGGCGCTCGACGTGACCCCGAAGCGCCTGACGCTGTACGATCGCAAGGGGCGCGTGGCCATCCGCGCGACCGGCTACAACACGTACTATGGCGGCGGCTCCGACTGCCTCTACGTGCTGGACCACCGTACGGGCACTCGACGCCAGGCCGTGATGCAGGACGTGGTCGATGCGCAGATCGTCCAGGATGCGCTCCCCGAGATCGACTTTGCCATGTCGATGTTCCTGCCCTCCGACGTCGACCAGCTCATCTACGACCGCTACCAGATGGAGGCCATGCTCAACAACACCACCAAGCCCATCGTCTTTGTGGCTCCCGATTTTGAGGGTGCCGTGGCGGCGACGGAGATGGCCGAGGTGGTGGCCGGCGGCGCAGAGGCCTTCCAGCGGCGCCCCTTTGCTACGTGCTACATCAACGTCACTTCGGGCCTGGTGGCCAACGCCGAGGCGCTGCAGAAGTGCATGTATTTTGCTAAAAAGGGTCTGCCGCAGCTCTACATCCCGCTGAGCCACGGCGGCGTACACGCTCCCTGCAGCATTGCGGCAGCCACCGCGGCCGAATGCGCAGGTACGCTGCTCGGCATCACCCTGGCCCAACTGGTGCGCGAGGGTTCGCCCGTTGCCGTGCCGGGCTGGTCGGGCGCGATGTACAACATGAAGGATATGGGCGGCATGTACGTCCTGGCCGACTCGATGGGCATGACCCTGGAGATGGGGCACTATTATGGGCTGCCGACGTTTGGCCTGGGCGGCGCGACCGAGTCGAAGGTGCTCGACCAGCAGGCGGGCATCGAGATGACCCTCGGCCTCGTGTTCCAGACCCTGGAAGGCGCCAACATCCTGCACGACGTGGGCTTTATGAACTCGGGCATGCAGGGCTCGCTGCCGATGATGGCCATGGCCAACGACGTGATCGGCTGGATCCGCCATGCGACAGCCGGGGTGCCCATCAACGCCGAGACGGTCGACAAGGCGCTGGACCTGTTCGAAGAGGTGGGGCCGGGCGGCAGCCACCTCGTCCACGAGTACACGGTGAAGCACTTCCGTGAGGCCTTTTACCCCAAACTGATCAACCGCGCGGATTACGCTGCGTGGGAGGCAGCCGGCGCCACGAGCATGGCTGACCGCGCCACAGAGATGGTCGCCGACATCCTCGCCAGCCACAAGCCCGAGCCGCTACCGGCTGACGTGCAGCGCGACATCCACAAGATCGTGGAACGGGAGCAGGAGCGCGTGCAGCGCGCCAAGTAGGGCGCCGCAGAGATCCGGCCGGCCTGCATGCAAGCCGGCCGGACAGCCCGGGCACGCCACTGTGGCGCGCCCCACCACATTCAGGAGACTCGAGAGACCATGGACCTCAATGAGATGATGCAGGTGCTCTACAGGGGCGACGCGGCCAGAGTGGCCGAGCTGACCCGCCAGGCGCTCGATTCGGGGATGGCACCGCAGGACGTCCTCGAGCAGGGCCTGATTGGCGGCATGGACCGGGTCGGCAAGGACTTCAAGGACGGCACGCTGTTCGTGCCCGAGGTGCTGCTGGCGGCCCGGGCCATGAAGGCGGGCATGGAGCTCCTGCGCCCGGCGCTGGCCAAGAGCGGCGTCGCCCCTCGCGGCACGCTCGTCATCGGCACTGTGAAGGGCGATCTGCACGACATCGGCAAGAACCTGGTGGGCATGATGGTGGAGGGCGCTGGCTATGCGGTGGTCGACCTGGGCGTCGACGTCGCGCCGGAGCGCTTTGTGCAGGCGGCAAAGGAGCACAACGCCGGCGTCGTCGGACTCTCGGCGCTGCTGACGACCACCATGGCCAACATGAAGGCGGTCATCGACGCGCTCGGGGCGGCCGGCCTGCGTGACAAGGTCAAGGTCATGATCGGCGGCGCGCCTGTGACGCAACGCTTCGCCGACGACATCGGCGCCGACGCCTTTGCCGCCAATGCCTCGCTGGCGGTCGAAGCGGCGCGGACCTTCTTCGGCTGAGTCCTTTCCTCCCTTGTGCGAGAGGGGCGGGCCGGGCGCAGGCTGCGAATCTGCGCCCGGCTCGCCCCTCTCGCGACTCGAGCGCGCCCCCCTCTTTTGCTTCCCCCGCCCATGCGCGGTATCATAGGGATGAGCGACCGGTCTGCTGCAGGCGCCTGCGACGCCTGCCCCCGTTCTCCAGGTAGGAGTGTGGTCATGTCCGAGGTCACCCTGACGATCCACCACCCCGCGGGCCTGCACGCCCGCCCCGCCGCCATCTTTGTGCAAGCCGCCAAGCGTTTTGCCAGCGACGTCCAGGTGAGCCATGGCGAGCGCCGGGCGAATGCCAAGAGCATCCTGAGTGTGCTCACCCTGGGCGCCAACCAAGGGGCCGTGATTACCATCAAGGCCGAGGGCGCCGACGCCGACGAGGCGCTGGCGGCGCTGCAGGCCTTGGTGGAGGGCAACTTTGGGGAGGCGAGTTGAAGACGCTCGAGGGCATCGCAGCTTCGCCGGGGATTGCCATCGGCGACGCGTTCCAGTTCCAGGCGGCCGACCTGCGCTTCGAACGGCGCCGAGTCGACGATCCGGCGGCGGAATGGCGGCGCTTTGAGGCGGCGGCGGCAACGGCAGCGGAGCAGTTGGCCGAGGTCTGTGACAGAGCCACGGCCGAGCTGGGGCCAGAGCAGGCGGCGATCTTTCAGGCGCACCTGATGATGCTGGAGGACCCCGAGCTGCGGGTGGCGGTGCAGACGGCCATCGAGGAGCAGGGGCTCAACGCCGAGGCGGCGCTGAGCGATGCGGCGGCCTTCTATGCCGAGGCGCTGGAGGCGCTCGACGACGAGTACCTGCGCGCCCGCGCGGCCGACGTGCGCGATATCACCGGCCGCGTGCTGGGCATCCTGCTCGGGCGGGAGGCGCAGGCCGGGCCGCAGGCGCCGGCGATCATCCTGGCGCGTGACCTGACCCCCTCCGACACTGTGCTGCTCGACAAATCGCGCGTGCTCGGCTTTTGCACGGCCGAGGGTGGGCCGACGTCGCACACGGCCATTCTGGCGCGGGCGCTGGGCCTGCCCGCCGTGGTGGGGGTGGGCGAGGAGGTGCTGGCGGTGCCGGCGGGGGTGACGGTGGTGCTCGACGGCGCGGCTGGCCGGCTGGTGGTGCAGCCCGATGAACCAGAACTCTGCGCCTGCCGCGAGCGCATGGCAGCCGCGACGGCGTTGCAGGCCGAGGCGCAGCGACGGGCGATGGAGCCGGCGGTCACCTGCGACGGGCACCGCGTGGAGGTGGTGGCCAACATCGGCAGCGTGCGCGATGCGCAGGCGGCGGTGCAGGCGGGGGCCGAGGGCGTGGGCCTCTTGCGCAGCGAGTTCCTCTACCTCGAGCGCAGCAGCCTGCCCAGCGAGGAGGAGCAGTATCGCGCCTATCGCGATATCCTCGAAGCGATGGGCGGACGCCCGGTGATTCTGCGCACCCTCGACGCCGGGGCCGATAAGGAGATTGCCTACCTGGGCATGCCCCACGAGCAGAACCCGGCGCTGGGCGTGCGCGCCATCCGCCTGTGCCTGGCGCGGGCCGAGCTCTTTAGGGCGCAGTTGCGGGCGGCGCTGCGGGCGGCAGCGGGGCACAACCTCAAGGTCATGTTCCCCATGGTGGCCACGGCCGGCGAGCTGCGGGCGGCGCGGGCGGCGCTGGATGCGGCGCGCGAGGAGCTCGCGGCTGAGGGCGTGCCGTTGCCCGAGCGGCTGGAGGTGGGCATCATGGTCGAAGTGCCGGCGGCGGCGCTGATGGCCGACCGCCTGGCGCGGGAGGTCGATTTCTTTTCCATCGGCACCAACGACCTGAGCCAGTACACCATGGCCGCCGACCGCACCAACGCCCAGGTGGCGGCGCTGGCGAATGCGCTGCAGCCGGCGGTGCTGCGCCTGGTGGCCCGCGTCATCGATGCGGCACACGCTGAGGGCAAATGGGTGGGCATGTGCGGCGAATTGGCGGGCGAGCCGCTGGCGATCCCCATCCTCCTCGGCCTGGGGCTCGACGAGTTCAGCATGAACCCGCCGGCCATCCCCATGGCGAAGCAGCTCATCCGCAGCCTCGAGGTGGCCGCGGCGCGCCAGGTGGCGCGGGCGGCGCTGGAGCTCAACAGTGCCGAGGAGGTGGCGGCGCTGGTGCGGGCGCGCGTGCCGGGCGTGTGATCCCGATCGTGTAGTAGGGGTAAAGCATGCGGCCACCAGATGCGCCTCCATGGAGGCGCATCTGGTGGCCGCATGCTTTACCCCTACTGATCCTGTTGCCACGTATGCCCCCGATTTATGGTATACTATTGGGGGGAGGTACAGGCTATGTTCCGTATGCGGCGCATTTTCGATGACACGCTCCCGGCCAACCGGGAGGCTATCGCCCAGGTGCAGGAGATTGTGCGCGTCCAGTTCGGGCCGGAGTCGGCACAGCGTGTGGGCAATCTCCCCGACTGGATGCATGACCCGCTGCGCCGCCGCTTCCGGTCGATCCTCATCGTGGCCGATGACCTGCACCGCCGGGTGAAGGGGTTTGCACTGCTCATGCATGCGCCGGATCTGGACTTTTGCTTCCTGGACTATATCGCCACCGCTAGCGGCAGGGTGGGCCGGGGCATCGGCGGCGCCCTGTACGAGCGGGTGCGCGAGGAGGCGCTGGCGCTGCGCAGCCAGGGGCTCTTCTTTGAATGCCTGCCCGATGACCCGGCCCTGTGCCGCAACCCACAGACGCTGAAGCAGAACGCGGCGCGCTTGCGCTTCTATGAGCGCTATGGCGCTCGGCCCATCGCCGGCACCATCTACGAGACGCCGCTGACCCCCGGCGCCGATTGCCCGCCCTACCTGATGTACGACAACCTGGGCCAGGCCGGCGCGCTGTCGCAGGAGCGGGGGCGGACCATCGTGCGCGCGATCTTGGAGCGGGAGTATGGCACACGCTGCCCGCCGGGCTACATCGACGAGGTCGCGGCGTCGTTCCGCGACGACCCGGTGCGCCTGCGCGAGCCGCGCTACATCAAGCGCGAGGCGGCGCCTGCCCACAGTGGGGCCTGCCCGGCCGACGAGCGCATCGCACTGGTGGTGAACGACCAGCAGGCGATCCACCATGTGCACGAGCGCGGCTATGTGGAGGCGCCGGCCCGCATCGATGCCATCCTGAAGGGCCTGCAGCGCAGCGATCTGTTCGAGCGGATGGAGCCGCGCCACTTTGGCGATGCGCACATCAGGGCCGTGCACGACCGTGAATTCCTGGCCTACTTGCGGCGCATGTGCGAGAACCTGGAGCCGGGGGCCTCGGTCTATCCCTATGTCTTTCCCATCCGCAACGTGGCCCGCCCGCCCAAAGATATGGCCATGCGCGCCGGCTACTATTGCATCGACACCTTTACGCCGCTGAGCCACAACGCTTACCCGGCCGCGCGCCGGGCCGTCGACTGCGCGATCACGGCGGCACGGGAGGTGCAGACGGGGCGCCGGCTGGCCTACGCCCTGGTGCGCCCGCCCGGCCACCATGCGGAGCGCCGCGCCTTTGGCGGCTTTTGCTACCTGAACTCGACCGCCATCGCGGCGCACTACCTGAGCGCCGAGGGGCGCGTGGCCGTGTTGGACCTGGATTACCACCACGGCAACGGCACGCAGGAGATCTTTTACGAGCGCGCCGATGTGCTGACCGTCTCGATCCATGGGCAGCCGAGCTTTGCCTACCCCTACTTTAGCGGCTTTGCCGGCGAGAAGGGCCGCGGCGCCGGCGAGGGCTACAACCTCAACCTGCCGCTGCCTGAGGAGGTCGACGGCGCGGCCTACAGCCAGGCCCTGCAGAAGGCCTTGGCGCGCGTGCGGCGTTTCGAGCCGCAGTTCGTGGTGGTGGCGCTGGGGTTGGATACGGCGAAGCACGACCCAACGGGGACGTGGGCGTTGACGGGCGAGGACCTGGAGGCCAATGGCCGCATGGTGGGCGAGTTGCGGCTGCCGACGCTGGTGGTGCAGGAGGGGGGCTACTATACGCGGTCGTTGGGCAGGAATGCGCTGTGCTTCCTGCGCGGGCTGTGGGCTGAGGGACGGCCGTAGCCGGCCAGCAGCCTGCCGGAGGTGCGCGGGTGGCGACCGGCTTTCACGCTCCGCACTACGCCGGTGCTGAGCCCCTAAAGGGGGTTTGGGCGGGCTGGTTGGCCCTGGTGCGCCCGCGGGCGCACCAGGGCCAACCAGCCCGCCCAAACCCCCTTTAGGGGCTCAGAGCCGGGCGAGGGCGAAGCCGGCACCCGGCCATTGCCAGGATGCTGAGGGAGGTGAGTCTGCTTTCCGACAGGGTGCTAGCGCCGCCGGCTGAAACGGCGCGCGGCGCGGCGCGGCTCGCCGCGGCGCACCTGGATCGCTTCGCGCTTCTGGGGTTGCCCTTCCTCTTCGCCGGCCGCCTGGCTGAACTCTTGGTAGATGCGCGCCAGCTCTTGCAGGCGCTGCGCCACGCGATAGTTGACCGTCCCCTCGGGGTACTTGCCGTTGACCTTTTCGCCGGCGCGCATGCCGGTGAGCAGCTCGATGCCCTCGTCGATGGTGCGCACCTGGTAGATGTGGAACTTGGCCTCACGCACCGCCTGCACCACGTCGTGGCGCAGGTTGAGGTTATCGGCGTTCTGCGCCGGGATGAGCACGCCCTGGTCGCCGGTGAGGCCTTTCGAGCGGCAGACGTCGAAAAAGCCCTCGATCTTGGCGGTGGCGCCGCCGATGGGCTGCACCTCGCCGCGCTGGTTGACCGAGCCGGTCACGGCCAGGTTCTGGCGGATGGGCACGCCCGCCAGGCTGGAGAGCAGGGCGTAGAGCTCGGCCGAGGAGGCGCTGTCGCCTTCGACGCCTTCGTAGCTCTGCTCGAAGGTGAGGCTGGCCGACAGGCTGAGCGGCAGCTCCTGGGCGAAGCGGCCGCCGAGGTAGCCGGCGAGGATGAGCACCCCCTTGTTGTGGATGGGCCCGGAGAGCTCGGCCTCGCGGTCGATGGCGATGACGTTGCCGCGGCCGACGTAGGTGCGGGCGGTGATGCGCGTCGGCTGGCCGAACTCATAGTCGCCCAGCATCGAGACCGAGAGCCCGTTCACCTGGCCGGCGACGGCGCCTTCGGTGTCGACCATGATCACGCCGCGGTCGATCATCTCGCGGATGCGCTCTTCGATGCGGTTGGAGCGGTAGACCTTCTCGTCGATGGCCCTCTGCACGTCGGCCGCAGAGACGAGTTCGTGCCCTGCCTGCGTGGCCCAGAAGCTCGCCTCCGACACCATGTCGGCCACCTCGCTGAAGCGGGTGGCCAGCTTCTTCTGGTCCTCGGCCAGGCGTGAGCCGTACTCCACAATGCGCGCCACGCCGCCGGGGTCAAAGGGCCGCAGGCCGTTCTCGCGGATGTGGTTGGCCACAAAGAGCGCGTACTCGTCGATGGCCTTCTGGTCGCGGTCCATCTCGGAGCCAAAGTCGGCCTTGACCTTGAAGAGGCGCTGGAACTCGTCGTCGTACTCGTAGAGCAGGTAGTAGAGCCACGGCTCGCCGATGAGCACGACTTTGGTGTTGGCCGGGATAGGCTCGGGCTCGAGTGTCGTCGTGTTGAAGGCGCGGAATTGGGCGCCCATCTCCTCGATGTCGATGCGGCCGTCTTTGAGCACGCGTTTGACCGCATCCCACGAGAAGGGGTTGGTGAGGACGTCGCGCGCTTCCAAGATCAGGTAGCCGCCGTTGGCCTTGTGGAAGGCGCCGGCGCGGATCTTGGTGAAATCGGTCACCAGGGCGCCGAACTGGGCCTCCTGCTCGACCTGGCCGATGAGGTTGTAATAGGTCGGGTTCGATTCGGCGACGATGGGCGCGCCCTTTTGCTGGCAGCTATCGACAATGACGTTCACTTTGTAGCGGCTGAGGTCCATCTCTTGGGCGCCGCCGCCGAGCATCTGTGCCAGGGGGTTGGCCTGCTCGGCCTCGGGCCGGAAGACGTCGGCACTGTCAATGACATCGCGGCGCACTTCTTCGAGGTACTCTTCCACCTCGGCGTACTGGGCGTACTTGGCCTCGAGATCGTCGACAAAGTGGCCGATGGCGAAAGCGGTCACCTGGCGGTCGAGCTCGTTCAGCGTGTCTTGGGCTTGCTTCTGGCGTGCCCGAACCTTGGTCAGCGTGCCGGCGACCTGCTGCTGCAGGTCGCGTTCGGCCGTTTCCTCTTCCTGCTTTTCGCCTGTAGAGAGGCGCTGGTATTCGCGCTCGGTGAGCGGCTCGCCGCTGGGGGAGGTGCGCACCAGCATCGTGCCCATGGGCGTGCGCGCCAGGCCATAGCCGCGCTGCCGCGCCTGCCGCTCCAGGTCGCTCAGGATCTGCGACTCCTGTTCCTGCAGTTGGCGGCTGATGTTGGCTTTTTGCTGGGCGTACTCCTCGCTCTCAAAGGCGCGTGGGATCTCGCGCTTCAGGCTCTCGACCAACTGGTCCATGTCTCTGCGCAACTGGCAGCCCAAACCGGGCGGCAGGCTGATGGCGCGGGGCTTGGCTGGGTCGGCAAAGTTGTTGACATAGACCCAATCGGGTGGCGTGGGCGCGCCTTTGGCCTTTTCCTCGACCAGGCGCCTGACCATGGTAGAGCGCCCGGTGCCCACCTGGCCCAGGACGAAAATATTGAAGCCCTGCCCGGGGACGTCCATGCCGAACTGCAGCGCGTGTCTGGCCCGATCCTGGCCGATCATGTCGGTGAGGCCGTGCAGATCGGCCGTGCTCTTGAAGGTGAACTGTGCGGGGTCCACGTTCAGCTTGAGCTGCTCCGGCTTGAGCTCGTGATTCTGGATCACCTCGCCCTCCTCTGCCTGTACCTCGAACAACGGTCAGGTATTCCTGTAGAGGCTCGCAGACGGCCGAATCGGCGTAATGCAACGCCCACAAGGGGCTACGTCGCCCCTACGACTACTTGACCGATATTCTAGAAGCTTGGCGGAGCAAGGTGTGTGCCAGGGGAGACGTAATGCGTAATGCGTGTTGCGTGTTCCGTTCCTTGCCGAGCGACCACAGAGGGCGGCACGCTGCGCGGCATGGAACACGCAACACGCATTACGCATTACGTTTTACGCATTACGCCCCCGCCTTCACGTTGACCACGGACCCGACGTATGCTACAATACACGCCAATCTTGAAAGGATTACAGTCGGCCGATGCGGCAGAAGATGCAGCGAACGAGCAGGCCCTGGGGTCGACCTGGCATCCGTGCTAAGCTGATGCTCAGCTTTCTGGCCGCGGTGTTGCCTGCGTTCGCTCTGCTGGCGGTGGTCGATTACCGGCACTATGCGGCACGCCAGGAAGCGGCGGCGGAGGAGTGCCGGGCGGTGGCGCAGGCCGCGGCGGCGACGGTGCAGGCGCGGGTCGGCGCGGCGGCGGGGGCGGCGCGCTTGGCAGCGCTGCGCAGGGCCGCGGAGGGCGAGCTCGCAGCTGCGCTCGAAGAGGCGCGTCGAGACCACCCCGAGTATCTCGAGCTGTTTGTGCTCGATGCCGGCGGCCAGGTGCTCGCTGCAGCGCCGGCCATGCGGCAGCCCCTCGTGCAACCCCAGGCGCCGGCCGCGCAGTCAGCGGTGCTGTCGGACCTTTTCCTCACTGCCCCCGAGAACCTGGCGGCGCTGCAAGTGCACGTGCCGCTGGAGCGTGGCCAGGGCGTGGCGAGCGCGGTGGGCGTTACCCTCGATGCGCACCTGCTGCTGGCAGGGCTGCCGGCCCCCGAAGACCAGGCCAGCCCCTTCGAGATCGTCCTCTACGACCGCCGTGGGCAGGCCATCGGCAGCGCGTCGCCGGCGGGCATTCCCTGGGAAGAGCACGGTGCGAGTGACTATGCCCATGTGAAGCAGGCGCTGCAGGGCCACGCCGCGGCCGCCGCGAGCATCACGAGTCACGGCACCGGCCAGGCCTACAGCGGCGCCGCTGTCCCTCTGGGTCAGATGGGTTGGGCGCTGGAGGTGCGCCGGCTCAGCCCCGAGGCGGCGGCGTACTGCCGCAGCCGGGCGTTGCTGGGCCTGCTGCCGCTGGCGGCGCTGACGGCGCTGGCGCTGGCGTTGGCCGTGGGCACGGGCAACTGGCTCACCGGTGCCATGCGGCGGCTGGCGGCGCATGCGTCGGGGCTGGGGCGTGGCCAACTCAACGAACGCATCACCATGCGCACCGGCGATGAGCTCGAGGACCTCGGCGGCGTGCTGAACGACATGGCGCGGCAGATGGAGGAGCGCGACCGGCGCCTGCGCGCGCGTACGGCCGAGCTGGATGCGATCATCACCCAGTCGGCCGACGGCATTGCCATCCATGGGCCGGCCGGCGAGCTGCAGCGTCTGAACCCGGCGGCCATCCGCATCCTGGGCCGCTCGAGCAGCCGCCTGGGCCTCTCGCCCGCCGAACAGGCCGCCTGGTTCAAGATCCACACCGCTGCGGGCGATCCCATCGACCCGAGCGACCTGCCGGTAGCGGCGGCCTTGCGCGGCGAGACACGGGTGGCCCAGGAGCTGCGCATCGAGACCGAGGCGGGCCAGGACCGCGTAGTGGCCTGCAGCGCCGCGCCGCTCTCCGATGCGCGGGGGCGTATCTATGGCGCCGTCTCCATCTTTCGCGACATGACCCAGATACACCAGGCACAGCAGGAGAAGGACAACTTTGTCTCGGTCGTGTCGCACGAGCTCAAGACGCCGATCACGTCGATCAAAGGCTACGCGCAGATGCTGCTGCGCCGGGCCGAGGAGGCGGGGAGCGACGAGCGCGACCTGAAGGGGCTGCGCATCATCAACGACGAGGTCGAGCGCATGGTGGAGCTCATCAACCAGTTGCTCGACGTCTCGCGGCTGGAGATGCAGCGCCTGCAGCTCAACCTCGACCGGGTGGACCTGGTGGCGCTGACCCTCGATGCGGTGGACCGGCTGCAGATGACGACCAGCCGCCACACCTTGCAGCCGCGGGTGCCCCAAGGGCCGCTGTGGGTGCGTGCCGATGCCTTGCGCCTGGTGCAGGTGCTGGGCAACCTGATCATGAATGCCATCAAGTACTCGCCTGAGGGAGGGCCGGTGGAGGTCTCGCTCGAGAGCCAGGAGGGGCGCGCCTGGATCAGCGTGCGCGACTGGGGCATTGGCATAGCGGCTGAAGACCAGCCGCACCTGTTCCAGCGCTTCTGGCGGGGGACGCGCGGCGAGAACACGTCGCTCATGGGCATGGGCCTCGGGCTCTACATCAGCCGCGAGATCATACGGCGCCATCACGGCGACATTGTCTTTCGTAGTCAGGCGGGGCAGGGCAGCACGTTCCTGTTCTGGCTGCCGCTGGATTCGGAGCGGGAAACCTGACAGGTCTCCGAAGACCTGTCAGGTTTCCTGTCTCGTGCCTACTTTCTGATCGCGCCGAGGCGCGGCATAGCCGGCTTGGAGATCTCCTCGAGGGCATCGCAGGCCACGCCTTGCTGGGTGGGCTCGGCGTCGACGGCCAGGTCACCCAGGGAGACGATGCCCACCAGCTTGCCGTTCTCCATGATGGGCAGGCGGCGGATCTGCTCCTCGGCCATGAGGTCCGAGGCGCTGTTGACGTCCCAGTCGGGCATGCCGGTGAACAGGTCGCGGCTCATGATGTCGCCCACGCGGGCGCCGGCGCAGTCGAGCCCTTCTGCGACGGCACGGCAGGCGATGTCGCGGTCGGTCAGGATGCCCATCAGTTGGTTGGAATCCTGGATCAGCACATCGCCGATATCTGCGTCGCGCATCAGGCGGGCTGCCTCCATGATCGTGGCCGACGACGGCACGGACACCACGTCGGTCGTCATGATCTCGCGGATTTTCATGTGCACCTCCCATCGGGCTGCGTATCACGCTTGATGCAGCAACCGGCGTGCCACCGGAAGGGATTTGGGTGGGTTGGTTGGCCCTGCCGGCTGCCCCTGGCGCGCCAGGGGCAGCCGGCAGGGCCAACCAACCCACCCAAATCCCACCGCAAGAGCTCCGTTCCGGTTACGCGCGAAGCATGGCACCGGATGCCACGACTCTCCAGCCACATACGGTCGTAGCACTAGCCAGGCCAGCGCGCGGTGCGCGGGATGAACTTGGGCAGGTAGCCGAGCTGCTGGATGGCGCTGGCCAGGGCGGGCGGAGAGACCAGGTCGGGGTCATAGTCGACGTCGATCTGCTGCTCGCCCAGCCACACGGTGACGTCGTGAACGCCGGGCAGGCCCTCCAGCCGCTTCTCGAGCAGTTCGCCGGCCTCTTCATCCATCCCCGGGATGCCGTAAGCGATGTGGCTGTGGTTGAACACCTCACTCCTCCCACACGATGTAGATGGCGCCGGCCTGCGGCGCCCTGTTGGGGCCGGGCTCGATGGCTGCGAGCTGCTCGGCCAGTTGCGGCGCCAGGCGCATGAGCAGCTTGGGGTCGAGCTCGTCGAGCGCCCAGCCGCCAAAGGTCGAGAGTGCCCAGCCGGGCCAGACGGCGGGGCAGCGGTGCGCGCCCTCGCGGGCGGGGGCAGGGAAGGCCCAAATGGAGCTCATGGGTGACCCCCTGGGGGCGACGGTTCATGGGCAGACAGGCGAGCCTGTTCCCTCTCCCCCCATGCCGCCGCAGCGGCGCCGGGGGAGAGGGTTGGGGTGAGGGGGGATTCCACGACGTGGCAGGCGCCCGGATTGGCCGGATGCAGCTCGCCGGCGTGCCGACTTGGCCTCCTGCGCAGCTTTTCACCCTCACCCCCGCCCTCTCCCTCCGAGGGAGAGGGGGAAGCTGTCGCCTTGTTCGCCCCTGAGCCTTCCGAGGGAGAGGGGGAGGCTGTCGCCCTGTCTGCCCCTGAAGGCGAGAGCGCCAGGCAGTCTCCCCTCTCGAGGAGGGGGGCGTCTCTCTCCTCCACAACGCCGCCAAGCAGGGTGTAGCGCAGGGTGTCGCTGGGCCTCGGGCCCGCGTCGCCTCGTGTCATGGTTACGCGCACTCGGCGCCTCAACCGTGGGCTGTGCATGATGGCCTCACCTCTGCCCGCCCCCGGCCACGACGATCGCTTCGCGCTCGGCGCCGGGCTGTGGCCGGGGCACGCCCTCATACACGCGCCCGGCAAGGCGGTAGAGGGCCTGCTGCAGCGATTGGATGGCCATGCGGATGACGGCCGCATCGCCGGTCTGCATGGCGCGTCGGATGCGATCGGCCTCGAGCGTGATGCTCTGCCGCTCCTCGGCTGAGAGCCGGGGGCCGAGCTGGCGCAGGCTGCGTTCGGCAAACATGATGGCCTGGTCGGCCTCGTTGCGCGCTTCGATCGCCTCGCGGCGGCGGCGGTCGGCGGCGGCGTGCTCGCGGGCCTCGGCCATCATGCGCTCGATATCGGCCTGGCTGAGGTTGGTCGACGCCGTGGCCGTGATCTGCTGGGCGCGGCCGGTGTCTCTGTCGCGGGCGGAAACGCTGAGGATGCCGTTGGCGTCGACGTCAAAGGTCACGTCGAGCAGCGGCGTGCCCCGCGGCGCTGGCGGAATGCCCTCGAGCCGGAAGCGACCCAGAGGCATGTTGTCGGCGGCGAACTCGCGCTCGCCTTGCAGCACGCGGACCTCGGCGGCCGTCTGGCCGTCGACGGCGGTGGAGAAGGTCAGCGTCCTGCGTGCTGGGATGGGCGTGTTGCGTGGGATCAGCACAGTCATGAGGCCGCCGAGGGTCTCGACGCCCAGGGAGAGGGGGGTAACCTCGAGCAGGACGATGCTTTCGACCGCGCCCGAGAGCATGCCTGCCTGCAGCGCCGCCCCGACGGCGACGACCTCATCGGGGTTCACGCCCCGGTGCACCTCCTTCTCGCCCACCAGGCTGCGCACCATGCGGTTGACTGCAGGCATGCGCGTGGCACCGCCCACCATGACCACCTCACGCACGTCGTGCGCGGCCAGGCGGGCATCGCCGAGTGCGCGCTCGAAGGGCGGGCGCAGGCGCTCGGTGAGGTCGGCGGTGAACTGCTCGAACCTGGCCCGTGTCAGGCATGTCTGCAGGTGCCGGGGGCCTGCGGAGGTCGCGGCGATGAACGGCAGATCGATCTCGGCTTCGAGCACCATCGAGAGCTCGGTCTTGGCGCGCTCGGCCGCCTCGCGCAACCGCTGCAGAGCCTGGGGGATGCGGCGCAGGTCGATCCCCTGGGCCTGCTGGAACTCGCTGGCGATGGCGTCGATGATGCGCTGGTCATAGTCGTCGCCACCCAGGTGCGTGTCGCCGCTCGTGGCGAGGACCTCGATGACGCCTGCGCCCACGCGGAGGACGGAGACGTCGTAGGTGCCGCCGCCCAGGTCGAAGATGAGGATGTGGTGAGGCTCTTTCTTCTCGAGGCCGTAGGCCAGCGATGCTGCCGTAGGCTCGCTGGCGATGCGCAGGACGTTGAGCCCGGCGATGGTGCCAGCGTCCCTGGTCGCCTGGCGCTGGGCATCGTCAAAGTAGGCCGGCACGGTGATGACCGCCTGGTTCACAGGCTCGCCGAGGTAGGCCTCGGCATCGCGCTTGAGCTTTTGCAGGATCATCGCCGAGATCTCTTGCGGCGTATAGTCGCGGCCCTTCTGAGGGATGCGCACCCTCGCGTCGCCTGCCGGCCCCTCGACGACGTGGTAGGCGACCAGATGAGCTTCGTTTTGGACCTCGCTGAAGCGCCGGCCCATGAAGCGCTTGATCGAGTAGACCGTGTTCTCGGGGTTGATCGCGGCCTGCCGGCGTGCCTGGCCGCCGACGATGATCTCGCCGGTGCGGGTAAAGGCCGCCACCGATGGGGTAACGCGCCCGCCCTCCGAGTTAGGGATGGCGGTGGGGTGCGGTCCCTCCATCACCGCGATCGCCGAGTTGGTCGTTCCCAAGTCAATGCCGACCGCCTTGGGCATGGCCTACCTCCTGCGCGTGCCCAGCAATTCCCGTGCCAGCAGTTACGCGAATTGGGGGGATTGGGGCAATTCTGCCGATTGGGGCGCTATGTGGCACGTTTCTTGCTAACATGCGGATAGCATCAGCACACGGAGCGAGGGAACTCGACGTTGCTCGAGGCATCATACCAGATCCTGGTAGTTGAAGACGATCCGATCCTGGGGAACATGCTCAGGGAGATCCTCTCAGACGCCGGCTATCGCGTCCGCTGGGCGCAGGATGTGATCGCCGCGCTCTCGGCCCTGGAGCAGCAACCCGTCGATCTGATCACGCTCGACATCGAGTTGGGCACCTACAGTGGGCGCGGCTTGCTGGCCCTGCTCAAGGCCGACCCGCGCACCCGCGATATCTCGGTGATCGTCGTTTCGAGTTGCCAGCCGGACCCCGACCTGTGCCAGATGGCGCAGCATGTGCTGAGCAAGCCGTTCAACGTCGCCGTACTGCTGCAGCTTGTCGCGGCCTCCATCGATGGGCAGGGCCCGGCTTGCCTGGCGCGCTGGCAGCGGGCGGCTGCGAACGACAAGATCGGATGGGAAGTGGCACGTGAGATACTGGACTAGGACGAGACTATCCGTCGCCGAAGTGCGGCAGCGTGCGATGCGCTACTTTGGCACAGAGGCGGTGCCCGACATGGCGCTGGTGCTGCGCGAGCCAGGGCGGCTGCTGTTCTCCGATCCGTCGGGCGACCTGGCTGTGCGCGTCGATGCCGGGCAGCCCAATACCGTCAGCGTGATCACCAGCCACTGGCACGCGCAGGCCCAAGAGTTCCTCAAGCGCCAGGTGGAGGCCGAAGGGGGCGTCATCCACTATGAGGCGGTGAGCGAGCGGCCGCCCGGCGAGATCCTGCAGCACGCGCGCGAGTACTTTGGGCAGGGCGCGCAGGGCCTCGGCCTGGCCGTCTCGGCTGAGCAGCCACAGAGCGTCGAGTTTAGCGGCGGTGGCGGGCAGGTCACTGTGGCTGTGCGCAGCAACGGGCAGGCGAGCATCCATGTCAGTGCCCGTGAGTGGGATTACCACGCGGAGCAGTTCGTGCGCCAGGTGACGAGCGAGCACTAGCCCACTGCAGGGGAGAGCACCTATGCTCCGTCTTCGTATCCGCCCTGAGTGGGCGCTGCGCGGTGCCATTGTTCTTGGCGCCCTCGCCGTCGCCGGCACGGTGCTGCTGGCCATCGCCGCGCTGCGGCCGGAGCTTTTCGCCGCCGATGCCGCCTGGTTCGTCGCCGACCTGCTCGCGCCGCCGCATTCGGTGGCCGATCTCCTCGCCAGCCCGCCCGGCGCGGGGAAGACCGTCGACGTGGACGCCTACCTGTCGCCAGCGGGCACTCTGCGTTGCACCGGCGCGGGCAGCGTCATCCTGGCCGACCGCCCGTTCAGCCGCGAGCTCGCCGTGCTTGGCAGCACCCAGGCCAACCCCCTGCTTGACGATGCGCCCTGGCTCGCCCTCGCCTCGGGGCCCGGAGTGCCGGCGGCGGCCGATCTACCCTACCACGCGCGCGTGCGCGGGCGCCTGACCGAGCCTGCTGCGAGCGATGGCTGCTCGCCCGGCACGCCTGTGTTTCTCGTGGAGAGCGTCCTGCGCACCTACGTGCAGGACCCGGCGAAGGTGGTGGCAGCAGCGGGCGCGGCGCCTGCTGCGTGGCCGCGGCACCATGATGTCGAGATGAGCTGCAGCGTGCCGCTGCCCCCAGGGTGGCGTGTCGAGCACGCGGGCGACGGCAGCCTGTCGCTGAGCGCGCTCGAGTGGCCGGCGAGCGCGATCACGGTGCGCGTCTACCCCGGAGAGACACACCACGACCCCTACGAGCCCGACTCGCTGCCGGCGCTGTTGGTAGCCCAGAGCTGGAGCGTTCTTGCGCAGTCGACTGTGCTGGGCCCCGATGCGACGACGCAGGGCCTGTATGGCTATCGTATCGACCGCGAGGAGGGGCCCGCCGAGCGCAGTGTGGCCGTGCTCTTCAGCGGTCATGGCTACACCTACGAGCTGGGCGTGCACTACCCGCTCGGCTTTGCGGCCTCGCAGCCGCTGCTCGACGTCTTCTCGGCCGTCGTCGCCGGCTTTGGCCTGAACGCGCCGCTCACGCCCTCACCCACGCCGCCTGTGCGCCAGGCGCTGGGCCGGGGGCCTTTCTTGAGCGAAGAGGACGCCGTGAAGGCGGCCTGCGGCTGCCTGCGGCAGGAGATCGATGCGGTGGTGGCGCAGCAGCTCGTGCCCGAGGCCGAAGCGCGCCGCCTGGGCACCCCCTGTGCGACCTTCCGCGGCCACAATGACGCCATCTGGGCGATCACGGTAGAGACTCCCCTGGCCGAGCGCACCGGCAATCTGCGGTTGCTCATCGATGCGGCCACAGGCCGCGAGCTGTGCCGCGAAGAGATCACGCCCGAGCAAGCAGCGGCACAGGCCGCAGTCGTCGCCACTGCGGGCACGGCACAGGTCAAGTTCGTCTCGAGCCGGCCCAAGCGTTGGATCGAGGTCAACCTGTCGCAGCAGATGCTGATCGCCTGGGAGGGCGATACCCCCATGCGGCGCATCCTCGTCTCTACGGGGACGGACCTGCACCCCACCGTCACCGGCAGGTTCTACGTTTACTACAAGACCAGGACGATGGACATGCGCGGGCCAGACTATTTCATCCCGGGGGTGCCCTGGGTGATGCTGTTCTACGAGGGTTATGCGCTGCATGGCGCCTGGTGGCACTGGAGCTTTGGCCAGCGCGTCAGCCACGGCTGCGTGAACATGACCATCCCTGAGTCGGAATGGCTCTACGAGTGGGCCAGCCCGGTTCTGCCAGAGGGGGAGTACGCCGCCTGGGCGACGCCGTGCAACCCGGGCACGCCGGTGATCGTGCACTATTAGCCGGGCCGGATCTCTGTCTCCAGGTCGAGCGCCATGTGGGTTTCACCATCGCGCACCTCGACGATGCGAAAGCCCTGCTGCAAGTAGAAGGCGATGGCTTCGGCCCAGGTGGAGGTGGTTTCTAGCACGACCTGGCAGTAGCCGGCGGCCCGGGCGCGCTCGAGGAGGTGCTGCAGGATCAGCCGCCCGATGCCGCGCCGGCGCATGGCGCGGGCCACCGACATGCGCACGACGCGGGCCACGACCTCAGCCTCGTGGATCAGGGCGCCGGTGCCGACGAGCGCGTCGCCCTGCCAGGCGAGGAGGAAGGTCGCGCCTGCGTAGTTGGCCACGATGTCCTTGAGGTCGGGATTGCAGGTGGCGTCGATGGCGCCCCAGTGCTCCGCCATGCCGGCGAGGATCAGGCGCCGGGCGGTGTCCTGATCCTGTGGGCGCAGGGGGCGGATGACTGTGTCAGTACCATTGCTCTCCATGGTTCTCTCCCTTACAGGCCATCCGGGCTTGACGCTTCGCCCTCGCCCGGCTACTACCAGGAAGGGAGGAATTCTCGGCTGGTTGGCTGGCCCGTGGCCGCCCGCGGGCGGCCACGGGCCAGCCAACCAGCCGAGAATTCCCCCCTTCCTGGTAGTAGCCGGGCGAGGGCGAAGCCGCCACCGGGCTATTGCCAGCATGCCGGGGGCGGATGGGTCTCCTCTCCAACAGGCTGCTAGAGCTCCGCCAACTGCACGCTGGCCCGCCCCAGGCCACGCAGGAGGGCGGCCATAGGTGTGGGTGTGCCCTGCCAGTAGTCGACGGCGCCTTGCAGGATGCTGAGGGCGACGGCGAACTCGTGCGGCGCGGCTGTGGCGAACTGGCCGGCGCTATCGTAGAGCACGAGGTAGCCGTGCTCGGCCGGCAGCCAGGAGAGGTCGCGCAGCGAGTCCTCCAGCGCATCCCAGTTGCGGCCAAAGGAGGCGGGGAAGCCGCAGGCGGCGGCGCAGGCGGCGAGGAAATCGACCTTGGCGGCGATGCGGCGGCCGTCAAGGTAGACAAAGCGCCAGCCGCAGATCGCTGCGCGCTGGGCGATGGCGGCGACGCTCGCCCGCGAGCGGCAGCGGTAGACGCCGGGCGCGACGGTGCCCATGAGCAATGCGGCCAGCCTGGCGCTCATGGCACGACCCGCCTAAAGCTGGCATAGTGATCGGCGGTGTAGTAGAGCTCGCCCTGCGTGCCGGCGACGATGCGCCGCGCGCCGCGGTCGGGCGAGCCGGGGGTCACGACGGTGTACTCCTTGTAGTAGCCGCTGGGCTTGCCGGGCAGCAGGCGCTCGCGGTTCTGGAAGGTCGTGCCGTCTTGGCGGTAGGGGAAGGGGCCGCCGCGGGCGATCAACCGGATGACCTCGCGGCCCTCGGGCGGCAGGTGCTCGTAGCGAACGGTGGCCAGCCCCTCGCCCGGCGGCGGTGTGGGGATGGTGAGGCCGGCGGGCGGCGCGGTGCTGGCCGCGGGCGTGGCCGGCGAGCGGGTGGCTGTCGCTGAGGCGACGATCGCCTGTGCGGGCGCCGCCGCCGCCGCGGCCGGGGTGACCGTGATCAGTTCGGCGGTGGGCGGCGTGGCCGGCGCATTGCCGGGGAGCCGGCCCAACGCCAGCATGAGCACGACGAGCAGGATGGCGGCGCCCAGCGGCAACTGCAGGCGGCGGCGAGAGCGATTCATCGGCATGGCCTCCTGGAAGGCGCGAGATGGCGAGGTACGCGCGGACGACATGGTACCACGGCGCGCAGGGCTGTCAAGAAGGCCGGCCTGCGCGTGGAGCGCCCTGTGCCCGGCGCTATCACGGGTAGGGGTTTTGGAGGTTGTCTGGCGCCGTCGGCCCGCCCGCGGGCGGGCCGACGGCGCCAGACAACCTCTAAAACCCCCCAAAAGGGTTCGCTCCGGTCTTGTGCGAAGCATTGGGCCCGGACATTGCCGGGGTCTGGGAAGCAACTACGGTTGCAGTACTAGGAACGGCCCGCGCCGCCGCCTATTTCTCCCTCACTACGAACTCGCGCCGTTCGCCTGGCGCACGCGGCTGGTCCTAGCTCACACAGGCTCGGGCACGGCCGCTGCCGCTGCGCTGCGCTGTGGCGCTTGTTGGAGCGATTTCTCCAGCTCGCAGGTGAGCGAATGCGTCTCGAACTCTTTGCGCCACTTCCTGGCCCAGTGCTCGAGGCTGTCGGGGGCGCACGCCTGCTGGCCACACAGCGCTGCCTCTTGGTCGAGGCGATGGTTGGTCGCCTCGGCATCCAGGTTCTGCAGCTTGGCCTTGAAGCTCGAGTCGTCCTCCATGGGAATGGTCTCTTCGGCATAGGCCTCGAGGGTCATGAGATGCTTGCGGATGCACATCTCGCCGGCCGGGCTGTAGGGACATGCTTGTGCGGCGGCATGGTCCTGAAGCAGCAGCAGGTGTTTGATGATCTGCTCGTACTGGTACTTGAGGGCGCCTGGCGCCATCGCTCTGAACTCATTCGGTTTCATGCTGGTCCTCCCATCCCGTGAGGTTCTGCTCAACAGCCGTGGATAGGTTCCGTGGCGGTCACTGCCCAGCCTGTCATTGCGAGTACCCCAGGGTTCGCCGAACCCTGTGCCCAGCACAGAACCTTGGCCTGTCATCGCGAGGAGGCGGCCGCAGCCGCCGACGAAGCAATCTCCACGTCGGACATTGGAGATTGCTTCGCTGCGCTCGCAATGACAGTGCCCAAGTTTCTCAACAGCCGCAGCGAAGCAATCCCCAACGTGGCCGTGACGTGCATGGCTGGGGATTGCTTCGCTGCAGCTCGCAATGACAGGTTGAGCAATTGCCCGTGGCGGCCATGCGCGCAGCGTTATGCTCCGCTGGCCGGCCCTGGCAGGTCACGTTGCCAGACCTGCCCCACCCCCAGCAACCCGCGTGCCAACTGCGGGCGCCGGCTGTGGCACGGGTTGTGCTGGTGCGGGGCGTGAGAAGCGGACCGAGTGAGGTGATGCGCATGGCTCGAAGACCTGCAGGGCCCCCGCACAAGGGCTGCGGCGGGTGCGCAGTGCTGTTGGCCGGCTTGCTGGTGGGCGTGGGCCTGGTGGCGGCCAACCTGCTGCCGGGGGCGGGCACCCTGGTGGCGCGTGCCTGGTCGTTGGCGGCGCCGGGTGGGGCGCGGAGCGGGGCTAGCCGGCTGAGCCGGGCCGAGGTTCAGGCCCTGACGGCTGCCGCCGAGGCGGCCTGGCAGCGCGGCAACTGGGAGGATGTGGTGGCGAGCGTGACGGCGCTGGCCGAGGCCGGTCTCGCGAGCCGCGCGTACGACGCGCGCCTGTACGAGGCCCATGTCAGCCTGGGATGGGCGCTGTTGGCCGAAGACAGGCGCGAGGAGGCCGAGGCGCACCTGGTGCGCGCCCTGGAGGTCAGGCCCGACGGGCAGGAGGCGCTGGAAGGGCTGCGTATGGCGCGGCAGCCGGGGGCGGCTGCGTCGCAGTCCCTGGCGCAGCCCGTGGCGCAGGCGGCGGCGAGCAGCGTGGCCGTCAGCCATGTCGTGCAGCGCGGCGACACGCTGTTTGCCCTTGCCCGGCGCTTCGGCACGAGCGTCGAGGCGATTATGGCGGCGAACAGCCTCACGGGCAGCACCATACGGGTTGGTCAGACGCTGGTGATTCCGGCCTGCCCGACGGCGTGCGCGCAGATGGCGCAGGTGACGATGTGCACGCCGACATGTGTGCCCGTATGCCCCTCACCGCCACCGCCGACGTGTGTGCCGGTGTGCCCGCCGGTGGTGTGCGTGCCGGTGTGCCCGACACCGGTGCCGACGTGTGTGCCGGTGTGCCCGCCCGTGGTGTGCGTGCCGGTGTGCCCGCCTGTGGTGTGCGTGCCGGTGTGCCCTCCTGTGGTGTGCGTGCCGGTGTGCCCACCCGTGGTGTGCGTGCCGGTTGATCCATAGCCGGGTGCCGGCGAGCGCCAGACGGTTGTGAGGCTCATAGTGCGCACGCCCGTGCGCACTATGAGCTTTTCCCATGCTGCCCACGCAGAGCACCGGCGGCAATGGGTTCGTAGTTGGCGCTTGAGCGCCTTGACCCCTGCGGATTGGCGCTGCATCCGCACCTGGCGCCATGCTGAAGGGTCAAGGCGCTCAAGCGCCAACTACGAACCTGAGCAACACTATACCTGGCCCAGGGTGCAGACGGCGCCGGGGCGCTTGATGCGCAGGCTGGCGATTTCGAGCACGCGCAGGTTGTGCTCCATGGCCTCTGTCTCGAGGAAGGCGGTCACGATATCCTGGGCCACGGCCAGGTCCATGTTCTCGGTGCCCGGCGCGACGACGACGGCGACGCCTGGCGGCAGGGTAGGGCTCATGTAGACCTCGCCGCCCACGAGGCGGCGCACCTGGTCGATCTCGAGGACGCCGGTATTGTCGAAGACGCGGTTGAGTCGAACAAAGAGCGGCGGCGGCACGACGACGGTGAAGGGTTCGCGCATGCTGTGCCCCACCAGCTCGGTCACGGCGCTGAGGATAGCCGCAAAGGGGCCGCCGGGCTGGTCCCAATGGCCCAAGGGCACGCGCAGGCGGTCGGCAAAGTTGAGAAAGCCCACCTGCTGCTGTTCGTCATTGCCGTTAAGGATGGTGCGGTCCTCGAGGGTGGCCACGTGGGTGGCGGCGATGGCGGCCGCGGTCGTATCCAGCGGCATGCCCAGGCGGCGCGAGGTTTCGAGGTCGCGCCAACTGAGCCGAAAGTCGCGGTACAGGATGGGCAGGGGCACACAGCGCCGGCTCTCGGGGAAGAGGATGTCCTCGCCCTCGGCGCCGAAGGCGCTGATGCGCGCGGCCTGGGTGGCCAGGTAGCGATCGGCGTTCAGGTGTTGCACGCCGGCGCCCAGCGGCCCAAAGATGGTCAGGAAGCGCCGGGCGACCAGGGTCCGGCGCGCCACCTGGACCACGGCCTGGTCGAGAGCCTGCCACTCTTCGGCGGTGAGCGGCGCCTGGGATCGCAACAAGTAGTCACTCATAGCGTATCTCCCCACTGTCACTGCGAGTACGCCAGGGTTCCCGGAACCCTGTGCAAGGCGCATGACACCGTGCTGTAGCCGCGGCATCGTGCCGCGTAGTAGAGTCCGCGGCAACATGCCGCGCCTACGGTCCGGCGGTCAATGTCATCAACAGCGCAGCGAAGCCATGACAGAGTGTAAGGGCACATGGGGCCTACGGCTTGCCCATGAGGCTGCCCACGGTCAATTGCCCTCTGGGCCATGTAGCTCTCGGGGTTTCGCCGGCAGCCGTGGGCTCGACCTCACCTTCACTCAGGATTTGGGCGATGTTGCCGGGTGCGGTTTGTAGTTCCTGGGCCTGGGTGGGGTCGAGTAGGGCCAGGAGCTGGATGAACTCGGCGATGTGCTCCTTCTCTTCGTCGCGGATGTGCGCCAAGACGGCTTTGGCCCGCTCGTCGTCAGTGGCGTCGATGTGCGCCTGGTAGAGGTTGGTGGCGTCGATCTCCGACGCAATGTCGAGGCGGATGGCGCGTGCCAACTCGGAGGCGCTCATCTTGCGGGGCACCAGTGTGATGAAGGGGTCGGTGCTCATGTGGAGGCTTCTCCTTTCGCGTGTGCGATCTGCATGATCTCGTCGCCGCTGAGCTCTTCCTTCTCGGCCAAGGCGGCGGCCAGCGCATCGAGGGTGTGCCGCTGTTGCACGAGGAGGCTACGGGCACGCTCGAGGGCCTGGTTGAGCAGCCGCTGCACCTCCATGTCGATGGCGCTCGCCGTCTGCTCGCTGTAGGGTCGCGCGCGGCCCAGGTCTTCGCCCAGGAAGACGGTCCCCCCTTCGCTGTCAAAGCTCACCGGGCCCAGGCTCTGGCCCATGCCCCAGGTGGAGACCATACGGTGGGCGATGGTGGTGGCTTCGCGCAGGTCGGCCTCGGCGCCGGAGGTGCGGGTGTCAAAGATGTACATCTCGCTGGCGCGGCCGGCCAGGAGGACGGCCAGCCGGTCCTGCATATAGTCCTGCTGGTAGATGTGCGCCTCGCCCTCGGGCAATTGCTGGGTGACGCCCATGGCGCGCCCGCGGGGGATGATGGTGACCTTGTGGATGGGGTCGGCCTTGGGCAGGCTGATGGCCGCCAGGGTGTGGCCGGCCTCGTGATAGGCCAGGATGCGCTTCTCTTCCTCGCCGATGGCTACGCCTTCGCGCTTGAGGCCCATGAGCACCTTGTCGCGGGCGTCTTCTATGTCGGCCTGTTCGATCACGGTTTTGCCCTCGCGGGCTGCATTCAGCGCCGCTTCGTTGAGCAGGTTCTCCAGGTCGGCGCCCGAGAAGCCCGGCGTGCCGCGGGCGACCTGGCCCAGGTCCACGTCGGGGCCCAGCGGCTTGTTGCGGGCATGCACCTCCAGGATGGCCTGGCGCCCGCTGGTGGAGGGCAGGTCGACGGTAACGTGGCGGTCGAAGCGTCCGGGGCGCAACAGGGCCGGGTCGAGGATGTCGGGGCGGTTGGTGGCGGCGAGGACGATGACGCCCTCGTTCGACTCAAAGCCGTCCATCTCGCTCAGGAGCTGGTTGAGCGTCTGCTCGCGCTCGTCGTGGCCGCCGCCGATGCCTGCGCCGCGCAGCCGGCCGATGGAGTCGAGCTCGTCGACAAAGATGATGCTGGGGCGGGTGCGCTTGGCCTCGTTGAAGAGGTCACGCACCCGGCTGGCGCCCACGCCCACAAACATCTCCATGAAATCGGAGCCGGTGATGCTGTAAAAGGGCACGCCGGCCTCGCCGGCTACGGCGCGCGCCAGGAGCGTCTTGCCGGTGCCCGGCGGCCCGACGAGGAGGATGCCCTTGGGCATGGAGGCGCCCACGCGGCGGAACTTGCCCGGGTTGCGCAGGAACTCGATGACCTCGCGCAGCTCGTTCTTGGCGCCGTCGGCACCGGCGACGTCGTCAAAGGTGACGGCCGACGATGACTCCTTATGATACACCTTCGCGCCGCTGCGGCCAAACTCGTTCAGCGTGGGTCCTTGGCCGCGCATGCTGCGCATGAAGGCAAAGCCGATGGCCAGCAGCAGGAGGAGCGGCACCAGGGTCAGCAGGATCGAGCCGATGCTTGACGAGCTGGAGGCCGACACGGCTTCGATCTGCACGTTGCGCTGCGCCAGCAGGTTGAACAGCTCGGGGTCGCCAAAGGGCGGCCGCATGGTGACGAAGGAGCTGTATTCGACGGGGTTGCCCTGGCTGCTCGTCGTCTTGGCCGGGCTCTGCAGCTCGCCCTGGATCTGGTCGCCCTGAGCGACGATGCTGGTGACGTTGCCGGCCAGGAGCTGGCTACGGAACTCGGAGTAGCGTATCTGGGTGGCGCTGGGGTTCAGGCTGCCTGCGCTGGTGGCACAGCCGTAGACCATGAGTGCGAGGACGATCGGCACCACGAGCCAGGCGATGAGCGTCGACCACTGCATGCCGCCCCCGGGCCCTGACCTGTTGTTCTGTCTTCCTGCCATCCTGTCCCCTGTCGAGAGTCAACTCGCGAGCCGTGCTCGCGAGTTGGGGTAGCAACATATGTGCCAGGCTTAGTGTCTCTCGCCGTTGGGCGGCCCCCCTGTCAGATCCTGCTTGCCGGTGTCGGACTGGGTGTGCAGGTAGCCGATGACGTCGCGGCGGCGCAGGAGGCCGGCCAGGTGGTGGGGGGCATCGATCACCGGCAGTTGCTCGTAGCCGCCCCGGCCCAGCTCGCTGATGGCTTTGGCGAGGTCGTCGGTGGGGCCGATGGTGCGCAGGCGCTCGTAGGGCGTCATGGCCTGGGCCACCGTCGTCGTGGTGCGCCCCTCACGCGGCACCTGGCGGATGTCGTGCAGGCAGATGAGCCCCACCAGCTCGCCATCGCGCGTCACCGGGTAGGCGTGCTGCCGGCCCGAGAGGATGTGTTGATCGATCACCTGCTCGATGGTGAGGCCCTCGGGGATGCGGTCGATATCGGTGGTCATGAGGCGCCGCACCTGGACCCCTTCGAGGGTCTGCCGGACGATCAGCTCGCGGTAGCTGGCGACGGCGGCGTTGTTGAGGAACCAGCCGATAAAGGCCAGCCAGATGCCGGCGATAAAGTTGCCGCTGAAGAGGAGGGCAATGCCCACAAAGATCAGCAGGAAGGCGAAGCCCTGCCCCACGAGCGAGGCGATGCGCGTCGAGCGGCGCAGGTCGCCACTGGCCCCCCAGAGGATGGCGCGCAGCACGCGGCCGCCGTCGAGTGGGAAGCCGGGGAGCAGGTTGAAGGCGCCCAGGGCGATGTTGATGATGCCCATGTACTGGGCCACCGCGGCGGCGGCGCCCGAAGCCGGGCGGATGGCCAGGAAGGCGCCATAGAAGATGCCGCCCAGCACCAGGCTTGTCGCCGGGCCCACAACCGCCATGCGGAACTCGTCACCCGCGGTGCGCGGCTCCTCTTCGATCTGCGAGACGCCGCCGAAGACAAAGAGCGTAATGCTATCGACCGGCAGACCCTGCCTGCTCGCGACCAGCGAGTGGGCCAACTCGTGGCCTAGCACCGAAGCGAACAGGAGCAGGCTCGAGATCACCCCGAGGCCCCAGTAGACTGCGGTAGACAGACCTGGGAACACGATGGGGTAGTAGCCGACAGCCAGCGAGACTGTGATCAGGATGAAGATGATCGACCAGGTCCAGTCGACGCGGATGCGGATGCCTGCGATCCTGCCGATTGTCCAAGCGCGCACCATAGTCTCCTGGTGTACAAAGTCGCTATGGCCGGCGAGGGTGGCCGGCCATCGAGGGGCTCTGGGCTCCGAGCGGAGGCACGACCTCACCCTCGGGGGTCGTCTCCACGCGCACGGTGAGATGGCGATAGTCGGTGACGATCGCCGGCTCGCCCGCACGGCCGGGATAGTGCGAGGCGTCGAGGACAATGTCTTGCTCGGTGACCTCGAGCCCGTTCTCGAGCATGACGATGATAGCCTGGGCGCCCAGCCCGGCGGCGAGGTCGCGGTCGTCGAGCTGCTGTACCCGGCCGCCCAGCGCCTGGCGCAACGAGGGCCGTGCCTTGACCCGCACCTGCCACGATTTGACCCCGTCGTCCTTGGTCACGGTAAAAGTCGCCAGGTCATGGTCCTTGCCCGTCAGCGGTTCATAACCATCAAAGGTGATGTCGTACACGTGCCACGCCACGGCATTCCCTCCAGAGTGCTGTCTGAGGTGGTTTTGGTGGGCCAACTGGCCCACCAAAACCACCTCCTGGTTCAGAGCCGGACCCATGGGTGAGTCCCCTGTCCAACAGGTTGTTAGCGGCCTGCCGCGCTGCGCCTTTGCTCCTGCCGGCTCTCGACCTGGGCCGGACGGTAGATGATGAAGCGGCCGTCGATAATCATGTAGGGTATGCGCCGGTGCTCGATCCACGGCCAGTGGCGATGGTACTGCCTGAAGGTGTCGTTGGAGACGACCTCGGCGTTGAGTTGGTCGGCCGTCTGCAGCACGAAATAGTCGGCTGGCGTATCGGCCGGCGCCTGGCGGACGGCCTGCTCGCGGATAAGCTTTTCAAGCTCCCGCGGCCGGTCGATGTGATGGCGCAATGCGGCGTCGACGATGACAATGACCTGGTCGTACTGCCTGCGCAGCGCAGCGATGGCCAGGTGCAGGTTCTCGATCTTGGGCTTGCCGCCGGCCGTCTGCTCTTCGTAGGCGACGTTGGAGCCGTCGAGCACGACCGACCACTGGTGCCGTTCGCTCATAGATACTCTGTCGTACTCCAAGCCTGCCGACGGGGCCGGCCACGAATGACACGAATTGCCACGAATGGAGCACCTTCGTGGCAACTCGTGCAATTCGCGGCCTCATACCCCGTCCAGATGCGTCGAGGTCGATTGTACGCTACGGGGGCACGCATCCCGGACGCACCCGCGTAACGCAGGAGTCACTGCTCAGCCTGTCATTGCGAGCCACAGCGAAGCGTTCCCCAGCCATACGCGTCACGGCCACGTTGGCGATTGCTTCGCTGTGGCTGTTGAGAAACTTGCTTGTCATTGCGAGCCGCAGCGAAGCAATCTCCAATGTCCGACGTGGAGATTGCTTCGTCGGCGGCTGCGGCCGCCTCCTCGCAATGACAATCGCAGTTTCTGTGCTTGCACATGCCGCGCGGCGGCATGGGATACTCGCAATGACAGGCTGAGCAGTTGCACGCAGGATCTGATGGGAAGCATCTAGTCAATGGTGAGTTGCTCGCGGACCTCCTCGACGCCCTCGACTTCGGAGGCGATGTCTTCGGCCAGCAACACGTCTTGCAGCGTGCGCACCCGGCCGCGCAGGGTGGCGATGCCGTCGACGACCTGCACCGTGATGCTCAGGTCCTGAGTCGCGGCGTGCAGGCGCAGGGCGCGGCGCACGTGCTCGGCGATCTCCAGGTCGCCGAACTCCCGCTCCGTGGGCTCTTCGTACTCGTCATACGGCACATCGTCGGCCGACATGGCAAACCCGCCGGCTACGTCGACGTCGCGCAGCCGTGGGGAGGGCTGGGTTGGAGGGTCCTCGGGTGGGTAGTAGATCTTGCCGCCGTCGATGGCTTCGTAGGGGTCGGTGGTGGCGGCATCGTCGGCGATTTCCCGCGCAGCGACGTCGGGAACCTCGAGCCCATCCTTGGGGATAGGCGAACCCCACATGCTCGGCGAGAAGGCGTTCTCGGCAAAGAGGAGTTCCTCCTCGGTCAAGTCATCGGGATCCAGGAGGTACGCCTCCGCGATGCTGCCGTCATCGCCCTCGAGGTAGGCCGATTCCCACTGTGAGTATGGGCCTTCTTCCTGGTACGTGCTTGGCGGCATCTCCTCATCGTAGATGTCCACGTCTTCTCTGGAGCCCGAGAGCCGTTCTTCCTCCAAATAGTCACCCATCATCCACCTGCCCCAGGCCGGGTTACCTGCTGTGGGAGCAAGACTCATGCCAGCCGAGGGGCGACCCGCCGGGGGCTGCTCGCCATAGATCCACAACCGGCTCGCGGTCTGGCAGGTCGGGCGGGAGCCCTGCTGACCAACATACAAGCAGCTTGTATTGTCCTGGCTTTTCAGATACAATAGAGACCTTCAAAGCACATCGGTTGCTGCCCATACCAGCCGCGCGGTTGGCCCGGCCTGGCCCGCAAGGAGCGACCACGTCCCGCACCGTCAGCAGCGTTCTCCTGCGCACGCTCCACCTCCTCGTCGCCATCTCTAGCATCCTCGGCCTGTGCATGCCTGCGCTACACCCCTCGCCCAGCCTGGCGACCACCGCGGCACCGCCCGGACCTCCTGTCGAGACGCGCATCACCCCCGAGGGCGGCGAGCTGCGCTCGGCCGACGGGCGCGTGCGCGTCACCTTCCCCAAGGGCGCCGTACAGAGGCCGGTGCGCGTCCAGCACAAGCCGCGCGCCGCCGGCCGTCTGGCGCCCGGCCAGGCCGGCCTGGCCCTCGAGTTCGAGCTCAACGCCACCGCCGACGATGCCGCTGCCGTGCCCGTGCAGCGCTTCCAAAAGCCACTGCACGTGCGTGTCGACCTCAGCGGTCTGGTGGACCTCAACGCGCTGCCCGCGCACCAGTACTACCACCTGAGCTATCGCGACGACAGCGGCCAGTGGGAGGGCGTGCGCGCCGTGCGCGAGGGCAACGTACTGTACGCCACGGTCGACCACTTTACCCTCTATGCCTGCGGCATTGACAACGTCGTCGAAAAGGGCTGGCTGCTCTCCTACAACGAGCCCGCCGTCTCGCCCTTCGACGGCGGCTTCCACTACGACTACCCCATCGATGTTCCCACGGGCCGCGGTGGGTTCACACCCGATCTGACCCTGAGCTACGCCAGCCGGCGGGTCGACGGCATCCTGACCTGGACCCAGGCCGACTGGGCCGGCCTGGGCTGGAGCGTCGACACGATGGAAATCGTGCGCAAGTTCGAGCCCGACTATTCCATGGCCTCCGGCAGCCCCGCCTGGCTCTACGGCTGGTTCGGCTACCAGAACGAATTCACCCTCATCTACAAGGGCGTCGCCTACCGGCTCAAGCCCGACTACAAGTACCCCGCCTTTGCCTACTACCGCACCGAGAACGAGCAGTTCCTCGAGATCGTGCGCTTCAACGCCTGGGGCAACGGCCTTGGCTTTGGCGGCAGCACTGCGAACCTCACCAGTGAGTACTGGGTGGTTCGCCTGCGCGACGGCACCCAGTACCGCCTGGGCTACAACGCCGACTCCGAGCAGACGGTGCTCAGCCGCTACTACTCGGACGAGCTGCAAGGCGGCTGTGCCTGGGTCGACCCGTACTCGCCCCCGCTGGGCGGCCACTGCTATGCCGGCGACACCTACATGCGCGTCGCCTTCCGCTGGCGGGTCGACCAGATCAAGGACACGCGCGGCAACACGGTGCGCTTCTCCTACGTCGAGTCGCCCGAGACGGCCGGCACCTGCGCCCAGGGGCGCGAGGCCGCCAGCTACCTGGACACGGTCATGTACAACTTTGACGCGGCCGGCGCCAACCCTGGCTCGCGCGTGCGCTTTGTGCGCGCCGCGCGCCCCCTGCCCGGCCAGGGCGACATCGAGGACGGCGTCTCGTGCTCGAGCCTCGAGTGCTGCGTGCCCTTCTACCATTTGTGGACATCAATGCCGGCCTACCGGGCGTGCGCTACAGCTCGGCGGCCTGAGGCGACTATGACAATGACGGCGACCTGGATATCCTGCTGAGTGGCTACAACGCAAACTGGCAGCACATCACGCGCGTCTATGGTAACGACGGCGGCACGTTTGTCGACGTCAACGCCGGGCTGGTGGGCGTCGCCGAGGCGCGGTGGCATGGGGCGATTATGACAATGACGGCGACCTGGACATCCTGCTGACCGGCAATGCGGATCCGGGTCGCATCGCGCGGGTGTACCGGAACGAGGTGGGCGAGGCGAACACACCGCCCAGTGCTCCCACCGGCTTGGCGGCAGTGGCCAGCGCCTCAACTGTGAACCTGAGCTGGACGGCTGCCGAGGACGCCGAGACGCAGTCGGCCGGGTTGAGCTACAACGTGCGCATCGGCACTGCACCTGGTGCGGCCGACGTCCTCTCGCCCATGGCCGTTGGCAGCGGCCGTCGCCTTCTCCCCCAATCGGGGAACGCCAACCTTGGCACCAGCGCCTGGCTCGAGCTGCCCGAGGGCACCTACTACTGGAGCGTCCAGGCGGTAGATGCGGGCTGGACAGGTGGCCCCTTTGCAGATGAAGGGAGCTTTGCCATCCTGTCACTGCAGGCGGGCTTTACCGCCCAGTCGAGTGCCGGCGTGGCGCCGCTGGAAGTGACCTTCACCAACACGTCGCTGGGCGAGTATACCTCGAGCCTGTGGGATTTCGGCGATACGATCACCAGCACCCTGACCAGCCCCTTGCACACCTACACGGCCGCCGGCCTGTACACCGTCACCCTGACAGTGAGCGGGCCCGCGGGCAGCGATACCCTGGCTAGGGCCAGCTACATCGACGCTTACCCCGTCCTTCCTGACCCCGGCGCCTGCAACACCGACCTGGCTATCCAGAACCTCGGCGCGCAGGAGGCCAACGTGGCCGCCACCTTTACCACCGCCAACACGGCCACAGCCTGGACGACTGTCCTGGCGCCCACCATGCCCCGCGCCTCGCTCGCTCTGCCCTATAGCCAGTTCGGTGGTGCGGCAGCGGGCGCCTGGGCAGGCGCGGGCGACGTCGGCTCGAGCGAGCCGGTGGCGGCGGTCGTGCAGATGTTCTGGGACAACGCAGCAACCAGCAGCAAGGCTGCGGCCACCTACAGCGGCGTGGTGAGCCCCACAACCACGGCCTACCTGCCGCTGCTCATCACCGCGCCGGGCTACCGCACCGACCTGACCATCCAGAACACCGGGCAGGCCGAAGCGGCCGTCAGCATCACGTTCCGCGATCGCGCAGGCGCCCCGGCCACCAAAGCCCTCACCGTGGCCGCGGGCAGCGAAACGACCATCGACCTCAGCCAGGTGCCGGAGGCGGATTTCTCGGCGACGGATGGCCTGGGCGCAGCCGAGGTCACCGCTGACTGCGCTATCGCCGTGGTCGCTGCTGTGCACTGGCCCCACGCCTCCGATGCCTACAGCGTCCCAGGCGCCGGCGCCACCACCCTCCTCGCGCCGGGAGCGGTGCGCAGGCTCAACGCCGATGGCCGTTACGACTGGAGCGAGCTCGTGGTGCAGAACCTCGGCAGCACCGCGGCGAGCGTGCAGGTCGAGTTCGTCGGGCACGACGGCACGGTGACTCACATGCTCGTTGGGATGATCCCAGCCCGCGGCACGATGTCCTATGGCACCAGTGACCTCGCCGCTTCGTGCTGCGGCACGGAGGGCGACGACTGGATAGGGACAGTGCGCGTGACGGGCACGGCGGGGCAGGCCCTGACCGGCGTGGGCGTGGCTCGGCTGCCCTCGTTGGGCGTGGCCGACAACCTGGCCTGGAATGTCGCCAGCGCCGCCATCGCCAGGCCCCTGGCTTTCCCGGCGGTCTATCGCCGGCTCGCTGGCGCGGACGACGACCGGTGGTCGGCAATCCTCGTGCACAACGCCGCGGCAACGGCGGGCACGGTCGATGTCGCGTTCTACGACGCGGGCGGCGCGCAGGTGGGCGAGACGTACACTGTCCTCATCCCGGCCGGCGGCCAGGTGCGACTGAGCCTGAAGGATGGGCTCGACCTGCCGCAGGCGGCGCTGGACGCACTGGGGACGGGCTTCTCGGGCAGCCTGTGGCTCACGCCGTCCACAGGCGTCGAGATCGCCGGCGTGGCCGAGACCTTCTGGCCGGCCGAGGGCCGCGCAGCGGGGTATGCAGGGCTTGTCGCACCGTAGGGCCAACGTATCGCGAGCGGGACGAGCGTATGCCCTCGTCCCGCTCGCGGGAGCCTATCGGGGTCTCTGAAACAATCAGACTGTCATTGCGAGCGCAGCGAAGCAATCTCCAACGTGGCTATTGCAGGCATAGCTGGGGATTGCTTCGCTGCGCTCGCAATGACAGTCTGAACAGGTACGCGTCTCTGTGGATTTGACAGATTGGCACATTTGTGCTATGTTGGGTGTGTTCGTCGCCCACGTCGTGTGCCCCCGGCTCATGACCGACAGGAGGCGCCCTGTGTCCGCTTCGCGCTTGCCCTCGAACGCCATCCCCTGCCACCGCTGCCGGCGGTTCGCGGCCGCAGCCGGCCATCCCGCGCCATCGCCGCTGCTGCCCACCCAGCCCGTGCCGTGCAGCGCCTGCCGCCGCCCCGGGGTGCTGCCAGCCTGCCGGCCCCACCCAATTCCCCCCGCCGGGGGAGCGCGAGGGGGTCGCCCCGCGTCGCCGACTTGCGAAATCTGCGAAACGAACCCATCCGGCGCCCGCATTGACCAACAGAATCACAAGCGGCTAGGCTACGTCGTCTAGCGACTGCTTGACCGATGTGCTCGGATGGTTGCCGCTCAGTCGCGGCTCAGGCGCTGGCCGACGAGCAGGCCGACGACAAAGGCGAGGCCGAGCGCCTGGAGGGGGTACTGCTGCACCAACCCCGCGGCATCGCGCTGCATGCCGCTCAGCTCGGTGCGGCGCAGGTAATCGGCGCTGCGGTCGAGGCTATCGGCGAAGCGGTGAGCGGTGGTATCGCTGCCCGTGCTCGAGCCGCGCAGGCCACCCGCGGCGCGGGCCAGGCCCTCGGCGGCGAGGATGCGGGCGCGCTCGGCGCCACGGTAGAGGTTGGCGCCGATGCGGCGCGTCCGCTTCTCTGCCTGTCGCGCCGTCTCGCCGGCCGTCTCTTCCAGCCGTTGGCCGGCCTGCGCTGCGGCCTCGCGCAGGCGCTGGCCGCTGGGCTCTCCTTCGGACGCTGGGTTGGGGGTGGCACTGCGCCAGGGATAATCGCTCATGCTCATGGCCCGTCTCCTTCAGCGGTTCGGGCGGCCCATTCGCTCTGCTCAGGGCAGGCTGTGGCAGCCGCCTCTGCTACCTTTCAGATAGGGGGTTGGTGGGAGAAGAGTAGCAAGAAGCGTACCAGGGGGGCGGGCAGCTTGTCGGAAAGGGCGCTTGTTGCCCTCAGCATCCTGGAAACAGCCGGGCCATGTGCGTTGTCGCCGCCCGGCTCTACGCCAGGAGGGGGTTTTGGCGGGTTGGCCCTGCTGGCTGCCCTGGTGCGCCCGCGGGCGCACCAGGGCAGCCAGCAGGGCCAACCCGCCAAAACCCCCTCCTCAGGCATGTCTAGCGCATCGTCGAAGGCAATATCCCCATGCGCTTGCGGTATTTGGCCACGGTGCGCCGGGCGACGTTGTAGCCGCGCTTGCTCAGCTCTTCGGCCAGCTCGGCGTCGGCCAGGGGGGCGTCCTCGCGCTCGACGATTTCTTGCAGCACGTCCTTGACGCTGCGCGAGGGCTCAAAGAAGGCGCTAAAGGGGATGACTTTGCGATTGGGCAGCAGCACATACTTGTCGGCCACGGCCCGGCTGACGGTGGATTGGTGCAGGCCGGTGGCTTCGGCGATCTCGGCGCGGGTCAGCGGGCGCAGATGGCGCACGCCGCTTCTCAGGAAAGGGATCTGGCGGGCCACGACGGCTTCGGCGACGGCCTGCAGCGTCTCGCGGCGCTCGCGTAGATGTGAGAGGAACGACTGGGCGCGGCTGAGGTGCTCCATGACGTGCTCGCGCTCGTGCTCGGAGGTGGCCAGGTTGCCTTTGCGGATTTCGCGGGCCACGCGCTGGTAGACGGGGTTGACGTGCAGGAAGGAGCGGCGCGATTGCACAACTTCGACTGCAAAGTCGCCCTCTTCCAGGCGCTCGTGGATGATCACGTCGGGCGCCGTATAGGGCACGTCGCTGGTGCTGGTCCACGATTCTGGGCTGACCAGGTCGGGCACCGGGAAGGGCCGCAGGTGCTGGCGGATAAAGTCGCGCGCGTCGAGGACCTCTTTGCTCGAGACCCCCAGCGCCCGTGCGATCTCGTGGTACTGGCCCTGCCCCAGGCGCTCAAAGTGGTCTCTGATGATGGCCTCGGCCAGGGGGTGCTCAAAGCCGGCATCGGCCAGGCGCTCCAGTTGCAGCAGCAGGCACTCTTTGACGTTGCGCGCCGCGGCGCCAACGGGGCCGGCCTGCTGCAGCGCCCGGACCACGCGCTCGACCTGTTCGGTGCTCACGTTCAGGGTAAAGGCGACCAACTCGGGGTCGCAGTCGAGAAAGCCTCGGTCGTCGAGGTAGCCCACGAGGTAGCGGGCGATGGGAATATCCTCTTCGTGGACCTGGGCGCCGACTTCGTGCAGCAACTGCTCGCCCAGGTTGACCTGCCCGGCGATCAGCGTCAACGGGTCGAACTCTTCGTCGATCTCTTGTTGATGCGAGCGCTCCTCGCGGTCGAGCACTTCGCTGTCGCGGCGTAAGCACTCGTAGCAGACTCCGTCGACGAGGGGCGCGCCACAGACGGCACAGAGCTCAGGCTCGCTCAGCTCGAGGGCCGGGTTGCCCTGGATCTCGTCGCGGATGGTCTGCTCCAGCTCCCACGCCGGCAAGGTCAGCAGGCGGGCAAACGTGATGAGCCCCGGCGAGGGGCGCATCTCCATCTCGTGGGCCGGTTGCTGGCTTGCGGTCTGGTCAAGCGAAAGCTTCACCTGGCCTCCCCTTCTCCCTGCCCGGCTGCTGAGGAAAGGTCCGACTGTCGCCTGGCCCCGAGGGCGCGGAGCTTGGCCTCCAGCTCCCTGGCCGGCAGGCCCAGCATGCGGGCAGCCTCTTCGCGGTCGCCGCGGGCCTGGGTGACGGCAATCTCGACTGCCAGGTGCTCGACGTCTTCCAGGATGGCTGCCAGCGCGGTGCGCGCCCGTACCCGTTGTGTGATGTTGAGCAGGTTGTCGGTCGTGAGTGGCGAGTCGAGGGCGACATGCTGGGCGGTAATCAGCTTGCCCTGTGCCAAGACGACGGCGCGCTCGATGGTGTTCTCGAGCTGGCGCACGTTGCCGGGCCACGAATAGTCCATCAGCAGCCGGAGGGCTTCTTCAGAAATCTTGGTCGGCGGCACCCCAGGCCGGTAGCGGTAGCGGTCGAGGAAGTGGGCGATGAGGAGCGGAATGTCCTCGCGCCGCTCGCGCAGCGGCGGCATGGGGATGCGGATGACATTGAGGCGGTAGTAGAGGTCATCGCGAAAACGGCCTTCTTCCACCTCTCGCTCCAGGTTCTTGTTGGTGGCGGCAATGACACGCACATCGGTGTACAACGCCTCAGACCCGCCGACCCGCTGGAACTCGCCGAACTGGAGCACACGCAGGAGCTTTTTCTGCGTGTTGGGGCTCATCTCGCCGACTTCGTCGAGAAAGATGGTGCCCCCGCTGGCCAGCTCGAAGCGGCCTTTGCGCTGGGTCACTGCGCCGGTGAAGGAGCCTTTCTCGTGGCCGAAGAGCTCGCTCTCGAGCAACGTCTCGGGCAGGGCGGCGCAGTTGACCTTGATCAGCGGTTGGTCGGCGCGGGCCGAGTTCTCATGGATGGCTTCGGCCACAAGCTCCTTGCCGCTGCCCGTCTCGCCGCTGATGAGCACGGTGGCATCGCTGGCGGCGACGCGGCCAATGAGCTTGTAGACCTCCTGCATCGCCGGGCTCGAGCCGACGATGCGCTCGTGGATCAGGTATTCGTTGAGCTTGGTCTGCAGCGACTTGACCTGCTGTGCGAGCGCATGATGCTCCAACAGGCGCCTGATCGTCAAGCCCAACTGGTTGAGGTCGATCGGTTTGGTCAGATAGTCGTAGGCGCCGAGCTGCATCGAGTGGATCGCTGTGGAGGACGTACCGTGGGCTGTCATGACAATGACGGGGAGCTCCATGCCCTTTTCGGCCATGGCGCGCAGGATCTCGAGGCCCTGGACGTCGGGCAGGCGCATGTCGAGCAGCGCGAGGTTGATGCGCTCGGCCGAGTGGCGGAGGGTGTGCAAAGCGCTGGCGCCATCGCTGGCGACCAGGGTGTCGTAGCCCTCTTCCTTGAGAAAGTCCGAGAGCATCTCGCGGATGGGTGGGTCATCGTCGACGATGAGGACCGTATGTCTGTCCGGCATACCATCTCCCGTCGGTTGATCTCCGCTTCAACTGTCGGCTATCCATTATACACAGACGGGCGGCAGGTTGCAACAGAAATCGCGATTCCTCGGCCTGCCATTGCGAGTGACCCAGGGTTCGGAGACCCTGGGTCACTCGCAATAACAGCCAGGCGACTCGCCGCGGCAGGCGGGGCGCTGCTAGGAATTGGTCTGGAGGGCGAGGTCAGGGCTGGCGCTGGCGCAGCAAGGCAACTCCGGCAACAAGCATGAACAACACCACGAGCAGGGCCGACGAGATGGGGACGGCGAGGAGCGCCGGCCACGGCCAAACGCTACAGAAGGGGCCGACGGCGGCAAAGCCGCGCGGCGAGGCGCCGCGGGGCTGGCAGGTCGCGTCCCACAGGGGCGGCCAGACCTGTTCGACGAAGAACGGCAAGAAAGAGATGGTCAGCGTGCAGATGATGACCAGTGTGATGGCAATAAACACCGCGCTCGAAGGACGTATCTTGCGCATGTAACACGCTCCAGTGGAGATTCTAGGTAGGCGAGCGGTTGGTAGCAGCCTGCCGCAATGATTTTGATGGGCGTAGCCTAGCCCCTTGTGGGCGTCGTAGCCCATCAAAATCATTGCGGCAGACTACTACGCCGGGACGGCCTCGGCCTGCGCGGGCCTGAAGGCGTGTACGCTATCGGGCCCGGCGAGGGCGGCCGCGGCCTGTTCGGCGGTGACGGTCTCTTCGCGCAGCAGGAGTTCTACCAGCCGGCGCAGCGCCTCTTCCTGGCCCTGGAGGATGGCCTGGGCGACTTGGTGGCGGCTCTTGAGCAGGGCGCCGACGGCCTGGTCGATCTCGGCCGCTTTGGCCTCGCTATAGTCGCGGCCCTGGGCGAGGTCGTAGCCCAGGAAGGGCTGCTCCTGCCCCAGCGAGCGATAGGAGGCGAGGCCGAGCTCGCTCATGCCCCAGCGGGTGACCATGCGTCGCGCCAGCTCGGTGGCCTGCAGCAGGTCGCTTTCGGCGCCGACAGTGACGTCGCCGATAAAGAGCTCCTCGGCCACGCGGCCGGCGAGGATGACGGCGACGCGGGCGAGCAGGTACGACCTGCTATAGTTGGCCCGGTCCTCCAGGGGCGTCTGGGCGGTGGCGCCGAGCGACTGGCCACGGGGCACGATGCTGATCTTGCGGATGGGGTCGGCCTCGGGCAGGCTCATGGCGACCAGGGCGTGGCCGGCCTCGTGGAAGGCGATGACGCGGCGGTCCTTGTCGGAGAGCAGCGTGCTGCGCGTGTTGCCCAAGAGCAGCTTGTCGAGCGCCTCCTCGAAGTCGACCAGGGCGACCTTGGGATGGTTGCGGCGCGCGGCGGCCAGGGCGGCCTCGTTGCACAGGTTGGCCAGGTCGGCGCCGCTGAACCCCGAGGTGGCGCGGCTGAGGCCGGCCAGGTCCACATCCTCGCTCAGGGGCAGGCGGCGGGTGTGGATGCTGAGGATGCCCTGTCGGCCGCTTCGGTCGGGCAGGCCCACGCTGACGTGGCGGTCGAAGCGGCCAGGGCGCAGCAGCGCCGGGTCGAGCACGTCGGGGCGGTTGGTGGCGGCGATGATGATCACGCTCTGGCGCTCGTCAAAGCCGTCCATCTCAACCAGGAGCTGGTTCAGCGTCTGCTCGCGCTCGTCGGAGCCGCCACCGACGCCCACGCCGCGCTGCCGGCCTACGGCGTCGAGCTCGTCGACAAAGACGATGGCCGGCGCCGAGCGCTTGGCCTTCTCAAAGAGGTCACGCACGCGGCTGGCACCCACGCCCACAAACATTTCGACGAATTCGGAGGCGCTGATCGAGAAAAAGGGCACGTCGGCCTCGCCGGCGACGGCGCGGGCGAGCAGCGTCTTGCCTGTGCCGGGCGGGCCAATGAGCAGGATGCCGCGCGGGATGCGCGCGCCCAGCTCGTGGTACTTGCGCGGGTTCTTGAGAAAGTCGACGACCTCGGCCAGATCACGCTTAGCCTCCTCCTCGCCAGCCACGTCGTGAAAGAGCACGCGCTTCTGGTTCGAGGCGTTGTAGCGGCGTGCCTTGCTGCGCAGGAAGCCCATGATGTCGCCCTGGTTCTGAGGGGCCTGGCGGCTCATCCAGACCAGGAAGCCGATCAGCAGGACAATCGGTATGCCGTTGCTCAGCACCGTCAGCAGCCAGGGCGTGCCGGCAGAGACCACCTTGATCGTCACCCCCTTTGCCCGCAAGAGTGGGATCAGGCTGGGGTCGTTGATGGCCTCGGGGCAGGTGGTGGTAAAATCCTCCGCTGGCGATGGCGTTGCCCAGGCGCCGGACCGAGAGCCAGGAGCCGAAGGCTCGCTCTGCGCCTCGACCGGCGCTCTGAACAGGCCGCGGATGTGGGTACCTTTGATCTCGACGCTCCTGATGTTGCCCGCCTCAACCTGCTCGAGGAACGTGCTGTAGGGGATTTCCACGCTGCCCTGACTGGTGGCGGGCCCCAGGAAGGCCCACAGGTTCCAGGCGACCAGCGCCACGGCGAGCAGGACCCACAGCCAGGAGAGGTTCTTCATCCCGCTGCCGAGGGGAGGGTCCGGCCGGTTGCCGTCGTCTTCCCGATTGCTGCTCATCTATCCGACCACCTCTCGCCGCTCATCTGCGGACGTGTGGGGAGCCTGGCGGCAGGCGGCTGTGCGAGGCCGGACCCTGGTCAGAGCAGCATCGGGCATAGGCCCCTACGACCCGACGGTCTTTGACCCCACCTGCAGGTCGGGTTGCTTCCAGAGGCTGCCACGGATAGGGATGACCAGGAGGACGGGCCTGCCTTCAGGCACAGCGATGGTCTAGCATGTTCTGTGCCATAGAGCCCCTTTGTAGTAAGGGCTCTCGCCCTTTCCTATGAAGGCTGCTGGCCGAGGGTGACCTGCAGGGTCAGCCGGCGGCCATCGCGTACGACGGTGAGGGCGATCGTATCGCCGGGCTTGTGCGATTCGATGACGCGCGCCAGCGACGACTCGGTGTCGAGGGTTTGACCGTCGGCGCTGACGATCACATCGCCCTGGCGCAGGCCGGCCTGCGCCGCCGGCGAGTTGGCGACGACGTTCTGGATGTACATGCCGCGCTGTTCGGAGACGTTGAGCCGCGCCGCCAGGGCAGGGCTGAGGGGCACGTACTGTATGCCCAGGTAGGGATGCACGGCGCGGCCGGTGGCGACGAGTTGGTCGGCGATGGCCCTGGCGGTGTTGATGGAGGTGGCAAAGCCGATGCCTTCGATCGGCTCACCACTGGGCGTGCTCACCGCGACGAGGGTGTTGATGCCGACGACCTGCCCCTGCAGGTTGACCAATGGGCCGCCCGAGTTGCCGGGGTTGATGGCGGCGTCGGTCTGGATCAGGTTGAACAGGAAGCGGCCGCCCTGCGAGCCAGCCTGCGGCGTGGCCGTCTGGCTCGACGATGATGGTGGCGCCTGGATGGCCCGATCGAGCGCGGAGACGATGCCCTGGGTCACCGTTGGTCCGCCGGTGAGCGCGAGTGCGTTGCCGATGGCGACGACCCAGTCGCCGACGGCGAGGCTCGCCGCATCACCCAATTCGGCGGTCGGCAGACCTTGCTGGTTGACCCTGAGGACGGCGAGATCGGTCTGCGGATCGCTGCCCACGAGGCGGCCGTCAAAGCTCCGGCCATCGGGCAGCGTCACGAGCAGCCGCTCGGCGCCGATGACGACATGGTCGTTGGTGAGGATCAGGCCGCTGGGGTCATAGATGACGCCCGAGCCGATGCCGATGGTCTGCAGGACGGCCCCCTGCGACAGTTCGGGGTTGACATGTTGCTGGTTGGTGACCTGCACCACAGCCGGGCGCACGCATTCGACCACGTCGCGGATGGCCCGCGAGACGGGGACGACGCTGGCAGGGGCTGTGGCCGGCGCTGACTGCGGTGTGCTGTTGCGGCTGGTGGGCGTGCCCGTCGCCCGGGTCGCCGGCGGCGTGCCGGTGCCGCCGGGCGTGGTCGTGCCACCGACTTGCGCCCGATTGCCCAGCAGGCTAGAACAGCCGGAAACCGCGGCGAGCGACAGGGCCAGCACCAACGCTGCGGCGAGGTGGCAGTGTTTGCCTTTCATGTCCAGTCTCCTTGTGCCGTGCCTGTGTGGACGGCCTGTTCAGACTGACAGTCTGGAGCATCGGCCTGGTCGTATGGGCGACCTGGCCCCTTGTGGGCGCTGCAGGGCGACGTCGTCTGTACGAATACTTGACCGATGTTCTAGTAGTACTTTGTCACCATGCCGTACGAAGCGGCTGGCCAGGTTCGTAGTCGGCGCTTGAGCGCCTTGACTCCTGCGGACTGGCGCCGCATCTGCACTTGGCGCCATGTTGGAGGGTCAAGGCGCTCAAGCGCCGACTACGAACCCATTGCACATGGCGATTACTGGCAGAGTACTACCAGGCACTTGCCTTCGGAGAGGCATAGCCATGCAGATGAAGCGTTGTTCTGCTGGAGCAAGGGGCGTACCATGAGGGCGAAGGCCAGCCCGGTTGTGAGGCGACCAGTATGTGTGGGCCGCGAGTGATCCATCTGAGTCAGGAGTGTGATGAGCGAAGCCTTTCGCCTGCAATTGATCGAGCGCCCCAACCGCATGGTCGAGGTGCGGGCGATTGGCTATGCCCACGCCACGGCGCCACTGCCGTTTGCGCCCAACGAGCTGGCGGGGCTGCTGGCCGATGGCGAGTATGCCCGGGTGGGGCAGGCACTCTACGCGACCCTGTTCCCCGAGGGCGAGGTACGCGACGCGCTGGCCGAGGCGCTGGCCGAGAGCCGTGCCGCGCGCCAGGCGCTGACGGTGCAACTGCGCTTTGACGCCGGCTCGCCCACGCTGCCCTGCTACCCCTGGGAGCTGATCCACGATGGCCGCTCGTTCCTCGTGGCCGACGGGGCGCTGGCGCTGGCGCGCTCGCTCGACTGCGCGCAGGCAGCGGCACCCGCCCAGGTCGAGGGCCGGCTGCGGGTGCTCGTGGCCTCACCCCGGCCGGTGGACCTCGAGGAGCCGGGCGAGCGCGGCGACAGCCCTGTGCTCAAGGCGCTGGATGAGCTGCGCAAGCGCGGCCTGCTGCACGTCGATGTGCTCTCGCCGCCCACATATGCGGCGCTCGGCGAGGCACTCAGCCACACGGCCTACCAGGTGGTGCACCTGGATGGCACGGCGGCTTGCCGGCCGGGCGGCGATGCGACGCCGCACCTGATCTTTGAGGATGAGGCGGCCGCGGCGAGCCCGGTGAGCGCCGAGACGCTGCACAACGCGCTTTTTCTCTCCAAGGCGGCCTTGGCGGTGTTGACTCCACCGCCGCACCCTGGCGGGGAGGCCCTGCGCTGGGCGGAGGGCGAGGGCGGGGAAACCCCGCCCCTACAGCTCGGGGCGGCGGCGCTGGCCCCGGCGCTGGTGCGCGCGGGGGTGCCGGCGGTGGTGGCGATGCAGCGGGCGCTGACGGCTGAGCAGATTGAGCGCTTCTGCCGGCAGCTCTACAGCGGCCTGGCTGAGCTGGCGCCGCTGGGGGCTGCGATGGTCCAGGCGCGCGGCCAACTGCTGCCGGCCGAGAGCGCGCGCTTCGCGCCGGTCGTCTATCTGCAGGATGGCGAGGGGACGGGCCGGCTCTTTGTGGGCCAGGCCGTGGCCGGGTCGCCCGAGCCGCTGCGGCGCGTGCCCCGGGCGCCGGGGCGCATCTCGGCGGGCTATCGGGCCGAGCCGGTGTTTGTGGACCGCGCGCAGGCCGTGGCCGAGTGCCTGCACATCCTCGCGCAGCCGGGCGCGCGCGGCGCCCTCTGGGGTCTGGGGGGTGTGGGCAAGACGGCGGTGGCGCGCGAGGTGGTGCGCCGCGGCGCCTGGCGCTTTGGGGGGGGCATCATCTGGCTCGGCCTGCAGGGCGGCCGCTCGCTGGCCGCGGTGCTCGCCGAGATCGCCGATTTCTTCCGCGCGCTGAAGCAGTTGGCGCCGGTGCTCGAAGAGGCGCGCCGCCAAGTTAGCACTCTGCTGGCCGAGCGCACGGCCGGCGCGGGCGACGTGTTGCTCGTGCTCGACAACTATGAGGATGTGGCCGCCGACCTGGACCTGCAGGTCTTCCTGGCCGGCCTGCCGCCGGGGGTGCACGTGCTGGCCACGACGCGCGTGCAGCCGGCGGGCCTGGACGGCCCTGGGGGCGAGGGCTGGCGGCCGGTGGAGCTGCGCGCCATGGCGGCGCCCGACATCGAGCGCATCCTGCGCTGCAAGGCCGCGGCGCAGCGCCTCGCCGTGGCCGCAGCCGACGAGCCGCTGCTCGGCGAGATTGCGGGCCTGCTCGACGGCTATCCTCTGGGCGTGGACCTGGTCGTCTCGCTGGCGCGCAGTTGCCCCTGGGCGCACATCCGCGATGAGCTGCGCGCTCAGCCTCCGCCGCCGCTGGTGGCCACGCTGCGCACGACGGTGGCCCAGGGGCTGAGCGACGAGCAGCGCCGCGTCGGGGCGCGCCTCAGCGTCTTGCGCGGCCCCTTCCCTGAGGCGGCTATCGCCAGGGTGGCGGGCACGGCGCAGTGGCTGCCCCACGTGAAGCGCCTGCGCGAGCTCTCGCTGCTCTCGTTCGACGGCGCCAACTATGCCTTTGACGTGCCGGCCCGCGACTACCTCTGCGGGCTGCTCGCACCCGAGGAAGCGCGCGCCTGCCACGAGCAGGCCTACCGCTACTTTGCCGGCCGCAAGGATATCGACGGCCTGGTGGAGGCCTACCGCCACGCCATGGCCGCTGGGCATCACCAGGCGGCGCGCACGCTGCTGCGGGATACACTGCTCGACGCCCTGCTCGATGCCGGACGCTTCCGCCAGCTCCTGGGCTTGCTCGACGCGGCGCTGGCCGAGCCTGAGGCGTTTGACGAGCGTTTTCTGCTGGCACGGGCGGGGGTGCAGCGCATCCTGGGCCGGCTGCCCGAGGCGCTGGAGAGCCTCGAGCGGCTGCTGGCCGTGCCCGACCTGGCACCGCCCAGCCGGGCGCTGGCCCTGCATGAGCGCGGACGCATCTCCTATGACCTCGACGACGAGGAGCAGGGTGACCACCAACGCGCCCTCGACCTCTACGGCGAGGCCCTGGCCATCTGCGAGGAACTGGCGGCCGAGGGGCAAGCCTCCCAGGTCACCGGGCCTGGGGGGCCGGCTAGCCAGCCTGCCGGGCCGCCTGTGGGGCCGGCTTCCCAGCCTGCCGGCTCGGGCGGCCTCGACCGCGCGACGCGCCGCTGGCTCGACGGCGAAATGGCCAGCCTGCTGCAGGATATCGCCGTGGTCTACCAGTATGCACTGGCCGGCCCCGCGGACCTGGCCTTCGCGCGCCAGCTCTACGCCGCCAGCGCGGGCTTTTGGAAGCGCCTGCGCGACCCCATCAGCCGGGCGACGAGCGACAAACAGCGCGCCGAGATCCTGCGCACCGGCTCGGCGGAGGATAGGGAAGAGGCCAAGCGCATCTATCGCCAGGTGATGCAGGCCCTCAAGCGCAAAGGGCTGCGACGCGCCTACGGCGATGTGCTCCTGCAACTGGGCAAGATCTACCAGGACGAGCACAGCTTCAAGCATGCGCTCAGGCGCTTCCAGGAATATGAAGAGATCCAGCATTCCCTGGGCCTGGAGCGCGAGGAGGCCATGGCCTGGAAGCAGCAGGGCGAGGTGTGGCAGGAGGCGGGCTACCGCGGCCGTAGCGTCCGGCGGGCGGTGGAGCTGCATTCGCGGGCGCTGGAGCGATTGGTGCGCTACCACGACCGTTGGAGCCGGCGCACGGTGGTGGCGACGCTGCTGCGCCGGGGCGAAGGGTGGCTCGAGCTGCGCATGCCCGGCGAGGCCAAGAGCGACTTTTATGAGGCGCTCTCGCGCTCGGTGGCCATGGGCACGAGGGGCGATGAGTTCGACCTGCGCCGCCTCTCGCAGACCGACCGGCAGCGCCTGGCGTGGGCCTACTGCGCCCTGGCCCACAGCGACGAGCCAGACGCCGGCGCCGAGTTCCACGACACGGCCCTGGCGGCGTGCCGGGCGCTGGGCGCCGAGGGCGGCGTGGACGATTGCCGCGCAGTGCTCGTGTTGCCGGGTTGGGCGGTGCATCACAAGGGCGTGAGGCGTGAGACGTGATGCGTGATGCGTGATGCGTAATGCGTAAGGTGTGTGCCTGTTGCGTATTGTGTGTTCCGATTCACACCCTGCACAAACGAGCATACAACGCATCCGCGCCGAGCCCCTTACGCACACGCATTACGCAGTACTCACAGGAGTGACACGTATGCTCATCGACATCCACTGCCATATCGATGCCTATCCGCAGCCGGTACAGGCGCTGGCGGCGGGGCAGGCGGCGGGCGTGCGGACGGTGGCCGTGACGACATCGCTGGCCTCGTACGTGCGCACGCGGCTCTTGTGCCGCCATCACCCCGATGTGCATGTGGCGCTGGGGCTGCACCCCCACCGTGTGGCGGGCGGCTACGACCAGTGGGCCGAGTGGCAGGAGGTGCTGGGCGGCGCGTCGCTCGTCGGCGAGGCGGGGCTGGACTTTCGCCACGGCAAGGAACAGAATTGGGCGGCGCAGGTGACTGTGCTGCGCGAGATCGCGGCCGTATGCGGGCGCGAGAACCGGCCGCTTATGCTGCACTCGCGCTATGCGGAGGCCGAGGCCTGGGGCATTGTGGTGGCGCAGCACGTCAATTGGGTCATCTGGCACGACTATCGGCCTGAGGGCCCCAAGTCGCTGCTCTTCCGTACCATCGAGGCGGGGCATTTCCTGGCGGTGGGGCCCGACCTGGCAGCGAGCGCGGCGATGCGCACGTGGCTGCGCGCCATCCCGCGCGAGCAGGTGCTGACGGAGACGAATGGGCCGTGGAGCCGGCTGGGCACGGGCGACCGCGCCCTGGCGCTGCGTGAGATCGTGGCGCGGCTGGCCGAAGTCTGGCGCACGACGCCGGAGGAGGCCGAAGCGCAGGTGGAGCGGAACTATCAGCGGCTGATGGCTGCGGTGGAGAAGAGCGACTAGCCTGTGGGATAGGCTTGCTAGCCTGTCCTGCCCTGCAGAGGCGAGCGGCCGACGGGCTGGAAAGCCCGTCCCACGGGGATGTGGGATAGGCTTTCTAGCCTGTCCTGCCCTGCAGAGGCGTGCGGCCGACGGGCTGGAAAGCCCGTCCTACAGGGCTGAGGGTTGATGGCTGATGGCTGAGAGCTCGATCGACGCTCTGCAACACCTGATTGCCGTCTACGACGACGGCGAGGGGCCGGCGCTGGAGACGCGGGTGCTCTCGTCGCGTTGGGGCACGCCGAGCGCGCGTGTGGCGCTGCCCTATACGGCGGAGCAAGCGGACGTGGTGCTCAAGCTGATCGAGCGCCCGACCTTTATGGCGCCCGAGTTCCAGCGGGAGCTGCCGGCGCTGCGCGGGCTGGGCTGGGTGCAGGGCACGCAATTGAGCCTGCCGCGGCCCCGGCTGCTCGAGCAGGTGGGCGCACGCCTCTACGACACGCTCTTCCCGCGCGGCGCGGTGCGCACGGTGCTGAACATTGGTCTGAGCCAGGCGCGTCAGGCGCGTCAGGCGCTGCTCCTCCAACTGCACCTGGACCGGGAGGCCGGCCATCTGGCGCGCCTGCCGTGGGAACTGCTCTACGACGGCCAGGAGTATCTGGTGCGCAGTGGTCGCCTGGCGCTGGCGCGCTACATCGCCTTCCGGGCGCCGGCGACGCCGCTGGCGCTGCAGGGGCCGCTGCGGGTGCTGGTGGTCGTGGCGCGGCCGCGCGACCTGCCCGGCCTCGACGAGAGCGCCGAGCTGCTGGCCTTGAAGGGGAGCCTGGCGATCCTGGCGGAGGAGCAGGGGCTCGAGCTGCAGGTGCTCGAGCCGCCGACCTGGCGTGCCTTCGTCGATGCCATGAGCGGCACGCCCTATCACATCGTGCATTTTGACGGGCATGGCGACTTTGGCCGGCGCTGCCCAGCCTGCCGCCGCTTGGTGCCCGCGGGCGATTTGGCCTGTCAGGCGCGCATCGGGCCGGGCCGGGCCTGCGGGGCGCCGTTGGAGCAGGTGAGCCCGCAGGGGCACCTGGCGTTCGAACGGTCCGACGGCACGGCCGACTGGCGCAGCGCGGAGAATCTGGCCGCGGCGCTCTTCAGGAATCAGGCACTGCGGCTGGCGGTGCTCAGTGCCTGCCGTTCGGCAGCGGTGGGGCAGGGGCCGGTCTTTGCGGGCACGGCGCCGGCGCTGATCGGCATGGGCGTGCCGGCGGTAGCGGCGATGCAGTTCGAGGTGCCGCTCTACACCACGGTGAGCTTTGCCGAGGCGTTCTATGGCGCGCTCGCCGAGCGGGCCCCGCTCAGCGAGGCCATGGCGCGGGCGCGGGCGCAGTTCGATGACGAGTCGTGGTATCGCCCGGCGCTCTACCTGCGCAGCATGGGCGACCCGCGCGGCGTCCTCTTTGCCAAGTGAGTGTGTGGTACTGAAGAGCGAGTGTCGGGAATGCCGCCGGCTTTCCCGACACTCGCTCTCCCGTACTACGAGCAGGCCGATCCACACGGGATCAGCAGTTGCGATTGACTCCTCAACCGCCACCACCCCTGCGCGTCGAGGCGACGAACACGGCGATCAGCAGCACAACAAAGGCTATCGACAGCACGCTTTCCATTGAACCTCTCCTCCACGGCCATATCCGCGCTTTAACGCGGCCCGCAGTCAGGGGCATGATGCCTGCATACCCGGCGGGGGTATGGCCGTCGCCCACAGTATAGCCGATTTTGCGGCTTTGTCGAGCAGCTCGTTTGTAGTGCGGGAGAGTGGTCGTCTGGCCCGTCGATGCGCCGCGGCGCATCGACGGGCCAGACGACCACTCTCCCGCACTACGAGCACGTGGTGGCCGCGGGCACTGGCATGTGCCCCGAGGGAGGCGACACGGAGCGCGAGGAGCTGGATGAGCGCATCGCGGAGCTAGAACATCGTTCAGGCAATCGCATGGGCGACGTAGCCTAGCCCCTTGTGGGCGTTGCAGGGCGCCGATTCGGCCGTCTGCGAGCCTCTGCGGGATTACTTGGCCGATGCTCTACACGTTGAAGCGAATGTGCAGGATGTCGCCATCCTGCACGACATAATCGCGGCCTTCAACGCGCACCTGGCCCCGCTCGCGCAGGGCTGCGGCCGAGCCGGCGGCGACGAGGTCGGCCACCTGCATGACCTCGGCGCGGATAAAGCCGCGGGCCATATCGCTGTGGATCGTCGCGGCGGCGTCGAGGGCGGTGGCGCCGCGGCGCAGCGTCCAGGCGCGGACCTCTTTGCCGCCGGTAGTGGTGAAGAAGGTGATGAGGTCCAGCAGGCGGTAGCCGGCGTGGATAAAGGCGATGAGCCCCGGCTCGGGCAACCCCAGCTCGGCGCGGTAGGCGGCGGCCTCATCGGCGGGCCAATCGGCCAGGTCGGCCTCCATCGCCGCTGAGAGGACGACCACCTCGGCGCCCTGGGCCGCGGCGATGGCGCGCACGGCCATAGCGTAGCGGCCGCCGTCGGGCAAGCTGCCGTCGCCGACGTTGACCACGTAGAGCCGTGGCTTGGCGCTGAGGAGCTCCAACTCGCGGGCCGCGCCGGCCTCGGCCTCGGGGAGGCTGGCGCCTGCGGCCGGCTGGCCCTGGCCCAGCCGTTGCTCGAGGCCCTCGAGCGCTGCGATTTCGGCGTCGTAGGCGCCCTTCGACCCCTTGGCCTGACCGCGCACCTTTTCCAGGTGCCGCTCGACGGTGGCCAGGTCGGCCAGGATCAGCTCCAGGTCCACCGTTTCGATATCGGCGGCCGGGTCCAGCTCGGGCGTGACGTGGGGCACGTCGGCATCCTCAAAGCCGCGCACCACCATGGCCACTGCGTCGACCGTGCGGATGTGGCCCAGGAACTGGTTGCCCAGGCCCTCGCCCTGGCTGGCCCCGCGCACCAGCCCGGCGATGTCGACCACGCGCAGCGTCGTGGGCACCACCCTCTCGGGCTGCACGATGGCGCGCAGCTCTTCCAGCCGCGGGTCGGGCACCGGCACGACGCCCACATTGGGCTCGATGGTCGTAAAGGGGTAGCCGGCCACCGCCGCCCCCGCGTGGGTCAGCGCGTTGAAGAGGGTCGATTTGCCGACGTTGGGCAGGCCGACGATGCCGATGTCGAGGCTCATGAGCTGCCTCCGGTGCGTGATGCGTAGAACGTAATGCGTGAAACGTGATGCGTGATGCGTGTTGCGTGTTCCGTTGCACTCGGCCAGCGCTGACGGCGAACGGAATACGCAACACGCATCACGCATCACGTTTTACGCACTACCGGCTCGGTCCCCGCCTGTAGCGTGCCGCCCAGGCCACATAGTCGCTGACGAACGTCTCGCGAGAGACGACCTGGCCGTTGACCTTGATGATGCGGTACACGGTAGCGCGCAGGCCGTCGTGGGCCGAGTCGACGGCGATGATCTGGCCCGGCGCCAGCGTGGGGTCGTCCTCGTAGATCGGCGGTGGCGCCTTGACCTGGTTGGTGATGATCGGGCCTTCCATCTCCACGGTGCGGCCGAGCTCGCCTGGTCCGTAGAAGCGAAAGCTCGCCTTGCCGGTTGCCGGATCGGCCGAGCTGTCGATGATGATGGGGATCGACAGGTCGTTCCTGAAGCGCATGTCTACATCGGGCGTGAACACGGCGGCGTCGATGCCGACGGGTGGCTCGTACCAGGTGACCCGGTAGGTGTGGGGGTAGCGCTCGACGATGGGAAAGCCGCCGAAAAAGGCCGCGCGGTAGCAGGTGGTGGCCACCTGGCAGAGGCCGCCGCCGATGCCCGGCTCGGTGCGGTCGCCCATAATCACATAGCCCTCGGCCCAGCCTTCGGCCGCGGTGATCGGCCCCACGTAGCTGTTGAACGAGAAGATGGCCCCGGGCGGCACGACGATGCCCGGGAAGCGCGAGGTGCCGACGACGATGTTCTGCGAGCGCGCGGCGTCGGACCCTCTGAAGCTGGTCGTGCCCTCGCTCAGCAGGTTCAGCCGGCCCCAGCTTGCCACTTCTTCGGGCGTGATGTAGGGGCGGTCGATCGCCACCGGAAGCTGCACCGCCGGCTCGTCCCCCTGCAGCGCGGCCAGCACGCGCTTGAGGGCCTCGGCCGTGTCGACGGTGCGGCCGCTCTGGCTGGGCACGCTGATGCTGGCCAACATGGTCGTTGGGTCGATGCGCACGCGGCCCTCCAGCTTGGGGCGGTCGATCTCGCGTGCGATGGCGGCCACCCACTCGGCCAGCGGGTCGGCCTTCACATCCAGCACCCAGCGGATCAGGCCATCGGCGCCGGCCTCCTGCCGCGGCTGGATCATGCGCACGATGAGGTCGCGGCTCAGCGACCAGGCGCGCTGCGCGCCGTCCTCCTCAAAGGTCACCGTGACCTGGCGCGAGAGCAGCGCCTCGGCCTGTTGCCGCGCCGCCTCGCCGTCGGCCACGGCAGGCTCGATGGTGCGCACGGTCAGGTCCAGCGTCAGCGGCAGCCCGCTGCTCACGGCGGCGAGCATCTGCCGGCGGGTGGCGTCCACATCGAGCTCGCGCCCGGTCGTGGCCGGCTCGCTGCGCGGCGTCACGCCGGTGAGCTCGAAGGTGGCCGAGCGCGCCGGCTGGTCGATCTCCTTGGCCAGTTGGCGCAGGGCCAGGTTGGCGCGGGGCTCGTCGAACGACCAGGCGGGCGGCACGGCCACGCCGCGCTGCATGCCCCGCAGGCGGGCCAGCCAATCGCTGCCGAAGGAGCCGCTGCGGCCCACGGCCATAGCGGCGCGCACCGTGGCCTGCACGTCCCAGGTGATGCCCACCTGCTCGAGCGGCAGCACCCACTGGCGGTCGCCGTCGCGCAGGGTCAGGTGGCGCGGGCCCACGGTCGACCAGGCCTCGCCCAGGGCCGACTCGGCCTCGAGCGCGGTGAGGCCCTGCAGCGGCACGCCGGCCACCCAGACGCCGGGCATGACGCGGCCGTTGTAGTGTTGCTGCCAGGCTAGCCCGGCCACGCCGAGGACGACCACCGTCGTCAGCAGCGAGATGAGCAGGCCCACGAGCAGCCGGTAGGGTCCCCCGCCCTGGCGCCTGCCCGTGGCGCGTAGCGTGGCGCCTGTCTCTGTCGCCCAGGCCAGGTCCGAGCGGCCCGCGGCGCTGTTGACACGCCTGTTGGTTTCGATCATACTGTCATCGCCTGTTCTAGCATGGCTAGAGCCAAAGCCCAGATCCCACCCCAGCCCGGAGCGCAGCCTGACAGCTTATCGTAGAGCTAGCTCATCCACCTGGGCATCCTGGCGATCGCCGGGTGCCGGCTTCGCCCTCGCCCGGCTCCAGGCCAGGAGGGGGTTTGGGTGGGTTGGTTGGCCCTGCAGGCTGCCCCTGGCGCGCCAGGGGCAGCCTGCAGGGCCAACCAACCCACCCAAACCCCTCACAAGGGGTCCGTTCCGGCTACATGCGAAGCGTAACGCCCGGATGCCACGATTCTCCGGTCATGTATGGTTGTTGTATCAGGCTACGACTTTTGCTTGAGACTGGTGGACTATGCCTGACACCAATACAAGCCTGCTGCGCCGCCTGAAACGCGAGCGGCTGCACGTGGAGCCGGGCGCGCTCGAAGCGAGCCCGCCGCAGGTGCAGCGCCGCTTTGCCCATGCCTGGGCGCCGGCCGCTACGCTCCTCGAATGGCCGGCGGCCTGGCCGCTGGGGCTGCTCGGCTATTGGCTCGGCGCGCCGGCCGGCCACGTCGTGTTGACGGCCGGGCCGACGGCCTATCTGCCCGGTGGCCTGCCCTGGCCGGGCGGCGGCTTGCCCGCGGTCGCCCGCGTGTCGCTGGCCGATCTCACCGGCAGCGGCCGCACGGCGCTCGATGCCCTGGCCCAGATGCTCGACCATCTGCTCGGCTGCCTGGGCGCCGCCGAGGGCCCCTGGCTCTCCGACGGCGCCGGCGCCACCCCAGGTCTGCGCGATGTGGGGCGCCGCCTGCAGACTGTCGCCGCCCTGGGCTACGGCCCGGCGGACCCACACGCCCATTTCGCCTGGGCCTTTGCCGGCTACTGGCTCGACCGCGCCGCGCTCAACGCCGCCGACCCCCTCGCCGAGCGGCTGCTGCGCAGCACACTCTGCAGCGACCACTTTTGGGGCCGCGAGCTGTGCGCGGCGGATGGCGTGTAGCGAATAGCCGATGGCTGGTGACCGCTCAGCCTGCCGATGTGAGTGGCGTCTTGAACCGCGAAGGGCGCCAAGAACGCGAAGGAGACGCCAAGGGAGACTGACGAATGCTCCTTCAGAGGCTTCGCGCTACCTTCGCGCCCTTGGCGTTCTTCGCGGTTCAGATGACTCAGCATGATGGGCTGAGCTGCTGCATCTGCCATATGCTATCTGCCATACGCCAGGTAGACGCTATATGCGCCCTTTGGGTTCCAACGCGCGCTCGCCGGCCAGGTCGTATTCCATGGCACGCGTGATGTGGACGGGCACAAAGCTGCCCACCTCGTGCACGCCATCGACCAGCACCAGCCCGTCGATTTCGGGCGCGTCGCGGTAGCTGCGGCCCAGGCTGAGGCCCTCCTGCGCCCCCTCGATCAGCACCGGCAGCGTGCGCCCGACCTGCTCGGCGTTGCGCTGCCGCGAGATCCCCTGTTGGTAGGCCATGGCCCGCTCGAAGCGCGCCCGGCGCACCGTCGGCGCCACCTGGCCCGGCATCTCGGCCGCCGGCGTTCCTTTCTCTCTAGAATACGTAAAGACGCCGACGCGGTCAAACCTCATGGCGCCCACAAAGTCGAGCAGCGCCTGAAACTCGGCTTCCGTCTCGCCGGGAAAGCCGACGATAAAGCTCGTGCGCAGGGCGATATCGGGGATGGCGCGGCGCAGCTCCTCCACCAGGCGCGCGATGCGCTCCGGATCGTGCGGCCGGCGCATGCGGCGCAGCACCTCGGGATGCGCGTGCTGCAGCGGCAGGTCCAGGTAGTGTGCGATACGAGGGTCGGAGGCGAGGATGTCGATCAGCCGCCGGTCGATGTGTTGCGGATAGGCGTAGAGCACGCGCAGCCAGGCCAGCTCGGGCGCCTGCGCGAGGATAGCGGGCAGCAGGCCGGCGAGGCCCTCCGCGTCGCCCAGGTCGCGGCCGTAGGCGGTCGTATCCTGGGCGATGAGGATGATCTCGCGCACCCCCTGCGCCACCAGCGCCCGCGCCTCGGCCAGCACCTCGTGCCGCGGCTTGGAGCGCTGCGGGCCTTTGATCTTGGGAATGGCGCAATAGGCGCAGGGCGCATCGCAGCCATCGGCGATCTTGATGTAGGCGGTCGCGCCGGCCGCGCTGCGCGCCATGGGTGCCACCAGGTCGCCGCCGTCGCCAGGGGCGAGCGTCACTGGCCCGTGCCCGTGGCGCTGCGCCAGCTCGTCGACGAGGGGCACGATCTGCGACCAATGCCGCGTGCCGATGTAGGCATCAATGCCCGGCACGCGTTGGGCCAGCGCGGCGCCCTCGCGCTCGGCCAGGCAGCCCGCCGCGATCAGCAGTTGGCGGGCGCGCTTGCCTCTCGCCAACCGGCGCAGGGTCTCCAACGATTCGGAACGTGCGGCGGCGATAAAGCCGCAGGTATTGACGATCAAGAGATCGGCTGCCCGCTGCGAGCGCGCCGGGCGGTGGCCGGCGGCAGCGAGCCGCATCGCCATGCCCTCGGCATCGACCGCGTTCTTGGGGCAGCCCAAGTTGACGAGATAGAATTGCACAACAACTCCTACAACTGGGCCGAAATCACCGCAGAGGCGCAGAGAACGCAGAGGGTGTTGGGATGCGCTTTGGCGTAGGGGCGAGGTTTCCTCGCCCCGTGTCGAGGAGACCCTGCCATCAGGGCGAGGTCACCTCGCCCCGTGTCGAGGAGACCCTGCCATCAGGGCGAGGTCACCTCGCCCCTACTCTGCGCCCTCTGCGGTGAGTACTCAGTTCTTCGCTGCCAGACGCTACTCGGCAGGTGCCGGTGTCTCGGTCGGCGCGTCGGGTGTGGGCGTATCGGTCGGCACGTCGGGCGTTGGCGTCGGTGAGGATGGCGGCGGGCCGACCGGCGCGGGCGTGCGCTCGCCGGCAGGCTCGCCGGGGCTCACGCCTTCGGGCAGGGCGCCCGCCTGCCAGGCACGCTCGACGACCTCGCCCGGCCCTCCAATAGGCTCCACTTCCTGCCCATTGTACCAGATGCGCAGGCCCCCAGCGTTGCCGGTGCGCAGGAAGATCTGCTCGGCGCCCTGCCATTCCTGCACCTGGCCGGCCTCCAAATTGCCCTCGTAGGCCAGGCGGCCGTCGATGGTCACGCGCAGCCAGCAGCGGGCTGTCGCCCCGAGGCGCAGTAGCACGCCACTGAGCGGGACATCGGTGGCCGTCGGCTCTGCCGTCGGCGTCGTCGAGGGCGTCGCCGTGGCCGCTGGTGGCGCCGCCGTCAGCACCGCTTGGGCCGAGGTCGGGCTGGCGGCGGGCAGCGTGGCTGTGGCCGCGGGGCCGCCGGCCGGCGGGCCGAGGAAGCGGTAGAGCGCCCAGCCGCCCACCACCAGGGCGATGACCACCATGGCGCCGATGGCGATGGCCACGATGCGCTGCCCTATGGCCGGCGGCACCAGCGGCTCGTCAAGGATCTCTGCGGGCCGCTCCTCAACCGGCGGCACTGGCGGCGGCACCTTGCGGCCGCTGGCCGTCAGGATCTCCTCCGCATCGAGCCCCAGGGCGAGGGCATAGTTGCGCAAGAAGCCCCGGACGAATACCTCACCGGGCAATTGCCCAAAGTCCTCTTCTTCCAGCGCCTGGAGGTAGCGTCGACGGATCTTGGTGATCTCCTCGACCTGCTCGAGGGTCAGTCCCTTGGCCTCGCGGGCCTGGCGCAGCCGTTCGCCGAGTTCGCCCATAGGTATCCCCTCACCTGAGGTGCCATGAGTAGCTGTGTGGATACTATAGACGAGACGGGAGGGGATGTCAAAAACGAGGCGCGCGAAATGGGGGGCGTGATGCGCGATGCGTAAGGCGCAGGTACTGCGGCGCATCGGCTTGGGCACGAGCCCGGTATAGGCCCTTTTTGGGGGGTTTTGGCGGGTTGGTTGGCCCTGCTGGCTGCCCCTGGCGCGCCAGGGGCAGCCAGCAGGGCCAACCAACCCGCCAAAACCCCTCCTGGCTCAGAGCCGGGCGCACGAGGGCGTGTGTCTGCCAGGGCTTGTCTGCGCCCAGGGGATGGCAGCGGAGCGGAGTGCCCGGCTGCTACCAGGATGCTGAGGGTGGCAGATCTCCTCTCCTGCAGGCTGCTCGCCCCCTTGGCCGCCACCGGCGGCTTGTGGGCGTTCTCGTGCGCGGGTTCTGCGGCGCATCGGCATACTCTAGTATAGGCAGCGAGGGCACACAGCCGGGGCGCCAGGATGGACGCACCACCACGCATCACGGTGCGGCGCTCACCAGCTCCACCTCTGCGCCCTCTGCGCCTCTGCGGTGTATCCCGTTTCCAGGTAGGGGAGGGATGTCAGGTGGCGGTGACGATTGAGCGGGCGCGGGGCTGCCTGCTGGGCCAGGCGGCGGGCGATGCGCTGGGCGCGCCCATCGAGGGCATGGCGCGCGACCGCACGCTGCGCCATAACGGCGGGGTGCGCGACTATGCCGATGCCCGTACGCAGTGGACGGGGCAGCTGGGCCGGGCGCACCTGCCGGGCCTCTATACCGACGACACGCAGCAGGCGCTACTCATTGCCGACGTGCTCGTCGAGCGGCGCGGCTTTGACGCCGACCTGGCCCGCGAACGCTACCTCGAGCTGGCGCGTCCGGCGCCGGGGCTGCCGCGCGGCGCCCACCGCGCCACCGGCGGCACCTTCCGCGCGGCGCTGCAGCGCATGGCGGCGGGCTATCCCTCGATGCTTACCGGTGTGCCCTCGGCGGGCAACGGCGCGGCCATGCGCGTGGCCCCGATCGGGCTGTGGTATGCCGCCGACCCCGACGGCCTGCGCCGGGCGGCCATCGAGGCCAGCCTGCAGACCCACGCCGACGCGCGCGGGGTGAGCGCGGCGGTGGCGGTGGCCTTCCTCGCGAGCTACCTGGCCACACACACCGTGGCGGGCGACGACGCCGAGCGCGCGGCGCTCGAGGCGGCGGCGCTCTTTACCCGCGACGCCGAGGTCGAGCTGGCGGCGCAGCGGCCCGACCTGCGGCCGGCGCGCTTTTCGGGGGTGCTGTCGCTCGTCGCCGGCCTGTGGGGCGCCGCGCGCTGGGACGTGCTGCGCGCCATCGTCTGTGAGGCCAACCGCCACGGCCCGGCGCGGCCCATCACCAGCCCCGCCGACCCCTTTGCCGCCGCCTCGGTGGCCACCGCTATCTACCTGGCCCTCGCCGCGCCCGATTTCGAGCAGGCCGTGACCCAGGCGGTCAACCTCGGCGGCGACGCCGACACCGTCGGCGCTATCAGCGGCGCCCTCGCCGGCGCGCGCTGGGGGGCCGGCGCCATCCCGCAGCGCTGGCTCGACGGGCTGGAGAACCGCCAGGGCATCATCAGCCGCGCCGACGCCCTCGCCGGCGGCGCCAAAGGCGGCGCCGGCTGGGAGGAGCTGCCCGCCATGGCGCGCCGCGTCGCCCTCAGCCAGGCGCGCGTCAGGGAGGGGTGGTAGCCTGGAGCACAGAGGAACCTCGCGCCAGGCAAGGCCGGAGGACCCGCGCTATCATCGCTCGGCTCTAGATAAGGAGGGGTTGGTGTGTGCTGGTCGGGGCGGTGCCCCATCCGCCGATGGGGCACCGCCCCGACCAGCACACACCAACCCCTCTTGGGGTTCTGCACCGGGCACTTGCGGAGCGAACAGCCCGATCATTCGTAGGCCGGCGCTCGTCCACGCCCGCGCGCACATTGTCCAGCAGGCCGGGTGTCAGCTCCATGTCGGGCACGCAGCCGGCCGACTCGAGCGCCGCCAGGAGATCAGCGGCCGGCAGGGAACGGTAGTCGATCGTTATGGCTCACTCCTTGACGGCGTGTGCAGCAAGGAGTGGGCCGCGGCGTAACCCAGAATCGTCGGTAACCCATGGGGGCCGATCACCACCAAGGGCACAAGGGGGGTCAGGGGCACCCAGGGCCCTTGGTGGCCTTGGTGGTTCAAGAATCCCCGATGGTCCTGGGATGCGCCCAAGTGGCCGCGGCTTGAGTGCGGGCGCTCCCATGGCTGGTGAGGTGTTCAGCCAATCCAATCACCTGCTCCGTTGTCGTTTCCTGTGCGAAGGGCCTGACGTTACCTACCTGTGAAGCCGTAATCCCTACTGGCCTCGGCATATCCTGTACATGTCAATGCAAAATGCATTATGGTGGTAACAGGATTGTAACACAACATAGGTCTTGACTTACGGAGAGTCCTCGCTATACTGAGATAAGTAGTCTCCATGTAGTTTGCGCTATTCGTGCCATCTGGCCAGATGCTGCTGATGCCAGGTCGTTGGCTCAGCATCGCTCTGCATCTGGACTCACTCCTCAACGACCTTATCGTGTGCTTGGGAAGCTCATAGTCTGCCGCACTGGTTGTGATTGGCTCCGACGCCCACAAGAGGCTAGGCTACACCCATCAAGACCAATGCGGTAGACTACTAGTCAGGGAGGGTTCAGGATGCCCAGGAGCAGATCCGATCTACCGCAACCCTCAATGTGCCCCAGGCCGATTCGTGTGGTGGTTGCAGAGAGCAACCGTGTGATGCGCAAGGGATTATGCGCCATCCTCGCCTGGCCCCACGTCGAGGTGGTCAGCGAGGCGACGACGGCTCAGGAGTTGATCGAGCAGACAGAAAGGAATGCTCCCGATATCGTCGTGTTGGGCTACCGGCCACTGCACTCTGACAGCATCCCGATGCTCGAGGCGATGCAGGTGATCTCTCAGAAGAGGCCCGTAGTCGTTGTTGGGCTCCAGGCCGAAGTCGGGGCACTCATTGAGGCCATCATTCACGGCGCAAGCTGCTGGCTCGTAGATGGCTTCTCTGTCGAGGATCTCTGGCTCGCAGTGGCAGCTGCCTCGCGCGGCTGTTCGGTACTCGACAGGAAGGTCCTGGCGGAGGCCATGCTCACTCTGTCAGGCCAGAGCGAGCATGGCCACCATGAGCATGCCATGGCTGGCGACCTCTACCTCAGCCCGCGCGAGTGCGAGGTATTGTCGCTGTTGGCTCAAGGAATGGGCAATGAGGACGTGGCCAGGACCCTCTCGGTGAGCGCCGGGACCGTAAGAACTCACGTGCACAACATCCTCACCAAGCTTGGTGTGGCCGATCGCGTGCGGGCCGTGCTCTGGGCCATCGAACACGGGCTGGGTCCAGCGGATGCACGCTGAGGAGTTGGAACCGCCAACTCGCCTGTTAGCAGTCCGAAGGTCCGCCTGCGCCGAGTTCCCCCGCCCGCCTGTTCTCTCCAGTGCTACTGTGATCTGATACGAACCCCGATCAACAAACCGCCTATACGAGGTGTTGAGCCGAAATTGGGACCTTCCATGTATTTACTTTCGCTTACCCACTTGCTATACTGATACCAGTGTTGCAGATACTGCAGGAGTAGCAATAACTCCTCAACCTACGCAGCACGGTGAGTGCCGCGCTGTAGGACAAGTCCCGTGTCTGGAGCCGCTAGCGAGACATGCCAGAGAAAAGCGTTATGGACAACATACGGCAGGCTGATGCGGCGGGCAAGCCCATCCGGCTCATGATCGTCGAGGACAATGCCATAGTCCGCGAAGGACTGCGTAGTGCTGTCACCCATGACAGTATACAAATCGTCGGTGAGGGCCGGAGTCCAGATGCGGCTATCGCGCAGATTGTCGAACTCACGCCCGACGTAGTCCTTCTGGGCGCCCCTCTGGCTGCCGCCAACGGGTTCTCGGTGCTGAAAGCGATCCGCAGCGCAGCGCCGGGGGCTGCTGTGGTGGTGATCAGCATCTACGATGACCCCGGCTGCCTCCTCGAGGCCATAGCACACGGCGTGACCTGCTACCTGGCGGCGAACATCTCACAACAGGATGTGCTGACGGCGGTCGAAGCAGCAGCGAGGGGTCGCTCCGTGGTGGACCGAGCCGCCCTCGTCAGAGCGATTGCGGCTTTGAGTCCGCGGAAAGAGCATGCTACCCCTGCGAACCCGGCAGTGAGCCTGACTCCGCGCGAGCGTGAGGCGCTCTCGCTTGCCGCCCAGGGCCTCAACAACCGCGAGATCGCACAGCAGCTCTCAGTGAGCGAGGGGACAGTGAAGGCCCACCTCACCAGCGTCTTTGCCAAGATACAGGTTTCCAGCCGCGTGCGGGCCGTGATGTGGGCCGTAGAGCATGGGATGACTGCGTCACGGCCGGCAGACGATACTGTGTCGCGGGGAAGAGCCGACGAGGCGCCATAGTGGAGTGACAAGCGACCCATTCGGGGCTCGGCCACGCCGATAGCCGGCATGGCGCTGCCTGTGCCATCACGAGCCTCCTGCACGGCACCAATGGGCCAAGCCGATCGAGTCCAGCAGTCGATATGCAGATCGTTCTTCCTTGCGCACAGGTTCGCCTGTCTCCATGCGAGCGCTATCGCTTCTCAAGGGAGAGTAGATGTCGTCATGCTAGAGGTGGGTAGCAATCCTGTCTTGGAGCTGAGGGATATCCTCGGCGGCTGGCAGCGAGCGCTGCAGGACGAGGCCCAGGACCTCCCTTCGGGTCCCGATATCCAGCGTGCCGTCAGGCTGGCCGAGTCCCTCCTGCCAGACCAAGACCCCGACCTGCAGGAGCTCTTCAAGACCCTCAAGGAGAAGGTGCTCAAAAAGCTGCAGGCGCGAGTGGAGCGCATCATCGCCGAGCTGACTCCCCCCGAGCCGCTATCCTGGGGGGTCTGGCAGCCGGCGCCAGGGTGGGCCGGCTGGGTGCAGGAGGCGCGCGGCGTCCTCAGCGCTCTCGCTTCCCTCCTTGCGGAGCCTGACGAGAGCCGCAAGCGCCGCCTGGAAGAGCTGGACGAGGTGCTCTGGGGCGCCGAGGCGCTTGTCCTCGCTACTGAGGAGGTGCGGAAGGTCACGAGTGACCTGGAGCGCCGCGACAGCGAAGAGGGAGCCGACCACGGAGCGCTCGTGCTGGAGGCGCTGGGGCTCCGCAACAGGATTGAGACAAGCTGGCAGGAGGCCACGAGTCGACCGGCATTGCCGGCACCGTGCCTCCAGGCCTTTGAGCGTCTGAAGAGCGAGGCCGAGAGCTTTTACCTGGCCCTGCGCTACGCTGCGGGCGATATTCCTACCGCTCTCATCAGAGAGGAGTATGAGACTGCGCGCGCATTGCTGGAGCACGTCAGGAAGCGCCGCGGTCCAGACGCGCCGGTGCTTTTCTCGCTGCAGAAGGATCCAGCGACTCAGCGCTGGTGTAGGGTAGAGGACGCCCTCAAAGAGCTTGACAAGCGCGACCAAGACACACTCGCCGCTCGTACCCGGGCGCACGTCGAGGCGATCGAGCGTCACAAGGCGAACCACAATCCGCGACAGGCCAAGACCGAGCTGGACAGAATCATCCCCAGCGCCGAGGATGCTCTGGATGCTGACACCCGGCACCGCCTGAGAGAAGGATTGCGCCCATGGGTGGCGCAGGAACTGGCGCGACTCGAGCGCCTCGAGGCCCAGGCCAGAAACGCCGCCACAATGGATCCTGCTATCGCCGGGTGGCGCGTGCTCCAGGAAATGGCCGCGGATAGGCAACAGGCCGGTCTCTTGCAGCACAGTGCAGCCTGGACGGGTGCAGGGCAGAGGGCGCGCGAGCGCGTGCAGGAGGAGGCCGGGCAATCGCTGCAGGCAGCAGCGGGGTCGATCGGCCGCCACGACCTCTCTGAAGCGCGGCGGCTGCTGGACGCGCTGCGCCACGACCTGGCGCCCTGGAGCGATATCTTCGCTGCTGCGTTGGCCCAGGCACAGGCCCTCGATGCCCTGAGGCAGCGCCTGGAGGAACGGTTGAGCCAGGCGGCCAAGGCCCTGGAGGAGCAAAGGCCGCGGCTCGATGACGCCGAGCAGAGCCTGATTGCGGCCAAAGCGGCTCTGGATGAGGCGGTAGCTGCCCTGGGCGAGGACCTGGGGAGGAGGCTGAGAGGGGAGAGGCAGTACGCGCTGCTTGCAGGGGTGCTCGATGCCTATCGCAACGCTGACAAACGCCTCGGCGATCTGCGCCAGCGCGCGCGCAGCTCGGAAGCCGTGGCCGAGCTGGACGCTCTGGTGCACGAGATCGAGGGCGACCTGAAGCGCGTCGAGGGCAAGTATCGCCCCGACTTTGAGGCCCTGCTGGCCTACGCCCAAGCGCGTTATGCCTACTATCTGGGCCTGGCCATCCTCAGCCAGGAAGGCGATACCGATCAGGCGCGCCAGCTCCTAGAGCGCGCGTCGACGCACGCCGAATTCAAGGCCAGGGCGCTGGCCGAGATCGCCGACATCGACCGCCGCATCGGCCCCGCCAACACCAAGGTGCGCGATACGCTGGCGCAAATGGAAGGCTTGAGCGGGCAGGCCAGATTCTGGGAGGCCTACCAGTGGGGAGTCGCGGCTCAGAACCAGCCCGCGCAACGGGACTTGCGCCAGAGATTGGCTGAGAGCGTGCGCCTCTGCCGCGGGAAGGCGCTGCAGCAGGCCGGCGACACGACGCGCCAGGCGCTCGTGGCTGAGAGTGGTGACCCGAGCGACCTGCGCCGGCAGGCCAAGTGCCTCGCTGAGCTCGATCGCCCCAGCTATGCGGGTATCCAGGCCAGCCTGTGGCGCCTCATCTGCGACCTGGAGGCGCAGGCCGCCGGCCGCGCCGGGCGTTGGGACGAGGCCTCGGCGCGCTATGAGGAAGCAGCCGCCTGGGCCGGTAAGGAGGGGACGCCCAAGGCGACGCAGGAGTATCGCGATCGGGCTTTGGCTGCGCGCAAGCAACGTCTCCTCGAGCGCTGCGAGCCCAGGGCAGCGGTGCCAGCCGAACATGCCCTGCTCGAGATCGAGCGCGTGTTGGCCGAGTATCCGCAGGACCCCGATCTGCTCTGCGCGCTCGCCCAGGTGTCGGGCCGCCGGGCCACAGAGACTACCGAGCGCATGGCGAGTGCCGGCATCGCTGAGCAACGCACGATGGTGGATCAGGCGCTGGCGACCACGCGGCGCGCCTGCGAGCGCGTCAGAGCAGCCGAGGAGAACGCGGCGCGCTGGGCTGGGGCCGCCGGCCGCCCCGCTTATGAGGAGCACCGCGCAGTGCTGATTGGCGAGGATGCTGCTGCGCTCTCGCAGCAGCGCATCGAGCGCATTGGCAGCGAGCGCAGGGAACTGGAGCGGCGGCTGCGCCTGCAGGAAAGCCAGCACGAGGTGCTGCTCCTGTTGGCCGATGTCTTTCCCCAAGCGCAAGGAGTGCAGCACCCACATGCCTGACTTTCAACTCGCCAGCCTCCTGGCCGCGCTTGCAGAAGCAGACGACATCCTTGCCGGTCCACAATGGGATGAGCAGGGCCGGCAGCAGTTCAAGACCTGGTGGATACAGGAGAAGACAACCGTTCGCCGGGAGCTTCGTCGCCCGACGAGTCGCGGTCTGCATCCGCTCTTACGAGGGGAATGCGCCGTGGCCAACGCGCTGCTTGCCGACAACCCGGATCGGCAGGTTCCCGCTGCCCTGGATGGCGAGGTCGCGAGCTACGTCGTGGCCCTGCAATCCCAGCGAGATGCAGTGACCACCAACAAACTGGGAGACCAGGATGCGCTGGGCGCCGGGCACCCTACCGAGGTGATCGAGAGGCAAATAGCGCAGGCGTATGCCCTCTGGGATCGGGCGCAGACAATGTGCTCGGCCATCGGGGAGTTCGGGCCCGCGTCAGGGCTGGCGAAGTATGTGCCGGCTATCACACAGACGGTGATTGTTGAGCTCCGAGACCTTGCGGGCGGCCTGGAGGCGGTGCGGCGCCGCATAGTGGCGGCAAAGAGGGACCTGCCCATCGCCTATCGCAGCGAAGGCTCGACAGTCTGGCAGCGTATCGATGTCAACCTGCAGGACGTGGCGAGGGACTTCCAGAGGCATGTGTCGGTCGATTGGCTCAGGCAGGCGCGAGACGCCCTCAAGCAGCGCAGCGGCCGCATCTTCCGGCAGATCGACGAGATCGAGTGGGCCTTTAGCTATGAGCTGCTCGAGATAGATGCCGGCGCAGCGCCGCTTGCGCCGGGCCAACAACTGACGAACCTCCAGGGTGAGGCATGGGCCCGGGCATGGATTGCGCAAAGGGCAGCCCTGCAGGATGTTCTGAGCTACGCTTCGCTCTGGGAGCAAGCTGCCGGCAACCTGGAGGCTATCAGCCGCGATGCTGAGCAAGTGGCTGAGGATTGCAAGGACTATGTCCAGGGTTCTCTGCAGCATTTCTCGCGTGCCCTCCAGCTCAGGCTGCCTCGCCCCCTTCCCGGCGAACCGCGGGACCCGTCCGGGCCCGCTCTCGGCGACCATCTGTCAGTTCTCAGCGAGTACTTGAACCGGCGTGTAACCGCCCTGCAGGAGCTCAAAAAAGCCCTGCGCGTCGTGCTGGCGGCCCGGGTCGAGGTTGCCCAAATCTGCAAGGAGGCGGACGCACGGGCCTCTTGCGCTGATTTCGCCCCCGCGTGCCAACTGCTCGAGCAGCATCTGCCCCCTGCCGCGGGCCATCCCTCAGAGCGGCAGGACCAGGCGGGCGCCGCCGGCGCTAAAGAAACCACCCGCGCCAAAGAGCCCAGGGACGGACCCCCAGCGACGCTGCAGGAGGTCCTGGCTTGCTGTGAGGCCATAGGCGGCCATGAACACGCCGAGCTGTGTGGCCAGGCGCGCTGGCTGGTAGCCCTGGCAGGTAAGCAGGCCAAGCAAGCCCAAGCCCAACAAGAGCAGGTGCGCGAGTGTCTGAGGCTACTCAAAGCGCTTGAGCTTGACTATTGGACCGCCAGGCAGCTCTATGGCGAGTATAGAAGGCAGCTTGGGGCGCTGCGGCGTAGCCTGCTGAAGGCGCTCTTTCGACGTCGGGAGGAGGACCTTGAAACCAAGTGCCAGCAACAGCTCGGCGTCTGCTATCGGGCCTGCCCGCGCGACGAATGGGTGCTTGCACAGCGTAGGATCTGCGGGCTGCCGCCATCGGCGTTGCCAGAGGTGGAGGGTTGCGAGAGGTGGAGGAGCCTCAATGAGAAGGCCGGCGCGGGGGTGGAACCGTGCGCTTGGCGTTGATCAGTGACGTCCACACCAATGTCGTGGCCTGGCTGGCCGTGAAGGCCGATCTGCAGCGCTTGAGGGCCACAGAGATCTGGTGCCTGGGCGATTGGCTTGGCCACGGGGCCAATCACGCCATGCCGACCGACCTCTGGCACAGCTTGCAGCCGGGTGACGGCTTGCCGCCTATCCGCGGCGTGCGGGGCAACAACGACATCGCTGTCCTTGATGGGCCCGACGGCTTGCGCCTCAACCTCGATGCGTTACAGGCGGTCTGCGAGCAGAGGGAGCTGCTGGCTGCGTTGGCCGGATCGCTGCGGGCCGCATGGGAGGATGGCTTTGCGCCCTGGCTGCGCAGCCGGCCGCTCATCCTCTCACCCAGGGCCGGGGTCTATATGGCACATGGCACCTTCGACCGGCGCGGCGCCAGGACGATGACCGAGACCTATGTGCCCGAGACTATGCCTCATGAGGAGGCCTATCGTGAAGCGCAGCAGTTGGCAGCCGCTGCTTTGCCCCCTGATGTGGCCAGGGCCTGCGAAGGCTGGGCCCAGCCGGTCATGCTGCTATCTGGCCACAGCCACGCCCAGGGCGTCTGGCAGCGCCCGGCCGGGGGCGGCGACGATTTCTGGCCCCACGTGACGGGAACGCCACCGATGCACGTTGCTGGGTGTGAGGCGCCGGCCCATGCGGTCGTCGAGAGTGCCTTCGAGGTTGCGATTCCGAACGAGCGCCCGGTCTGGATCAACCCGGGCAGCGTCGGCCTACCGCGATTGCTGCCGCAGCCTGCAGCGGGCCTCAGGTGGGCACAGTATGCGCTGCTCGACTGGGACGGCCCCGGCTCGGCTCGGGTCGTCATCCACCTGCGGCGCATCGCCTACCCAGTCTGATCCGAAAATAGCGCCCGCGAGTGCGTAGCCTAGCCCCCCTTGGCCGCCACAGGCGGCTTCGTGGGCGTTTTCGTCGTCTATGGTGCCCAGAGGGCATGATGTCTGACTTGCGAACGAGGCCCCGTCCGTTAGGCGCCGCTCAGGGGAGCGGTGAGAACGCTGATCTTAAAATGGGGCTCCGATGCACCGCAGAGAACGCAGAGGAGAGGGTTGCCTCTGCGCCCCCCGTGCTTGCACGAGGCGTCCTCTACGGTGCAAGGCCTCGTTTTCATCACTTGTGGTGCCCTTGGGGGCATGATGTGAGTAAACACGATGCGCAGAAGGGGGAGCCCATGATGCGACGCCAGGCCCTATCGCTCTGCTTGTGCCTGCTGCTCTTGCTCGTGCTTTGCCTGGGCAGCGTGCCTTTTGCTTCTCATCTCCCGGTTGCCCGCGCCCAGTCTCCGGTCTGCGACTCCCTGGAAGTCGTCTTTCTGGTCGATCAGTCGGGCAGCATGCCGGGCTCCTCGAAGCACCCTGTGCCCAACGACCCCCAGGGCCTGCGCTTCTATGGGCCGTTGCGGGTGCTGCGCTGGATGGGGCAGGATGCAGTGGATACCACGGCCCTGCGCCTTCCCAGTCGCCCGGCTATCAAATACCAGGCGGCTCTCGTCGACTTTGGCGACGAGGCGACCATCCGCCTGCCCTGGACCTCCATCGCCCCGGCGACGGGCGACGATTGGCAGGACCTCGCCGGCACCCTGGAGGCGACGCTGGCCCCCTACGGCGGGAGCAAGGGCTACACCAACCTCGAGCGCGCCCTGCGCAAGGCCAGGGACCTCTTTGCCCAGCGCGCCACGCCGCGCGACGGTTGCCCCCGGCGGGCCATCCTTCTGCTCACCGATGGCCGGCCCGATCTCCTTGCCGATGACTTTACCGTTCAGGGGCACATGGAGCAGGTCAAGGCCCTGGTGCAGGGCGAGCTGGCGCAGATGGGCGTCGAGCTGTGGGTCACCGCCATCAACGACAGTCAAGACAACTACTGGCCGGCTATGGAGCCGCTCTGGAAGCGCATCCTCCCGCCGGACAAGCCCGGCGAGCCGCCACATGCTCTGCTGGTGAACAGCCAGGACGAAATCGGTGACCGTTTCATGCAGTTGATGGCGCAGCTTACGGGGCGCGACTTCACGCCGGTCAAGATCGGGCCGCGCTGCGTCGCCCCCTACCTGCAGGCCATCGTTTTCACCTTTTACAAACGCGAGATCGGCGAGCACCTGCAGATCAGCGATCCCCTGGGCCCGATCACGGCAGCGCGCCAGGATATTGGCGTGCAGGTCACGGGCTATGATGAGCCCATCGAGACCCTGCGCATCGAACGGCCCATCCCGGGGCGATGGGTGATCAGCACCTCTGCCCCGCGCAGCGACGTCATCATCGATGTCGACAAGGTCCCCCCCGTGGCGCGCCTGGTGGAGCCGGCTGGGCGCGCCGGCCTGCAGTACGTGGAAACGCCGGTGGTCATCCAGTTCACCGATTCCCAGGGGCGTGCCCTTCCCGAGTACAACGATCCACTGTTCGCCTTGACTGTGGAGGCCCAGGTCGAGGTCGGCGGCAAAGCGCAGCCCCTCGTGCTGACCCCACTGAGCGAGCACCGCTATGCCGGGTCGTTTGTTCCCCTCTCGCCCGGCGAGAATCGCGTCATGATCTCGGCCGTCTCGCGTGGGCCCAAGGAGGTTGAGCCCCCAGATGGGGGAGAGTGCAACTGGGAGGCGCTGCAAGTACTGGGAACACGTCAAGTGGGCACGATCAACGTCGCGCCCCTGGCCGTCAGGCAGTTGGGCGCCGCCGGTGGCGACTGCCCGCTGCAAGTCGGCGACCAACTGCGTGTCGGCTACCAGGTGCAGGCGGCAGATGACGGCCGGCCGGCGCTGCTGTCGCTCCCTGTGGACTGGGAAGGGTTCCTGGAAGCCGCTGGGCAACGCTCGGCCCTCACCTACCAGGGGCCCGAGGCCGCGACGGGCATCTATACGGCCACCGTCGCCCTCGAAACGGCGGGACCGCAGCGGCTGGTGACGAACGTCACCGTGCGCTTGCCCGATGGCACCAAAGCGCCGCTGGCCAACCTCGAGCAGCAGTTCAATGTGGTAGCCTCGACCGGGGTCAGCGCCGAGATCAGGCTGTTGCAGGCCGCCACGCGCCCGCTCGATGCCCTGCACCTCTCGCCCGCGGCGCCCGGCGAGCAGGTGGCGCGTGATCCTTTCTGGCGCTGGCTGCCTGTGATCCTTGAAGTGCGATTGGTCGGGGAGGATGGGGCCGCTGTGGATCCGAGCCAGGTGCTGCGCACAGGCGCCGGGGTCCCCATCAAGCTGACCCTCACCAGGGTGGGCGACGTACGCTGGCGGGACGTGCCCCTGCAGGCGAGCGACGTGCCCGGGCTGTATCGCGCGCAGGTGGCCGGCCTCGGCCTGGGCAGCTACACCGTGCGGGCGCAGTTGGCCGACGGCGTGACGGCGGCCTGTGGCTCGCGGTTCGACCCCGGCGCGCCTGTCACCCTCAAACGGGTCGAGAACCCATGGATTGTTCTCCAGCTCGCGCTGGCGACGGCCGTGCTCGTCGCGCTCTTGGTTCGCCTGCTGTGGATCCTGTGCTCCCGGCGCAACCCCTGCCAGGGCCACATCGAGGTCATCGACTTGAAAAAGCCCGTGGGGAACAACCGGGTCAATCACTGGTATTGGGAGTTGCAGGGTCGCAACTACTGGCGGCTGAGGGGCAAGGATGTCGAGGGGCTGGCCGAGTTGGCCATTCAGGAGATCCAGGTGCGCTCTACGCGCAAACGCTGCGGGCGCGACCCATACGAAGGTCGCCGCATCGAGGTCAGGGTGCTGCTCGAGTCCGCCAAGGGTACCCCGCTGCCGCCCTTGACGCAACTGCTCGCGCCCCAAGAGCGCTGGGAGCCGCCCCTGTTGCCGGGATATGCCATCCGTTACGTCATTCAAGATCAGGGGCCCTCATCCGGCCCCAGCCAAACATGAGGAGGGTCGCCATGCCATTCAATCCGACCTTGGTCATCGGCCTGGGAGGTCAGGGGCAATGGGTTGCCTGCCACCTCCTCAAGGAGCTCATGGAGCTCAGCAACGTACAAACGCCCCAGCAACTGGAGCCATCTGTGCAGATCCTCTCGCTCGACACGGACTCCGCTCCCCGGGCGTCAGTGCTCTGGAGCGGCGGGCAGACGGCCCGCAGCGGGGAGCACCAAGTCACGCTGCCGGGTACGAACTGCGGGGACCTCGGGGAGGATGTCAAGAAGTACGTCGAGGAGGCTCGCGATGGAAAGCACCCCGAACTGGCGCGCTGGTTCCCGGCGTCCTGGTTCCTCGACCACCCCAACAAGGCGACGATCCTCAACCTGTCCCTGGGGGCGCGGGCCTATCGGCCGCTGGGGCGCATTAGTGTGTTCTATGGTCTGACTCACACTCCACAGGTGGCGCATACGCCACAAGGTGAAAACTCTCCGGAGCGGAACAAGCAGCCCGTGCGCGACTTGCTGCAGAGAGCGATCGCTAGAATACCGGCAGACGCAGGGAACACGCCGCTGAATGTCTGCATCGCTGGCTCGCTCTGTGGCGGCACCTGTGCGGGGATGGCGGCCGATATCGCCTATCTAGTGCGTCAACTGGCGGCCCCGCGGTCAGTGAGCGTGCGCGGCTACTTCCTGTTGCCAGGCGCCTTTAAGGGCACCATCGCTGCCGACAGCAGCTTCCTGCCGCGCTCCTTCGCCGCCATGCGCGAGCTGCGCCGCTTCTCGGAAGCAGTGCGGTCGGTGATCGGCTACCCCATGCACTATGCGGGGCCCGACAAGGCGGCCGATGGCATTCTGCGCGGCCGGCTGGAGGGAACCCTCTTCGAGTCTTTGTACTACTTCGACCACCCCCTGGGGCTGCGCCGAAGGGACGGCGGGATAGATGAGATCGAGATCAAGAACGGCATAGCGCCGCTGATCGCCGAGGCCATCATGCTCTGGATCGACGACCAGGCAGGAGGCCACCTCGGTGGGCACCAGGCCAACGTGGCGGCGAAGCAGAGTGACTTGATACGTGACCAAGTGCTGAGAGACGGGGCCGCGGTCGCCGGCGGCGTTGGCGTCTACTCGCTGCAGTTGCCTCTCTACCCCATCGTCGAATCCTGGGCCCACGACCTGGGCCTGCGGGCCTTGGAGGAATTCCTCGGCGTGCGCGCCGGCGATGTCGACGATACCACCCGTGTGGTCAGGAGGCTCGACGAAGGCCACGGGCGCGAAGCAGCTCGAAACGCCTGGCGGACCGGCAATGTGGCCAACCATGTGCTGACGAGCCTGACCCGCGATGTGCTGGAGACCGGCCGGGCGCTGATCCTGGGGGGCGGCGAAAGGGATACGCGCCGGAACGATCTGAATAAGCGCGTGGACAAGGACGAGATCTGGGAAGACCTGCTCTTGGGGGGCGCAGCGCCCAGTGAGGCAGACCAGGCGCTGCGCAGCCAGTTCTTGCACCCGCCGCAGGTGGACCTCGAAAAAAGGGGCCTGTTGCCGGGGCACGTGCCGGTGCGACGGGCGATGGTGGCCACGACCGGGCAGCTTTCGGGAGGAGCAGCCAAGCAGGAAAAGAAGAATCCGGGCGGCGCGGCCGAGCGCATCGAGCGCGAGGTAAAGCTCTACCTGGACAAGCATCTCGGGTCCGAGGATGCGATCACCAGGGCGCGCGGCGGCAACGACGACGACCCAGCAGGGGAATACCCACGCATGTTGCGCCGTTGGGCCGAGGAACATCGCGCCCCGTTCCAAAGCGCTCTGCTGGCCTGGGTTGCCCAATCGCTCAATGAGGCTGACCCCACTACCCATAGCCGTTGGGGGCGCTTTGGCGCCACCGTGGCCTTGCTCGACGAGCTCAGCAGCATGCTGACCCTGGCCGTGGCCGAGTATCAGGGCGTGGAGAAGAAGTGCCTGGATATCGTGGCCACGCATCGAGACTCGCTAGACGCAAAGGAGGCTGTGAAGGGGATGAGCCACGCCGCTGGGGGGCAGGAGGGCTATCTGCGCTTCCAGCAGGAAAAGGTGCTGCTCCCAGAGCGCAGCTATGCCGCGGCGCGGCAGGTGCGCTGGTGGGCCCAGCAGATGCTGGACTTGGTCGAGGCGGTCAAGGCGGCACTGCAGGCGTGGCGCGAGGACCTGGCCGGCGGGCTCTATTCCGCCATCAGTCAAGGCCTCGAACACGTTGACGATACCCTGAGAGGCCTGGTGGACTATGCCGCTGTGCGCGATACCAGGTTGGTTGTGAACAGCAGGATTCGCGATGAGCGCCGCGATTACTATGAAGAGCAAGCGGGAGGCATCGACTCGGTGCTCGACGATCTGGGTTGGGCGGTCGCCGTTGATCGCAGGAAGGAGCGCGACGCTCGCGGACGCGAGAAGTGGGTGCTGCAGGTCGACATGAAGCTCTCGCTAAAGCTCAAGGACGGCCCCAAACAGTTTCTGACCAACGGCACCGAGTCGAACAGAGCCTGGTTCCTGGAGCGTTGCCGTAACGTGTTCGCCGAGGCTTGGACAAACGAGAGCATCCTGGACTGGCTGAGAAGGCAGTACCCGAGCGAAGGCCAGGGCATCGAGAGACAAAATCTGGCTTTCCTGGTCGGCGAGCTTCAGGGCCTCGCCAAGCCACCCTTGCGCTGGCAGCCTGAGGCCCATCCCTACACCCTGGCCTATGTGCGGGCCAAGTTCGTCAGCAACGATGAGAGGCGGTGGCTCGAGGCCCTGAAAGGGGCAATCGCGGGCAAAATCGGGGCCGATCCGCAGCAGTCGCAGCTCATCCAGGCCTCCGACCCCTTCCGGCTGACCCTGGTGACCCTGCACGAGCTCATCGATGTGGATCAGCTCACGAGCTATGAGGAGGGCAAGCAAAAGTATGATGCCTTGCCGGCCGAGAGCCCGGGCCTCGGGACCAGCCGCCAGCTCGTGCACGTCTTTGCCGCCGAGCGCAACGCTGCACTCTATGAAAAGAGGCTGGACAGGTTCCTGCCCGATCGCGTCGTAACCTTGCTGGAGGACCGCGACCGCTTCCGGCTTTTCGTCCAGGCCTGGGCCTATGGCAAGGTGGCGGATGGCGAGGAGATCCTGCTGCACTCTCACTGTATCCCCGGTAGCGACCCTGCCCTCGATCGCCGCGGCAAGTGGGTCCGCCGGCTGACCACCGGCCCGTTTGAGGAAGAGATCGACCCGATCACCGGTGAGGCCGTCCCCGCCCAACACCTCTGGCTCACACCGCCCATGCTCGAGGTGCGGCCGCTCTTCGAGGCCGCAGAGGCGTTCCTCTCGCGCGGCGAGGACGTCTTCAAGGATCCCCAAAAGCCCAAACCGATCGACGACGGGCGCGTGGCCGAGGAGATCCAGCGCCGCAAGCACAAGCTCGTCGTCAAGCCGGTGGTAGACGGCACCTGGGCCTCCAACGAGAGGAATCGGGTGCTGGCGGGCCTGGTGGAGGGCTTCAAACTCGAGGGGCAAAAGAAGGCCGGCAGGCAACTACTGGCGGAGTACGAGTATCTGCAGGGCCTGCAGTTGAGGCTGCAGAATGAGATCATCCCGGCGATCGGCGATGATCCCCTGGAGGAGGGGCTCCTGCAGGTGATGGGCCTTGTCCTGGCGGATGACATGGCCACACTCCGCCAAGGGATCCTGAACATCGACCCCACCGAGGGGCGGGGTGCATCCACGCCAGGCAGGGGCATCAAGCCTGACTACTAGCGGCATCACTGCTGGGCGTGTGCTCTCTCTGATGAGATCCCTGAGGCATCGGGCACGGTCTTGGTCACAGGCAAGTGCTCGCCTGTGACCAAGACCGCCAGTAGAAGGCCTTGGCCTTGATCTGCGGAACGCTGGTTGTGCAACAGTCTCTGCGGGGGTGTGGGATGAACAGTCGCGCTCGCTGCGTTTTCGTAGCGCTGGCCTTGCTCCTGGGCTTGCTCGCCAACGTGGGGTCCGCGGGTGCCCAGGCTCCCTCGGCCACGCCGGCCACGGGCCCCAGCCCCGACCCGGCCTGGTTGGCGGCGCAGGTCGTCTATCTCACCAACCTGGAGCGTGAGGCCCAGGGGTTGCCGCCGCTCAAGGCTAACGCGCTGCTCAGCCAGGCGGCCAGAGCGCATAGCCTGGCCATGGCCGAGCGAGACTTTTTCGACCACAAGGACCCGCAGACAGGCTCGACGTCCGCTGACCGGGCGCACGCCGCCGGCTATGCCTGGGCCGCCCTTGGCGAGAACATCGCCATGGGCTACGCCACCCCCGAAGACGTCGTCAGGGGCTGGATGGCCAGCCCCGGCCATCGCCGCAACATCCTGTCGCTCGACTTTCGCGAGATCGGCGTCGGCTATATTGCGGGCCCCGGCCCCTCGGCATCGTGCCAACACGCACCCTGCCAGGATTACTGGACGCAGGTATTCGGCACCTCGAGCGAGGCCTATCCCGTCGTCATCGACAGTGAGGCGCCCTATGCCAGCAGCCCGAACGTGACGCTCTACTGCTATGGGCTGGGCTGGGCGCAGCAGATGCACCTGCGCCATGACCAACAGCCCTATGGCCCCTGGGAGCCATTCCAGTCGAGCCGATCCTGGCAGCTCCCCGACTCCCCCGGCCTGCACACCGTCAGCGTCGAGCTGCGCGACTCCGCAGGCCAGATCCGCGAGGCCAGCGACGAAATCTGCCTCGGCCAACCCACATCTTTCGGGACGCCGGCCGCCATCCCGCCCTCCACCACCCCCCAGCCCGGGGCCCCTGTGCCCACACCCGGCTCCGATCGGCTTACGCTACAGCGCGGCATTTCCTCGCCCATCGTCACGGCTGGCCAGGAGGTGCTCGTTACCTTTACGCTGGCGGGCAATCAAGAGTTGTGTGGCCGGCGCTCGGTGCGCCTGCCGCTGGATATCGTCCTCGTCATTGACCACTCGGGGAGCATGGGCGCTTGGGCGTCGTTCGGCTCCACCCAGACCAAGCTCGAGGCTGCCAAGGATGCCGCCATCGCCTTCTTGGGCGCTGTGCAGCTCGGCACCGACCGCGTGGCCATCGTCGGCTTTAGCGGCGACGCCCGCCTGCAGCGGCCCTTGGAGGTCAGCCTGCAGCCCCTCCAACAGGCGATCAACAGCCTGCAACCCACCGGCGGCACCAGCATCGCCGATGGCCTGCTCGCCGCGCAGACGGAGCTGGGCAAACGGGGCCGCAAGGAGGCCGCGGGCGTCGTGATCCTCCTTTCCGACGGCCAGTCGCCCGCCAGGCAGGTGGCCGAACAGATGAAAAAGGCCGGCCTCCGCATCGCGACCATCGGGCTGGGGCCGGATGTCGATGCGGACGAGCTGAGCGCCATCGCCTCCTCGCCGCAAGACTACTACCCCTCGCCCGACGCCACGCAACTGAAGGCGATCTTCCTGGCCGTCGCCCAGTCGATTCGCGAGACGCCGGCGGCCACCGACGTCGAGCTTGTCCATCGCTTCGATGTGAGCAACTTTGAGATCGTGCCCAACTCTATCTCGCCCGCCGCAGAGCTCTCCTACGATCGCATCACCTGGCGCGCGCCGCTGTTGGGTAAGGAGCCCCTCACCTTCAGCTATCGCGCCCGGGCACGGGTCGCCGGCAGCTTTGCCGCGGATCTCGGCGACGTCCTGACCTACCGGCGCTGCGGCGAGGATCAAGCCTCCGAACAGCTATCCAGCGGCCTGAACGTACAGGTGCAGGGCGACCCGGCCCTGACGCCGCCGGCCGGGGCGGAGCCGGTCACCCCTGTGCAGCTCTTCCTCGATGTCGCCTGCGGGGGGTTCCCCTGGTGGTATCTCCTGGCCCTGATCGTCTATCTGATTCTCCTCTTCCTGATCCTGGCCCGTAACTGGAAAAAGCTGCGCCAGAGGTGGACCAGCCGCAAGCAGTGGCCGCCTTTGTGCCTGATCGGTCGCCTGTTGTTCCTCGGCTACGTGCTGTTCCTGGCCGCGCTCGTGGTCGGTGAGCTGCAGCCGGTCGCGTGCCGGCCCAAGGAAGCGATCTACTTTTGGCGCGTGACCCCGCAAGGGGACTCGGCGATCTGGTACAAGCCGATGGTTCCTGCGCTCCCGGCGCGCGTGTTCGGCAGCCTCACCAGGCAGTCCAAATGCATCGCCTGCCACACCATCTCCTTGGAGGGAGATCGCATCGCAGCCATTGCCGATGGCAGCAACGGCCCGGTCTACGCCATGCTTCTGGATGGCACCCCGTTCAATCTGCCGCCGATCACGGCGTCGTATGTGGCGCTCTCGCCCGATGGCCGCTCCCTGGCCTACGCTTTCGAGGGCAAGGACATCTATATCCTGGATCTGAGCAGTGGGGCTACGGTGCCACTCAATGGAGCCAGCGAGCCCGACATCACGGAGACCATGCCGGCCTGGTCACCGGATAGCCAGACCATCGCTTTTGTGCGTACCCACGGCGAGCCCAACGGCTACGCGCTGACGACCCCCTGCGATATCTTGACGATCCCGGCGGCGGGCGGCACTCCGACACTTCTGCCCGGCGCGGGGGGCTCTGGATTCAGCTACTACCCCGCCTATTCGCCCGACGGCAACTGGCTGGCTTTCACCGGGCACACAACGGGCACGTCCACACGCTCGGATCCCCAGGCCGAGATCTTTCTGGTGCCCAGCCAGGGCGGCGAGGCCAGGCGACTGGCCGCGAACGATCTGCCCGGCGGGCAGCCCTTGGTGGGCGCGTCCAACTCCTGGCCGACCTGGTCACCCGATGGGCGCTACCTCGCCTTCAACTCTAAGCGCAATGGCGGGCAGTTCGATGTCTTTGTCGCCACGATCAACCCCGATGGGACTTCTGGACCGGCGGAGTCTTTGGCAGGCGTCTCCAGGTCCGCTGCTTTCGAGCACCTGCCGGTGTGGGGCAAGCCTCCACTGCCCAACTGGCTGGCCATCCTGCTGCGCCTGTTGCCATGGCTTGTGCTTCTGCCCCTGCTCTGGCTCCTGACGTGCCTGCTCTGCCGCCCGCGCACTCTGCAGCACACCATCGCCTTGCGCAGGAAGGTTACGCCCGACTCGGGCGAGGAGGAGAAGGACCTCTTCACCGTGACGCTGACGCTGGATGGCAATCCCTCGGGCTGCGCCACGGCCTACAGTCGCCAGCCGCTGGATGTAGCTCTGGTAATCGACCATTCGGGGAGCATGGTCACGCCCAGCCTGCCCGGGCTGCACCGCCTCGACGGGGCCAAGAGAGCCGTGCAGGGCTTTGTCGCGCGCCTGGACCCTGCGCAGGATCGTGCGGCAGTGGTGATCTTTAGCGATACGGCGACCCTCTTACAGCCGCTGAGCGCCGATTGGCGCACCCTGCGCCGTGAGGTGGGGCGCATCAGCGGCGGCTCGGGCACGGCAATCGATGAGGGCCTGGCTGCGGCGCTCGCCCACCTGAGCGCTGCCCGTCGCCCTGGCGTGGCTGCGGTCATCGTGCTCCTGTCGGATGGAGAAAGCGCCGAAGAGCCCGCTCTGGCGCAGGCTGCGGCCATCCGGCAGGCGGGCATCCGCTTGGTCACCATCGGCCTTGGCCGCGGCGCCGGCATGGGCCTCTTGCGACAGCTCGCCACCACGCCCCAAGACTGCTACTACTCGGCGGGCGCCGGGCAGTTGCAGCAGGTCTTCCGCTCCATCGCCGAGCGCATCCGCCCGCCGCTGGCCGGCGCAGCTATCGCCTTCCGTCATCGGCCCGATCTCGAGGCCTTCAGTTTGGTCCCGAGTACCACCAACCCCCAGTCAGCTCCCGACGAGCAGGGCATCATCACCTGGGAGCTGCCCGAGCTCGGTGCCGAGTCGCGCACCTTCAGCTACCAGGTGCTCGGCAAAAAGCCGGGGGCCAGACAGCTCGTGGACCTTGGCGATACGGTCACCTACCTGCGCTGTGGCGATGAAGATGAGCCCATGGAGCTGCGCGAGGGACCGGGCTTGCCGGTGACGGTGACGGAACACAAGAAGGTCATTGAGGTACAGCCGCCTCCGGCCCCGCTGCCCATCACCGACCTGCCGCCCATCTGGGAGCCCGACAAGGCCTTGCTCATCGGTGTGGGGCGCATGGGCCGCGTGGTCTTGACGCACCTCAAAAAGAACCTCAGGGACGCCGGCTGCGGTGTCGTGCCGCCGGGCCTGCCCTTCCTGCTCCTCGACACAGCGCCACAGGTAGAGGGGCATCACCTCGCATTCGCCGGGACTGCTCTGAGCGACGAGGAAGTGGTGCTTCTTCGGGAGGACCTCAAGCCCGTGATCGCGGAAATGGCCTCTGGCACCGGCAGCCACGTGGAGCTTGGCCAGTGGTTCCCCGCGCAGGACTACGCCAACCTGGGCAGCGTCTCGATCCCAGAGTTGGCCAGGGGCGCCGGCGAGCGGCCCATCGCCCGCGCCGGGATGCTGCGCCTGATCAACGGTAAGGCGGGCCGCAGCGCGAAGCCAAAGGCGCCCGATTCGGACGGCCCGCCTGCAGCGTCGGTTCTGAATAGTCCCCTGCTGCAGCGCTTGGGCCAGGCGCTGGATAAGGTCAAGGTGGATCCCCACGGCGCGCGGGTGATCCTCATCGGGTCGCTGAGCGAAGCCATGGGCGCGACGCTGTGGGACCTGGCCTATCTGGTGCGCGAGGTCGCCCGCAGCAAGTGGGGCAGCACGGTGCCGGTGACGATCGAGGCCTACCTGGGCTTTGAGATCCAGCCGGGCAAGAACTATGTGCCGGCCGCTGCCGAGCTGAACGCCATGGCCGCCCTGCGCGAGTTGACCTGGTTCCAGTTGAACCCCGGCCTGCCCTACGCGATCGACTATGGCACCGGCGAACCCGGCCTGGAGCCGCTGCGCGTGCGCTTGATCGATGACCTCTACCTCTACTTCACCGACCTGGTTCCCGGCGGCGAGCGGCAGTGGCCGGCGCTCGCGGATCTCGTCACGCTGCGCCTCGATAGCCGCGCCTATCACCTGCAAGATGCCGACTGGTACCAGTTCCGGCGCGCCGATGTCGACGCGCGCCAGGCGCAGACGCACGAACTGCACTTCGGTTCCGGTGGCAGTGTCACCATCCGCTTGCCGTTGGCCGAGATCATCGACCGGGTGAAGCTGCGCTGGGCGCGCGAGCTCGTGCAGTCCTTCCTGATGGGCCTACGCCGCGAAGAGCCAAGCTTCGACGCTGAGGGTGCTGCCGATCCGCAGTTTGGCCGGCCCGAACACCTGGCTGACCTCTTCCTGTGCGGCCTGGAGGATGAGAGCGCGCGCTACGCTCTGGCCGTGCCGGTTCCCTTGTCGGTGCGTGCCCTCAACTGCGTGCGCTTGCAGCAGGCCTGGCAGGACCAGCCGGTCTCCGACGAAGCGGCGGAGCAGCAAGCCGTCGGCGCCTACCTGGATGCGACTTTGCAGCTCATCCTCATGGGCACCTCCGCTGCGTCGGCCCAGCCGCCGCACACAGCCAGGGTCGCCTACGCCGCAGCCTTCCTGAAGGCGCTCAACGGTCTCTGCGAAGGGGCCCTGGGCCAGGCCATCGCCGAGGATAGCTCCCTCTCACAGGCCCAGCGGCAGACCCTGGAGGGCTACCGCCTCTTGCTGCAGAGGGAGGTGCAGGCCAGAGAGCAAGGCCTGACCGCGATGCAGCAGTTTCTCCTGGGCCTCTACAGCGAGCTCGCCGCGCGCGAGGCGCTCTTTGTGGCGCAGCAGGCCGAGCCCGACTCCTCGCAGCCCGCAGCCCAGGCCGGCACCTCCGCCCCTCACCGCCTGACGCGCCGCGAAGAGATGGACCAGGTGCAGGGACGGTTCTATCTCTGGCAGCAGCGCACTGCGCCCGACGGTAAACCCCTGGAGAACCCTCGGCAGCTCTGGGATATCTGGTACGACGCCGTCTATGAACAGACCAGGCCGGAAGACCACACCGGCTACCTCTTCTGGAGGCCCGTCCCCGAAGGCGGCATCGAGCTATGCCTGCTCCTAGGGGAGGAGCCAGTCAGCTCCCACAACAGCCAGTGCGGGACGTTCTGCGATCGCCTGCTCGACTTGGCGCAAGGCCTCATCCAGCCTGTGATCAGTGAGCGCAAGCTGGATAGCCTGGCGGACCTGGGCGAGAGCATCTTGTTCGAGCTCCAAGACCACCTGCCTGCCGCCCAGCGCGGCCGCAGCCGGCCAGCGCTCCTCGCGTCGCTGGTCGCCATGCTGCAGCAGCAGGCCAGGCCGGCCAGCCTCGACACGAATAGGTTCAATGCCGGGCAGGCGGTGCTGCGCAACGCCATTGCCGCCCCTGCGCCCTTGCCGCAGAGCCTGGCCGGCTTGATCGCTGCCTTCCCGCCCACTGACCGGCAGCAGGATGGGGCCACTCAGCGCTGGGACTGGCCGCGCCTGCTGCTGACAGACCGCACGGCCTGGCAGTTGGTGCTGACCCAGGACGCCCTCACTGCCAACCGGTTGGTGCGTTACGAGGGACTCACAGAACAACTCATCGCGGACGCCAGGGGTCGTGCCGTGTTCGACTGGGAGGCCCTAGCCTGGCGACACCGCCAAGACTACAAGGGCGAGCTTCTGCACCCGCTCGTGGCTGCGGCGCTGCAGCGTCGCGTGCGGGCGCACCTCTATGGCGTGGCCCTGGCCTCGGGGTTGGTCAGGGGGCGGGCAGATCGCTGGGGGATCTGGGCCGAGCAAAACCCGGAGCCCCTGGTCTCGTGGCAGCCCAAAGGCGGCTGGGATCCATATGTGTACGGCCTGCTCCACTTTGCGCTCGCGGCCGCCGAAGAGCAGGTCAGCGCCGTCGACGAACTGCTGGGCCAGCTTGGGCCCGCGCTGCGCGCAGAGTGGAAAAAGCTCATAGACGGCGGGCCCGAGGCCAGCCGCCCGAGCGGCGCGTCTGAGCAGGTGCGCAGCCTGTGGGTGCTGTCGTGGTATGCCGTGCGCGAGCGATACGGCCGCTTGCCCAAGTAGCAATCGCAGCTATGGCAATAAGGGGGCGCAATGACCGTTGAACCCGTGAGTCAGGTTCGCGACGAGCAAGGCAACATATATCGGCTTGGCCCATACCAGGGGGGCGGCCAATACAGCGCCGTCTACCTGGCCCTGCGTGAAGGCGAGACGCCGGACACCGCACAGGCCGTCGCCAAGATCGGCAAGGCGGACGAGATGCGAGGCGACGGGCCTGGCCGCAGCATGGGGGAACTACAAGCAGCGTACGATAGAGAATGCCGCCTCATCCGCTCTCTGCAGCAGGGCTTCCAGTCGAAGGGCCGTCCGTGCCCTCTTCCCTGGAGCAACAAAGGCGATGTGGTGGGAGAGGGCGCCGGCCAGGCGGGGGAGCCGCCCGTCCTGCTCCTGCAGAGAATCAGGAACGAATGGCTGCTCTCGCTGCAAATCGGCGCTCTCGATGGCCTGCACCGCGAGCTCCTCGCGGCGCGCTCCGGCGCCCAGTATGCCGACCTGCTCGACACCCTGCACAACGGGCCGAGAAAGCGCTCTTCTGATCGCAAGCCACTGGACTTTTACTGGGATGAAGCCGAGCAGCATCTCTATGTCCTCGACTGGAATACCGTTCAAGACTTTCCAGACGATGAGGACGGAGCTCTGAGACTTGCCCAGAGCGACGTGCGCGCCCTGGGCAAGTGGTGGTTCGAGATGCTCGTGGGGGTAGAGCCCGAGCAGGTCGAGCGCCTCAGCGCCGAAGAGCCTGGAACTGGGCCCTTTCTCTGGCTGCGACTCAGCCAGGGGATGCGCCGGCTACTGCTGCGCACGCTGGCCAGCGGCCGGCCCGAAGGTCTGCGCACCGCACGCGAGGCCTACGACTGGTGGGACGAGTATCGTCAGATCCTCGAGGCTGCTGTGCAGGGCCAGGTCGGCGCCCTGCAGGCGAAAGCGCAGGAGGCATGGGAGGCAGCAGACCTCGCCCCAGGGCGCGCCTGGGAGGTGGCAGCCGATCTCGCTGACCTGCTGAGAAAGATGAACCCTCCTGCAGAGCCCGCAGCCCAGATCATCGAGGGCTGGTTGCACGAGGCCGACAAGCGATGTTCGCGGGCCGTCAAGGCCGCCTGGCAGCAGATCGAGGCCGGGGAACCGCAGCAGGCCGGCGAGGCGCTGCAACGAGAGCGCGAGTTCTCGCGCTACTCGCCGCGGATGCGCCTTAGCGCCAGCCGTTTCTATCTCATGGCGGCCTTACTGGGCGACGATGATGTGCGAGCCAAGATACCGGCGCTCCCCGAGCTGAAAGCCCGAGTGAACGGAATAGCCTACCGAGTCGTGCAAGAGACCGACGACGAGAGGGTAGCTGAGGCCGTCCAGGCCCTCGCCGATCTCGAGAATCAGTTGAAGAGTTTCACTCAGGAGATCCTCCCGGCAGCCCTCTTCGCCAGGTTGGCGCCGCTAAAGCTCGACCTCGAGGTGGTTCGCCTCGTCCTCCAGTTGCCTGCATCCGCTGTGCTGCCGGCCGGCCAGACGCCAGAATTGCAGCGAGTGACCGAGGTTCTTGAGGCTTTGCATGGCAGTCTGGCCGCCTTGCGGCAAGTCGACGCCCTCCACGCCGGCCTGTTGCGGGAAAAGTACGCGCGGCAGTTGGCCGAGCTCGAGGAGAAAAAGTGCGCGCTCGAGCAGGACGCGCACCGGCGGGAAGGGCGGGAGCGTAGCACGCGACAGGCGCGAGAAGCGCTCAAAATGCTCGGCATCAAGCTTGGCCCCGCGGCGACGATGGACTGGCCTCTCGAGATCGCCTCGCTTGTGGGCGGCGAGTGCCTGCCACTGCACCCCGTTCTGAGGCTGCTCTGGCGATTTCGCTACGCCCTGCCGAGGGACCAGGCAGACCTACACCCCGAGACGGCGCGTGCGGCTGCCGGCTTCTTGCGGGTACTCGAGGGGGAAGCGGCAAAGCACGATGACCTGCAGAGCACCTGCTGGGAGTTCGCTCAAGACCTGCGCGCCTTCCTTACGAGGTTGGTGCTGCGCCGCGTGGAAACCGCTCGCTGGCCCCGCGAGGTGGACGAAGCCATTGCCATCGTGGACCTGCTGCAGGGGAGCCTCCCTCAGCTATCGTGCCCAAAGGTGGAAGACCTCAGACAGAAGCGTCAAGCCCGCGAGAGGGTGGCCAGGCTCCTGGCAGACCCGCCCATGGGCGACCTGGAAGACCGCAGCATCGACGAACAGCTAGAAGGTCTGGCGGGGCAAGGCATCGAGCTCTATGACCCTTATCCACGCTTCCAGGGCACGCCTCAAGCCGGGCCTGCCGCGGACGCGCCTCCGACGGACTCCATGGCAACACCTATCGGCATCCGGGAGTTGATCAGAGCCCGTGAGCAGGCGCGTCTCGCTCTCTGGCAGGATAAGTTGCGCCGGCTATTGGAGGGACTTGACCCCAACCGGCCGGACCTGCAGAGTGCAATAGAATTCTTGCATCTCGTGGAGAAACTGGTCTCCATGATCAACTCCCTGCGCCTCCAAGACAAGGATCTGAGCCGGGCTCCAGAGGGGGTGCAGGGGATGGCGCTGCTTGCCGCGCTGCGGGGTGCACCGGAGAGCATGGAGCCGAGGCTGACAGAGACGACCGGGCAGACTGCCGCGCCCGCGCCCGGCGGGTCCCTCACCAATCCAGAGGGCGAGTTGACCGGCGGCAAGGAGACGCCAGATAGGCCTTTGGCACAGGCTGATGCGCCACAAGGCCAGCCAGCGCAAGGAGCGACCGTGCCCGGTGAGAGCGAGTTGCCAACTCGGTCCGCCCCGATCACCGGCCCCAGCCAGGTCGTTAGCGGAATGGCCGGGGCACAGGTGGCACGGCAGCCCGATGCCACGACCCAACGAGGATCCGCCCAGGAGCAGGCCAAGCCACCCGGACCCGGGAAGAAGCCTGCCCTACCCTCCATTCTGATCGGGGCCGCTGTCCTGTTGACCGTTCTGCTGCTTGGTGCAGTTGGCCTAGCACTTTTCCAGCGTCTGCTGCCGGCCGGATCGGAGCCGGAGCCCTTGCTCGCGCCCACAAACACTCCCGGCGTCGCGCCGTCGCCAGTTCTGTCTCCGGCGCCCCGCTTCGCCATCAGCCAGGTCCTGCTGAGCCTTCCGGATAGCCTCGCCCCAGGGCAGGATGGCGAGTTGCAGCTCTCCGTTGCGGGCCAGAGCGAAGGGGCCAAGGCGCGCTTTGAAGTCGATCCCCCCGGGATAGTGCAGGTTGATCCCGCAGAGGTCGATGTCAGTGGGGGCGTGGCCCGCGCCCGGCTCAAAGCCCTGGGGCCGGAGGGTACCGTCCAGGTCCGCGCATCGGTGGAGGGCATGGCCACGACTCAATCGCTGCGCGTTGCCTCTCCGCCCCGTCTGGAGCTCTCACTTGCTGCGGATCCCAGCGAGCTCGTCACGCCGTCAGAGACCGTGACAGTCACCGTCAGTCTGAAGAATGTGGGGAAGAGGGCTGTGCAAGGGGTGCGCGTCGCCTGTCAGGTGCCCTTTGCGGCAACCTTCATCATGGGCGCAACGCAGAAGGAGGGAACAGAAGTCGAGTACGTTCTGCCGGATGCGCTGAAGGCGGGTCAGACAGCGGAAGGGGCCCTGCGCTTGCGGATGCAGATCCCCGCGACTGCCCGAGAGACTGCTACCCTGCGCTGCCAGGTCAGTGCAGAGGGCATGGACGACCTGGATCAGGATCTCACCCTACAGGTCGTCCCCGCCATCGCCGTCGCCAAGAGGCCGCCGTTGAAGGCCTGCCCGCAGCCCCGCGACGGGCAGGGCTGCACCGAGATCAAGGTTGATCGGCAACAAAGGCTGGCGGTCGAGGCCAAGGACAAGACGGGGCTCTGGCTTCGCCTAAGCTGGGCGCCCGGCGAGGACGGGTGGGTCAGGGTTGAAAATGTCAACACGACCGACCTGAGTGCCGTCCCGGTGGAATGAACGCGCGGTTGTGGGTCGGGCCGCGTGAAGGCCTTGGCTCGCCGGCCGTTTTCTGCCCGATGGCTTCCGTAGCCTCGGGCAACCCCCGCAAGTGCCCGCGCTCAGAAGCGGCCAAGCCCCTCTCGGGCTCCCACAGCCCGCAGGGCTTGGCCGCTTCTCAGCCCGGCGGCTTCAGCCTCACCGCAGGCGCGAAACACCCCGCCACTGCTCATGACGTAGGCCGCCGGGACCGTAGCCGCGGCATCGTGCCGCGCAACTCCTCCATGCGGCAACAGCGCGGCGTCAAGCGTTCCGAGGCGCTCGGATACTTGCCACGTGTTTCCCCTACACCACCGTCGCCAACAGCGGAAACCGCGCCCGCGCCTCCGCCAGCCGCCGCAACAGCCCCGCCATATACCCCCGCGCCCCCCGCAGCTCCGCGTTGATCCCCTCCGTCCACTCGATCCAGCGCCACGCCTCCAGCACCAGCGCCTCGCGCTGCTCCCCCGCGCCCCGCACGCGGCCCGCCTCCGGGTCGCGACTGCCGAGGAAGCGCAGGCGCCCGCGCCGAAACCCCGCCAGCCCGCCGTGGCCGCAGCAGGGGCGCATGATCTCCAGCACGTCGGCGTCGTGGACCACCCGCCGCGCCAGGTCCCACGGCCCGCGCTTGAGGATCAGCCCGCCCACGTACTGCGCCCGCGACGGCGCGGCGCCGGCCTGCTCGAGGGAGCGCCGGCATCGTTCGGCGCTGTCATGCTCCCAGAGGTCGATGCCGTTGCCCTCGCGGCCCGCGTCGTGGCAGGCCACGGCCAGGCGGATGGCCTCCAGGTCGACGTCAAGGGCCAGGGCGCCGGCGTAGCAGCGCGCCATGTACTCGGCAAAGAGCACGGCGCGGCAGATGTGCATGCGGCCGTGGATGCCAGCGCCGTCAAAGTGCTGCTCGTGCGCGGCGTAGATGGGCAGGATCTGCTCCTGCAGCTCGGCCACAAAGCTGGGCCAGCTCGCCACGGCTGCGCTCAGGTCCATGGTCTTCTCCCTTGTGTCTAGCGAAGCTTCGCCTCAAACCGACGAGAATATCCACCGCAGAGGCGCAGAGGGCGCAGAGGGTTCACAGATCCTCTCCGCGCCCTCTGCGCCTCTGCGGTGCATCCGCCCTCATGCGCCGTGCTGGCCGCCGCGCTCGGGGCACAGCGCCCTGAGCTCCTCTTCGAAGCGCCGCGTGACCTCGGGGTCCTCGGCGTAGCGCCGTGGCACCTCCAGCACCCGGCCCTCCAGCTCCGGCAGCAGCGCCAAGAGCGCCTCCATGAACACGCCGCGCCCGGGGATTGCGCCGCCGCGCTCGTGCGTGGTGTGCACGCCGCACGAGGGGCTGTGGCCGATGCCGATGAGGCCCACGATCTCGTACCCTGCCTCGCGGTAGGCGGCTACCTGCACGCGTACCGGCTCCAGCAGGCGACGGCAGAGGGCGCGCTGCGCCGGGGTGTCGTAGCCGCTGCGCTCGTCCGGCGCCCGCCCGGCGCCGCGCTCGATGAGCTCGGGGCAGGGGAGCTGCAGCAGGCCCACCCCGGCCTCGAGGCAGAGGCGCGCGATGCCCTCCAGCGCCCCCGGCCGCCGCGCCAGCGGCTCGACGACGGCGTTCTGGTTGAGGATGCAGTGCGCCAGGAGCACCACCCGTCTGCTGCGCCGGTCCATGGCCTCACCTCCACGAGCAAGTATAGCCCGGCGCCTCTTGCCCGGCAAGCGCCCCCCGAGGCGGGGTGTACCCCAGAATCGTCGCTGTGTCTCTCGCCCGCATCATGCGTATGGTCTGGGCGTCTGCCGTCCACGCCCGGAGCTCCCGTTAAGCCTCGGGCTACAGAACCGAAGCCCCTATGGGGCTGGTGTCGCCCCTGAACACCGTGCTCTCGGGAGACACGCGCCCACGGCGGCAAGCAATCGAGGTCAAGCGTAGACGGTTCGAAGTGCACGAGCCCGCAGGGCTTTGTCTCTGTAGCCCGAGGCTTACCACGGGAGCCTCGGGCGTGGGCGGCAGACGCCGAGAGCATACGCATCATTCGGGCCTGAAATACACAGACGATTCTGGGATACACCCCGGCCAGCCATAGGCTTTGACAGTGAGCGCCGAATGGAGTACAATGAGGGTATCAAGATACAAACCATGTGCATACAAAAGCAATGGAGCTTGTATGACCGTGAGCGTCGGGCTGCGGCCTGTAAGGCTGCGCCGTCATGCCCTTACCTGAAGACTCCCCGGTAAGGGCTTTTTTGAATTGTTCTCCATGATCCATCCACAGGCAAACGCGCCGTTGGTGGTGGGCAGGGTGGGTTCACCGGGGTACGGGCAGGGCCGCAAGGCGGAGCGGCCAGGCTCGGCCAGGGTGCGCCCACATGATGGCTCACTAACCGGGTTGCGCGGGCCGGATAAAACCCATGTCAAGGAGGAGTCGGTATCGTGGAGGGAGCAACACTGTTCGAGTCTGCTAGTCTTTGGGCTGTCATCGTGATAGCCGGCCTCGCGCTCTTGTACGCCGCCCTGCTCGCCAGGGGCATCCTGAGGCACGACAAGGGCACCGCCCGCATGCAGAGCGTTGCGGGCGCCATCCGCCGGGGGGCCAACACCTACCTGCGTACCCAGTTCCGCCGTATCGTCGCCCTGATCGCGGTCCTCACCATTGGCCTCTACCTGACCGCGGCCCTGGCCAAACAGCCCCTGCCGATCTCGGTGGGGCGCGCCGCTGCTTTCCTCATGGGCTCGCTGTTCTCGGCAGCCGTGGGCTACATCGGCATGAACATGGCCGTCCAGGGCAACATCCGCGTGGCTTCGGCAGCGCGCCGCAGCTTTACCGAGGCGCTGCGCATCGGCTACCGCGCGGGCACCATCACCGGCATGCTCACCGACGGCCTGGGCCTCCTGGGGGGCACCCTGATCTTCATGATCTACGGCAAGATGGCCCCCGAGGTGCTGCTCGGCTTTGGCTTTGGCGGCACGCTGCTGGCGCTCTTTATGCGCGTCGGCGGCGGTATCTATACCAAAGCCGCCGATGTGGGGGCCGACCTGGTGGGCAAGGTGGAGGTGGGCATCCCCGAAGATGACCCGCGCAACGCTGCGGTGATCGCCGACCTGGTGGGCGATAACGTGGGCGACTGTGCGGGCATGGCCGCCGACATCTTTGAGTCGTACGAGGTCACCATCGTCTCGGCGATGATCCTGGGCCTTGGGCTCGCCCCCTTTGACCTCAAGTGGATCATCTTCCCGCTCTTGGTGCGGGCTATCGGCGTGATCAGCTCGATCATCGGCACCTACGCCGTGTCGATATGGCCGACCGGAGGCGATGCCTTCAAGGCGATGGACCTCTCCTACGATCTGTCGTCGGCTATCTCGACCATCTCGTTCTTCCTGCTCGCCCAGTTCTACGTGCACGATCTGCGCGTCTTCTTCGTCACGGCCATGGGCATCGTGCTGGCCATCGCCTTTAACAAGTACACCGCCTACTTTACCCACACTGCACACCCGCCTGTGCGCGAGATCGCGCGCTCGAGCCGTACCGGGGCGGCGACGACGCTGCTCACCGGCCTCGCCGTGGGCTATGAGTCGAGCGTGTGGGCCATCCTGATCATCGCGCTGTCGATCTTTGGCTCGGTGGTCGTCTTTGCCTCGGCCGGGGTGACGTTTGTGCTCTACGGCGTGGCGCTCGTGGGCATCGGCATGCTCTCGCACACGGGCAACAACGTCTCGATGGACGCCTTTGGCCCCATCGCCGACAACGCCGGTGGCATTGGCGAGCTGGCCGGCATGGACCCGGGCGCGCGCAAGATCCTGGCCGACCTCGACGCGGCGGGCAACACGACCAAGGCCATCACCAAGGGCATCGCCATCGCCTCGGCGGTGATCGCGGCCGTGTCGCTCTTTGGCTCCTTTGTGGAGACGACCGGCCTGCAAAAGACGGGGCTCGACATCGCCAACCCCTACGTCTTTATCGGCATGCTCATCGGCGGGGCCCTGCCCTTCCTCTTCAGCTCGCTGACCATCCGCGCCGTGGGGCGCGCCGCGGCGCTGATCGTGGAGGAGGTGCGCCGCCAGTTCCGCCTGCCGGGCATCATGGAGGGCACGACGCCGCCCGACTATGACCGCGCGGTGGTCATCTGCACCTCGGCGGCGCAGCGCGAGCTGATCGGCCTGGGGGCGCTGGCGGTGCTGACGCCGGTGCTGGTGGGCTTTATCCTGCGCGAGGAGGCGCTCGGGGGCTTCCTGGCCGGGGTCATCCTGGTCGGCCAGCTCCTGGCGGTCTTTATGGCCAACGCCGGCGGCGCGTGGGACAATGCCAAGAAGTACATCGAGGATGGCCAGTATGGCGGCAAGGGCTCGGAACCGCACAAGGCGGCGGTGATCGGCGACACGGTGGGCGACCCGCTCAAGGATACCGCCGGCCCGGCGCTGAACCCGATGATCAAGGTGATCAACCTGGTATCGCTCTTGATCGCGCCGCTCTTGGTGGCCCACAAGACGCTGCCCTGGCCCGCCATCGTGGCGCTCGCGCTCGCCGGTGTGGCGGTCGTGGCGGCCATCTGGTACAGCAAGAAGGAAGCTGTGCTCGCGACCGGCAAGGAATAGGAGCGTCGAGTCGGGGCACCCTCACCCCTGCGGGCCAAGCCCTCGGGGTACAGGCCCCCTGCCCTCTCCCTGCGAGGGAGAGGGAGAGTTGTCGCCCTGCCTCCCCTCTCCCCGCGCACGTGGGAGAGGGGAGGCAGGGCTGCGCTTAGGAGTCTGCCATGAGGCCATTGGTCGGCGTGCCCTGCCACCGGCCCTACTCTGCGGCTGCGAGCGACGCTCCGCGACAGTACGTGCTCAACCGGGCCTACGTGGAGGCCGTCCGCCGCGCCGGTGGGGCGCCCGTCCTCTTGCCCGTGAGCAGCGACCCGGATGCGCTGCGCCCGCCCTACGCTCTACTGGCGGGCCTGCTGCTCGCGGGCGGCGGCGATGTGCTGCCCCAGCACTATGGGCAGACGGCGCAATGCCGGCTGATGGCGGTGGACGAAGAGCGCGATGAAGCCGAGCTGCTCCTCGCTCGCTGGGCGCTGGAGGATGACCTGCCGACCCTGGCGATCTGCCGCGGCATCCAGGTGCTGAACGTGGCCCTGGGCGGCACGCTGATCCAGGATATCCCATCGCAGGTGGCGGGCGCCCTGGTGCACCATCCGGGTCCCGCGGCGCCGCGCGAACGGCCGCAGCACACGGTGAGCGTTCCCGCCGGGTCAAAGCTGGCCGCGGCGCTGGGCCGGCCGGCGGCGCAGGTGGCGGTGAACTCGTTCCACCACCAGGCGCTATTGGCGGTGGCGCCCAGCCTGCGCGCCGTGGCGCATGCGCCCGACGGCATCATCGAAGGCCTCGAGCGGCCCGACCGCAGCTTTGTCATCGGCGTGCAGTGGCACCCCGAAGAGATGGCCGCCGGCGACGCGACGCAGGCCGCGCTGTTCGCGGCGTTCGTGGCCGCGTGCGCGAAGCGACGCTGAGGCTAGTAGTCTGCCGCATTGGTTTTGATGGGCGTAGCCTAGCCCCAATACAGTTCAAATAAGCCGGGCGACTGCAAGTCGCGCCTGGGAGCCGCCGTTGGCGGCCAAGGGGGCGCTGCGACGCCGGGCGCCCACCTGCGTGGGCTGGTCGCCACGGCCGCGTCGGCGCAGGCCGACGCCCGGCCGCAGGCCCTCTAGGCGCGACTTGCAGTCGCCCGGCGTATTTGATAGTACTTACGCGGTCGACCCGCCTCCAGCATCAAGCCCCCCACCCCCCCGGCCCCCTTCGGGGGCCTCCGCCCCGCCCCCGGCGCGGGGGCGGGGAAACTGGAGGTTAGGGGGTTCAGCGGGCGCTTCGCGCGACGCGCGAAGCGCCCGCTGAACCCCCATTTAAGGGCTCCCCCTTCCCGCCG
>JAKPJZ010000181.1 GCA_029553955.1 Chloroflexota bacterium
GTTGCTGGCGCACATGGTGCGCCATGAGGGGATGGTGCTGAGCCGGGAGGCACTGATCGCGAGCCTGTGGGGGCCGGGCTACGAGGGCTCTACGCGCGAGATCGACGTCTATGTGCGCTACCTGCGGCGCAAGCTGGAGCCCGAGCCCAAGAAGCCGCGCTACATCACCACGACCTGGGGTGTCGGCTATCGCTATGTTGGCCCTGCTTCAGGGCAGCGGAAAGCGGCGTACAACTGACAGGGGATAGTGGGGCAGCCGAGCAGGCTGCCCCACTATCCCCTGTCAGCCTTCAAGGCCCAGGTGGTGCGGTCCTTACGCACGACACTCGTTGCACTGCAACACCCGGTAATGGAAGCCGTTCATCTCGTAGAGCGTGATCGTGTGATAGTTCTGGCCGATGGCGCGCAGGACCGGGGCCGGGTAGCGCTCGGCGTTCAGCACCACCAGGCTGATGCGCCCGGCATGCAGCGCCGCGACCAGGGCCGCGGGATCGTGCAGCCCGGCCTCGTACAGGTTGAGCTGCTGTGTGGCGTTGCCCAGCACAGGCCTTCCCGCCGCGAGCACAAAGCCGCATTCCTCGGCCAACACATCGCCTCGCACCTGCCTGATGTGCTCGACGATTTGCTCACCGGCCAGGAGGTCCTCCTCGGTCGGCAACCGGCTGAGCACGTCAGCCTGCAGGCCCCGGTCATAGAGCCCCCAGTCTGGTTGCTCCAGGGGCCCGTGCCAGGCGCAGCGCAACTGCACCACGAACAATGCGCCGGCCACGACGACCAGCCCGCCCGCGGCCAGCATGGCCCGCCAGCGCCTGCCTCCAAAGGGCGGGGCGGCAGCCAACAACCGGCCCACCGTAGCCTCCAGCCAACCCCAGGCCTGGCCGAGCAGGACGCAGCCGGCGGCAATGGCGCCAAGAAAGTACGACTCGCCTGCCCCCCACTTGCCCACGCCCACAGCGACGCCAAGGCTGGCGAGAAAGTACAGCCCATAGGCCGAGAGCCCCTTGAGGCCCCGGTGTGCCAGCCCACCCACCAGCACCACCGCGCCAGCCAGCACGAGCAGCGGGTGCACGGCCAAAAAGTTGCGCCAGTAGGCGAGCGCCTGCTCCCGGCTGAAAGGGTTCGCGTTAGCCCAGAAGACGTTGAGGGAGAACCCTCCCTCCGTCGCCGCGTCCAGCCACAGATAGAGCGCCGCGCCGAGGCCCAGCACCGTCAGCCCAAGGGCAAGCCCACGCCGCCAGTTGCGCAGCATCAGGTAGAGCAGGGCCGCCCCGACGGCATCGAGGGCCGTCTGCCTAGTGTATGCGGCGCCGAGCAGCAAGGCGCCGCCAGCCGCTAGCCAGGCCAGCGCAGAGGCGCCTTTCGCCCTTGCCCCCTGCGAAACGGCGAACACGCCCAGCAGCGCCAGGGCGACCATGAGTGCGTTGATCCGCGCCAGGGGGGTCACGTGGTAGACGTAGGGCGAGGCCAGAAAGAACAGGCCGGCGCCAACGGCCGGGCGCCAACGGCCTGTCTCCGTGTGGACGGCCGCGGCGATGGTGACGACCGCCAGCGCCGTGGCCGCCAACGACAGCGCACGGCCCAGGGCCAGTTGCGGGCCGAACGCCGCCACGAGCGGCGCCAGGAGTAGCGCGTAGACGGGCGGGTAGTTGGACGAGTAGAAGGGATACCGGTCGGGCGAGCCATAGATCGATTCGCCACGGCTCAGCAGCCAGGCGCTGTTCACGTCATAGCCCTCGCCCTGGTCGTAATCGAAGGGAAAGCGCAACAGGGCGTTGGCCCGTATGGCGTAGACGCCCAGATAGTAAAGCAAGCACAGTCCGATCAGCAAGCAGGCCAGGCCCCAACACCAGCGAATGGTGCGGCCCTGTGCTTTCCACATCACAACCTCCACAATGCAGCATGATCCCTGTGTTGTGGCTGGAACCCGATGGCCTGCCCTCTCGTTGGTGAAGCCTCCCCGTCAGACACGCCTCCCGCGGGTTGACCGGCCTGATGTGGCAGTCAGTTTACAGTGGATACAGTAGCGACACAAGCAAAGCCCCAGATAAGTCCCGATCTGTTTTCCTTGCCGTTTCTCCTCTTGACATCGCCGATTTGTTGGAGCCTTCTAACTCTTTTCTCCATTTTGGCCAACAGAGACTTGATACAATGGGGCAGGACAACGGGAAAGGGCAGCGACTTGGCGCAAGGCGGCAGCTCGCGCAAGTGCGATAAGAGCCGCTCAGCCGGCAGACCTGCACACAACGGATACTGCTTCTCATGTGGCTGCTCTGGGCTCCTGTGGCGAAATACGCGGAGCCAAGGCAACTCCCGCGATCCAAGAGTCGTGGGCCTTGCAGCGATACTGACATAGGAGGTGGCAGATGCCAATGTAAGCTTAGCGGGCAAATACGCTTCGTATCCCCAATCGCGGATTATCCAGCAATTGTCACATGGAGGTATGGCAGCTATGGCTACCGAAGTCGGCATTGAGACTTTTCCTTCTGATGGCCCATGGGACGCCCCGGGCGGCCTCCCTGGGCGGATGCGGAGCATGGGCACAACCATCGTCAAGATCCGCTCCGACGGGTATGCGAGTCAGGCGAACCGCGATAAGGACTGCGCACAAGTCAGGTCCATCGCGGCCAACGGGCTGAAAATAGTGACTCGCCCAGGCGGCCTCCACGACGGCGACTGCGGCGAAGGCGTGCCGTTGTGGAATGGCACCGACGTCAGCACTTGCTGTCGTCGCAACATCGATCGCTTCTATGACGTGATCCTGAACTGCGTGGTCAATGCTGGCTACGGCGGCTGGGATCGGTGGTATGCC
>JAKPJZ010000184.1 GCA_029553955.1 Chloroflexota bacterium
GACCCTCCTCCTATCCCCCCCCGTGAGGGGGACGGTGGGGGGGCACCCCGTGGGGGGTCGGGTGGAGAGCAGCGACTCCGGCACCTCCACAAACCGCTCCGCCGTCAGCTCGGGCCGATTCAGATACCCCCGCGCCACACCGGCGCCACCGGCGTAGAGCTCACCCGCCACCCCCACCGGCAGCGGCTGCCCGTGCGCGTCGAGCACGTGCGCCTGCACGTTGGCGATGGGCCGGCCGATGGGGACGCCGCCCGGCGCCGCTTCATCGGCCCGCGCCTCGTGGAAAGACACCGACACGCTGGCCTCGGTGGGCCCATAGCCGTTCAAGAAGCGCCGCCCCACCCCCCAGCGCCGCACAATCTCCCAGGTGCAGGCCTCGCCCGCGGAGATGACGATGCGCAGCGCGGGCAGCCCCTCGGCTGGCAGCAGCGCCAAGAGCGAAGGGGGCAAGGTGACGACGCTGATGGCCTCATCGCGCAGCAGCGTGTGCAGTTCGTCGAGCGACGGCAGCCCCTCGCCCCGGCCCAGGCACAGCGTGGCCCCCGCCGCCAGCGCCCCAAAGACCTCCGTCACCGAAGCGTCAAAGCTGAGCGAGGCGAACTGCAGCACCCGGCTGCCCTCCGCGAGCTCAAAGAGCCGGATGATGGCATGGGTAAGGTTGGAGACCCCGCGGTGCACCACGAGCACGCCCTTCGGCCGCCCGGTCGAGCCCGAGGTGTAGATGACGTAGGCCAGGTCGTCGGGTCCGGACGTGCTCTCCGGGTCGTCGCCGCTCTCCCCGGCAATCGCGCCCCAGCCCTCATCGATGGCGATGGGGCGCGCCGTCGCAGGCAGCCGCGCGGCCAGGCGTGCCTGAGTGACGATGAGCCCGAGTTTGGCGTCGTCGCACATAAAGGCGAGCCGCTCCGCCGGGTAGGCCGGGTCCAGCGGCACGTAGGCGCCGCCGGCTTTGAGGATGCCGAGCAATGCGACGATGCCGGCGACCGAGCGCTCGACGCACAGCCCGATCAACGCCTTGGGCGCCACGCCCTGCCGCTGCAGATGGTGGGCGAGCTGGTTGGCGCGCCGGTTGAGCTCGCGGTAGCCCACCTGCTCGCTGCCGCAGGCCAGGGCGATCGCCTCGGGCGTGCGCCGCGCCTGCGCCTCGAACAGCCCATGGATGGTGCTCGCTGGCGCTGCGGCTGCGCTGTCGTTCCACAGGGCGAACTGCCGCCGCTCGCCCTCAGTCAGGAGCGGCAGGCCGGAGATAGCCTGCCCCGGGTCGGCGACGGCGCCCTCCAGCAGCGCCTGAAAGTGGCCCGCCAGCCGCGCGATGGTGGCGGCGTCGTACAGATCGCGGCGGTACTCGAGCGTGCCCGCAAGCCCCTGCTCCGTCTCCACCAGCGTCATGGTGAGGTCGAACTTGGCGGCGCCGCTGTACACCGGCTCGCCCCGCAGCACCAGCCCCGGCAGCTCGAGCGCGCGCGCCGGTGTATTCTGCAGGACGAGCATGACCTGGAAGAGCGGCGTACGGCTCAGGTCGCGCGCCGGCTGCAGCGCGTCGACGACCATATCAAAGGGCACGTCCTGGTGGGCGTAGGCACCCAGGGCCGCCTCGCGCGTGCGCCGCACGAGCTCGCGAAAGCTCGGGTCGCCTGAGAGGTCGCTGCGCAACACCAGCGTGTTGACAAAGAAGCCGATCAGCCCTTCAGTCTCGGCCCGGTTGCGGTTGGCCACCGGCGAGCCCACCGCAATGTCGTCTTGCCCGCTGTAGCGCCCCAAGAGCGCCTGGAAGCCGGCCAGGAGGGCCATAAAGAGCGTCGCCCCCTCACGGCGGCAGAGATCACGCAGACCATCGAGCAGCGCCGGCGGCAGGGCGAACGCCTGGTAGCCACCCTGGAAGCCGGGCACAGCCGGGCGCGGGTGGTCGGCCGGCAGCTCGAGCGGCACCAAGCCGGCGAGTTGCTGCTTCCAATATGTCAACTGCTCCTCGAGCACCTCGCCCTGCAGCCAGGAGCGCTGCCAGCAGGCATAATCGGCGTACTGGATGGGCAGCTCGGCCAGCGGCGACGGCCGGCCGGCAGTGAAGGCCTGGTAGAGCGCCGCCACCTCCTGCACGACCACGCCACTCGACCATTCGTCGCAGACGATGTGGTGCAGCGTCAAGAGCACGACGTGCTCTTCCGGAGCCAGCCGCAGCAGCGTGGCTCGGCCCAGCGGCCCGCGCGCCAGATCGAAGGGCCGCGCGGCCTCCTCAGCGGCCAACCGGGCGGCTTCGGCCTCGCGCTCAGCCCCTGGCAGGTGCTGGAGGTCGATCAACGGCAGCGCCAGCGCCGGCGCCGGCGTGATGGCCTGCGCCGGCCGGCCATCGACGGTGGGAAACGTGGTGCGCAGCACCTCGTGGCGGCGCACGACCTCGTTCAGGCTGCGCTCGAGCGCCGTCACGTCGAGCGCACCTCGCAGGCGCAGCCGGTCGGGCACGTTGTAGGAGGCCGTGCCGGGCTCGAGCTGGTCGAGGAACCACAGCCGCTGCTGGGCGAACGACAGCGGCAGCTCGCCCTGTCGCGGCACGGGCCGCAGGGGCGGCGCCGGCCTCGCAGTCGCCGCGGCATCAGGCAATTCGAGGCGCTGCGCCAACCCC
>JAKPJZ010000185.1 GCA_029553955.1 Chloroflexota bacterium
GACCCTCCTCCTATCCCCCCCCGTGAGGGGGACGGTGGGGGGGCACCCCGTGGGGGGTCGGGTGGAGAGCAGCGACTCCGGCACCTCCACAAACCGCTCCGCCGTCAGCTCGGGCCGATTCAGATACCCCCGCGCCACACCCACCCCACCGATATACAGCTCGCCCACCACGCCGACGGGCACGACCTGCCGCTGCCGATCGAGCACGTAGAGCTGCATGTTGGTGATGGGTCGGCCGATGGGCACAGCCCCGCTGAGGCGCTCCCCTGCGCCCAGCGCGTAGACGCAGCAGCCCACCACCGCCTCGGTAGGGCCATACTCGTTGACCAGCAGCGTGCCCGGCGCGTGCGTCTGCCAGTAGGCCACGGCCTCGGCCAGCAGCACCTCGCCGCCGATGATGAACGACTGCGCGCAAGCCCCCGCAGCCTCGGGCGGGAGCTCGCGGCTCAGCAGGTCGAGGTGCGCCGGTGTGATCTTGACCAGGCTGTAGCCCCCCGCCTGCAGCACCGTCGCCAGGCCCTCGACCCCAGGCCCCTCAGGCAGCAGGTCGACGGTACCGCCGACGAGCAGCGGCGCAAAGAGCCCGGTGACGGTGAGGTCAAAGCCGATGGACGAGTGCACCGGTGCCCCGCGGCCCGCCTGAAGGGGGTAGGCTCGCCGGCACCAGCTCAGATAGTTGACCAGGCCGCGGTGCTCGATCAGCGTGCCCTTGGGCCGGCCGGTGGAGCCGGAGGTGTAGATGACATAGGCCAGGTTTCCTGGACCCACGCAGCCGACGGGGTTGCCTTCGTCAAGCGCCAGGGCCTCGCCTTCACGGTCGAGCAGCAGCGCCTGCGCCCCGCCCTGCGCCAGTTGCGCCTGGTGGCACGCCTGCGTGACGACGAGCCGCGCCTGCGAGTCGTCGAGCATGAAGGTCAGGCGCTCCGCCGGGTGGCCCAGGTCGAGCGGCAGGTAGGCGCCGCCGGCCTTGAGGATGCCGAGCAGCGCCACCAATAGGTCGAGCGAGCGCTCCAGCGCCACGCCCACGACCACATCGGGCGCCACGCCCAGCGCGCGCAGCCGGTGCGCCAGCCGGTTGGCCCGGCGGTTCAGCTCGTGGTAGCTCATCTGCCGGCCAGTGCAGGTCGCTGCCACGGCCTGTGGGGCGCGCTGCGCCTGCGCCTCGAAGAGCTGGTGCGCACACTGTCCCTCGGGGTAGGCAGCGGTGGTGTCGTTCCAGGTGTGCACAATTTCGCGGCGCTCGGCCTCGCTGAGGAGCGGCAGCCGGGCAACGCGTCCATCGGGGTCGGCCACAGCCGCGGCCAGCAGCGCCTGGAAGTGGCCAATGAACCGGGCGATCGTCGCGGCGTCAAAGAGATCGGCGTTGTACTCCACCGCCCCGCCGAGCCGGTCTCCTGCCTCTTCCATGAAGAGTGTGAGGTCGAACTTGGCCGTGCCGCTCGACGACTCGACGCGGCGCATGGTGAGCCCGGGCAGCTCGCGCACGCGCAGCGGCGCGTTCTGCAACACAAACATGACCTGGAAGAGCGGCGAGTGGCTCAGGTCGCGCACCGGCTGCAAGGCATCGACCAGCATCTCAAAGGGCACGTCCTGGTGGGCGTAGGCACCCAGGGCCGCCTCGCGCGTGCGCCGCACGAGCTCGCGAAAGCTCGGCTCGCCCGCGAGGTCGCCGCGCAACACCAGCGTGTTGACGAAAAAGCCGATCAGGCCCTCCAGCTCGGCCCGGTTGCGCCCGGCGATGGGCGTGCCCACACTGATGTCGTCCTGCCCGGTGTAGCGCGCGAGCAGCGTCTGGAAAGCGGCGAGCAGGGCCATGAACATCGTGGCGCCCTCCTGTCGGCTCAGCGCCTGCAGGCCCTGCGTCACCTCGCTGGGCACCTCGAAAGACTGGTAGGCCCCGCGGAAGGTCTGCACCGCCGGGCGTGGCCGGTCGGCCGGCAACGGCAGCAGCTCGGGAGCGCCGGCCAGTTGCTGTTTCCAATATGTCAACTGCTCGTCAAGCACCTCGCCCTGTAGCCACGAGCGCTGCCAGCAGGCATAATCGGCGTACTGGATGGGCAGCTCGGCCAGCGGCGCGGCCTGCCCCGCAGCCGACGCCGCGTACAGCGCCGCCACCTCTTCGACGAGGATGCTGCTCGACCACTCGTCGCAGACGATGTGGTGCAGGGTCAGCAGCACGACATGCTCGTCGGCAGCCAGCCGCAGCAGGCGCGCACGCATGAGCGGGCCATGCGCCAGGTCGAAGGGCCGCGCAGCTTCCTCGCCGGCCAGGCGCAGCGCCTCAGCCTCGCGCCCGGCCTCCGGCAGCCCCGTGAGGTCGCTGAGCGCCAGGTCCACGCGCAGGTCGGGCGCGATTTCCTGGTACGGCCGCCCGTCGGCTGTGGCCACCACGGTGCGCAACACCTCGTGGCGCCGCACGACTTCATTGAGGCAGCGCTCGAGGGCCGCCACGTCGAGCGGGCCAGAGAGGCGCACCGCCTCGGGCACGTTGTAGGCAGCGCTGCCCGGCTCGAGCTGGTCGAGGAACCACAGCCGCTGCTGGGCGAACGACAGCGGCAGCTCGCCCTGTCGCGGCACGGGCCGCAGGGGCGGCGCCGGCCTCGCAGTCGCCGCGGCATCAGGCAATTCGAGGCGCTGCGCCAACCCC
>JAKPJZ010000222.1 GCA_029553955.1 Chloroflexota bacterium
ATCGCCTTGCCCTGCCCGATCGGGCAGCCCATGGCGGCGGAAGCGTCTCCGCCCGCGTAGATCGTCACGTTTTCCAGCGATGCCCGGGCGGTGAGACCGCCCGCGGCAGCCACCGCGTCCGCGAGCTTCGCCCCGCGCAGGAGCTTGTACGCACCCGGTCGGGCCACCTCGCCCATGACCAGCACCCGGTGGTCAAGTGCGGGGATGAATATGGAGTCGCCGTCTTGCGCAGCGGGGGCCGCCCCCTGCGCGCCGCCGGCGAAGAATGATTCAATGTCTATCTCGCTCGCCGATACGCCCTGCCCGTCTGGCCGGGTGAGCACCGCATGTTGCCCATCGGCGTCGGGCTTCAGGCCGCCTGCTGCGGCCACGGCCTCAGCCAGTGTGGCGCCGTGCATAAGGTCCACAGGGCCCGGACGAACCACCGACCCAGTGACATGTACCTTGACGGCGCCGGACGGCACGACTATGAGCTGCCCCGCACGGGCCTCGGGGTTCGCTTTGATATCTCCTTCGAAGAGCAGCCTGTCGGAGGCAATGGCGAATGTGGACGCGCCCTGGACGTCGGACCCCTGGTAGACCCGGACGCGGCCCAGATCAGCCCTCGCGGTCGGGCCTCCGGCGGCGGCGATCACATCGAGAATGGTGGCGCCGCGCTGCAAGGGGTACACCCCGGGCCTCGCCACCTCGCCCACTACGGACACGTAGTCCTCAGGCCCCTCGGCCACAAGGAGCACGTCTCCCGGCTCCAGCGCAATGTTCGCATCAGACTCGGGAGCGTCGATCAAGCTGCCCAGGCCGGCCTCCGCGCTGCCCGCAACTCCATCGCGCACGCCGTTCCACACTACTGCGGCTTTGCGCGCATCGCCCCGGACTCCGCCCGCGGCAGCTATGGCATCGAGCACAGTCATCCTGCTTCCCGCGCCGCCCATAGCCGGGTAAGAACCAGGCCGCTCCACATCCCCCATCACCAGCACCTGGCGGTATGCGCGGGGGACGTATATGACGGCTCCGCTTTGCAGCATGACGTCGGCGGCAGGATCGGTCAGGGCAGACTCATAGTCCACGCAGGCCGCCTCGCCGGACGCAAAGGCAAGGGTTATGCCGGCCACGTCGGCCATGTCCGTCAGGCCGCCGGCGGTGGCAATGGCGGCAATAGCGCCCGCATCGCCCGGGAGCTCATAAACCCCGGGGCGCGCGACCTGACCCAGAACGACCACACGGGTCTTTCGGTACTGCGCCACATTCACAGTCACAGAGGGGTTCTTCATATATGTAGACAGAGCAGAGACGATATCCGCGGCAA
>JAKPJZ010000089.1 GCA_029553955.1 Chloroflexota bacterium
GGCCTTGCAGGGCGCCGCCACCCCCGGCGTGTACCAGATGGAAAAGTCCGAAAAATCGCGGATGACGCACTTGGGCGCCGTCTGCACCTTGCCCCTGAAGAAGGGGTGCAGGCGCATGGCATCGTCCGAGGGCTTTTTGGCGCGGGCCAGCAGTTCTTCCTTGCTCAACATGGTTGCATCTCCTCAGGCTGTTTCAGAAAGGCAGGGTAACCTGCAGCTCGGCCGCCAGCTCGCGCAGGCCGTTCAGCAGGGCCGGGGGCACCGGGATGCCGTTGGCCATGCGATCCTTCACCCGCTCGAGCTCCGGCTCGCCGGGCAGGTAGATCTTGCCGACGCCCACGGCCCGCTTGGCGCCCCTGACTTCCCCGATCAGTTGCTGGATCTGCCGGTAAAAGTCGCTGAGCGGCTGGAAGGCTTGGATGTTGATGGCCTGGAGGTAGAACCCCACGGCCGAGGGCCGGGTCAGGTCGTGGACGGAGGGAATCCGGCTGCCGAAGGGCGAGCCGGTCATCACGCCGGCCAGCACATCGTGCACCAACGACAGGCCATAGCCCTTCGGGCCGCCGATGGGCAGTAGGGTGCCCGCGAGGGCCGCCCGTGGGTCGGCGGTAGGCTGGCCCAGGGCATCGAGCGCCCAGGTGAGGGGGATGCTGTCTCCCTTTTCGGCGGCCAGGCGGATTTTGCCGCGGGCCACGAGGGTCGTCGCCATGTCGAGCACGATGGGCGTCTCGGTGCCGGTTGGGATGGCCACACACAGGGGGTTCGAGCCCAAGATCGCCTCCACCCCGCCCCAGGGGGCCATGGAGGGAGCCGCATTGGAGACGACGATGCCGATCATCCCCTCGTCGAGGGCCATCATGGCATAGCACGCTGCGATGCCAAAGTGATTGGCGTTGCGCACGCCGACGGCCGCGAGGCCGCATTCCCGTGCCTTGCGCAGGGCCAGCCGCATGCCCTCGGTGGCGGCGACCTGCCCAAAGCCCCCCTGGCCGTCGAGCAGCGCCATGGCGCCCTGGTCGCGCACCATCTCTACCTGGGTGTCGGCGGCCATCAGGCCGGCCTTCACCTTGTGGACGTAGGCCGGCAGGCGCAGCACGCCATGCGACTCTACGCCGCGCAGGTCGGCCTGCACGCATACGCCGGCTGTCAGCGCGGCCTGGTCGGCGGGCACGCCCACCCGCTGTAGCAGGTGCTCGCAGGCCGCCGTGAGCGTCGCTGGTGCTATCCTCTGGATATCCGTTGCTTCGGCCATAACACGCTCCTCTAGCCGCCAGAAAGCGGCGGAAAGACGCACAGGCGGCAGGCCGGCGGCACCACATCGTCGAGCCGGCACTGGCGGCCGTCGATGGTCACGATACCGGTCTGCTCGGGGTCGACCCCAAGGCGCGCGATGAGATCGCGCACGCTGACCTCGCGCCCGCCCAGGTCAACCTCCTGGTCGGGCGCGACAGCGGGCCAGAGCGCGCCAAAGATGTGCACCTCGACCATATCCGCTCACAGCTCGGCCAGAGCCTTGTCCAGCTCGCTCTCTGGAACGTCAAAGACCGTGTTGTGGGGCGGCAGCGGCTCGCACATCATGTACTCGGGCAGGCGATCGTCGGCCGCGGTGAGGCCGGCGCGGCGGTTGAACTCGAGCTCATCACGCAGGACCTGGCGGTTGAACTGATCCAGGTCGGCCACCGTCCACCCCCAGCCGTAGCGGCCGTTCAGCAGGTCGACGGTCAACTGCGGGTCAGCCAACAGCGGCGGCCGGGAGAAGAGGCACAGCCCGGTCGAGTCGAGCATGGCGCCGCCAAGCTGGAGCTTGCGTGTGAGGGCGGGGTGGCCCTCCACGGCCAGGGGTCCGACCTCGCCGCGGGAGCCAAAGGCGTTGCCCGCCGTGTGATCGGCGCCCATGGGCGAGATGGCGTAGGTCACGCCGTTGCCCTTGAGCGCGCGCGGGTCATAGGCCGGCATGGCCTGCCCCTTGACGGCCGGCACCCGGCTGATGCCGAGGACTCGCCCTGTCACCGTCGCGCCCTGCCCCAGCACGCGGCCCAAGACCGTGCCGCGCGCGATCTCGTCGAGCAGGGCGACAAAGCTGCCCTTGTCGCCGAACGTGGCCAGCCCGGCCTCGGCGGCCACACCCAGAGCAGCGCCCGCTTCGATAGTATCGAGGCCCAGGTCGTTACACAGGTAGTTCAGCTCGGCCACCTCATCGAGCGTGCCCAGGCCCAAGTTCGAGCCAAGGAGGCCGATGGTCTCGTACTGGATCGTGGCGACAACCGGCTTGCCGGCCGGGTCCACAAACACGTTGCTGCAGGCGATGACACAGCCGGGCATGCAGCGCGTGCCCATCTCGCCGCCCCGGCTCAGGGTGAGCTCGCGGTTCGTCTCGCCCCGCAAGCGCTCGGCATGCTCGAAGCGGCCCTCGCTAAAGTTGCGCGTGGGGAGGCAGCCGAGCTCGTTGACGGCAGCGACGATCGCCGCGGTGCCGTACAGGTGGCTCGAGCCCTTTTTGCCGGTCTTGGGGCTCTCGATCAGCTCTTGGGCAAAGCGCTTGGCGGCGCGGCGGAAGAGCTCGGGGTCGGCCAGGGGCACGAGCGAACTGCCGCGCGCATCGAGGACGACGGCCTTGAGGCCCTTGGAGCCCATGAGCGCGCCCAGGCCGCCGCGGGCGGCGTGGCGGCTGTTCTGGCGGCCTTCGCCGGTCACCGCGATGCTGGCGGCCGTCAGGCGCCGCTCGCCGGCCGGCCCGATGGAGATCACCGTACAATTGGCGCCCCAGCGCTCCTTCAGCGCCTCGGCCGTGGCGTAGGTCCCCAGGCCGCGCAGCTCGGGGGCGGGCACCAGCTCGGCCCGGCCGGGCGCGATGTGCAGCACGTAGAGCTCACCAGGCGCCGCCTGGCCCTCCACGATCACACCCCGAATGCCCAGCCGGCCCAGGTCAGCGCCCGCGTTGCCGCCGGCATTCGCCTCCTTGGCGCCGCCGGTGAGCGGGCTTTTGCCGCCGGCCGACAGGCGCCCACTGCTGGTGGCCGTGGTGCCGCCCAGCAGCCCCGGGGCGAGGATGAGCTTGTTCGCCGGCCCCAGGGGGTCGCAGGTCGGGGGCACCTCTCGCAGCAGCACACGGACGATCAGCGCCCGGCCGCCCACCCGCTCATACTCGGGCGGGACCGGCTCCCAGGCGACCTGCCGGCGGGCCATATCTGCGCGGAGTATCTTCATGTGTCGGTACCCTCCCAATCAGTAGCTATTCAAACTGTCATTGCGAGTATCCCATGCCGCCGTGCGGCATGTGCGAGCACAGAAACTACTGCTGTCATTGCGAGGAGGCCGCAGCCGACGAAGCAATCTCCATGTCCGACGTGGAGATTGCTTCGTCGGCGGCTGCGGCCGCCTCCTCGCAATGACGAACGGGAAGTCTCTCAGCAGTACCCCAGGGTTCGGCGAACCCTGTGCCAGGCGGATGACGTCGCACTGTAGCCGCGGCATCGTGCCGCGCAACTCTTCTACAATGACAGCTCATGGCGGGTAGGCGACGGTGTAGAGATGCTTGCCGCCGTTCAACGGACCTTTCAGCAGCGCCTCGATCTCGTCTTCGCCGCGCATGGTGACCTTGTCGGTGGGCGGCAGGACGCCGGGCGGGAAGCGCTGCAAGATGTCGCCGATCAGCTTCACCATATAGTCGAGCAGCACCTCCAGGCCCGGGATGGCCTTGTCGGCGCTGGCCAGCGACGGCCGGCCGATCACGCCCTCCGGGTAGACGATCACCTCGATGCCGCCAAAGCCGACCTGCTCGTGCCCCTTGATCGGGGCATGGTACACCTCGCCGCCCTTGTCGACGTGGCCCGCCGGCATGAACCCCGCCGGCTTGTTGTCGACCACGCGGTCCATCTGCATCATTTCGGGGAAGAGCGCCAAAGAGTAGGAGGCCTCGACCTCGCAGGCGTGCTGGAAGGGGGTCTCGAACGGGCCGCCATGCGCCTTGTCTTTGAGATAGTCGTGGATGACGGTGGGCCAGTGCAGCGAGACGAGCACCGCCGGCACCTGGTACTTTTTGGCGAACTGGTGCAAGGCCAGCGGGATCACTTCTTCCTGGCCGTGGCCGTTGAGCAGGATCTGCTTGCGAAACCCCATGTTCCACAGCCCCGCGATGATGCCCCGCAGGTAGGCCAGAAAGCTCTCTTCGGGGATCACGACCGTGCCCGGCATGCCGAGGTGCGGATAGGGGTGCGAGCCGTACCAGACCGGCTGGGCCACCGTGCAGCCGGTGCGCATGGCGACCGCCTCGGCCATGCGGGTCACGAGGAAGGTGTCTTCGCCGAGGGGTTGGCCGGCCCCGTGACATTCGGTGCTGCCGACCGGGACGATAATGACATCGTTCGTCTGCAGCCGCTCATTGACCTGGGCCATCGTCATGTTCTGCAGGTAGACTTGGTCCGCCAGGTCCATGTGGCCGCCCTGCGGTGGCAATTGCCACGTGCTCACTGTGATTGCTCCTGTTCTATCCTGGCCATGGCCGGGCGTTGTGCTCCCACGCAACTGTCAGTCTGTGATTGCGAATGCGCCAGGGTTTGCCGAACCCCGTGCAAAGCGCATGACGTCGTACTGTAGCCGCGGCATGTTGCCGCGTAGAAGGGCTCCGCGGCAACATGCCGCGCCTACGGTCCGGTGGCCTACGTCATGAGCAGCCGCAGCGAAGCCATCTCCATGTCGCGCATTGGAGACTGCTTCGTCGTCGTCGGCGGCCGCCTCCTCGCAATGACGGGCCAAGGTTCTGTGCCGGGCCCAGGGTTCAGCGCACCCTGTGCAAAGCACATGACGTCGCACCGTAGGCGCGGCATCGTGCCGCGTAGAAGGGCTCCGCGGCCACATGCCGCGCCTACGGTACGGTAGCTTACTAGATGACGGGAACCATCAGGTCCGAGGAGCCGCGCTGGGTCTGCTTGGCCTCGGGGTAGTACTTGTTGACCATCTCCACGACGATGGAGGCCTGGTCGGCCATCTTGCGGCCATCCGACGCGGAGGTAATCTGGCCGTGGGCGCCGACCACCGAGTTGCCGGTCTTCAGGTGCACGGGCGCCGCCACGCGCACGATGTCGGCGGCCTCGTACACGCGGATAAAGCCGCCCGAGGCCGGCGGGTTGTCGGTGTGGATATCGAGGTGTGCCTTGACCGCGGCGCGCAGCGCGGCATGCATGCCGACCGCCAGGTCGCGGACCGGGTTGATGCTGTCGGCCCCCAGGCTCTCCAGCAGCTTGAACGATGCCGGGTTGCACTGGCCGAGGTGGGCCGAAGTCTTGAAGACAATGCCCTTGGGCAGCTCGCCATCCTTGCGCATCTGGCCCACCACCCACAGCATGCCCTCGTCATAGATCAAAAAGCCGCGCACGCCCAGCTCGATGCCGCGCTTGACATCCTCGATGGCGCGGAGGAGCTGCTCCATGCCGCGCAGGCGGTAGCTGATGCGTATGCCCTGCGGCGAGAGGACGGTGGCGCCGGTATCGTAGGTGGCGCGCGGGCCCACCGACATCAGGAGCTCGCAGCCATAGTCGTGGCACAAGCGGCAGTACTCCTTGATCTCCTGGCGGGTGTGGCGGAACATGCCGTAGGTCTCGGTGATGCGGTTGATGGTGATGCCGTTCTTGTCGGCCGTATCCAGCAGCGCGCCCACCGCCTCGGCCGAGTTGATCGTCGGTACCTCGATGCGGAAGTGGGTGCCATCGCCAAAGCGCTGGCTCGAGGTGGGCAGATCGTAGAGATCGCCCTCCGGCAGGCCGAGCTTCTTCATGTACTTGCGGGTCTCCTCGAACATCACTGTCCTCCTTTGAGGTCTCACATGGTGTTACGTGCACACATGCACGCAGGGGCGGCTCCTACGCCGCCGGGCGGAGTGTCGTTGTGGAACTGACTAGTGGTGCGACGGCAGTGGCGGTGTGTAGCACCACACCAGCTTGAGCGGCTCGTCGCCGATGTTCTCCAGGCGGTGCTTCTTGCCCAGCGGCGAGTAGATGGCCGTGTCGGGGCCAATCTCCCACTCGCCCATGCCCTCGATCACCAGCTTGGCGCGGCCGCTGATGATGAACATCAGCTCCTCCGAGTCCTCATGGACGTGGTCGGGGATCATGCTGCCCACGGCGGTCACGTTCAGGCCCATGGAGGCGCCCTTGGTGCCCATGTTCTTGGGGCTCAGGAGCAGCTTGGAGACGCGCTTGGGGATCCTTTCCTCCCCCGCCACTTCCGATGCGTTGACGAACGGCAGTTTGTCCAACGTGGTCACTCTCCCTTCTCGCGCTCAGGTTGCTGTCCCAGGCCATCCGGCATGGCTGGGAAGATATCGTTCGTGCCGACCTCGGCCGCGATCGCGTCGGCCGCGGCCCGCACGGCAGGCGCCATTTCGAGCAGGCACTCGAGGGGCAGGCGGAAAGCTGGCCCGGCCAGGGCGATGGCCGCCATCGGGTGGCCGGCGCGGTCGAGCACTGGCGCGGCTACGGCGTTGATCCCTTCCTCTTGTTCCTCAAAGGCAATGGCAAAGCCGCGCTGCCTGGTGAGCTCCAGGTCGCGCCAGAGCGCGCCCTCGTCGGTCAGCGTGCGCTTGGTGTAGCGGGCCAGGTCGGCGGCAACGAGGCGCCGCGCCTGCGCCTCGGGCAGGTAGGCGAGGCAAGCCTTGCCACTGGCTGTGCTGTGGAGCGATAGGCTACGGCCCGGGGCGACAGCGAGCCGCACCGGCCGCGAGCACTGGATGACCTCGAGGTAGACCATGCTTTCGCCGTCGAAGACGGCCAGGTCGGCCGTCTCCCGGTATTGTTGCACCAGGCGGGTCAGGTGGGGCCAGGCGCGGCGCGCCAGGTCACTCTGCTTCGGCACCAGGGCCGCCAGCTCGAGGAGGCGCGTGCCAAGGCGATAGCTGTTCGTCACCGGGTCGCGCTGCACAAAGCGCTCGGCCTGCAGGGTGGCCAGGAGGCGGTGCACGGTGCTCTTGTGCAAGCCCAGGCGGGCAGCGATTGCGGTCAGGCCCAGCTCCGGCTCTTCCTCGCTGAAGCAGAGCAGGATATCGAGTGCACGTGTCACGGCGCGTGTGGGGTTGCCCATGCCCTGGGGATTCTCCTGACGGCCCAGGCGGTGCGTCGCGCCAGACAAGACGCTGTCTCACTCACCTGGCCAACAAAAACCTGCGCCAGATCGGGAAGGCAACGGGCAGGCGCAGCGTCTCAAAGTATGAAACCGTGTCTCACTACTACTATAGCGCAGATTCTCGCGTTTGTCAATTCCCCAAACAGACCTCAAGCTGGGGTCTTGACAAACACCCCAAAGTGTGATATGCTGGCGGTACCAACACATGAGATACCGTCTCATGTAGCGAGACCCCAGCCCCACTGCCGCTTGCCATAGCACCCCTGTTCATAAGGTACCGGAGGCCAAGATGACGGAGATGTTTTCGCTCGCGGAGGCGACCATGAAGGTCATCCTCGACCGGCGCAGCATCCGCGAGTTCACCGACGAGCCGGTAAGCGAAGAGGACCTGCAGGCCATTCTCGAAGCGGCCCGCCAGGCCCCCTCGGGAGAGAACGCGCAGCCCTGGCGGTTTGTCATTATCAAAGATCCTGACATGCGCCAGGCCATCGCCACCATCGCCGGCGGCGGCAGCGGGCGCCGCTTCACCGCCGAATTTGTCACCAAAAAGATGCAGGCCCGTTTCTCCTCCCTCCAAGATGAAGCCAAAAAGAAGGCCGCCTTCGAAAAGCTGACCTCGGGGCAGGTGTCGGCCTTTGTCGGCGATGCCCCGATCATCATCATGGTCTGCGGCAAGAAGGACGTGTGGGACATGCCCTACGACACCTCGGCCGCGATCGAGAACATGCTGCTGATGATCACGGCTTTGGGGCTCGGCGCCTGCTGGGTGATCGCACCCTGCATCGACGTGCGCGACGAAGAGCGCATGCAGCAGTTGCTCGGCGTGCCCGCCGGCTACAAGGTCGTGAGCGCCATCTCCCTGGGGTACCCCACGCGCCCACACCGCCCCCGACCGCGCATTCCGCTCCACGAACTGGTCTACTCGGAGCAGTGGGGGGCTCCCTACTACGAGGCGAAGCAATGAGCGAGCGAACAGTACCTCTAGACTATGCCAACAGCATCGCTTTTGACCTGCAGAAGGCCTTTTGGGACGAGCGCGGCAAAGGCGCCCGTTTCCGCATGACCACGGTCGGGCGCGCCTACTTCCAAGAGCGCTGCCTGGGGCGCATCGAGGGCACGGAGGTGGCCTCGATTGTGCAGGAGGTCGGCCGCATCCTGCAAGACGAGGGGATCATCGGCTCCCTGTCGGCCTCCGAAGATGGGCGCCTGCTGCGGCTGCGGGTGCAGGGCTGCCTGCATCGCAGCCTCGAAGACCAGGTGGCTGCGTTGGGCAGCGAGCCCTTGGCCTGCGTGCCGGCCAACATCGTGGCGCTGAGCCTGGAGCAGCGGCTCAACCGCCCGGTGGAGCTGGCCGAGATCAAGCTTGCCGACGGCGGCTGTGAGCTTTTGCTGGTCGTCTTTGACCAGCGCCCACACCTGGGCGGAGGCGCGTAGTGAAGGTCTGTGACCTCTCGGCAGCGGTGGCCTCGATCCCATCCGGCTCACACGTGGCCCTCTCGGGTTTTGCCATCACCCGTTGCACCATGGCGTTCGCCCGCGAGGTGATCCGCCAGGGCCTGCGGGGCCTGACGCTCTCTCAGTGCGTGGGCGCGATGGACGGCGACCTGCTGGTGGGTGCCGGCGTGGCCGACCATCTCATCTATGGTGGCGGCTCGCTCGACCGCTTTGGCCGGCTGGCCTGCATCAACCGCCGCATCGAAGATGGCTCGCTCAAGGTGGAAGAGTACAGCAGCCTGTCGATGGTCTTCCGCTACCAGGCGGCCGCGATGGGCCTGCCCTTCATCCCCATCCGCTCCCTGCGCGGCTCCGATATCTTGGAGCGGCTGGCCGAGACGGCACCCGCCGACCATGCAGAGATCATCGACCCCTTTACGGGCGAAGACTGCCTGGTGCTCAGGCCCCTGGCGCCCGACGTGGCCGTGGTGCAGGTGCAGATTGCCGATGCCGAAGGTAACGCCTGGATCTATGGCCCCCGCTGGGACAACGGCGAGCAAGTACGGGCGGCCAAGCGGGCCATCGTCATCACCGAGCGCCTCGTGCCCAGCGAAATCATCCGCCAGCAGCCCGAACAGACGGTCATCCCGGGCTTTCGCGTGTCTCACGTCGTGCAACTGCCGTTCAGCGCCCACCCGGCCTCGGTCTACCGGGCCTACGACTATGATGCCGACGAAATCCGCCGCTACGCGGAGGCGGCCAAGACGCCGGCCGGGCTGCGGGCCTACCTCGAAGAGTACGTCTACGGCGTGCGCGACCACTGGGAGTACCTGGCGCACATCGGTGGCGCCCAGCGCCTGAACCGCCTGACCGCCGACCCCGTGTTGGGCTACTGAGGAGCAGCGCAGAGTATGACTGACAGCGTAGAGTATACGCTCTCTGAACTGATGGCCGTCGCGGGGGCCCGCGAGCTGAAGGACGGGCAGATCGTCGCCGTGGGGCTTGGCTTGCCGGTCGTGGCCGCGTTCCTGGCCAAGCGCACCCATGCCCCGCACATGACCATCCTCTTTGAGCTGGGTGTGGTGGACCCCGAGCCGGTGGCGCCCGGCGTCGGCCTGGCCGACCCACGCGTGTGGCACCGGGCGACGATGCTGAGCACCTTTGCCGACATGCTGGGCACGGTGCTGCACCGCGGGCTGGTCGACGTTGGCTTCCTGGGCGGCCTGGAAATCGATGCCTATGGGAACGTCAACACCACCCTGCTGGGCGACCCCAAGGGCGCGTTCCGCCACTTTGTCGGCTCGGGCGGCGCCAACGACATCGCCTCGCTGGCCCGCGAAACCATCATCATCATCCGCCACGAGGCGCGCAAGCTCAAAGAGGTCATCTCGTACATCACCAGCCCCGGCTACCTCAGCGGAGAAAAGAGCTGGCGCGATGCCGGGCTGGCCGGCGGGCCCCGGCGCGTCATCACCGACAAGGCGATCTTTGGCTTTGACCCAGAAAGCAAGCGCATGCGGCTGGAGTCGATCCACCCCGGCATCACGCTCGACGACGTGCTGGCGAACCTGGGCTTCCGGCCGATTGTGCCGAGCGACCTGCCCACCACCGAACCGCCCACTGCAGAGCAGGTGCGCCTGATCCGCCAGGAGATCGACCCACAGGGCATGTATATGTAGCCGTTCAGACTGTCATTGCGAGTATCCGAGTCCGCCGAACCCGAGTAGTACTACAACCGTACTTGGCGCTGCCACTGCTGGCCATCCGGGTAGCTGCCGGCTGACACGCTCCGCAGCCTCCCCTTGGGCGCGGGCAAACCTAGGCAGGCACATGCCCTCGTGCGCCCGGCCCTGGCCCGGAAGGGGTCTTTTTGGCGGGTTGGCCAGAGCCGTGGCCGCCCGCGGGCGGCCCCGGCTCTGGCCAACCCGCCAACAAGACCCCCCAAAAGGCCCCGTTCCGGCTATGCGAAGCGCTGTACCCGGATCGCCCGCCTTCCCAGCGCACGCCACCCCGCCCTCCCGTGGTAAGCCTCGGGCTACAGAGACAAAGCCCTGCGGGCTCGTGCGCTTCGAATCGTCTACGCTTGACCTCGGCTGCTTGCCGCTGCGGGCGCGTGTCTCCCGAGATCGGTGTTCAGGGGCGACACCAGCCCCATAGGGGCTTTGTTTCTGTAGCCCGAGGCTTACCACGGGAGGGCGTGGGCGGCAGACGCCGAGACCATACGCATCATTCGGGCCTGAAATACACAGACGATTCTGGGACATGCCCGGATGCACCCGCCGCCTGTGCACTCCTCGCCCTTCTGGTGTATACTCTGCCCGCCCGGCTGCGAGCCGGAGGACCAACCCACAGGAGGCACCTATGGACACGCGACGCAAGGCCCACTTTACCATGTCGGCGGGGCCGGTCGAGGCGACGGAGCGCACGCTGCGGGCGCTGTCGCAGCCGGTCTACTACCACTATGACCCGCA